>JAPJQL010000052.1 GCA_030825115.1 Lachnospiraceae bacterium
CATACTGTTCAATCTTCTATTTTCAAGGTTCGCTTTGTTGTTCTTTGTTGTCTCTATCTCAGCGGCAACTCGTTTATTCTATCACACCGCCAAGCGTTTGTCAACAACTTTTTTTATTTTTTCAAATCCTTTCAGATTCGACCTCCGCATCACACGGTGGAGCTTTATAATACCATTTCCACCGAAACTTGTCAAGGGAATTTGTGTCTTTTTTTTAAACAATTTTTATATATGCATCACAACCACAAGATATACCCATTTTACTATATATTTCCTATATTTAGTGGGTTAAAAAAACTCCACAAATTCTCAGGGCATCCCGAAAATCTGTGGAATTGTTTTTATTGTACATATGATATCGTCAATTTGATCCGGATTTTTATTCTCTGCTATAAAAAAACAACATTCTTATTCTCCAGCAGCAGCTACGATTCAGCCCGGATCAGCCCAGGCTGTTCAAGATACCGGCAATCAGCCAGTTGAAAATATTGTTCTTATAAAGAAAAAACAGCCACGGTTCTGCCTCAACCTGGTCAAGCACCGCCCGCCCCCAGGCCGTTGCAGAGCAAACCGTTACGAGCAGGCAAAGTATCCAGATAATCAACAGCCCCTGTACTCCCCCCAAAACCGCACCGGCAATCTGATTCATTCCAGATAGAATTGGAAGCCTTGCCAACAGGTCGAGCCACCTCATCAGCAGCCTGATCCCGATAAAAACCAAAAGAAAAAGCACAATCGAGCATACAACGTTTAATACCATATTGGTCAGAAACGCGCCAATGTAATCCATGAAGGCATCTACCCCTAACAAACGGTACACTTCATTGTTGTTGTTTTCAATCAATGCCTCTTTCATCTGGTCCGGAAGGTTCAGATGCTCGATCAGCATCCTCTGTCCTGCCGGCATCTGCACTTCCGCCTCCGATATCTCCCCCGCTCCGGCAATCCCCATAAGCCCCCGTTCTACGGCGGCGTGAATCCCTGTATTCTGAAGCAGGAAATTTGTCATATACGGCGTTCCCATCCGGACGATCACAAGCGTCGCAATCAGCGCAACCATAGAAACTGCAATCCGCAGAAATCCCCGGTAATGCCCATACAACACCATTGCAAGCAAAAATACTGCCGTTCCCACGGAAAGCCAGTGCTTCATAATAAAATCCATGATTATCGACCCCATACCAGTCTTTCGATTGCGGCGGCAACCCCGTCTTCATCGTTCGTCAGGGTAACATAATCAGCAATCTCTTTCAAACTGTCTTCTGCATTTCCCATCGCGACGCCAATTCCCGACATCCGAATCATTGTAACGTCATTCCCTCCGTCGCCAATCCCCATCGTCTCCTCCGGCCTCAGGCCAAGATGTGCGGCAAGACGCAGGATCGCCTCGCCTTTTGTCGCTCCCAGGGCATTGATTTCCAGGTTGTTGGAAAATGATGAACTTACGATCACATCTCCCCTGGCATTCAGAGCCTCCCTTGCGCGGGCGCGCTCTTCCATGTCGCCAAAGAAATAATTGATCTTTTCTACAGGCTGTCCCAGTTGCCTGACCTGTTCCCGGACGTCCGGCACAGCCATCCTAGTGCTGCGTACCATTTTTTGGATCAGCGGAGAAATCCCATAGTCTTCCATATGGTCCATAAAACGTTCCTCGCCAAAAGCACGGCCACCCGTGTATACATCATACATAGTGTGGAACTGTCTCGCCATCAGAAGAATATCCATCGCCAGTTCACACGTCATCTTATGTGCGTCCAGGATGACCTGTCGCTCTACATCTTCTATTATGGCTCCATTTGCGGTGATCGCATACCGGATTCCGGGAAAATCCCTCAGGAACTCCGGGACACCGCCCCAGATACGTCCCGTGCAGGGCACCACCCAGATTCCCTTTTCGATACACGCCTTTAATACGGTTTCGTTTCTATAAGACAGACGCTTCTGGCTGTCCAGAAGCGTTCCGTCTAAATCAAGTGCAATTAATTTTATCTCTGCCATAGTTTATATAAAATGCTCTTCCTTTAAGATAAGCAAACCGTCCTTGTCATACTTTGAAGAAAATACTCCGGTGATCAGCTTGCCAAGAGATGGTTTCTCCGCTCTGTCCGCCGCCTCTTCAATCAGCTCCTCGGCATTGGCCCTGGTCAGCAAAACTCCGTCCTCTTCCATGATTTCAATCCGCTCATACAACGCCAGCATGCTCTTTCCGGTGATGCTGCAGTCAATCTCGGATGCATATTTGCAGGCGTACTGGGCAAATTCGTCGATATCCATCTCCTCGTCGTCTTCATACTCCTGCTCGTCTTCTTCGTACCCGTAATCCTCCGGCGCTTCCACGCGCATAGCCGTATCCCTGACAGGGGTGACATGTCTGACCGGCCGGTCATCCGCCTCCGGTAAAACCGGAGCTGCGTGCGCCGTAAACGCAGATGCATCAGGTGCATCACCGCTGCCAATGCATTCAAACTTGCTTGCCAGCGATACATTTTTTGCATGCAGCATCTCCATCTGCTTCGGATTGTCGATCAGAATTACCCGCATTCCGCTGGTGTCCTGCGCCATCAGGATCTCCAGTTCCTTCAACATCTCCGGAGACAGGTCGCCAGCTTCCTCAACCATCAGGTCTTTGCCCTTAAGTTTCGCTGCACAGGCCAAAATCCCCCGCTTATTCAGCTTGGAACCGCTGATTTTTGCCACCGGGTTCTTAATGCCGGTCTCCGCCTGAATCTGGCGAAGAGCCTCCGTCGCCATCTCCAGTCCCTTTTCCGGGGTCTTTGCCTCAATCATGAGATGGTTTGCAACCTTCGGAAGCTCCACTTCCTCTTCCGGTTCTTCCGCTTCCGCGGCTGCCATCTTGTTGATGTCCGGCAGTATGGTCGTCTCCTGGGACAGGATCTGGGCACGTTTTAAGTCGCCCAGCACTCTGGTCTTCCCAGCCTCATCCTCATCCTGGACAAACTCTTCCACAGAGAGCTTGGACATCTCTTTTGCAAGATGCTCCTCCACCTCCGCCTGCTTTACCGCCGCTGCGATCGCTTCCGCCTCGTCATACTCCATATGAGGAGACGGCTCTGCCACAGCCGTCGTAAACAGCTCCGGCCGTATATCTGCTGTCGTATTCTGAAATGGCTCCTGCCGCATATCTTCCGTTTCCGAAAGCGGCTCACGCCACATGTCTGCTTCCCGGACCGGTTCCGCCGGCATCACCTGACCGACCGGGACACCTGGCTCCCCGGGCATCACCTGGCTGATCGGGATATCCGACTCCCCATACATCATCTGACTGCCCGGGATATCCGGCTCCCCGGGCATCACCTCGCTAACCGGGATATCCGGCTCCCCGGACCTCATCCGGCTGACCGAAACATCCGGTTCTTCCGGCGTCTCCCTCTGCACATGGACGCGGGACACAGCCGCCGCCTCATCCTCGTCACGATCTGCCACATCATTGAATGACTGCTCCACCGCCCGAAGTTTGGCCTCGTATTTTTCCCGGTTCTCAACCAGGTCCATCTGATATTTTGTCAGCGGGGCATACTGAAGCTTCAGCTCCATCGCCTTGTCTACATATTTTCCAAGACCGAACATCAGCATGATCTTGTCACAGGTAGCCACGCAGGCTGCCTCATCACCCGCCTCGTGGTACAGAACGGCAAGCTCATAAAGCCACTTCTCATCCAGTTCCTCCGCCGTATATCCTTCCAGTGAATGGATCAGCTGCTCTGCCGGCGCGCCTTTCTGCTTCAATATCATATAGCGCAGCAGATGCTGGCGGGGATCATCCACAGCCAGATCACAGAACTCCCTGTAATACGCCTCCGCCTCTTCGGTATTTCCTTCCTTCACAGCCAAATCGGTCAGCTTGAACAACAGGCGCTTGCCTATCGGCGCACGTTCAAATGCCAGCAGCAGAACGTCCTTTGCATCCTGGTATTCCTCATTTTTCTCGTAAACCTGGGCAACCATCGACAGCAGGTTGGCATTGCGGACCTTTTTCCAGTCTATGGTGTCCACAATCTTCAGAGCCGTCTCGTAATCTCCTTTGTTCACCAGCTTCCGAAGCTGTTCCACCTTTATGTTAAACTCGTATTTATCCATCTTCTGAATCTCCTTACACCGGACGTCACACCGGTTACAGTTCTATTCGCCCTTCCAAGGCTCTTAACAAAGTTACTTCATCGATATATTCCAAATCGCCGCCCACGGGCACTCCGCTGGCTATCCTGCTCACCCGGATTCCGGTCGGTTTTATGAGCTTGCTGATATACATCGCCGTAGTCTCGCCTTCCAGGCTGGAATTGGTCGCAATGATGACCTCTTTCACATCTCCCTGAAGCCGCTGCATCAGCTCTTTCAGCTTGATGTCATTCGGTCCGATGCCCAGCATCGGGGAAATGGCACCGTGCAGTACATGATATACCCCGTCGAACTTGCCGGTCTTTTCGTAAGCCGCCAAATCCCTGGTGTTCTCGACAACCATGATCGTGCCATGATCCCTCTTTTCGCTGCTGCAGATCGGACAAAGCTCCTGGTCCGTCAAGGTAAAGCACTCCTTGCAGTAGCGCACGTTCTGCTTGGCCTGGGTGATCGCCCCGGCAAGTCCCGCCACCTGCTCCTGCGGCATGTTGATAATATGAAACGCCAGTCTCTGCGCCGATTTCGCGCCTACACCCGGAAGCTTTGCCAACTCTTCGATCAATCTTGTAATCTGACTGCTGTAATAATCCATCTTAGAACGGGAAACCTCCGCCCATACCGCCTAAACCGCCGGTCAGTTTTGCCATAGCCGCGCTGGACTCCTCTTCCATCTGGCGGAACGCCTGGTTTGTCGCCGCCATGATCAGGTCCTGCAGCATCTCGATATCATCCGGGTCCACGACCTCCTCGGACAGCTTTACGGAAACCACTTCCTTCTTGCCGGATACCGTCACAGTCACAGCGCCGCCGCCTGCGGATGCGCTGTACTCCTTCTCCTCCAGCTCCTTGTTCGCTTCCTCCATCTGGCGCTGCATTCTCTGCGCCTGCTTCATCAAATTGTTCATATTGCCCGGCATTCCTCCCGGGAATCCACCACGTTTTGCCATGATAATCCTCCTGAATTCTTTATACTATATATTATTTTACCCTGCTGTCAAGTCCCGTCCGGCCTCAATCCTCTATGGTAATCTCCATATGGATGGCTTCTTTCAGTTCTTCGTCACTGACATAAATCGTATTCAGCCGTTCCCCTGCATGTTTTACCCTTGTTTTCAGATACAGCTTCTTGCCGTATTTTTCTTCTATATAATGTTCCAGCTCTCCGAGCACCGTCGGACGGCTTCCGATCGCATAATTATCCTGACCGGAAAATACGATGCACAGGCAGCTCTCGCCGCTCGGCTCTACCACGGTATCGCGGAAACTCGGACGGATCGCTCCGCCCAGATCCCGTATGATCTTTCCCCACTCATTGCGGATCAGATTCAGGTCCTCCAACTGGGCTTTTGGTATCGTCACCTGCTGCGGAGGAATCTCCGGTTCTGCCGCAGCCACGCCGTAAGGAGCACCTCCCGGCATCCCCGCGGCAGCGCCCGCTCCCCCGGAAACCGCGGATGACGGCATATTGCCTGCGCCTGCCTGCATCTGTGCAAACTGCTGCATCATCTCTGGCTGCAGGGCGATCCCCTCGTCCAGCCGGTCCTCCAGTTCATTCAGCCGCTGCAAAATGGAGTCGAGGTTTTGCTCCATCTGCGGTTTTGTCAGCTTGATCAGGGCCAGTTCGATCAGGACCCGCTTCTGACTGGCATAGCGCAGCTGGTTGGAAAGTTCGGAAAATATACGGATGTAACGCATCAGCGTCTCCCCGTCCACCATCTTCGCTTCCTCCCGGAGCTGCCGGATATTGTCCTCGGACATCTCCAGCATATCCTCCGCATCCTCCGCCGTCTGGATCAGCAGAAGATTCCGCAGATACCAGATAAAATCGGTGACAAACTGCCCCAGCTCCCGTCCCTGGATGACCATCTCCTCCAGCTTGTGGATGCACTCTGTCGTCTGTTTGTTTATGACGGCCCGCAGCAGTCCGCTGAATACGGAAGAATCTACAGCCCCCAGCACTTCCAGCACATTGTCATAGGTCAGCAGCGTGCCGTAGTGGAACGCGACACACTGGTCCAGCAGGCTCAGGGCATCACGGGCAGAACCGTCCGCCGCTTTTGCGATATAGGTGAGCGCCTTATCTTCCGCCTGAATCTGCTCTGACGCGGTCAGCTTCTTCAGATGCGCTGTCAGCGTATCGATGGTGATCCGCCTGAAATCATATCTCTGGCACCGCGACAGCACCGTGACAGGTATCTTGTGCACTTCCGTCGTCGCCAGGATAAAAATCACATAGGACGGCGGTTCTTCCAGCGTTTTGAGCAGGGCGTTAAATGCTCCTGTAGAAAGCATATGCACCTCGTCGATGATATAAACCCGGTAGCGCCCCTCTGTAGGCGGGTACTGGACCTGCTCCCTGATTTCCCGGATATTCTCCACGCCGTTGTTGGACGCCGCATCAATCTCGACCACATTCATGGAACTGCCGGACTGGATGCTGCGGCAGGAATCGCACTCATTGCACGGGCTGCCGTCAGACGGATGCTCGCAGTTGACTGCCCTTGCAAAAATCTTGGCGATACTGGTCTTACCGGTTCCTCTCGTCCCGCAGAACAGATAGGCATGTCCAACCCGTCCGGAAGAAATCTGGTTCTTTAACGTCTTTACAATATGGTCCTGTCCCTTCACATCCTCAAATGTGGACGGACGCCATTTGCGGTATAGCGCAGTATATGACATGTAAGTTAGCTCCTTTTACTCATCACCGAAGCTGATGCCAACCATTCTCGCCTCTTCAATCATGGAACAGCCCGGGTCAACGGTCTTGAGCCGTCCCGCCACTTCCTCCAGCGGAATCTCGCTGATGTCGTTGTTTTTCACTGTCACCATGTAGCCGTATCTGCCCGCCTTGATCAGCCTGGCCGCCGCTGCTCCCAGTCTGGTGGAAAGCACACGGTCATACGGGCACGGCTCGCCGCCGCGCTGCATATGTCCCGGAACGGTGACGCGGACTTCCTGCCCTGTCATCTCCGTAATCCTGGCGCCGATCTCGTATGCTACGGACGGATAGATCAGTCCGGTCTTTTTCTTCTCTTTTAATTCTTTCTTGCTCAGGCTTGCATCTTCCTTGGAAATAGCTCCCTCTGCCACCGCCAGGATAGAAAAACGCTTGCCCTGTCTGGTCCTCTCGCGAATCGCTCCCACCACGGCATTGATGTCGTATGGAATCTCCGGAAGAAGGATGATATCCGCGCCGCCGGCAATCCCGGCATGCAGGGTCAGCCACCCCACCTTGTGCCCCATGACCTCCACGATAAATACGCGTCCGTGGGATGCCGCAGTCGTATGGATACAGTCAATAGCATTTGTCGCAACATTTACGGCGCTCTGGAATCCAAATGTCATATCCGTACCCCAAAGGTCGTTATCGATGGTCTTTGGCAGGGACACGATGTTTAACCCCTCTTCCCGGAGCAGGTTCGCCGTCTTCTGGCTTCCGTTGCCGCCAAGCACAACCAGGCATTCCAGCTTCAGCTTGCGGTATGTGTGCTTCATGGCTTCTACTTTATCCAGCCCGTTCTCATCCGGTGTACGCATCAGCTTGAACGGCTGTCTCGAAGTACCGAGAATGGTACCGCCTTTTGTCAGAATTCCCGAAAAATCAGATGGTTTCATGATCTGGTAATCCGCATACATGAGTCCTTTGTATCCATCTTCAAATCCTACAATCTCTACATCGTCAAACATCTTATAAAGGGACTTCGCTACGCCCCGCATCGTTGCGTTCAGGCTCTGGCAGTCGCCGCCACTGGTTAACATTCCAATTCTCATAGAAGTCACGCCCTTTCTCATCGAAAACTATCATTTGGCTATACTACACCCATTTTGTTATTATAATACAAGCGCGTTCGGTTTGTCCATTGGTTTATTCCCTTATTTTGCGTCGGTCTTTTGTCATTTTTCTTTATTTTTTCTTACGCCTGATCCGGCGTCCGGATATAATGGAAAGAACCGGCTTACATGTTCCCATGCCGCCGGTTCCTGCCACTCTGCTTTTTTGCAGTTATATTCTTTTAAATCCGTGCATCCCGCTTTGTATGCGGCTCACAGGCGTTACCCTGACAGCCAGCTCGGTCCAGGCTGCCTCGCGGCACACAGAAGGTTCCACTTAGTGCTGCTGCATTCCTGCCCTGACACGGTTCATGGAGTTCTGTTGCGCAAGACCCAAACGTCAACGCCGCTTATCAGGGGCAGCCCTGCAAGAACGCATCCGAGGCGGGATATCACCCCTGCTGGAGCGGATTGCAGGTACAGGGCACCGCTATCTCCCCGGCTGCACGGAAGCTTTTTGACTACGTTGTGGTTGTTTTGCTCGTTAAGTATACCTTAGCAGTGCTGTTTTGTCAAGTTCGGGGAAGCCCTTCGTTTTGATTGGCACTGATCGGATTTTTTGTAAAATTTTGTTTATATTTTTTTTAGACTAAGTTTTGGAATCTCATAAAAATATAAGAATCATTTTCAGGAATTTCTGATATACTCTTACTATTGCTCTATCATCCCGAAAAAACGGAGGGTTATTCATGTTTCTCGGTTTTACTGCATATATTCTGATTCCGCTCTATACGGTCTGGTTCGTCCAGGGAAGCAACTGGTTTACCACGAACTTTTCTGTGATCGGCAACCTGTTTGGCCGCAAGGAGGAGTTTGTCCTGTGGGGGCTGATCGTCGGGATCTATTTCTTCTGGTGCCTGCGCCGGATCGTCCGGCTCATGCCGGAAAAACCACGGGGCGCCTGGCTGATCACGACATCGCTGGTGCTGCTGGTGTTTGCCATCACCACGCCATACCTGCCCGAAGAGCTGCCGCTGAAGGCATTTCTCCATATCGTGTTCGCATTTGTGGCGGCTGTCTGCCTGATGATCTGCCTCTACCTGATCGTGTGGCGGCTGTACCGGCGGGACAAGGAAGCTTACCGCCCTTATCTGGCCGGACTGGCCGGCATCACGCTGTTTTCTGCATTTTTGCTTGTGCTGGCAGGAATCGTCAGCAGCGCGCTGGAAATCTTTTTTACCATCAGTTCGGTTTTGATGGTTTACCGGCTATATCGGAAGCTCCGGCAGACTGCGCCGCCTTCCTCTCAGCCTTCTTTTTTCTCAGCTCGCGGAAAAAGTCGGAAAGCATAGCGGAACACTCCTCCCCGAGCACCTGCGTCCGCGTCTCTGCCTGATGGTTAAAACCGTCTTCATGGAGCAGATCCATGACAGAGCCGGCGCATCCCGCTTTGGGGTTCATAGAGCCGATGACCACGGTCGGGATCCGCGCCTGCACGATCGCCCCCGCACACATGGGGCAGGGTTCCAGCGTGACATACATCGTGCAGCCTTCCAGCCGCCAGTCGCCCATTTTTTTACAGGCCTTTCGTATGGCTATGATCTCAGCGTGGGCCAGCACCGTCTTGTCCACCATCCTGCGGTTATAGCCGCGTCCGATGATCTTCCCTTCATACTCGATCACACAGCCGATGGGGACCTCCCCCAGCGCCGATGCTTTTTTCGCCTGGCGGATGGCCTCTTTCATATATTTTTCGTCTGTCGTCAAACGTGCCATGATATTCCTCTCACAATATTTTCGCTAAATTTTCTGTCCGTTTTTCCCGGGACGTGTTATACTGCATTAAAGAATAGTATAAACGAAATAAACAGAAATGGAAATGAAAAAATGAAAGCAATCAAGATATGCGGGTTACAAAAAACAACCCTGTTAGACTATCCCGGCCATGTCGCCGCCACGATTTTTCTGGGCGGCTGCAATTTCCGCTGCCCGTTCTGCCACAATGCAGAGCTGCTGGGCGGGGATGCCGAGGCACAATACGGCAGAGAAGAAGTGATCTCTTTCCTGACCAAACGCAAAAAGATACTTGAGGGCGTATGTATCACAGGCGGAGAACCCACCCTGCAGCCGGAGGCGCTGGAAGATTTCATCCGGGAAGTACGCAGCCTGGGGCTTCTGGTGAAGCTGGATACCAACGGCAGCATGCCGGAAGTGATGAAAGGCCTGGCGGACAAAGGGCTGCTGGATTATGTGGCGATGGATATCAAGGCGGCGCCAGAACACTATCCGCGGGCCTGCGGCGTTTTGGGAATGGATCTGGCCACCGTGAAAGAAAGCGTGGCATGGCTGAAAGCGGGGACCCTCCCCTTCGAATTTCGGACGACCGCTGTGAAAGGGCTGCACACGACAGAGGATTTCCGCCAGATCGGCCCCTGGATCGAAGGGTGCAGGCAGTACTACCTGCAAAACTACGCGGCCTCGGAACTGGTCCTGCAGCCGGAGGGCTTTTCCGGCTTTACAAAGGAAGAGCTGCTGGAATTTGCAAAGATCGTGGCGCCTTACGTGGAAAACGTGGCGCTCCGGGGGATTGATTACTGATAAGATTCACAGGAGGTTTTGATCATGAAATACAGGGAAACTGTCAGGGAGTTTTTCATCATTACATTTGCGACCGTCATCGTTGCTGCGGCCGTATTTTTCTTTTTGATACCAAGCCATGTGTCGGTCGGGAGCATATCAGGCCTTGCGATCGTACTGGGAAACGTTGTGCCGTTCAGCATATCTTCGATAACATTTATCCTGAACGGCTTCCTTCTTATCCTTGGTTTTCTCTTTCTCGGCCGGGAATTTGGCGCAAAGACCGTCTACACTTCGTTTCTGCTCCCGGTCGTGCTTGCCATCCTGGAATTTGCGTTCCCGGACAACCAGTCCGTTACAAATGATGCATTTTTAGATACACTCTGCTACATCTTTGTGGTGAGCATCGGGCTTGCCATCTTGTTTAACCAGAATGCGTCCTCGGGCGGCCTGGATATCGTGGCAAAGTTTTTAAACCAGTATCTGCACATGGAACTGGGAAAAGCCATGTCGCTCGCCGGCATGTGCGTCGCCCTGTCTTCGGCGCTTGTGTACGACAAGAAAACCGTGGTGCTCAGCGTGCTGGGCACGTACTTAAACGGCATCGTGCTGGACCATTTTATCTTTGGACTCCACGCCAAAAAACGGGTCTGCATCATCTCCGAACAGGAACAGGAGATCCGGGAATTTATCCTTCACCATCTGCACAGCGGAGCGACGATCTATGAGGCGATCGGGGCTTATGACGGGAAACGCCGGACCGAGATCATCGCGATCGTGGATAAGAATGAATATGTGACGCTGATGAATTATGTGATGAAAGTGGATAAAAATGCATTTGTGACGGTGTATACGGTGAATGAAGTCTTGTATCGTCCGAAGCGGTGAAAACCTCCGGTGTAAGGACGCTTAAAACAGCTGGATCGGGGACAGCAGGTTTTGAAGAAGGGCCACCACGCTCCACGCCGTCATCACACTGGATTTCGGATTGTTCCGATCCGGCCTGGATGAAATTTCTATCGTCGCTTTTACACTGTCATTTTCCACCTGGCGGCGTTGCACGTTTTAATAATTACATTTAATAAATTTCGCAGGCGTCGAAGCTGTCTATGATTTTTTCCTGCAGTCGTTTTATGTGCAATTCTATCTGATGGATTGTACTGAAAAAAGCCGTGTCTCCTTTTCCTGTTGGATCGTCCAGCCCCCAATCCTCCCTGTGTTTACAGGGAAGATATGGGCAAACGACATTGCATCCCATCGTTATAAGGATATCCACAGCAGGCAGCTCCTCCAGCAGCTTGCTGTATTGCGTCTGCTCCATATCAATGCCATAGAGCTGCTTCATCAGCCGTACCGCATCCTGATTGATCTGAGGCTTTGTTTCCGTTCCGGCTGAATAGCATTCAAACACATCCGAGGCCAAGTGCTTGCCTAGAGCCTCTGCAATCTGGCTGCGACAAGAATTGTGAACGCAGATAAATGCCACTTTAAGTTTTCTGTTTACCATATTACCCCCGCACCTTTTGCAATAGTTTCACCACTTCCCCGGTTTTGAGGACTTTCCCATAAGACACCACTTTCCCATCTACCACAAGCGCCGGAGTCGTCATTACTCCGTAGGCGGCAATCTGCGTAAAATCTGTCACATGGTCAATGGCAGCCTCCATCCCAAGCTGGGCAAGCGCCTCACGGGTGGCAGCTTCAAGCTGATTGCATTTTGCACAGCCAGAGCCAAGAATCTTAACCTTTCCAGATAAAGCCATCGTCAATCTCTCCTTTTTTATGATTTTTTATATAATAAACGATTGAATTGCGTTGAAAAAATATCCCACAATGATGATTCCAGCAGCACAGATTCCGATGAATAACGCCAGCAGCCTTGGCTTCACAGCCTTTTTCAGCATAACCATGGACGGCAGGCTGAGCGTCGTGACAGCCATCATAAAAGCCAAAATCGTTCCAAGCTGTGCGCCTTTATAAAGCAGGGCTTCTGCAATCGGAATTGTACCAAAAATATCAGCATACATTGGAATGCCCACCAGTGTGGCAATCATGACGCCAAAGAAATTGCTGCTGCCGAGCGCCATTTCAACCCAGTATTCAGGAATCCAGTTGTGTATGATTGCCCCGATCCCTACTCCTGCAAGAATATATGGAAACACTTTTTTAAAGGTAGAAAACATTTGCTCTTTTGCATAAACCAGCCGGTCCTTCCTTGTCAGGTCAGGCGATTCTATGTCCACGCTGCCAGCCGTAAAAATAAAACTCTCTACGTACTTTTCCACGTGCAGCTTTTCAATGATCGTGCCACCCAGCACTGCAATAACAAGTCCCACAGCAACGTAGATCACAGCAACCCTGACTCCGAATATACTCATCAGAAGAACAAGACTGCCTAAATCCACCATGGGTGAGGAAATCAAAAATGAGAATGTCACGCCCAAAGGCAGCCCCGCACTGGTAAACCCGATAAACAATGGTATAGACGAACAGGAACAAAATGGCGTCACAGTCCCTAACAAAGCAGAAATCATATTCGCCCAAATACCATGAAACCGACCAAGTATCTTTTTGCTCCGCTCCGGCGGAAAATAACTCTGTATATAACTGATTAAAAATATCAGGAAACAGAGCAGAACCGTAATTTTCAACGTGTCATAGATAAAAAACTGAATGCTTCCGCCAATACGGCTGCTTATATCCAGTCCTGCGGCAGAAAGCCCCCTGCCAACCAACCCATTGAGCCATTTCATGCCAAGGACTTGATTTTGAATGAAATCCCAAATCATCGGCAATCCCCCCTCGTATCTTCCGTTGAACAGGAAATGCATTCAATAAACAGCTTGAAAGCGGCTAGTGTTTCACTGTTCAGGGAGTAATGACTCCACTTGCCCTCTTTTCGTACATCTACCAGCCCGCACTCACAGAGAATTTTCATATGATGAGATAAGGTTGGCTGTGTAATTTCAAATTGTTCCAACAACCTGCAAGCACATTTTTCACCGTCAGACAACATTTGTACAATATGCAGGCGGTTGGAATCACCCAACGCCCTGCAAATAAAAGCTACATCGATCGTATTCATAATCAGCTCCTCACATTGATATTTATCTATGTGTTATTATATGCAACACATAGATAATTGTCAATGTGTTTTGTAATTATTTTGCAGGACCGGGGATTGTGATGGAGAAAGTGCAGATCTCCTGTTACTTCTTTTCAAATATATGCTTCCGGTTCATGCTGCTCTGCTCAATCTGATAGTTATCCGGATTCCTGTATTCTTCCAGGAATTGCTCTTCTGTGATGCGTTCATTTGCAAAATCGTCCAGCACACGCCTGTATTCATGGCCAAATATATGCCCCAAATCAAAATTGCCGAACCGGTCGCTCATCATGTCCCAGACAATCGGATTTGGAGTGTTGGCATCACGGACCATCTGTCTTCCGTCTCCCATGTCAACCGGATTGCCTGCCTGCCATACCTGCTGCACAAACCCGGCGGGGAAAGACGGGCGGTTCCTGCGATAGTACTCTACCCGTTCCTCCAATGTATCATTAATCTGTACATCGTATCCTTTCCATTCCTTCTTTTTCCTGGCTTCATAATGGTTCCTCAGAGTCTGGGGCGTCCGATTCGGAAAAAACCGGGCAATAACTCCCCATTTCCAACCACACTCCTCGACTTTTTTGTTCAGCAGCGTCTGCTCCTCTTCTGTCCATGGTGTCTGGCTGTCAAGTCCACTTAGATAATGTTTCCAACGTTCCCGGCATTGCCTCGGAGTTCTGCCGTCCATGTTCTGTGCAATTGCTGTCCAGTTATCACTTCCAAACTTCGCTACAAGCTCCTGCAGCCGTGCATCCTCCTCCGGAGTGAACTTTGATTTTACTGTTTTCTCCGGGCCTTCCAGCTGCATCACACCCCATTGGTTTCCGCACTTTGCGGCCGCAGATGAAAAACTGCTCTGTGTATTCCGAAGCGGTATCCTGACACTGTTTTGCCTCTTCTCTTCCCACATCTGCCTTTTCCTCCTTCCAATTGCATCATCTCTCTGTTGCTGACATTGTAACAGATTCTGATGTCTGCTGCAGTTAAACCTTGCCAATGACCCATCTCAGGAAGTGAATCACTCATCCCACGCATAAGCGGATTGTATCCACATTTTTCTCACCTTCTGCCAGACGCAAAACGCCGCCCGGAAGTGGTTTTCATCACTTCCGGGCGGCACTGTATTTGATGGATTGTCTGCAGTCCTCTTTATCTTTTCATCGTTCCGATTCCTCTCCGCTGTACGCCACATCCTCCTCTATATCAGCTGTGTGGTCATCCACCGGGGAAAAACTCCGGCGTTTGAGCCAGCCGCTCCACGCGCCCCCGCAGAGCGGCGCAGAGGGCGTCCGTGCGGGCTGTGTCAATAAAGAGGGAGCCTTTTACCAGCTCCCGCAGTTCCTCGTCAATCCCCGCCAGTGCAGTAAGGTCAAGCCCGTCAAAAGAGGACACCAGTTTAATCTGCTCGTCATGGGTAGTCTTGAACGGCTTGCCGGGTGCCTGCCCATTCTAGTGTGCTGGCGTAAAACCCTTGATAGTAGTATCTAAATCCATCGTTGCCCGCGTGTCCAAGCCGACGATTGCGGAAATGAGAAAACCGCCTTTGAGAATGAAATTGTACTTGTACGGGGAAAGTGAAATCCGTTCCAGAACTCTTTCCAGCATATAGTTCTGCATGACGAGCTGGGCAGATATGCTTTTCTCCGCTGCTTTCTTTTTGATAAATGCCTTTAGCTGCATTGGGTTTTTGGTAATCATAGTAGTACCTCCATATAGCGCAGCACTTTGGGCTTCACACGAAGCTGCTCTGCATACTGCAATAGTTTGTGGATGTCTTTTTCTTTGGAAGCCGCATAGCGTTTCATTGCGCTTGTAATGATTTGAATGTCGCTGCCGCTGCCGCGCAGAATGTCGCACAGCGTTCTTTCCAAATCATAAATCCGAAGTGGATTACCGCTGGGGGAGCTTATTTCGATCACGCCCAGAGAATAATTCTCTGGCACAACGCGCTTTATCAAAATGCTTTCCTGCTTCAAGGACGGGGAATTATAGCCCTTTGGGAAAGTCATTGTATATTGCGCTGGGGTGCGGTCAGAATAGCCCAGCAGATACAGGGCGGTATCATGGGAATAGATACCGCGCCCATACTTGCGCTGCAAGAGGTAAAAATCATCTTCCCACGCATTGCTGCGCACATATAAGCCGCGCCCAAAACGGTACAGCTCCCCACTGTCTACAAGTTCCTGTAACACGCTGCGGTGCAGCCCTGCGGCTGTCACCTGTTCTGCGGTGATCGTTCCGTCCGTTGATGCTCCCAACAGTTCTTTTATCGTTTCCTTATCATTCATAGCTGCCACCTCACTTTCTTGACAAACACACATTATCTGAATCGTAAATAATGTGTGATTGTCAGCGACAATTACAACGCTTTTTCCTGTTCACGCCCCTGTGTAGGGTGCAAAATGCTGTCGATGTTCTGCTTGACTGCATCGTATTCCCGAAGCTGTTTTTTCAGCTTGCCATACTCTGCATACAGCCCATCCTTTTCTGCGGCAAGGCGTTTGTAGTCTGTTTTGAGCTTTGCCGGATCGGGAAGCTTGCCGGATACACCGGACGCATTCAGAGCCTTTGCAACCGCTTCAAAAAGGATAATGTCACTTTCATGCCCGCGCAGGAATTTTTCTTTGTCGCGGGAACGGTTCTTAGGCTAACCATACAATATTTAGGCGCTTACGATGCATGCTAATCGTGACCAAAACTGTCAGAAGGTCATGTCGTAAAAATCGTCTAAAATATTTGATAAAATACTTGAGCCCGAATATGCTACCGCACAATTTATCAGTTTCTTACCTAAACAAGAGCACGATTTGATTCAAAGCTATATTGATGACCTGATTGATATGTTTAACACTGATAAACTATTTTTTTATCAGCAAGGTGTTTTTGATAGCATTCAGGTAATGAAATTCATTCACAGATTATAATCTACATACAAAAAGCACAGCCATCTAACATCTGTGCTTTTATATGAAAACAAGGACCATGCTAACTTACATTTACTATTTAGTGTGCTAATCTTTCTAAAACAACAATAAACTCAACATCTGTACTTAAATAGTTTAATATTTTTTCGACACTATCGAATTGCTTATCCGTTTTTTCACTGATTTTATTTGTATGATTTATTAAATAACTTTTAATTTCATCATCATTTAACTTACTGCTTGCCAGGGCAATACATACATCATACAGGTCATCATAATTCATTTTAAAATTGTAGCCATTCAGTGCTAATAAAGCTATCGTTGTTACCAATGCTGTTCTTTTATTCCCATCAACAAAACAATGATATTGAGATAAAGAATACCATAGATAGGAACATTTATCATGAACTGTCGGGTAAATATCTTTTCCACCAAAATTTTGGACAATTGCTCGGGGAATAGATTTCAATAAATTATCATCTTTTATCCCATATGTTGGGTTCACAGTGTCCGAAGTAACTATCTGACACCATAAATTAATATCTAAAATGTCTTGATAAGTAAGCATACTAAATTGCATTACACCACCTCATGATTAATTGTTAATTATACCAAGCACCAAATCATCCAAATTTACTACAGAGCCGTGCTTTGTAATATCTTTTGATTGTACATGAAAATTATAACTTAAACAATTATTTTCTCTTTTTATCGTTATAGTGATAATAGATTTAGAGCCATATTTTAAATCTAAAGATTGTTTTATGATATCAGCTATTTTCCAGTATACTGATAGTGCATCGTTTACTGATATTTCAACTTGATTATCAAAGATATCCTTAATAACTTCTTGTGGTTCATCAGAATCTTTACCTAAAGAGCCTAACCTCAAGTCATTATATATTAGTTTAACTGTATATTTGTTCTTTTCTCGTTCACCATCATATTTTATCAATAATATACTCTCAGTTTCCACTAAGAATTTTAGCAATTTCTGAAACACTATTCAATCTCCCTTCTGCAATATCATAAATTAAATCCCATTTTTGAGCATCTGTTAGTGTGTCATTTAAGCCAAAATCATCTATCAACATATTCATAGTATCCATAGCTGTTCGTTTATTACCATTGGCAAATGCATGATCTGTGATACTACGAGTTACTGCTGCCACTTGCTCATATGGATCATCATAATAGGAGGCGGAATTCAATATATTTTTAACACTATTATTCATTTGATGGCCATCAGAATATTTTTTATTGATGTTAACAATATCATCAGCTATTTCGCCCATATTGTCAATAATATTGCGTTTTCCTGGCCTCTGTAAAGTTCCACTTCCCCCCTTAAACGCATTACTAACCCAATTCCGAAATGCCTGGAACGCATTCTTTGAGGATTCCACGATCTTGGGACCAATCATATCCAGCAGCATCCCTGCCTCATATAACATAACCCCTGCTGCTCCCACTA
>JAPJQL010000053.1 GCA_030825115.1 Lachnospiraceae bacterium
AGTACGACCTTGCCAAGGTCGGGGTCGCGGGTTCGAGTCCCGTCTCGCGCTCTTTCTATTAAGTGGCCGGAAGCCTGTATTTATGCGGGGTTCCGGCTTTTTTTAGTCTATCCTAGTGATAATATATGGGGTAGAATAGGGTAGACCTTAACTTGCAAGGGCTTTTTCCATATCGGATTCATTTTCCGCAGTAGTCGCACGATTAAAAGCATAGTTATGTAATGTTGTTCTCTCGTCCTCATGGCCTACTTGTCGCCGTATCTCATTAATGTTGATTCCTGCATCAAGAAGAGAGGAGATATAAGACTTTCTGATCTTATGAGTGCTTTTCCTGTTTATGTTGATATGATCGCAATACTTGCGGATACGCGTATCAACGGCACGCGGAGTAATTCTTTCCCCACCGTGTATGAATAGAAAATCATGGTCATAAAATCCATTCTCTTTGTTTGTATCCAGAATGATTTTAATAATGCGGCGTGCTTCTTTTGTAAGGTACACATCACGGTCACCGGCGGAACTCTTTGTGTGCTCCACAGTAACCCATACGGCCGGGTACCATGTGCCGTCAGGCCGTTGCCGTTCCTGCTTCTGTACCATTCGATGAATATGGAGATACTTGCCATCAGCGGAGATATCAGTCTCTTTTATGGCGATCAGTTCACCTAAACGTACCCCCGTCTGAAATGCAAGGGGGATAGCAAGAGCAGAGGTACACCCTTTTTCGTCGAACTCCTGCCATGCTTCGGCTTCGATTAAAGGACGCTCAGAAGTCAGAAATACCTGAGTGCTGTCTTCTGGTTTCTTAACCTTTCTAAAAAGCTTTCCATCAATCTTGAATTCATTAAAAGGATTGGAAGAAAGCAATTCATGATCTACAGCATAGGTAAGGCTCTGCCGCATAATCATGGACATATTATAGTACTGGTTTTTGGTAAGAGATTTTTCTCTTATTTTAGTTAAAGCCCACTCTTTCAGCGACGCTTTAGTAAAAGTCCTTATATCCTGATTAATAATAGGATCATCTTTGTAGTAAGCATTCCAGTCGTTGTCGATCCTGCGGATATAACTGGTTGCATTTGTTTCCAGACCTTTAATTTTCAGCCATAAAGGATAAATAGCAGCCAGAGTAGACAACTGGTTTTTCTTTTGCATTTCCTGATCCTGACTTTCCAGGTTTAAATAAAAGTCAATGATTTTTCGCTCCAGCTTTTCCCGAGTGGACGCAGTAACGGGTTTCCGTCCCTTTGGTTTGGTTGAATCCGGCAGATAAGATAAATGTACCCCTTTTTCATTAGTCCAGATATGGTAAAAGTTTTCAATGTGCTCTTTAAGAATTGCATTCTCTTTTTTCTCTTGTTTTGTCATATCGATTAATTCGAGAAGCTCTTCCGTATTTATATTCATTATATCACATTTTACTAAATTTGTCCATATTTTAGTGGCATTTGTTTCGCTTTTATTGTTCAAAATACACAAAAAATGTACCATCCTTTCGAGATGATACAGCTTGCTGAAATGTATTTTAATGGTTTGTTTGCGTATTTTTATAATAAATCTATTCTGAAGTTATAGGTATGTTTTAGTTATAAAGCAAGTTGTATCAGATAAATCATTTAAGATAATAAGTAACCGGTATCTTGATACCGTTTTTTGTCAGATAATACGGGAGGGTATGCTGATGTATTTCTTTAAAAATATCTGTCAGTCTTACCCCGCGGATTTTAGCCAGTTCTGACGGGCTAAAGTAAAGGGTTATCGTTTCCATGGTGTATTCCTGTACTTTCTTTAGCTGCGGTTAAGGGAAGTTCTAACTGTAGCCCCTGAGCGTCTGTGAAAGGCGTGTTCCCAGTATCGCATGATTCAAACTCGTGTGATAACCGTGGGTGCTGTTCCATTTGCAGATATTCACTTACCGTATAATCTTTAAATTTTCCTAAGTCATAGTAGTGTCTTACCCGATTAATACGGGCGAGAAATGCTTTCCATGATTCTGGCTCTTCTTTTTGGATATTAGGGTACTGATCTAAAAGTGAGATATTCGATACTATGTAAACTGTATCATGGAGGCATACGCGGTTTGCATAGCGGCAGTTTAATGTTAATGGCTGACCATCACATAACGCAAGAATTAACGAGAACGGCAGAGCGCTTCTGTATTCATCTAACAGTAGAATCCGGGTTCTGGCTGTGTCGTATTTATCCCATATGCCAGAGCCTTTATAGTCAACGACAGAATAGATTTCACTGGCATCGTGTGTTTGATATACATAGGAGGTCTTCCCTGTACGGGTCTTGCCGTAAATATAAGTGACTGTCATGTTACGGTATTCTTTCCCCTTATCTTCCCAAAATGCCTGACGATATTGTTCTACTGCGGGTAAGTGAAGTGCTAGGGAAGGAACTGCCTGAACGACTTCCAGATTAGAGGCTCCATCTTGTATAAGCGTAATCATGGTATCAATGTCAGATCGGTGTCCCTGATTATCTTTTCCATCGTCGGGGCATTCGCAGGATTCATAAAATGTTTCTATGTGATTTGTTGATTTTTTCTCACTGTCAAGATAGGCGCCTTCTTTCCTCGTATAGTCACGGTTTTCCTGTGATGTTGAATTTCTTATCACCTCAATGTGTGAATTAGCAAATTGCTTAGATATCGCAGATACAGATTGAGGATTTTTAAATTTTACATATAAGTGGAAATGATGGGTACCTTGTTCTCCGGTTTCGTAACAGAAACAGTAATATTCGGTTTTCCATTTTTTCATGGTTTCTTTGATTTTATCAGCAGTAAATCCTTTTTCCAAAGGATTGTTACAAGTTATCTGCATTCGTCTTGTACGGGTTGACAATGCTTTTTTCATCTCCTTTCAACTAAAATAATGTTAAAAAAATAGCATAAAATAACACTTAACACAGAGGTGGCCTAAAGGTTAATACTAAGCCTTTAGGCTTTCAAGGCTTGCCCGCCATGCTCCGCATGGCGGACGCCTTGAAAATCTTGCTATCTGTTTACTGCGCTCCAAAGATCGTCGTGCATTGCTTTGATATTACGGGGGAATGGGACACGTATTTTTGTCAGCTTATCATCATTGACAGTATAATATCCCACTCCGGTAGGGCATGTCTCAATCTCTTCTTTAAAATTTGGCATGAGCATATTTACAGTTTCACGGCTGGGAGCCTGTAAGAGAATTTTATGTGAAAAAGATTCTCTGCTGCCAGTAGAAAATAATTCACTAAGAGGCTTCTGTGCAGAAACTATGATATGAATTTGTTTTGCACGGCTGAGATTAAGAAGCCGTGCCATTTTGGACATGATTTCCTTTTGCTCTTTTGAAGAAAATGATAATAGCCAAGAAGGATACTCGTCTATATAAAGGATAAGCCAGTTATATGTATCGTTATGGCTGAGCCGTTCTTCAAATATATTATAAAATTGCGTGAACCCTTCTAAACAGTCATTATATTTGAAATAGTGCTTTGCACCCTCTAAGAAGGAAAAATCGACGTTTTTATAGTCCAATAGAAAAATTTGGCAATTTTTTAAATGACGTGAGGTTTTGCTTAACAGTCCTAAACAAAGGGTGGTCTTGCCTGAACCTGATGGCCCGCTAACGAGCATTCGGCTACTTGCACGCATGTCTAGCTGTACCCATCGGGTAATATTATTTTGCCAGAAGTATTCATCTACAAAGGGCGTAATGATTCCATCAGTCATGATAGTCGCTATCCTGTAAAGTGCGGTTTCCATATGTCTGGTTAAGTACTTCAGTCATGGCATTTTCATAGGCTACGCGTTCAATATAGCTGTCATCGAAGGACAATACCAGTGTTAAGGTGACATAAGTTTTCATGTCTTCTGCCTTGTCTACATAGAGCATATTGTTTTCTGAACGTTCTATCAGCGGGGGAAGTCCATTTGTCCTGATATGCTGATCTATCAAACCTTGGACAGCAGAACGTATTAATGCGGTGTCGAGATTCTCCGTATCTATTTTAGGAATCATGTATCTGTGGTACATCATACCGCGGTATGTGTATGCGTCAAGCGTTGGATTGCCCATGTCAGCCGGACGGAGCGGTCTTTGGCAGGAGGTAAGGGCGCTAAAATTAGGAGCAGAAAAAATTCCACTGTACAGCCAGTTCCCAATGGTTTGGTAGCAGCCTTTACAGAATCTTTCTTTCTGTGCGTCACTTCCATGTTGTAGTTCCGCCATTTTCCGTTCCCGTTCCTCTTTCTTCTTGTAGTATTGCAGCGCAACACAGGAGCCGCCGGCGGCCGTAGCTGCTACACCGTAAAAGTGTCTGTTGACGAAGGAATATATGGTATCAAATAAATATCCCAGCGTTTTCATAAAGAGGATAACTACTATAATACAAGAGGCAGCCCCCAGAAGAATCAAAATGATTTTTCGTGGAAGTCCGGTGGAACGGGCTGTTTCCAGCCCATTCGTTACCGTTTCCTTTGCAGACTTCCAAACTTTCTTAATGGATTCTTTCATTACATTGCACCTCCTTTAAGGTGTCACAGCTTTGCTGTTGTTTAAGAGCGGTTTTGCAGCCGTCCATGAAATGTAGTTTCTGTTCCTAGTCTGACGATATTCGCCAGTCAGTTCGTATTCCTTCCCCTTCTCAACTGCGTTAAATACCTCCTGGCTTACGTTTGACTCGCCGACGATATTATCATTGTCCTGGCTGAATGTGATCTTGAAAGATTCATGCTCTACACCGTCTTTCCCTGTAAACCGGTTTCTCTTGGCATTTAAGATTTTAGCAGATGTCTTTACTAACATAGTTAATTCTCCTTTGTGATTTTTGTTGTTCGGAATTACACCGAAATATTTCGTTAGTTTCATGTTACCCCTTTCCGGCAGAACATTCCCGGGTGATGTTCTATTGATTAAGGGAGATGCGGGGAAGCGGAACGCCCAACTTCCCCGCGAGATTTTAGTTAATTACTATGCTCGGGTTTCTGAAGAGCAGGGCAAAATAAATAGTCTTGAAATTCAGCTTGACGATACAAGAGATGAATTGCCAATTCGAGCAACTCTTCGCGCATTGATCTGAGATCGTCGACAATATCGTGCGAGTTGACACGACTAATTAGGCCATCTATTTCCTCTTTGATAGTATAAAGTTCATTGCTTCTGATATTGAGGATTTCGTTGATGTGGCAATAGTTTACTGATTTGCCGTCATTCTTAATCTCTACCAACAAGCGCTTTAACGCTTCGTCTTCTCCGCTGACTCGTTCACGCAAGATAATTCCTAGCGTCAGGAGGCTCATAGCGATACTTGTACTGGTATCCATTTGCCATATCTCCTTTCTAAAGATCACATTGATATTTGGTATTTTTTATATGTAAAAACTTCGCGAAGTTGTGTTGTCCCTGTCGGTGATCTTAGAATATCATATTATAAATTTCTTGTTGGACACCAACGGCTGTGTCCGAAGGTATTATGTTATAATGAAAGAAGGTATAACGAAAGGAGTAATAAATATGAAATGTTCAGATTGGGATATTGAAAAAGCGCTTATATTAAAAAAGAGGTATAGATCAGTACCGAAAGAAAGAACCTTGCAAATTTTTAACAGACCTGAATATGAAGTATTTATAAGGGAATTAGAAGATATCAATAGCACTAAAGAATTTTTTGATAATTTTGGCTATAGTTTATATGAACCTTGTGAAGATGATGACTTAGATGAATATTATTGTGAGGAGAAAGCAGAGGAAAAGCTAAAATATCATATAGGGGGTAAATATCCCAGATACATAGAAAAAATAAAAAATCCTAATGATAAGAAACATAATCTCAATATTGCACAGCTTTATTTACTTGTAGTGTGGTTAGGGATTTCAAAAGAAACTTACGTTCCTGAGTATGCGGAGGAATTAAGTAAAATTAATAAAAGTCAAACAGTAGATAATACAACCATACAGGAGCTGGTAGATAATACAGCCATGCAAGATTTGGAGCAGCTATTTAGAAAACAAGATTTGGAAATATGTGTTCGTCTTTGGTGGAATAAGGAATTTTTTAATGGAATTACATTAAATGAAGAAATAATAATCATGAAATATATGAAGTGTAATGTCTATTGGAGAAAATTAATAAGTGAATATACTAATCAGATAAAGGATTTGATAGATTTAGAAAATGATAGACGTTTTGAAATTTTGACAAAACGCATAGATAAAATAAATACTGATAAAATGATTAAAAAGATTTTTAATAAGAAATATGAATCCGGAAATGAAGAAAAATACAAAAATGTATTATGTCGAACATGGTTTAAAGAAACTGATTTTCCCACTCTTTTAGAATTATATCTAAAACTGTTAAAGGATAAAAATTACTATACTGTCTTGCAGATTTTTAAATTATCAGATAGAAAAAAAGAAGCGATAACTTTAAAAAATCTGATTGAAATTGGCTATTCTAAATCATTTCATGAAAAGATAGACGACAGTATAGATAATAGGCTTTTTACCCTGCCAGAAACCCGGTAAAAGACAGGCAATAATATCTTACGTATTTTTTTGAAATAGCATCTCTATGGGGATATCTAAAATATCAGCTATTGTGACGATTTCATAAGCACTAATATGAGCAAGTCCTTTTTCATATTTTGAATAGCTTTGTTTGCTTGTGGAGCAACCGCGAAGTTGCATTTCTTTAATCATATATGCTTGTGAAAAACCATGTTTTTTACGAAGTAGACGAAGATTATTGGCTAATGATATTTTTGAATCTGATTTGATTTTAGTTTCTTTTTCCATATAACACCGTCCTGAGTTTAGCTTTCAAATAAATTATATGAGAAATTGAAGAAAAGAGGTCGCATATAAGGGACTTCTTGTTGACAACATAATTACATAGGTATAATATAAAGTTAAGAACATTATGAATTTGAAACTAAATTGATATTAAAGAATATGAATAAAGGTATTAGTGGTTTGGGGAAAAGTAGTGTGAAAGAAAGTGGTGTCAGCAGATTAAATATCCGCGTCATGCATACATCAACTTTCCTGAAGAGATTAGACATCTCATCAAATACGTTGCCGATGGTGGTAATGTTATGATTGGAAACCGCTGCATCTTGTGGTGTTGGCTTGATAAGCTTTACAAACAGTTACTCAGTTAGGAGGATAATATTATGAGAAAAGAATTAATAACAGCATTGGCGACAGTGCTGACATCTACTATGGTGACAATTCCGGTGCATGCAGCTCGTCCCGATACGAGCGCTCCGAATATTCCTTGGGATCCAAATAATGGTGCGGTACCCGTAGGATGGACAGAGGAAGAAGCTAATGTAAATGCCGGCCCTATCGAAGAGGATAGTGAAATCATGGATGCCTACGGCGGAGTAGAGCGTTATCGAGCCGCATATGAGATTGTTACTCCGGAGTATTTTAAATCTGTATATGCGGAGGTAGCAAAGTCACTACAGTCACAGGTAGACACAACTAATAGCGATACGATTATAAACACTGTGGCTGTCGCTGTTAATAATCATTTTACCAAAGACTTTTCAGTAACTGTTCGTGCCGGTATATATCATGCGTACGGTACCCGTGCATATACGGATTATGTAGCCGAGGGGCGTATGTTTAACTCCTACGAACCCGCTGTACTTGTGAGTACGATGCTGACAGCTAACGGTATACCTAATGATATTTATGATAATTATGTAAATACTAATGCTGGTATTGTGGTTAAGACAGAAGATGGACATTATGTTTGTGTCGGACTTTGCCATTTTGGAAAGTCTAGTACATTGGTGACCACAACTCCGCCTGAAGGTATATGGGACCATCCGATGTATGAAGATTATCTGGGAGCTTATAAGGAGTATTTAAAGTAGTGAAAAGCATTCTACGTAGAATTCTTTCTGTTGGATTAGTCTTGTCGTTAACAGTGTGTAATTTTGTATCCTACGCAGCCACCCCCTCCGGAGGGGGTGGCGGTAGTGAGTTTAACCCGGGTAATTGGCCAGGATATGGGCAAAATAATACACCACCCAATGACCATTGGGGAGTGAGATTATCCGTGACGAATATGACGCAAGCAGGGGCTTCTAATATTACGCCTATTGAACTGAGGGGATAATAAAGTAATCAAGCTAGGAAAGGTGAAGTTTCTTTCCTAGCTCTTACAATTTTGGGAATAATCCTATTCAAATCCAAGCCGTCAAGGACAAGCTGTGTTTTTCCAAAATCCTTGACGGCTTTCATTTCCAATATTATAATATGGTATCAGGCTTAAGAGTTAATAACGCGGGTAGAGTATGGGGTAGAGTACGGAAGAGCACCTCTCAGACCTCCTGTATTTTGGTTGTTTTTTGATGATGTCGCGGGTTCGATCCCCGTCTCGCGCTCTTTTTAATTCAGGCCGGAACCTTGATTTTACAAGGGATTCCGGCTTTCTTGATTTCTTTTACTTGTCCTTGCTAGGGTAGAGCGGGGTAGAATTTTGAAA
Organism: Lachnospiraceae bacterium; assembly: GCA_030825115.1. GTDB lineage: Bacteria > Bacillota > Clostridia > Lachnospirales > Lachnospiraceae > Brotaphodocola. Next base: position 8,491 of record JAPJQL010000053.1, read on the forward strand.
GTGTCTAAAGAAATATTTAGACAGCCGTTTTCGGCATAGGGTTCGAGTCCCGTCTCGCGCTCTGGTAAGAAGGCTGGAAATTCCTTGATGGACAAGGAGTTCCAGCCTTTTGTGTTGCATGATTTTGTGTTGCATGAAAATGTTGTAGACAGCTGTAGACAGTTTTCCTTAAAGCCATTGAAGCACGCAGTAAAACTGCAATGGCTTTATTAAGTCTTGGTATATCAGAAATTTTATGTTATCATGAAAAAGAAGCAGGAAAGTTGGTTTGTTTTATTTATAGACTTGCGGTATATAAAATTCAAAGAGGGAACTATAGGGCATGAAAACAGAAAAAAGGAAGAATTACAATGAGTGGTCCAAAATGCTGAGAGAATTAAGAACAAAATACAGGTCATGGACGGCAACCACCCTGATCACAGTGATGCTGGGTTTGCAGGGGACAGCAGTAGCTGCCCCAATCCCGGTTTATGCAGCTCCGGATAAGTCAGGATTAGCAGTTGGCGCCGGGAATCTGTGGGAGGAGTTAGAGAGCAACGGAGAGGTTGTCATTTCATTTCCAAGCCAGATTGAAGCCTCCATTGCATCACGAGAAAATGAGGATTGCTATTCATTTCGATTAGAGGAAAATACGAACCTAACCATATCACTGGAATCAGAATATCCTTGTGGGGTGGAGCTTCTCTCTGATGGGGAGATAATTGGAGTTTCCAACAAACCATACAGCCAGATTCTGGAGTTTCCAGATCTGAAAATGGGATTTTATACAGTGCGCGTCAGACCGCAGCAGGGGACGGAATCGTCTGTATACTCACTGCGTATTTTCAGGAAAAAGCAGACAGGGAAGATGCCGGACTATTCTGAGGCACATATTGCGGGTACAATTTATGATCCGGAGTCTCCTTTTCGATACATGAATGTAGAAAATGAAGCAGAGAAAAACAAGGGTCATGCACCGATTGCCGCCATGCATTATCTGGCCCATTGGCAGGGACCTGTGAAGGAATCTGTGATGCCATATTATGATAAAGGAGATATGAAAGAGACACCCAGTGATTATATCCATTATAAAAAAGCAGAACCGGAATTTCATGGACAGAGCGTGATTCAGCTGCCGGGCAATGCCGGCGATGGAAGTCATATGGAACATTGGAAGAATGCGATCATGACGTATGGGGCCATCGATACCGGATTAATTTACAGTTTGACTTTCCGGGATAGAAATGAAGGGGATGGGTATCCTGAACTGGACCTTAAATATTTTTATGCACCACCAAAAGATTGGGATTTTGATATTTACGGCGGTCATGCGACGATGATTGTCGGATGGGATGACACAATAGAAAAAGAGAATTTCACGCTTACCAAGAGAGAGAAGATTAAGGATGAGTATGGGAATGAGTATGAATATGGGAAAATTATAGAGACGACTATGCCAGAGCATGATGGAGCCTGGATTTGCAGGGATTCCTATGGGTATGATGATTATCCTGCATTCTACTATGTCTCTTATGAGTCGGCAAATTTTGGCAGAACAAGCGAGTTTCCGATAGCGATTGCTCCCCCTGAAAAGACGGATAATTATAACCATCTGTACAGTAACTCGGCGGGGGGCATGATGCCTGGCAAAAGCGATGCTAACGGCTTTGTGAGAGTGTCTCAGCAATTTAGGAATGACGGGTCAAGTGAGCTATTGCGGTCGGTCGGTTTTGCAGCTGATGTTGGGGAAGTATCCTATGAAATCGCGGTTCGGGTAGGGGATGGACCATTAGAAAAGGTGAAGTCAGGCTATCTGAAATATCCCGGACTCTATACAATGCGGCTGGATGGAGGGATTATGATTCCCGGCAGCACGGATTTTGAAGTTCATGTCGCTTTATCGTCAAAGGATGAAAACAAGAACTTGTCATTTTCTTCGAGTTACGACGAACCAGGTTGGATAAACGGAACAAAGAAGATTCCAGGAAAAGCGTTTATCTACAGAGATTGGGATGAGGATGGATCGTGTATTGATTTGTCGGGGAAGGGAGAATATCCTTGTGTATATGCATATACTTACTCCCCGCTCAAGAGTGCGATCACGCTGTTGGACAACAAAGAAAAAGCAAAAGGGTATGAAACGGCTACCACATCCAATGCCGCGATGGAGCCGGAAGCAGATAAAAAAGAACAGGTTGCTACTCCTTCTGAGGCAGATAGAAAAGAACATGTCGCTACTCCTTCTGAGGCAGAGGAGAAAAAACACAGCGTTACAACAGCCACACCGTCCACAATTGCTACGCCCTCTGAAACAGAGCCTCCAGCGGATCCGGACGAAATAGTTTTAGAAGATGATACCGAAGAAACCAGAAATGCCAAAAGAGCCAGAGAAAAATGGGAGGCAGATTCCGAGGCCCTGGTGAGAAGAATGAGGGCGGATGGTTTTAAATCGATTGATGACATTCATTCTGTTGAAGCGGAGCCGCTGAATCTGGATTTTCCTGACCGGTATGATTCCAGAGATAGCGGTCTGGTGACAAAAGCGAAGCATCAGGGCGCCAGCAATCTGTGTTGGGCATTTGCAATAGCGGGTGCCCTCGAAACCAGTTATCTGAAATATGGAAATCAGATGCCAAGGGGAATGACCCTGCTTTCACGGGACGAGGAAATTTTGAATGGAAAGATTTCTTTGAAGATCAGGAAGGGACAGGAGATTCCTCTGGACTTTTCGGCCGTATTGTATTCGGACAGCATATCCTTCCAGACCGGCAATCCTCAGATTTATTGGGAACTCACCGGCGACATCAGCAGCGTGAAAGAAGGAAACAGGCTGTCTGAGAGCGGAGAAGAGTCTACGGTGCTTACTGCAGTAGCACCGGGCAATGTGACTGTTACGGCAGTCAGCCTGACAGATACCAGTCTGCGGGCGTCCTGCCAGATCGAGATAACAGAAGCGGCTTTGGCAAAAGTCTCAGTCAGTCCGTCTCGTCTGGTGATGAAGGTGGGAGAGACACAAAAACTGGAAACGACAGTGGAAGCCGATGAAGAACTGACGGTACAATATTCCTCAGACCGGCCGGATGTCGTTTCTGTAGATCACAACGGGCAGGTTCTCGCTTTGAAGGCGGGTACAGCAGTGGTCACCGCGCGGGCGGGAGAAGGCACAGCCGTTTGCCGGATTCAGGTGAGAAACCGGCATGATTCTGATGACAGCGATACCGTGACTGCCAGGACTCCAAAGCCGACAATGGCAGATACGGCTCATGGCTTGTGGGAACAGGAAAGCGAAGGATGGCGTTTTCAGAAAGATGACGGAACTTATGCACGTGATTCCTGGGAAAGAATCAATGGCTTGTGGTACTATTTTAAGAGCGATGCCTATGCAGCTTCCGGTTGGCTGTATCTGGATGGAATCTGGTATTACTTGAATCAGGAGGAGGCGACCTTTGGCAGGATGGAAACGGGCTGGCTTTATGACGTCTCATACCAGAAGTGGTTCTATCTGGATGAAGAAGGGGCAATGGCGACAGGCTGGCGCTGGATTGACGGAAAATGGTACTATTTTCATCCGGTTTCAGATGGACAAAGAGGCAGGATGTATGAAGGGGAAAGGACTCCGGATGGTTATGTGACAGGTTCTGACGGAGCTATGGTCTCCTCCAACCCTTCTTAAAAGTTAGCAGGGATGGAATCGCTGGTAAAGGACGCAATTTTACCAGACGGTCAATAGCATATTAAAGATATATAAAACCTGGTGTTTTTCCTGAAATAGGATGGACACCAGGTTTTTTGTCAACTGTTCATAGTTCTTTCAAACTTCTTAAAGGTTTGCTAAAGGTTTCTGCGTTAAAATAGCCTGGAAAGAATCAGCAGAGCGCCGCAGAGCGGCAGAAGGAGGAACATATGGAAAAAACAGCGGTGGCAGTGCAAAGAGAAAAGCGGATGATAGTTGCTTTGACGGGGATTTTGATGGCTTTTTTGCTGGTGTTTGCCGCAATGCCGGTCTATGCAGCCGGTGGGCTGGATGTGACGACAGATTATCCGGGGATGTCCGTAAAACCCGGAGACAATTTAAGCATCCCGATCAGTCTGGACAATAGCAGTCAAAGCGCAATGGACGCAGATGTCTCTATCGTTTCCCTGCCGGAAAATTGGGAAGGATATTTGCAGGGCGGCAGCTATCAGGTGAGCAGAGTCCATGTAAAGAGCGGTGAGCAGGGGGCGGTGATGACTCTTCACCTGACTGTCCCCAAGGATTTGACGGAAGGGACGTACCATGCGACGGTGCAGGCAGTCTCTCAGAACGGTGCGTCAGACAGTCTGGAACTTACCTTTCAGATGAGCGGGCAGAAAGCGGGAGCAGGCAGCTTCACGTCGGAATATCCGCAGCAGGAGGGGGCGTCTGGAACCAGCTTCAGTTTCAGCACGACCCTGATCAACAACGGGCTGACTGCAAAATCCTACAGTCTGTCTTCCAACGCCCCGGCAGGTTGGATGGTCAGCTTCACCCCGTCCGCTGAGGCGACTAAAATCGCGGGAATCGATTTGGAATCCGGACAGAGCAAGGGAATCACAGTCGCTGTCGTACCGCCGGAGAATATTGCGGCGGGAACTTATGATATTTCCTGCAGCGCTGTATCGGCGGATGAGACATTGAAAACGGATTTAAAGGTGGTAATCACCGGAACCTATGGACTGAAACTGTCAACGCCGGATGGAAGGCTGAGCTTTGACGCCTATGCCAACAAAAAATCGAACGTGACACTGAATGTAACCAATACGGGAAATGTGGATCTGGAACATGTGGCGATCAACTCGTCTGTTCCGACAGGCTGGACGGTCACCTACAGTAATTTGGAGGACAATGTGATCGCATCCATCCCGGCTGGGACGACGACAGAAGTCATCGCCCATGTGGAACCGGCGTCTGACACGATTACCGGGGATTATATCACTTCCTTTACCGCCAGCAGCGATGCGGCTTCGGGAAGCGCTGATTTCCGTGTGTCGGTCAAGACAAGGACGCTCTGGGGGCTTGTGGCCGTCGCAGTCATCCTGGCAACGGCAGGCGGGCTGGGATATGTATTCCGAAAATACGGAAGACGCTGAACATTTGTCGGATCAGGGAAAGGAGGAGGCTGCAGTTGGAATTAGAACATCATGCGATCATACATACCGAGGGACTGACAAAACGATATGGCGAGAAGACGGCCGTGTCTGATCTGAACCTGGATATCCGTCAGGGTGAGATCTTTGGGCTGCTGGGACCAAACGGAGCGGGAAAAACGACGACCACGCTGATGCTTCTCGGGCTTTCAGAGCCGACAGAAGGAGGCGCGTGGATCGACGGAAAGGACTGCACCAGGGACTCGATTGCAGTAAAGCGGATTGTGGGTTATCTGCCGGACAATGTGGGATTTTACGGAGATATGACTGGAAGGGAGAATCTCAAATTCACCGGACGGCTGAACGGTCTGACAGAGGATGTTATCGAGGAGCGGTGCGAGACGCTGCTTAAGCGGGTAGGAATGGAGGAGGCGGCTGACCAGAAAGCGGGAACTTACTCGCGGGGAATGAAACAGAGATTGGGAATTGCCGATGTGCTGATGAAAAATCCGAAGGTGATCATCATGGATGAGCCGACCCTGGGCATCGACCCGGAAGGAATGCGGGAACTGATGCATCTGATACAGGAACTGGCAAGAGAGGACGGGCGCACGATTTTGATCTCCTCCCACCAGCTCTACCAGATCCAGCAAATCTGCGATCGGGTGGGACTGTTTGTAGAAGGGAAGCTGATTGCCTGCGGAAGGATTGAAGAATTGGCAGACCAGGTGCATCAGGAAGGATATCATGTTCTGGAGGTCGCCGCCCTGCCGGATGATGCGGGATTTAAAACCCTGTTGGAAGAAATGGGAAATGCAGACAGCGTGGAGCGGGAAGGAGAGGCATACTGCGTCCGTTCCCGATTCGATTTAAAGCGGGAGCTGCTGAGGAAATCGCTGGATGCAGGGTACACCCTGACCCACCTGCGGCAGAGGGGCAGTGACCTGGATGAAATCTATCGGCGTTATTTTGAGAAAGAGGGATAAGATGATGGAAAAAACGTTACGTTTTGGAATATGGGAACGCCGGGAAAGCTGTCCGCGGAGCGGTCTGAGGGCGCTCTACCAAAAGGAGATGGCGGACCATATGAACAGCAGGCGCTTTTTGATCGTCCTCATGCTTATCGTGCTTACAAGCTGCGCCGGGATCTACGGCGCGCTCTCAAGCCTGCCTGCGGCGGTGGGAAGCGACCAGAAATTCATCTTTTTGCAGTTGTTTACCTTGAGCGGAAATTCGATTCCCTCCTTTGCTTCTTTTATTGCTTTGCTCGGACCATTTGTGGGGCTTACCCTTGGGTTTGATGCGGTCAACAGCGAACGTTCGGAGGGGACCTTAAACCGCCTGGTTTCCCAGCCGATGTACCGGGACGCCGTGATAAACGGGAAATTCCTGGCGGGTGCTACGATTATATTTATCATGGTATTTTCTATGGGACTCTTTGCAGGCGCGGTCGGGGTTTTGGCGACAGGAATCCTGCCGGAGGCAGAAGAAATCGGGCGTCTGTTCGTGTTTTTTGTGTTTACGGGGGTTTATATCAGCTTTTGGCTGGCTTTATCCATCCTGTTCTCTGTCATCTGTCGCCATGCGGCGACGTCGGCCATGCTGGGGATTGCCCTGTGGATTTTCTTTGCCCTGTTTATGACACTGATCGTCAACATCGTGGCGGGGGCGTTTTATCCTGCGGGCGGCATGGTATCTCTGGGGCAGCTTGCCGGTTATTATGAACTGCAGATGAATCTGAACCGGCTGTCTCCGTATTATCTGTACAGCGAGGCGGTGACAACGATTCTGAATCCCGGCGTCCGTTCCATGAATGTAATCTTGCCGCAGCAGTTGTCCGGTGCGGTTGCCGGTTATCTGTCCCTGGGGCAGAGCCTTTTGCTGGTATGGCCGCATATGACGGGGCTGATTGCAGGGACGGCTGTGATCTTTGCGGGTTCTTATATCAGTTTTATGAGAAAAGAGATTCGGAGCCGGTAAGGACTTTGTGAAAAAAGGATGAATTTTCTGGCGGAAATCTTGATTTTAAGAGGAAAAAGCGGGACAATGAGAGGAAATATCTGTCTGGAAGAGGGAGATGCCGTGAGAGTATTGATCGTAGAGGACAACCGCAGGCTGGCGGAGTCCATTCAGGATATCTTAAAGCAAGTATGGTACGATTCGGATGTGTGCACCGACGGAATCAGCGGGGCATATCTGATGGCAGAAGGCAGTTATGATGCAGTCATTCTGGATATCATGCTTCCGGGAAAGGACGGGCTGACGATTCTGAAGGAGGCAAGGGCAAAGGGCTGCATGGTCCCGGTCCTGCTTCTGACAGCGAAGAGCGAGGTAGAGGACCGGGTGCGGGGACTGGAGGTGGGAGCGGATTATTATCTGACGAAACCTTTTGACGGACAGGAATTGCTTGCCGTGATGAAAACGATAGTCAGGAGGCGGGGAGAGATACTCTCCGACTGCCTGACTTTTGGCAATCTGTCCCTGAGCCAGTCTGATTTCTGTCTGCGCAGTCCCATGAAATGCATCCAGCTTGGAAAGAAAGAGTATGAGATCATGCGGATCCTGCTTATCAACCGGGATATGGTCGTTTCCAAGGAGCTGCTTTTGCAGAAGGTGTGGGGGAGCGGGCGGGATGCCGTGGAGAATAACGTGGAAATCTATATCTCATTTTTGCGGAAAAAATTGAGTTTTTTGAAATCGGATGTTTCGATTGTAACCATGCGCCATCTGGGATACCGGCTGGCGGCAGGGGATATGGCAGTGAAGGAGCGTTCAGGTATATGAGGGAACTGAGTCGGCTGAGAGTCAGATTTGTGGTGTACAATATGATGCTTGTCACGGTGGTGCTGGCGGCCGCGATGGCAGCGGGGTCAATGTTGGTCAAACGGCAGGTCAGGCAGGAGAGCAGCAGCGTATTGGAACGCGCGGTAGAACAGGGGGCAATGGGGCAGATTTTTGAGGCGGCCTCCTATGTCCGCATTCCCCATTTTTCAATCGTTGTAAAGCAGGACGGAACGATCACTTTGTTGGATGGCGTTTACAATTCGTTTCAGGAGGAAGATTTTTTGGAGCGGGTGGCTTGTATGGGAATGGAGTCCGGTCTGGAATCGGGGGAGCTTAAGGAGTATCATCTGCGATTCCAGAGGATCAGTCATCCGACCGGATATCTGTATGCCTTTGCAGATACTTCTTACGAGGACTCCATGTTGGACGGGATGATGCGGAATATGGCGGTGATATGCGGAGGTATTTGGCTGGGATTGCTTTTGATCTCCTGCTTCTTTGCAAAATGGGCGGTGAAACCGGTAGAGGAATCGGTGCGCCGTCAGAAACAGTTTGTTGCAGATGCCTCTCATGAACTGAAAACGCCGTTGACGGTCATTGCCGCCAATGCCGAACTGCTGTCTGCTTCTTGCAGGGGAATCTCCGTGGATGTAGATAAGTGGCTGGATCATATGAGCCAGGAGTGCAGGGAGATGCGCGGGCTGATCGAGAATCTTTTGATGCTGGCGCGGAGCGATTCCCAACGGGTTAAGGAACGGAAGGCGGAGTACTGTAATCTCAGCGATCTGGCTGTGGAAGAGGCGCTTGTGTTTGATACGGTCTTTTTTCAGAATCGAAAGACGATCGTTTCACAGATTGAAGAGGAACTGGAAGTCCGGGGAGGAGAAGGGCAGATTCGCCAGCTTCTCAAGATCTTGCTGGACAACGCCGTGAAATATTCGGCGCCGGAAGGGGTGACGGAGGTTGTAGTGAAACGCATAAACAGGCGGCATGTCTGCCTCCAGGTGAAAAGCCAGGGCGAGCCGATACCGGAATCAGAGAAAAAAGCAGTCTTTCGGAGATTTTACCGCGCTGACATTGCAAGGAGCAGCGGGCAGGGGTATGGATTAGGGCTTGCGATAGCCAGCGAGATCGCCCGTCAGTGCAGGGCAAGGATTGGGCTTGATACAACAGTAGGCGGGAACTGTTTTTATGTGGTGTTTCGGATAAGAAAGAACTCGATCACATCACGATCACATCATACTTGAAAGAAAATAGGGAAGAAAATGAAAAAAGTTGTTGACATTTGTCGCAGGGTCTGGTATTATAATCTTTGCGCCGCTGAGCGGGGCACAAATCCAGAAAAACGGATTTGAAAAAATGAAAAAAGTTGTTGACAAATGTTGCGCGGCATGGTAAGATAATCGAGTTGCTGCTGAGACAGGAAGCAACAAAGAACAACAAAGCGAACCTTGAAAATAGAAGATTGAACAGTATGTAAAA
>JAPJQL010000054.1 GCA_030825115.1 Lachnospiraceae bacterium
CAACTGCAGGGAAATGATACTTTGTGTTCAGGCGCATGCATGCTTCGCTGAATGGAATTATTATACTATAGAAAAATCCGGGGTTCAAGTACTTTTCAACTGCCAGACCATAGAAATCTCCCATTCTTCATGATACAATGAATCTAACGACAATACAGAAAACAAAAGCTCATGAATAAGGAGACGATTATGAAAACGATAAAATACGTTATCTGCTTTGCAGGAATTGTCACTCTATTAAGCACCGGGAGTGCGCTGGCCCAGTCTCCGGTCCTTACAACCCCCGCAAGCCAAACTGAGGAAACATACGGTCCCGGCATAGAAACAGACCAGACAGAAACCATCCGCATCCAGGCCATTGTAAAAGCCGTAGAATCTGACAAAATTTTGGTTGAAAGCCAGTCTGAAGAAATCTATTCTGGAGAAATCCTGTTAAATACTTCTATCTTTGACACCAGGTTTGTAAATGGGGAAACTGGTTATCAGGCAGAGCCTGCCGCCATTCAGACCGGAGATATTCTCTATGCGGATATCCGTACCGAGATGACAAAAAGCATTCCGCCCCAGACCACCGCCGAGATTATCATCTGCGGTATGCCAAAAGGCAGCAGCGCTCCGGATTATATTCTGACAGACTCCTTTACGTGGCAGGAAGATGAAAGCTGGATTCTAACTGATTCGACGGGCACTGTTTACCAGATTCCCAAGGACTGTCCGGTCATGTCCTACAGCAGGAACGAACTCTCCTCTTTCCGCATCATTTCGAAATCCGTGAAACTGCTGGTCTGGCTGGATGAAGAGAATAACGTGCAGAGGATCGTCAAGCTTCCGGACAGATGGTAACAATACGCATCCAGGACATACCGCCGGCAGCAGACAAGTCTACGGATTTGTCTGCTGCCCTTTCAACAGTCCAGCCTCCTTCAAAAACTCAACACCAACTCTCCGCCTTCCCAAAAAACGGATGTCCCCCCATCACCTTCCCGGTCTCATAAAGCACCTTCTCTTCATCGACCGTCAAAAGCTCCCGGTTTTTCATCACCAGCTTCCCATGAATGATGGAATGGCACACATCTGCGCCGGAAACGCTTTCTACCAGAGAATTTACCAGGCTTCCCGTTCCCATCAGATGAGGCTGATCCAGGTTGATTCCGATCAGGTCAGCCAGACAGCCCTCCTCAATCCGCCCCAGATTCTCCGTCATCAGCGCTCTTGCTCCGCCATCTGCCGCCATCGAAAGCAGCGTCCTTGCAGGCATGATCTGAGGATTCCCGCTTCCCGTTCCACGTGTCACATTCATCACGCACCGGAAGGTCCTCATCTCCCGGAACAAGTCCAGCCCTCCATGACCCGCTCCATCCGAACCAAACGCCACCGGAATCCCTGCGCCAAGCAGCCGCGGCGTCGGAGGCACTCCTTTCCCGCAATTGCTGAACGGACAATGCACTGCTCTGACACGGTGCTTCGCCATGATTTCAATTTCCGCCTCAGAAAGCATAATACAGTGAGCCGCCACAAACCGATCCGTCAAAGCCCCGATCTGTTCCAGATATTCAAAAGGACGCACCTGATACCGCTCCATAAAGTCCATGATCTCGCTGGCATATTCATTCATATGGCACTCCGCCGCTATCCCTTTTTCCTTTGCCGCCAGCAAAACAGAACGGAACAATTCCTCTGTACATGCAGTTAAGGATGTCACGGAATAATACACCTGAATCAGACCGCCCTTCCCGTGATAATCCCGGTACAGCCGCTCCAGCCGGGGAAGCCCCTCCTTTGTCTCCACCCGCAGACCGTCCGGTACCTTTGCCCCGTCCGTCGTCTGCCAGGTCAGCGCGCTGCGCATCCCCATCTTCAGATATTCCTCCGCTGCCGCTTCCACATGCGGACCCCCCGCATCCACAAACGATGTCGTCCCGTTCTTTATCATCTCAGCCCCCGCAAGCCGGGCGCTGAGCGCCATCGTCTCCTCCGTCAGCGACGCCTCAAACGGCACGTTGATCCGCTTCCAGATCACCGGTTTTTCATCCAGCAGGCTCCCTTTTAAAAATTGCTGGCTGGTATGGACATGGGCGTCTGTTAGTCCCGGCATCCACAAAATATGGCTGTCGTCCATCACGGTTTTTGCCTCATACTGCCCCTCTCCGTCTCCCGTTTCCACAATCTTGGAATCTTTTATTGCAATAAACTGATTTGACGAAACCGTCATATCCGGCTTCAGTACCCGTGCATTTTTGATTAAAATATCGCAAACCTTCATGTATTTCTTCCCCCGTTCCTAATATATTACTATAAATCCATTATAAAAAAGAGAAGGTTTCAATAAAAGGACAGATGGGCGTTTTCCGCCTGTTTTTACGTAATTAAGGGCTTTTAACCGATTCACAAACATGATATAATGGTACAATGTTTTAAATTCTAAAAAAGGGGAATTATCATGGAACTAATATTACCTGAGAACTACGACCCGGTCCTGACTGTCCGTGAGACGCAGGAGGCAATCAAATACATACGCGACACCTTCCAGAAAGAATTTGGAAAAGAGATGAATTTAGAGCGGATCTCCGCTCCCTTATTCGTTCCAAAGAGCAGCGGCCTCAACGACAACTTAAACGGCATCGAGCGCCCCGTCTCCTTCGATATGATGGCAATCCCCGGAGAAGACATCGAAGTTGTCCAGTCCCTTGCAAAATGGAAGCGCCTCGCCCTCCGCGAATACGGATTCCAGCCGGGAGAAGGCTTATACACCAATATGAACGCTATCCGCCGCGACGAAGAACTTGACAACCTCCATTCCTGCTATGTAGACCAGTGGGACTGGGAAAAAGTCATCACCAAAGAAGAGCGGACAGAAGAGACATTAAAGGACACGGTCCGCACCATCTTTAAAATCATCAAACACATGCAGCACGAGGTCTGGTACAAATACCCGGACGCAGTGCGCCATCTTCCAAAAGAAGTAACGTTCATCACCTCCCAGGAGCTGGAAGACCGCTACCCGGACCTGTCTCCAAAAGAGAGGGAAAATGCCGTCACCAAAGAATACGGCTGTGTCTTCCTGATGAAGATTGGTGACAAGCTGGCAAGCGGCGAGCCCCATGACGGACGCGCGCCGGACTATGACGACTGGCAGCTCAACGGCGATATTCTGTTCTGGTTCGACTACTTAAACTGCGCTCTGGAGATTTCCAGCATGGGAATCCGTGTAGACGAAAACTCCCTGGATGAGCAGTTAAAGAAATCCGGCTGTGATGACCGCAGAACCCTGCCTTATCACAAGATGCTGCTGAACGGTGAACTTCCCTATACCATCGGTGGCGGAATCGGTCAGTCACGCCTGTGCATGCTGCTCTTAAACCGCGCCCATGTCGGCGAGGTACAGGCAAGCATCTGGCCGGAAGAGATGCGATCCATATGCCGGGAACATAAAATCTTTTTATTGTAACCCCAAAAATTGTATCTTGACAAATACAATCCTGATATGCTATCATCAGAAACATAAATTATTTTTTGTTGCCTTAAATTTTTTTAGATGATAATTCGGGGGTTCATTCTATGAAAATTCAGGTTTTGCGGCATTATAAGCGATATCGAAAACGAGCATATCTAAAAAAAGTTTGTAAAGATTATACAGGGACCATTTTCGCGGGAGCGGCCATTTAGGCCGCCCCCGCTTTTTCTTTGTATAATTTTTCACAATAAACAAGCAAAAAAGAGGAGGTATTTATCTATGGGCGAAAACACACCGACATGCTGCTGCGGCTGTGACCACAGCGAAGCAGCCCTGCTGAAGCGGATTGGGGAGCTTGCAGCAGAGTACAGAGGAAAAGAGGGAAGCCTGATTCAGGTGCTCCACATGGCACAGGGCCTTTACGGCTATCTGCCTCTGGAGGTTCAGGAGGTCATTGCAGACAGCCTGGACATCCCGCTGGCAGAGGTATCCGGGGTAGTCACATTCTACTCCTTCTTCTCCACACAGCCGCGTGGAAAACACACCATCCGGGTCTGCCTCGGCACAGCCTGCTACGTGCGCGGCGGAAAAAAGATCGTGGAACGTTTAAAAGAGCTTCTGGAGGTAGAAGTCGGAGAGACCACAAAGGACCGGATCTTTACCTTTGAGGTAGCCCGCTGTATCGGTTCCTGCGGTCTGGCTCCCGCCATGTCCATCGACGAACAGGTATATAAACAGGTAAATCCCGATAAACTGGAACAGATTCTAAAACGCTACTATGAGGAGGAGGAATAACATGAGCGGAATAAATGAGACACCCACACAGGTTTATCAGGTGAAAAATACTGCCGACCTGACTATCATCAAAGAAGAATATCTGTCCCGCCGCAGTCAGCATAAACGCCATGTCCTGGTATGCGGAGGCGCAGGCTGTATCTCCTCCCACTGTCAGGAGGTAAAAGACGCCCTGTACGAGGCAGTCAGAACCTATCAGCTGGAAAAAGAGGTAGAAATTCTCGTAACCGGATGTATGGGCACCTGCGCGCTCGGTCCCGTTATCCTTGTTCAACCTGACGGTGTCTTTTACACCGAAATGACACCGGAAAAGGCAGAAACCATCGTGCTCAAACACCTGCTCGGCAATCAAATCTGTGAGCAGTATACATATTTTGACGAAGATATGGGCATCCATGTCCCTAAAATGGAAAATATCAGTTTTTTTGAAGGTCAGGTACGCATTGCCCTGAGAAACTGTGGTCAGATGGAGTACGCATCCCTGGGCGCCTATATCGCCAGAGACGGATATGCAGCTCTCGCCAGGGCACTTCAAAGCATGAATCCGGAGGACGTTGTAAATACCATCAAGGACTCCGGTCTGCGAGGCCGCGGCGGCGCAGGCTTCCCTACCGGCATTAAATGGGAAGCAGGTTTAAAAGCCGTATCCGCCGACGGACGCAAATTTATCGTCTGCAATGCAGATGAAGGCGATCCGGGCGCTTTTATGGACCGCAGCCTTTTGGAAGGCGACCCGCACAGTATTATCGAAGGCATGATGCTGGGCGGCTACGCGATCGGCGCATCCAAAGGCTATGTCTATGTCCGTGCAGAATATCCCATTGCGGTAGAACGTCTGGGCAACGCAATCGACCAGGCCCGCCATGCCGGAATTTTAGGCTCCAATATCCTCGGCAGTGATTTTTCATTTGACCTGGAAATCCGGATCGGCGCCGGAGCATTTGTCTGCGGCGAGGAAACCGCCCTGTTGGCATCCGTCGAAGGAAAACGGGGTGAGCCGCAGCAGAAACCTCCGTTCCCGTTTGAAAAAGGACTATTTGAAAGCCCCACTATCATCAATAACGTGGAGACCCTGGCCAATATTGCCCCCATCGTATTACATGGTTCGGAGTGGTTCCGCCAGTTCGGCACGGAAAAGAGTGCCGGAACCAAAGTATTCGCCCTTGCGGGCAATATCGTCAACTCCGGTATCATCGAAGTTCCCATGGGAACCATCCTGGGAGATATTGTCTACAAAATCGGCGGCGGCATCATTGGCGGACGGCAATTTAAAGCGATCCAGTCCGGCGGTCCTTCCGGCGGCTGCCTTACCAGGGAACATTTAAATACCCCCGTAGACTATGAATCCCTGGCAAAGCTGGGCGCCATCATGGGTTCCGGCGGCCTGATCGTCATGAATGAAGACACCTGTATGGTAGATACCGCCAGGTATTTTATGGATTTTATCTGTGATGAATCCTGTGGAAAATGCCTCCCCTGCCGCAACGGCACGACGCGCATGCTGGAAATCCTGGAACGGATCACCGAAGGCAAAGGCGTTCCGGAGGATTTGGATCTGCTGGAAGAACTGGCATCCACGATCAGCCAGACTGCCATGTGCGGGCTGGGCCAGACCGCTCCCAACCCTGTCCTGTCCACCTTAAAATATTTCCGCAGTGAGTATGAGTCACACATCTACGACAAACACTGCAGCGCGGGCGTCTGTGTGGAACTCCAGTCTGCCCCCTGCCGAAACGCCTGCCCGGCAAACGTATTCATTCCGGGCTATATGGCCCTTTTGGCCGCCGGCAGGATTGAAGATGCATACCGCCTGATCCGTCAGGATAATCCGTTCCCGGCCGTATGCGGACGGATCTGTACCCATCCCTGCGAGGATCACTGCCGGAGAGCCCAGGTAGATGAGCCGATTTCCATCTGCTCCGTAAAACGCTTTATCGGCGACTACGCACTCCGTGATGAATACAACATCCCTCTGGTAGAACCGCTGCCATCCACCGGCAAACGGATCTCCGTCATCGGTGCCGGGCCATCCGGGCTGACCTGCGCTTACTATCTGTCAAACCTGGGGCATGAAGTACATGTATACGAATCAGAATCCGTAGCTGGCGGCGTCCTGTATTGGGGCATCCCGGAATACCGCCTTCCAAA
This sequence comes from Lachnospiraceae bacterium, assembly GCA_030825115.1. Lineage (GTDB taxonomy): Bacteria > Bacillota > Clostridia > Lachnospirales > Lachnospiraceae > Brotaphodocola. The sequence continues at coordinate 6,398 of JAPJQL010000054.1, forward strand.
GAACGTGCTTCAAAAGGAGATCCACGCCATCGAGATGAGCGGCGTCACCATCCATTTAAACACCCATATCGGCAGAGATATCAGCTTTGAAGACATGAAAAAACAATCAGATGCCGTATATATTGCGGCAGGAACCCAGGTTTCCAGGCTTCTCGATATCCCGGGTGAAGATTTATCCGGCGTAGAGAGCGGAATCGGATTTCTGAAACGGATCGGGCTGGAAAAAGACCTGTCTGTCCCCATCCGTCTGGTCGTCATCGGAGGCGGAAGCACGGCAATCGATGTTGCCAGAACCGCAGTCCGGCTTGGTTCGAGGGAAGTCACCATCGTCTACCGCAGGTCGGAAAAAGAAATGCCCGCTGGAAGGGATGAGATTGAAGAGGCAATGGAAGAAGGCGTACAGATCGTCTCCCTGGCATCCCCGCTGGAATTTGTCGGAGAAAACGGCAAATTGACAGGGGTTCATCTGATCCGCCGCCAGGAGACAGACTATGGCAGAGACGGGCGCAAACGCACCGCCCATGTACCTGGTTCTGATTTTATGATTTCCTGTGACGGCGTCGTTACGGCAATCAACCAGGATGTGGACCACCAGCTTTACAAGACGACCCACATCGGCACTGCAAAAGGCGGAAAACTGGATATCGACAGATTTACCGGACAGACCGCAGAAGCAGGTGTCTTTGCAGGCGGTGATGTCAGCCCGTGGGGAAGAAACGTGGTGATCGAAGCCATCGCAGACGGAAAGCGCGCCGCCGTAAAGATTGACCAGTATCTGGGCGGCACAGGCGAGCTGAACATGGGACAGTGGTTTGATATCCCTGATATCGAGATTGAAGTAACCGAGCCGCACAACCGCTATACTGCACGCTGCCTCACGACAGAAGAGCGGAAAGATAATTTCAAGGAAGTAAACTGCGGCTACCACCAGCTCGACGCAATGGCCGAATCCCTGCGCTGCCTGCACTGCGACAGGCGATAACCTATAGGATGATTGCGGCTGTGAGGAGAACAGCACAGCTGCCAAATGTTGACAAGACAGAGACCAGGAGGTTCTATATGATACATTTAACAGTTAACGGAACGCCGGTGGAGGTTCCAGAAGGCTCCACCATCATGAAAGCGGCAGAGGCGGCGGGATTTCATATCCCCAGCCTGTGCCATATGAAAGATGTCCACCAGTACGGTTCCTGCCGGATCTGTGTGGTAGAAGTAGAAGGGATGAAAAATCTTCAGGCATCCTGTATGGTTAAAGCCAGAGAAGGCATGGTAGTAAACACCAACTCCCCAAAGGTCCAGGAAGCAAGAAAAGTCCTGTATGAGCTGTTGCTGTCCAACCATCCGAAGGACTGCTTAAACTGCGGCCGCAACCTGACCTGTGAGCTGCAGCAGCTTGGATACGAACTGGGCGTAACCGAAAGCCGGTTTGAAGGTAAAATGACGAAGGGATCTGTAGACATCTCCCCTTCTATCACCCGCGATACCAGCAAATGCATCCTGTGCCGCCGCTGCGTCACCGCCTGCGCCCAGATTCAGAAGGTAGGGGCCATCCAGGCACAAAACCGCGGATTTAACACCGTGATCAGCCCTGCTATGAGCCTGCCTCTCAACTCCACCGCCTGCGCCATGTGCGGCCAGTGTACCGTAGTCTGACCCACCGGAGCCCTGCAGGAAACCGACGGTCTGACCCCCGTTCAAAAAGCCCTAGCAGACCCAAACAAACGGGTTGTCATTCAGGTTGCTCCCGCAGTCAGGGCTGCGCTGGGCGAAGAATTTGGGCTTCCCTGCGGTACACCGGTCACAGGAAAAATGGCGGCAGCACTGCACCGCCTTGGTTTTGACGATGTGTTCGATACCCTGTTTTCCGCAGATTTAACCATCATCGAAGAAGGCTACGAGCTGTTAAACCGCCTCGACACTTTGCTGAAAGGAGGAGACGCCGTACTTCCCATGATCACAAGCTGTTCCCCTGGCTGGATCAAGCACGTGGAACATCAGTTCCCCGATGGGCTGGACCACCTTTCCACCTGCAAGAGTCCGCACACCATGATGGGGGCAGTAGTAAAAACCTTTTATGCACAGAAAATCGGCACAAAACCAGAAGATATGTTTGTCGTTTCGGTAATGCCATGCACAGCGAAGAAATACGAGATCCAGCGCCCTGAGATGGAGGTAGACCAGATCCGTGACGTAGATGCGGTGCTGACCACCAGAGAACTTGCACGGCTGATCAAAAAAGCCGGCATCGATTTTATAAACCTGCCGGAAGAAACCTTTGACTCTCCTCTCGGGCTTGGAAGCGGCGCGGCCGATATCTTTGGCGTAACAGGAGGCGTCATGGAAGCTGCTTTACGAACGGTCTATGAAGTGGTGACCGGAAAAGAACTTCCATTTGAAAAACTGCATGTCACTCCGATCGTAGGGCTAAAACAGATAAAGACCGCTTCGATCACCATAGAAGAACCGCTCCCGGCATTTGCACATTTGAAAGGCGTTACGGTAAATATCGCCGTAACCAGCGGACTGGAAGGCGCTTCCATCCTGATGAAAGAAGTTGCCAGCGGAACCTCTCCCTATCACTTCATTGAAGTTATGGGCTGCCCCGGCGGCTGCATAAACGGAGGCGGACAGCCCCGCTGCACCGAAGAAAATTACAGGGAAAAACGGTCACAGGCGCTCTATGGAGAAGATGAACGCAAAGTACTGCGGAAATCCCATGAAAACCCGGATCTGATGAAACTGTACGACTGTTTCCTTGGCGAGCCAAACGGACACCTGGCCCACCATCTGCTGCATACACACTATGTGAAACGTGGAAAGTATAACCAGCTTGCAGAATAATCCTACATAAGCAAACATTTCCACAAATTGATAAAAAAACAACTTCCTGTGATTGATATTTAACATGATCACACAGAAAGTTGTTTTTTATTGGAAAATCGATTAAAACCCAAACTTCTCATAATACCGCCGCGCCCACTGATAGATCCCCAGTCCCAGACATCCCAGCGCATAACACACAATATCCTTCCAGTCAAACGTAGAGCCCAGCACTGTCCCGATCACCGGCACCTTATCCACCCCAAGCATCTTGGCAAAATGAAAATACTGGAGCGTCTCCACCAGGACAGCAAAGATCAACACATACACCGGCAGCAGCCTGCATCCGGTCGGAATCACGACCCGGACGGCAAAGTACACCAGGATCACAACCAGGATATCTCCCACATAAGGGCGAATCAGCCCGTCTTTTATAAACAGTGCAATAAACACTTCTGCAAACAACATCATCAAAAATACGCCTGCATACCGGATCCTGCGCTCTTTTACCGACCCTTCCAAGTTTTTATCCATCACAATCACCCATTCACTAAATATTGATATATATCCCGCTTGCTCACACCCCGGTCTTTCGCCACCAGCCTCATCGCTTCCTTCTTATCAATCCCCTGCTCCAGGTAGACCTCCATGTGCTCCTCTATACTCATCTCTTCCCAGGATTTCTGCTGTTCCTCCCTCATCCCGGCAATGCTCCGCCCTTCGATGACGATCACGCACTCGCCTTTTGGCTCTGTACTCTGATAATGTTCCAGCGCCCCGGCAAACGTTGTCCGATACGCTTCCTCATACCGTTTCGTCAGCTCACGGCATATGGTGATCCTCCGCTCCCCGCCAAGCGCCCCGCCAAGCTCCTGAAGCGTCCGCACCAGATGATGAGGTGCCTCATAGACGATCATCGTCCTCGTCTCTTCCTTAAGCTCCTCTAAGATCCATTGCCGCTCCTTTTTATCTGCCGGAAGAAATGCCTCAAAACAAAAACGCCTTGTAGACAGGCCCGACAGCGTCAGCGCCGTAATACAGGCTGCAGGTCCCGGCAGCGACGTCACCTCCACCCCGGCTTCATAACATTGTTTTACCAGTTCTTCCCCCGGATCTGAGATTCCCGGCGTCCCCGCATCCGTCACCAGAGCGATATTCACGCCCTTCTGAAGCTGCCCAACCAGATATTTCGCCTTATCGATCTTGTTAAACTCATGATAACTGGTCATCGGTGTCTTAATGTCAAAATGGTTCAGAAGTTTGATACTGTGCCTGGTGTCCTCCGCCGCAATCAGGTCCACTTCCTTAAGCGTATTCAAAACACGCAGCGTAATATCATCCAGATTCCCTATCGGTGTCGCACACAGATATAATTTACCAGCCATACATGATTTCCTCTCTGCCGAAATATGGTTTCCATACATATTTAATACCCGTAAATCTCATAAATCTCGTCCGTATAAACCCCGGGTTCTTGATACACAATGATCGGCGCCTCCACCTTCATCATGGACCTGCCGCCGCGGAATGCCTCGATCAGCACCATATTGGCGTCCTTGTCCGCAAAAGGATGCACCAGCTTCATCCGTTTCGGCTCCAGCTTATACAGACGCATCGCCGCGATGATCTCCACCAGCCTGTGAGGTCTGTGCACCATATAAAACCGTCCTCCCGGCTTCAGCAAAAGTGACGCTTCCCTCACCACATCATCCAGCGTGCACAAAACCTCATGCCGCGCGATCGCCTTTGGCAGATCCGGATTCTTCAGCCCGTGGGCGTCATTCATATAAGGGGGGTTTGATGTCACCACATCAAAAGAAGCCTTGCCAAATATCTGGCTGGCTTCCCTGATATCTCCCTGCACGATCTCCACCCGGTCACCAATCCCGTTTAAGGCCACGCTCCGGGAAGCCATCTTCGCCATCTCCTCCTGAATCTCAAGACCTGTAAAGTGCTTCCCCTCCGTCTTCGCAGACAAAAGAATCGGAATGATCCCCGTGCCTGTCCCAAGATCAACCGCCAGCTCGTCTTCCTTCACCCTGGCAAATCCGGACAGCAAAACGGCATCCATTCCAAAACAGAAGCCGCCTTTCTTCTGGATGATCCGGTATCCGTTGCGCTGTAAATCATCGATACGCTCGTCCTCATACAGTTCAAACGCACTATCCTGATTATTCATCTAACTTGGATTTTCCTTCCTTTTTCTCAAGTGCCTCCAGCTTCTTTAACTCGGCATCATTTACATCCACCTTGCCTTTTCTGCGCCTCGGCTTAAACTTCAGCTGATCCACATGATACTCGCGGATCTCCTTCTCATCCCGGTCCACGGTGACGATCACCTTCACCTGCTGGCGAAGCACGCTGACACTCTGTACTTCCCCTTTCAGCCCGTCGTCCGTCGTCACATAATCCCCGACATTCGGCAGCTTGCTGTTTAAGTATTCATACGTCTCTTCCTCATTTTTCAGACAGCACATCAGACGGCCACATACTCCCGAAATCTTCGTCGGATTCAGGGACAGGTTCTGCTCCTTCGCCATCTTGATCGACACCGGGATAAACTCCGACAGATAGGAGTGGCAGCACAGCGCGCGGCCACAGATTCCGATTCCGCCCACGATCTTTGTCTCATCCCGGACTCCGACCTGGCGCAGCTCGATCCTGGTCTTAAATACAGAGGCCAGATCCTTTACCAGCTCCCGGAAATCAATCCTTCCGTCCGCCGTAAAATAAAACAGGACTTTATTATTATCGAAAGTATACTCCACATCGATCAGCTTCATTTCCAGATTGTGCTTGCGGATCTTCTCCTGGCAGATCTTAAACGCATCCTTTTCCTTCTTCCGGTTGGATGCCTCCTTTGCCCGGTCTTCCCCATTTGCCATACGGATAACCGATTTTAACGGCTGAACCACCTTATTTTCTTCCACTTCCCGGCATCCCAGCACCACATGGCCGTACTCTACGCCGCGCGCCGTCTCCACGATCACCTCGTCGCCATTTTTTATATCCAGTTTCCCCGGCGCAAAATAGTAAATCTTGCCCGCATTCCGAAACCGTACTCCGATTACCTTTATCATGAAATTAATTCTCCTTCATCACTAACAACATCAGTTCCAGCGCAAGCTCCATATTGACATTGGCGTCCAGGCGGACCTTGGTCTTGTCGATGGATTCCAGGATTCTCTCAATCCCGTCATAGCCGCTGTTCTTGCTGATCTCATTGATCGTCCGATATTCATCCTTAAAAATAAGCAGGTTGATATCCTTCGTCACTTTATATAACAATACATCCCGATACCACATCTGCATGAAATCCAGACAATCATAGATATCAAGATGTGTCTCCTTCAGCTTCTGGATATATTCGAGCAGTTCGGAAATATCCATATTCCTGACATGCTTAAGCAGATTCAATATCTCCTTGTGCATCGCCTTAAAGTCATCCGAGGAAGCAATCGTGATCGCCTTTCCCAGATTTCCTCTGGCAAACGCCGCATAGACATCCGCCTCCGCTTCCGGCACCTTCATCGACCCCACCAGATAACTCTTTACCACAAAATCCTTCAGCGGTTTGAGCTTTAACTGCACACACCGGGAAAGGATCGTCGGCAGAAACGCTTCCTGATTCGTCGTAAGCAGCAGGATGATCGCATAGGACGGCGGCTCCTCTATCGTCTTAAGCAGCGCATTCTGTGCCTGCTGGGTCATCTTCTCCGCCTCATCCACGATATAGACCTTATAGTAGCTGCTGTAAGGCCGGACCATCACCGTATCATTGATCTGCTCCCGGATATCATCCACACCGATACTGGCTGGTTTTTCATGGGTCACATAGATCAGGTCCGGGTGATTGCCGCTGAGCACCTGCTTACACGCATGGCATTCCATACAGGGCTCACTCTTTCCCTTCTCGCAGAGCAGCGTAAGGGCAAAGGCATTGGCAAGAGACTTCCGTCCCATCCCTGCCTCTCCTGTCAGAATATAGGCATGCGACACTTTATGGCTCTCAATCGCCTTCTGAAGATGCTCTTTTATCTGTTCATGTCCCAGAATATCACCAAATTTCAGCATGTCAGACTCCTTTCATACACCGAAAGTATACCACAAAAACCTTTATCTGTATAGAAATATCACCTGATTTATCTCCCTGAGACATTCTTCCAGGCTCTGATTGTCAAAATATCTGCTGATTCCCCACTGCTCAAGATTCTTCTTTGAAAAATCAGCATCATCCGCAAGGAACCGCCTGCACAGCTCCGCATAATTCGGCTCTTTCTGCCTGCGCTCCCTCGCAAGGGCGCGCGTCAGCCTGACCCCGTCGTCTACATCGATGTACAATGGAACCATAACGTCACTCCCAAAATATTCCCGCATCTTCCCATAAGATTCCAACGTCCCGATCACCAGATAACTGCTGTTTTTCAGGTCGATCTGCCCGTCGTCAACCGTAGCATAGCTCCACGGACCAAGCACCGTCTGGTAGGTCCTGCTCTCGATCACCTTCCTCTGCCGCTCAAACTCCCGAAGCTGCTCCTCCGAACAGAAATGATACTCCACGCCGTCCCGTTCCCCTTCTCTCATCGGTCTTGTCGTATACAATACCACGGTTTTCAGTTCCGGATTCTCTTTTAAGATTTTTTTAAACAATGTATCTTTTCCCGATGCACTCTTTCCCATCAGATAAAATATCCTGCCCATGTTCTCTCCTGTCTGTGTCATCTGCACACTGCCCCCGTATCCTGCCGCACTACCCGCAGCTTTTGCACCGTCTGGTCAGCCATTCCCTGTACCGGCAGTCCCATCTCCCGGTAATGCAAAACAGCGGACACGATCTCCTTTGTCATCATCTCTCCCGGAGCCACGATCGGTATCCCCGGCGGATAGAGATAGATAAATTCCGCAGATATCCTGCCCGCACAATCCGATAAATCCACTTCATCAAACAGCTCATCCGCGGCATCCGAAAGTTTTCGTTTTATGATTGGCTTCACATCAACTGCCCCGCCGTCTTTTTCTCCGGCATATACAGATTTTTTCCGTCTCAGCCGCCCGTCAATCTCTCTCAAAGCAGCGGCAAGCCGACAAAGCCCATCCTGCGTATCACATACGGTTGTGATCGCCACAACATAATCCACACCGCACATCTCCATTTCCAGCTGAAATTCCTCACGCAGGATCTGCCCGAGCCATGTCCCGTCCACAGAAATTTCCTGTCCGCTGCCGTCTGTCCACACACAGTCCCTGACCGATACCACGATCTTTGATTCATCCACGTCCACGACACCGGATTGTCCGCACAGGTTACGCCCTGCAAGCTTCATATTCTTTAGAGCTTGCAGCTCTGCGCGAAGCCACTGAACCCGTCTGTAAAACCCATCCATGTCCAAACCGTCCCCTGACGCCATCCTGTCGATACAGTTCTCTATCCCGGCCATCAGGACATAGGAAGGACTGCTGCTTTGAAATATCTGAAGATACCGCTCAATCCGTTCCTGCTCTGCTCTCCCCTTTTGCAGATGCAGCACCGCTGTCTGGGTAAATGAAGGCAGTGTTTTATGAAGACTCTGAACTACAAGGTCCGCCCCACATCTCAATGCCGTCTGTGGAAATCCCGCCGGACTTCCAAAAGAAAAATGAGCTCCATGAGCCTCATCTACAATCAAAGGGATCCCGTATCTGTGCACTACCTCTGCAATCCCCCTGATATCCGACACAATACCATCATATGTTGGCGATACGACCAGCACCGCCTGCGTATCCGGATTTTCCTTTAGCATCCTTTCCACATCCACAGGCAAAATCCCGCCCTGTATCCCCAATTCTGCAATATATTGTGGATAAACATACGTCACATCAAGACAGCCGAGGATAACTCCATGATATGCCGACTTATGGCAGTTCCGTCCAAGCAAAATCTTCCCGCCAGGCTTCACCGTCCCCATGATTGCGCTGAGGATTCCGCTGCTGCTGCCATTTACGAGATAATACGTCCTGTCCGCTCCGTAGACAGATGCCGCCCATTCCATGGATTCCTTTAGGATTCCTTCCGGGTGATGCAGGTTATCAAACCCTTCTATCTCTGTAATATCAATCTGGAACGGGTTTGGAAACTCCCCCCCGCGTCTTTTATGGCCCGGCATATGAAACGGATATGCATTCGACCGGCTATATGAAATTAATCGGTTTAAAAGCGGCGTTTTTCTCATAACAATCCTTTCCAATCACAACATTCCCCGTCATTGTAGCATAGAAACACGGCTTTCGCAAATTCCACATTTCTCCTGATCTCTTTACTTTCCATCATTCATTTACTATAATAATCCCATGAGAGAAAAAGGAGATGAATTCATTGAGAGAGATTGAATTTAAGATGGAACGCCAGGGGCTGGTAAGCATCGGCGACAAAGTAGAAGTCATAGAACGCGACGGGGTCTCTTACAGCTACATCATCGAACCGGCTGTCGCCATGTCCGGCTGCTATGCTGCAAGAGACCGCTTAAAATCCCGTGAGGGCATCATCAAAGATATCCGCGAAAATGACCGCGGTTTTTACGTCATCGTTGCATTTGATGAATGATGTCATTTCTCCAACTGACAGCTCTCTTACAAACGGTTCTTTTAATTGTCCAATCTGTTGCTTTACCTTCATGATTCCCATTAAGAGAGCTGCCATGGCCAATCCCAACAATACCAGTGAAATCAGTCCCTTCAGAGCCACAATGACATACGTCTTACGGGAAGCAGGCGCTTCAGGACTGTCGAACTGACTGATCCGGTCTGTCACTTCAAGATAAACAGATACCTCGTCTAACTTGGAGACTGCTTCCTTACCCATTTCTTTGGACTGTCCCTTGCCTTCCATATACGCAGCTTCAATCTCTTCCCTGGTAAGCCTCATAGAAGATTCAGCCATACTGTCCGCCACCTTTTTCAGCCATAACGTCTGCTTTTCTATCGAAGGAAGGCTCACTTTCCTCTGGTATGCCTCCACATAAGTGTCAATCAGCAATTCTCTGGCAATCTCATGATCATAATCCATCAGACGCTCTGTATGATGGTAAAGGTCATGGCAGGTCAGTATAAATATTTCCTCAAACTTCTGGGACCAATCCTTTTTCTCCGTATCTACCTTCTTTTTCATGATTTTTCCCCGATTCTTTTGTAAGTCCATATTATCAAAAAAACCATGATTTTACAACTCTCTTCACGGAAAGGTCAAAAAAACACCGGCTCCGCAAAGCGCGCGGAAACCGGTATTCTGGTTTGTTCACAACACAAGTATTCTTTTGATCAGATCATTCCAGGATTGTCTCTCATAAATTTATACTCCGCAACAGAACGGTCAAATCCCTTAATGTGGGTATACAGCCACTCCACAACATTCTCCCGAACCTGATTGACAAAATCTTCTGTCGGCCCTTCCTGATCAGAAAGCATCTCATATAAATCTCTGACTACCTGTCTGAGAGCCTCGTGCTCTTTCAGGTGCGCCTCTAATCCGGGATATTCAATCTCCTTTTGCAGATTCTCCTCTTCTGCAAAATGGTACTCCGTATAATCGGCAAGGAAATCCAGTGTCTTGACCGCCCTAATCCTGTCTACCGGCTCATTTTCACAACTCTTCAATAATTCATTGATCCGATGGATCAGCTCTTTATGCTGGCTGTCTATCATCTTGTTCCCTGTTACAAGGGCATCGTCAAATACTGCGTACATACTTCCACTCTCCCTTTAGATTATTTATAGTCCATGGTTTCTTTTTCTATTCTTTTTTAGTAATAATTACTAATATTAATTTAATACATTTATGTCTGTTTGTCAATAGCTTTTTCTATTTTCGGGTATACTATTCTCAGGAGGTGAGAAATATGTGCCATAGATTTAAAAAAGAAATCACGGAAGATCAGTATGATGATGGAGATGTACCCGAGGCAGACATTGACCCTTATAAAATAGTTGAGCCTCTTCCAGAATCCACCAGACCAAGAAGAGACGGCCCGGGCGGAGATTAAAATCTCTATATCTATTTATTACCATCATAATGGAAACAAATTTTGCAGATACTATTCTTGTAATAAAAACGAAAAGGAGGCGCCCTATGAAAGTAAATGGTAAAAACGAATCAATCGGATGTTCTGTAACAAGCTGCACCTTCCATGCACAGGATTCTGATTACTGTACACTGGACCAGATCAAAGTTGGAACGCATGAAGCAAACCCAACCCAGAAAGAGTGTACAGATTGTGAGTCTTTTGTAAATAAGCACTAATCACAAAGAAGCTGTTACAGTTAATTGTAACAGCTTCTTCTATGACCTCACCGGGAATCGAACCCGGGTTTACGCCGTGAGAGGGCGTCGTCTTG
>JAPJQL010000009.1:0-61592 GCA_030825115.1 Lachnospiraceae bacterium
TAGAGCGCCGCCCTGTCACGGCGGAGGTCGTGGGTTCGAGTCCCATCCGGGTCGTCCGATGCAGTTTTTGCATCACGGCAAAACTTCATAATGCGGGATCTTAGCTCAGCTGGGAGAGCATCTGCCTTACAAGCAGAGGGTCATAGGTTCGAGCCCTATAGGTCCCATTTTGGCAAGTCAGCCAAGGAATGCCGCAGTGGCGGAACTGGCAGACGCACAGGACTTAAAATCCTGCGGGACTAATCTCCCGTGCCGGTTCGATTCCGGCCTGCGGCATTACGACAAAAGGATTGCACACCATTCATGATGAGAATCAGTTGGTGTGCAATCCTTTTTATGATTTATAGCGGAAAATCTCCGAGGCGGACAACCGTGAGTGTTATTTCATCATAAGTAAAACCGGAAGTATCTGGAATGATTTGCAGCGCAGCGGGTGCATCAGGTATCAGGACGGGAACGCTGAACGACAGATTAGAAACTTCATTGGAGGTGGTAAATGTGTTGCGCGCCATCGTTCCGGGGACAGGGGTTCCATTCATATACAGACGAAGCATGACAGCTGACGGAATTTCAATACATAGCTCTGCAGATACCAGACTGTGGAAGGTTACCTGATAGACCCCGGATTTTGAAATCTTGATCTCGGAAGATCCTGCCTGATGGGTAATCGTCTTGGTAGTGGTGAGAAGATTCGTGGCAAAGGTAAGTGCATAACCGGGAGAGGACATCTGAGGCGATGTATCAGATGCCACTAATGTTTCAAGTGGACTGCCTGGACCAGTAGCTCCGGTCGCCCCTGTCGCGCCCGTCGCGCCTGTCGCACCGGCAGCCCCCGTGGCTCCGGTTGCGCCGGTAGGACCGGGAATTCCGGCAGGACCTGTGGCTCCTGTCGCACCGGTATAACCGGTATATCCTCTGGGGCCCATAGCACCCGCAGCCCCCATAGGACCTGCCGGCCCCATAGCCCCGGGAGTCCCCGCGGCTCCTGTCACTCCGCGTGGGATAACGAAGTTCAGTACAGCATGATATTTATCTCCGACATCGATTACGGCAGCCGGTTCTTCTGGCTCGGCCGTAAAGGTTGAGTTTATCATGACGCCACGGCCAGTCGGTCCGGTCGGTCCCATAGCGCCGTTTCGCCCCGGACATCCCGCAGGTCCGGTCGGCCCCATAGCACCGTTTCGCCCCGGGCATCCTGCGGGCCCGGTCGGCCCCATCGGACCACGCGGACCGGGACATCCTCTGGGCCCGGGACAACCCGGGATACCTGGGCATCCCCGAGACCCCATCGGTCCGATCGGACCGGAAGGTCCGCGTTGGCAGCAGTTCGAGCATCCACAGCATGGATTTATTGGAGAAAGGCATTGTGGCTCAAGGCAATCAGGACGTTCTGGCTGACAGGAATCCGGACAGCCGTCACGGTGGATTCCATCAGAATAGAAATGATACATGAATTACACTCCTTTGACTCTTATGGGATATACGATATCTTATGCCGGGCGCACAATGATGGTGTGTAAAGCATGTCAGGCAAATAAATTCTGAAAGTACTCCTGATTTTGTTTTACAGCGGATGACTCTGGTTTATCCGCCATGGCCAGCTTGTGGTACTCCAGTGCTCTTTTTTGATCGCCCAGACGGTCATAGCAGACACATAGCTGGATATGGGGAATATAATCCTGAAAGTCTTTTTGGAAGAATCCCCCGGACTGTTCGTTGTCCGGGTTGGACAGCGCCTGTTCATACCAGTAAATCGCCTGACGGTATGCCTGACGTTCCATCATGAGGGAACCGAGGGCACAGCAGATTTGTGGTCTGGGGATATCCAGGATCAAGCTGTGCAGCAGTGCGGCGGCGGCTTCCGTTTTTTTTCCGAGCGCACGGTAGCAATGGGACAGCTGCAGACATGCGTCAATTTTATTTTCGATCCATCCTTCCTCCTCATCCAGAAAATGTTCAAATACGGAAATCGCCTGTTTGTATTGGCCGTGGTAGTATAGTTCTCGTCCATAGTAAAATTGATGGCGCGGTTCGAGAGATTCCCCGTTAGAGATCATGGACTCGTATATGGTGAGATTGCGGTCCGCGTCTTTGGCCTTTTGTTTGCGATGTTCAATCTCGATATCAGAGTGGAGGATGACACCGCCGGGGGTGACGGCCTCGTGTACTTTTCCTCTCCATACAAAACCACGGTTATTTTTCAAAAGCCGTTCCCGCTCATAGGAGAAGGTTACGTTATCTTGTTCGTCAAAACCGGTCAGATACCTCATCATTACAACATCGGTGGCAGGAGACAGGGTGTTTTTTAGCTCAAGCAGTTTTCGCTGATGTTTTGGGCGGATGACATCATCTGCATCCAGCCACATCCAATAATCCATGGAAGCTTTAGAACAGGCAAAATTCCGTGCGGCGGAAAAATCCTGAATCCATGGAAAATCAAATATCAGGGAGGTATAGTGGCTGGCGATTTCTTTTGTGTTGTCTGAAGAGCCGGTATCGACAATGATGATTTCGTCTGCAATATCTGACATCTGCCCCAGAATCCTGCCTAATACCGACGATTCATTTTTTACAATCATACAAAGGCTGATTGTTATCATACGGTTCTCCTTAATTTAAGAAAAGTGATGGTTGTTTGGAATTCTCTGACTGCGGTGTTGCTGTTAAAGGTTAAAGAAAACTGTGTTTGTGCGGGGACGTGGATGATAAAGTTTACGGAGCCGCTTCCGCTAAAACGTCCCTCGCCAGTCCAGTTTCCTACCATAAAATAGACTCCGTTGATAATTGCAGAGGCATTATTGTAAAAGGGCGTAACCTGAAAATATCCCGGGGCAGAGAATAACCCGGATACCTGGTAAGCGATCAGATAATATCCGGCAGCCAGTGTTATGCGGCTGCCGTCGGTACTGACAATCTGACCGGTTGGGTCGCTCACGGCAGGGTCCAGCGGAAGCAGGGTGGCATCAGCAGGTGCATGGGCAAAATTATTGAAGGAAGCAAACACATCATCGGGAATGGATGGTTCGGGTCCGGGTGGTCCGGGTGGTCCAGTCGCGCCGCGGCAACAGCAGCAGTCGGGACATTCACAGCAAGGGCATCCGCACTTTGGGGGATTCAATTGATCTGGGTGGAGATGGTGCATAAAAATCTCTCCTTATTGTTTTATTTTGGAAGATGGATGTCTTCCTCATTATTACAATATGATAAAAGCCCAGGGTTTGTGTTTGATTGAAAAAACAGCATTGTGATTGTAATCAGTGCATTTTTTGTCTATAATAGGAACAGGAAATGCAGAGGAAAGAGGATGGGCAATCATGAAAGAGATGGTATTATATTATACGCCGCAGCAATCTCCGAAGGTTACGAAGCTAAAAGGTGTACTGGTGCGGATGGGAGTCAGGATTAAGAATATCACGCCGGACCAGGTAGGGCAGAAGGTTGGATATCTGGCAGGGCTGGAAGGGTATGAAGCAGAGGAGACTGATCCGGATGTCGTACTGCCTGTGATCGGGGAAGAGGTATTGGTCATGCACCGGTTTACCAGCCGAAGGATAGACGAGCTATTACTGAACTTAAGAAAAGCAGGCGTGTCCAAAATCGAATTGAAGGCCATCGTGACAGAAAGCAACTGTCCGTGGTCATTTTATCAGTTATATGAAGAGTTAAAAGAGGAACATGCAAAGATGCAGGGGACCGGTCAGTGACAGGTCTCCTTTCTGATTCCGGTGAAAGAGGCCAGGGGGGATTGTGTGTTGCTTTCAGGGCAGTGGCGTGTTAAGCTATACCATATAAACTGATGTCGAATTTCATACACAGACCGGAGAAGAGGATGAGAAGAATAGGAATAGTATCTGCAATCTTTATAACAGTTTCAATGTGTTTTCTGATGTCTTGTGCGAAGAAGCCGGATCTGGAACCGGCTGAGAAGAAGCAGCTGGAACTATGGCATTACTGGGAACAGCCCTATGCCAGACAGGCGCTGAGGCAGGTTGTAAACCGGTTCAACAGGGAAAATGAAGATGTGGAGATCACGATAAAATATGTGCCGGACGAGGATTTTAAAAAGCAGTTATCTTTGAGCATGGCGGATGGGACGATGCCGGCCCTTGCCATGATCGATTCAGCGGATGTTCAGTATTTTTATCAGACCGGGTATCTGGAGAATGTGGATGACATTGTTGACCAGGGCGTTTATCTGGACCAGGCGATTGCATCTTGTCTGACGGCTGACGGCGGAGTCTGCGGGATTCCGGTTGGATGTAACTGCCTGATGTTTTTCTACAATGAAGATATGATGGATGCCGCCGGTATTGAGCCGCCGGAAACACTGGAGGAATTTGTAGAGGCGGCAAAATGTCTGTCGGGAGATGGCGTCTATGGCTGTGCATTTCCTGCCCTTCAGAGTGAGGAAAGCCTTTTTTGCTTCCTTCCCATTTTGTGGGCAAAGGGAGGTTCGATCCTTCGGCTGGACGATGAGGCAGGCAGCGAAGCTTTTGATTTTTTGAGGCAATTGTCAACCAGTGGAGCTATGAGCCATGAGACGGTCAATATGTCTCTGAGCGATGTGGAGCGGGAATTTAAAAAGGGCAGGGTGGCGATGATGTTTACGACTTCGATGTCGGTCCGGGGGCTGGAAGAGGAAGACCTGGGCTTTCATCTTGGCATTGCGCGGCTGCCGGTAGCACCACAAAATCTTTCAATCGTAGGCGGTGAAGTCCTGGCCGTGACAAATGGAAGGTGGAAGGCGGAAGGACGGAGATTTCTCGAATATATGGCGGAGCCGGAGCAGATGAAAGGGTATATGGACGAGATGGGATATCTGGCTCCACGGCAGGATGTCCTGGATTGGCAGCTGGAACAAAATCCCGGTCTGAAATCATATGTGGAGGTCATGAACACGGCCCGTACCAGGGAGTTTTGGACCAAATGGCCTCAGGCGTCTCTCGCGATTGCAGATACGATCAGCAGGGTGATACTTCATGAGGACACACCAGAGACATTTGTTGAATTGGCAGATAAGATCCGCGGGATATGGGAGGAACTGGAATGAAGCGAGAAAAGACATTGCGTCAGAATCTGATATTTTTCCTGATATTAGCGCTGATGCTTCCTATGCTCTGTTATGCAATCCTGTCCCAGATCCGTATCTGGCAAGTGGCTGAAGTGAATATGAGGGAGAGCATTGACAACGATGTCAGGGGAATGAATACCACCCTTGATCTGGTCCTGGATAAGTATGCCACTGTATTGTATGATTTCTGTACGGATGAGGATATTATCCATCTGGTTGAGAATATCAATCAGAAACAGGATGTTCTGGACACCAAAAGCAGCCAGCTCAGGAGAGAACTGACCCATATATGCAACCGTCATGACGGGGTGGAGGGCATTACCCTGATCACGGAAAGCGGACGTGTTTTTTTCTATGACAGGATGATGGCTTCTTCCCATACAAGCACATGGGCGGGAGCGGTGGAGGCACCGGATATCGGCCAGGGGGCGGTATACCGGGAGGCGCCGGAGAAGATTTTAACGGATGAGGGAGATATCTATCTGTATCAGATCTGCAGAAAACTGGTGGATTATCAGGATATTAACCGCCAGATTGGCACGATTATTTTAAGCATCAATGCCAAAACGCTGAATAAGGTATTCAGCGCAGGAGAGAGCTCGGAAGCATTTATCTGTGAAGACGGAAAGGTTTTGGTCTCTACCAATGACGCCTATATCGGTCATGAGATCTCCGAAGTTAAGACAAGCAATAAAATGATCCGCAAGGTGGTCAACGAGACAAGTGGATGGACTATCTATGATTACCACTCCAGGGAAATCTACTTGCAGGCATTGGTGGGGCAGACGATAGCCTGGGGGATTTTGACGATTCTGATGGTGGCGGCGCTGACCGGATTTGTCTGGTATATCACGAAGCCCATACTGAATCAGGTCGAAGGTCTGGTTCAGGCAATGAACCAGGTGGAAGACGGGAATTTTAGTGTCCAGGTTCCGGGCACAGGGCGGGTGCCCCGGGAGATTAAGAAGATTGTAGACGGATTTAACCGGATGGTGCGGCAGTTGGACAAACTGATCGTGCAGATGAAACAGTCGGCGATCGACCAGAAAAATGCGGAGATTTCAGCGATGGAAGCCCAGATCGATCCTCATTTTCTGTATAATACGCTGGATACGATCAACTGGAAGGCCATCGAGCGGGAGGAATATGAAATCAGCAGCATGGTGGGAAGCCTTGCGGATATCCTGCGGTATTCTATCCGTAATCCGGGGGAGACGGTGTCTGTCGGTCAGGCACTGTACTGGATTGAACAGTATAGCGCATTGCAAAGCAAGAAACTGAATGCGCCGTTTGAACTGGAGGTGGACGTTCCGGAAGAGATAAAAAATTTCCGGGTTCATAAGCTCCTTTTACAGCCATTTGTGGAGAATGCGATCCGTCATGGGTTCTGGCAGAAGAAAGAGACATGCAGGCTGAAGATCAGCATGCGAAGGACCGATGACCAGATCCATATGATTGTGAAGGACAACGGAAAAGGAATTGCGCCGGAGCTTCTTGCACAGCTGAATGACGAGACGGTCCAGATGCCCGGACATGTGGGAATCCAGAATGTGAGGACGAGGCTAAAGCTGTACTATGGCGATGATGCGATGGTTTATTTTGAAAGCAGGGAAGGCTGCTATACGAGAGCCCACCTTTTTGTGAAGGCAATCTGCGATGAAGAAATGCTACGGGAGGAAAAGACGTGAAAATAGTAATTGTGGAAGATGAAGCTCCAATCAGGAACGGGCTGGCCAAGATGCTGCCCAAGCTTCATCCTGACTATGAAGTGGTGGGGACGGCAAAAGACGGGGCGGAGGGACTGGGGCTCATCGAAGAGACCAGGCCGGATTTGGTGATTTTGGATATCCAGATGCCGGAGATGGACGGGCTTACCATGCTTTCAAAGATGAGAAAGATGGGGATCAATTCAAAAGCGGTAGTCCTGACAGCCTATTCAGATTTCAGCTATGCAAAGCAGGCGATCGAGCTGGGGATTGAAAATTATCTTCTAAAGCCTCTTAAGATACCGGAACTTTCCAAAACCTTGGAGATTGTTCAGGAATCCATCAATCTGGAGCATGGTCAGGAAAAGCTGTTTACCTTAGAGCGGATCGTGAGATCAAGCATTATGGCGGAACTTCCCATCGATGAGGAGCTGAACCAGCTCACGAAGGAGCGGTTCGGTCTGGACATCCATGAGCGGCTGGCGTTGTTTGGCGTTGGGCTGGGGGAGGAGTTTGCCGATTATTCTGCGGAGATGGTGCGGATTTTGAAGGAGTGCGGGACTCATGCGGACGATTACAAAGGATGTATCATCGAGTCGGAAAAAAATTCTATGGTGCTCGCCGTCATGTTTCAAATTAGAGATGCAGGGCAGCTTCAGAAACGGTTTGCCAATTCGGTCGCTCCGGTCATTGAAAGGGGGATTGGGATGAGCCCGGTGCTGGTGTGGACCGAATGCGAGGGATTAAAACAGGCGCCGGAGGCATTTGCCCAGCTGCTTTCGCAGCGGGAGTGGAGCCTGGATTTTCTGCCCGGAACTCTGGTCAGCACGGAGCGGATAAAAGAACTGGTGGTGACTCCGCTGAAATATCCGATCGACTTGGAGAGCCAGATTCGCTCTTCCATCATCAACAGGAACCAGAAGGAGTTTGAACAGAGCATCCGTCACTTTTTCCGGGCATGCATGGATTCGCCCCATCACCCGGATGAGATCAGGGACGCATGTATGCGCTATTGCCTGTCGATCTTAAACATGGCAAAACAGACCGGGAGCATGAAGGAATCAATTTCGGCACAGGCTCTGTTCCAGAGGATCAGCCATGCTTATACCTGGCGGAAGATCGGTGATATCGTAGACGGGCTGTATAACAGCGTGACGGCGGTACCGGAGGAAGATGCGGACGTCAGCCTGATGGTCAAACGCGCCAAACAGCTGATTGAGGAATATTATAATCAGGGGATCACCCTGGAGGAGACAGCGCAGAAGCTGTGTGTGTCGGAAGAGTATCTCAGCACCCAGTTCAAAAAGGAAACAGGGGCGTCCTTTACAGAGACGGTGCGGAAATACCGGATTGAAAAGGTGAAGGAACTGCTGCTTCATTCTCCGCTCAAGCTGAACCAGATTGCGGATATGGTGGGTTATGCCGACCCCAAATATATGAGCAAGGTTTTCAAAGAAGAGGTCGGCATGCTGCCGGCAGAGTTCCGGAAAAGCCAGAGTTAGGTATGGCCTTACTCGACAAATTTTGCAATTTGCATTAAATATCTACTCCTTTTTAAAAAATTTCCACTTTGTATTTTTCCTGGACGTGATAAAATGAAACCAACATAAAGAGACATGAAAAAGACATCAGAGAAAAAACATCAGATTGGATGTATAAATTGCAGGAAACTGGTTATCATATAATAAACGAAAAGGAGATAAGTGCAATGAATGAAATTAATGTAACATTTAAAAATCCGAATGAAGTGCTGGATTTTGTAAATAAAGTCGTAAAGTATCCGTTTGATATGGACTTGAGCAGAGGAAGTATCGTAGTTGACGCAAAATCTCTGCTGGGCATCATGAATCTGGGATTTAATCAGATCGTGAACCTTAAGGTGTACTCGGACGAGTGCGAAGAACTTTGCCAGGATATTGAGAAATATATCGCAGCATAACTGCCGGGCAGCTGAATCAGCTTTTATCAATTTATTGTTCCCCATACTGAGCAGAATAGCGTAAGCTATTCTGCCTTTTATTTTGCCCCAAATTGTGGTAAAATGACGAAAATACGGACCAACAGGTTTTTACTATTTTCAGGGAGTGAGGTAAGACAATGTATAAGATTGTTTCCAGATTATTGATTTACGGTGACATGCCAAAGGATACGATACTGATGGAACTGAGCGACATCATCCGCAAGATGGACGACGGGAGCCAGACGAAGGAGGAGCTGGCGACCCGCGTGCTGACACAGATCAGGCATCTTTTGCAGGTGGCGACGGATTATGGGTTTGACAAGAATTTGTGGCACAACTATCTGACGTTTTTGCTGATCACCAGCGAGAATCCGTTCAGTATCACCTGCGAGAAGGTGGGGGCGAACGAGGGGAGCGTCAACTACTTTGCAAAAGGGGATTTCAGGGCGTTTCAGGCACTATTTGATTATGATTTTGGGCCGCTGGAGGAATATCTGGGGCTGGACTGCTTCAGTTGGATATCGGACTATCGGGCCATCGGGAAAAAGGAGCTGATGTACAATAAAAATGTCAGCGAGAAGGTGCAGGCGCTGAGTCTTAAGCTGGAAGCGGCAAGGGATGAGCATGAATTTTTTGACTGTGTGACTGGTTTTTATAAAGATTATGGGGTTGGGATGTTTGGACTCAACAAGGCATTTCGGATCTTGTCCGGGGATGACGGCACGGTGACGTTCTGCCCGATCAACAACATGGACGCGGTGATGCTTGACGACCTGATCGGATATGAGCTGCAGAAAAAGAAGCTGGTGGACAATACGCGCGCTTTTGTGGAGGGGAAAAAGGCAAACAATGTGCTGTTGTTTGGGGACAGCGGAACCGGAAAATCCACCAGCATCAAGGCCATCGTCAATGAGTTCTATGACCAGGGCCTGCGTATGATCGAGATTTATAAGCACCAGTTCAAAGACCTGTCTGCGGTGATCGCCCAGATCAAGAACCGCAATTACCGGTTTATCATCTATATGGACGATCTGTCTTTTGAGGAGTTCGAGGTGGAATATAAATTCCTCAAAGCGGTCATCGAGGGCGGGGTGGAGACAAGGCCGGACAATATCCTGATCTATGCGACCTCCAACCGGCGTCATCTGATCAAGGAGAACTGGAGCGACCGGGACGATATGGAGCACAGCAACAGCCTGCACCGCTCCGACACGCTGGAGGAGAAGCTGTCCCTGTTCAACCGTTTTGGCGTTACGATCAACTATTCAAAGCCGACGCAGAAGGAGTATTTCCATATCGTGATCGAACTGGCGCGCAAGGCGGGGATCAGGATGAGCGATGAGGAGCTGAGCGCGGAGGCGAACAAATGGGAACTGAGCCATGGAGGTATTTCCGGGCGGACAGCCCAGCAGTTTATCAATTATCTGCTGGGGCAGCAGTAAAATTTCGACTAAAACATTAATTTTTTTTAGACATTCTAAAAGATTTTGAGAAAATCCATTGATTTTTGTTTATTATGTGGTAGAATGATAACATAAGGTGCCATGACCTAGCAAATGTGACGATACATGGGGAACTGAGAAGGAACGAAACAGATGTGAAAGGTGAGGTTTAAGTATGTACACATTTTATGTTAATGACCACATGATTCAGACGGAGGCAGAGGGGAAACTGCTTCCATTTCTGAGGGATGTATGTAAGCTGAAATCAGTGAAGGACGGGTGTAGTGAAGGCGCGTGCGGGACCTGTCATGTACTGATCGACGGCAAGCCGACGAAGGCCTGCGTGCCGGCGCTCTCATCGCTGGAAGGGAAGCATATTCTCACGATCGAAGGATTTTCTGAGGAAGAGCAGGAACTTTATGCCTATGCATTTGCCGAGGCGGGCGCGGTGCAGTGCGGATTCTGTATTCCCGGCATGGTGATCTGCGCCAAGGGGCTTTTAGACGTCAATCCCAATCCGGACCGCAATGACGTGGCATTCGCGCTCCGCAACAATATCTGCCGTTGTACGGGGTATAAGAAGATTATCGATGCGGTGATGCTGGCGGCCAAGATCAAGAGAGAGGGGAACGGGATTCCGGAGCATTCGTTCACCTGGCAGATTGGCGAGCGGGTGCACCGTGTGGATGCCAGAGAGAAGACCCTGGGCTATGGCGAGTACGTGGATGATATGGAAGTTGAAGGTCTGACCTATGCAAGTGCAGTCCGCTCTGAATACCCGCGTGCGCGGGTTCTGTCGATCGATACCTCCGAGGCGGAGGCGATGGAAGGCGTGATTCGTGTCTATACGGCTGCAGATGTGCCAGGTTCTGTGAAGACGGGGCATTTGAAACAGGACTGGGATGCGATGATTCCGGTGGGTGACTGTACTCGTTATCTGGGAGATTCGATCGCTATCGTACAGGCCAGGACGCCGGAGATTTTAGCGGCGGCAAAGAAGCTTGTAAAAGTGGAATATGAAGTTCTGGAACCGGTGAAGAGCCCATATGAGGCGATGAAGGAGGATGCCCCTGTCCTGCATGAGGGAGGAAACCTGCTGGCTCATAAACATGTGTCCCGCGGGAATGCAAAGGCGGCGATCGCGCGTTCCAAATATGTTCTGAACGAGAAGTTTACAACTCCGTTTACGGAACATGCATTCTTAGAGCCGGAGTGCTCCGTCGCCATGCCGGACGGGGACGGTGTGCTGGTGTACTCTTCGGATCAGGGCGTATATGATACCCAGCATGAGTGCGCTACCCTTCTGGGGCTTCCAATGGAGAAGGTGAAGGTTGTCAATAAGTTGGTGGGCGGCGGTTTTGGCGGCAAGGAGGATATGACGGTACAGCATCATGCGGCGCTGGTGGCCTATCTTTCTGGTCGTCCGGTTAAGGTGAAGTTGACGCGGGCTGAGAGTATGGTCATCCATCCGAAGCGCCATCCGATGGATATGGAGTTTACGGTGGGCTGTGATGAGAACGGAATCATCCAGGGCGTGGTGGCAACTGTTATTTCAGATACGGGAGCGTATGCGTCGCTTGGCGGACCGGTGCTGGAGCGCGCCTGCACCCATGCGGCGGGACCGTACAATTACCAGAATTTTGAGATAGACGGAAAGGCTTACTACACCAACAATCCTCCGGCCGGTGCGTTCCGTGGATTTGGCGTGACCCAGACCTGCTTTGGCATGGAGATGATGCTGACAAAGCTGGCGGATATGGTGGGCATCAGCCCGTGGGAAATCCGCTACCGCAATGCCATCCGTCCGGGACAGGAACTTCCGAACGGTCAGATCGTGGATGAGTCGACCGGTCTGGTGGAGACGCTGGAGGCGGTGAAGGATATTTTTGAGAGCAGCAAATATGCAGGCATCGCCTGTGCGATGAAGAACGCGGGCGTCGGTGTCGGGATCCCGGATACAGGGCGTGTAATTCTGGGAGTAAAAGACGGCATGGTACATATCCGTTCTGGTGCATCCTGTATCGGGCAGGGGCTTGGTACGGTGCTGGTGCAGATGGTGGCAACCCAGACCGGGCTTTCGAGAGAGCAGATCTTCTATGACGCATCTAATACCATCAATGCCCCGGATTCCGGCACGACCTCCGGTTCGAGGCAGACGCTGGTAACCGGCGAGGCGGCGAGACGGGCGTGCGAGCTTTTGAATGCGGACTTGAAAGAGCATGGGCTGTCGGAGCTGGAAGGGAAGGAATATTACGGAGAATATCTGGCAAAGACGGATCCTCTTGGGGCAAATGTTCCGAATCCGGTATCCCATGTGGCGTATGGATATGCGACCCAGGTATGTATCCTGAACGAGGACGGGACGGTAGAGAAGCTTGTTGCCGCACATGATGTGGGAAAGGCTGTGAACCCGTTGTCGGTGGAAGGCCAGATCGAGGGCGGCGTCGTGATGTCCCTTGGATTTGCGCTGACAGAAGAGTATGTGGTGGAAGACTGCGTACCCAAGTCCAAATTTGGTACACTGGGACTGTTCAGGGCAAACAAGACACCAGACGTGGAGAGCATTATCGTAGAAAAGGCAGGGCTGAATGTTGCCTGCGGTGCAATCGGCATCGGAGAGATTACGTCGATCCCGACAGCACCGGCGATTGCCGGAGCTTACTATAAGCTGGATGGGAAGTACAGGACCAGCCTGCCGTTGGAAGACACGCCTTATGCGAGGAAAAAGAAGGCGTCTGTAAAAAAATAAAAAAATATTTGAAAAACTCTTGACAAATCGGCTGATATGCAGTAAAATTTGTAATGTTGCAGCGGTCAAGCGCTGACAGCCATTACAAATATGTGTGCGTAGCTCAGCTGGATAGAGCACTTGGCTACGGACCAAGGTGTCGGGAGTTCGAATCTTCTCGCGCACGTATAAAAAAGGGTATCTCTTTGGAGATACCCTTTTTCATTGTGGGTTTAATTGCAATCAGTTAAAAGTGGAATGATTGCATCCAATTTTGCTTTTAGCACGCCTTCAAGGGCTGTTATTTGTTCCAGCATGGTCTGGACAGAGGTATCTATTGCAAGTAACGTTTCGATATCGCTGTACGTGTCGACCACTTTGTTGATCTTTGCACACTATGCATTTAAAATGCAGGCCAGCGCATCCTCTTCATGGGCAATGGAGGTTGCGATATCTAAGAATATAGGGCAAGGGCAACTCTGTGGGCAAGATTGTGGATAAAGAATATTTTTGTTATCATTCATTGATGAGATCTCCTTTCCTGTTGAGATAATTATAATATATGGACAAGGTAAGAAAAGTGTGACAAGCCACATTATGAATGATTTAAAACTTTTCCAGATAATAATTTGTCCTTTGACCGTTATAATTATCATATGGAGGTGAAAGGAAGAATGAACAGGGCAGAACAGATGCTGAGGGAACTATATGGTTATACGGATGAGCAGTTGCTGGAAGAAGTCCGGCTGGCTGAGGAGGAGCTGATGCGGGAGGGCGGAGGAGAAGCGGTGACAGAGGAGGAAATGAACGACATGCTGGAGCGGCTGAAACAGATTAAAAGGAGGAACCTCTGAAAAAGTTTGCCGGATCATTGACCAGCCCTGTACGTATATGTTAATATTGACATATTAACAGACCAAACAGGTAAATGAGGTTGGGAGACATGAACGAGAGCAAATATAAAAAGCTGTATCACGCATTGTTGGATCAGATTGAGCGTCAGGAGTACCTGCCTGGGGAGAAGCTGCCTGCAGAGGGAGAGCTGATGGAACTGCACGGGGTATCGCGGGATACGGTGAGGAAAGCGCTTGCGATGCTGCTGCAGGACGGTTATATCCAGAAAGGACAGGGAAAGGCGGCAGTTGTACTGGACAAGAGTAAGTTTAATTTTCCTGTGTCTGAGATTGCCAGTTTTAAGGAAATCTACAAGTATTCTGACAGCAACCCAAGGACTTACGTGGAAAACCTGGAAATCTGCGTGGACGATCCCAAGGTGATGGAATGCCTGCAGCTGAAAGCCGGTGAGGAAGCCTTTGTGCTGGTGCGTGTGAGGGAGATCGACGGGGAGAAGATCATCGTGGACAAGGATTATTTTTCCCGGAAGGTGGTCCAGAACCTGCCTCTGAAGGCAGCGCAGGAGTCGGTGTATGAGTATCTGGAACAGGAAGTCGGGCTGAAGATTGGATATGCCATGAAGGAAATCACGGTGCAGACGGCGAAGGAACGGGATTATGAGCGTTTGGACATGATGAATTATGATATGGTGGTTGTGGTAAAAAGCTATACGTATCTGGAGGACGGAACCCTGTTTCAATATACGGAGTCCAGGCACAGGCCGGATAAATTCCGGTTCGTGGATTATGCGAAGCGGAGAGTGTGAGTGACGGCAGATGAAAGTGTCTTTAGGCATTATATACAAGAAATGCCGGAAAAAATTGTGTAAAACCGAGAAATGAAAATGTTGGTGGAAAAAGACTTGTGTGCGGGAAACCAATATGTTAGAATGGGGCACAGAAACAGGATAGTGATTGTTTAAGACAAGCTAAACCTGCATATCAGAAGCTACAGCCAGAATAGAAGATGATTCCGGCTTGTGTTTGATATGCAGGTTTTTTGTTTCCGGGAAAAGGGGTGCTGATATGGGGCAGGGCATGAAAATACAGAAGATTTTGAATAATAATGCGGCAGTCGTATCGGATGGGACAGCCAAAGAAAAGATTGTCATGGGCAGGGGGATCTGTTTTAAGAAAAAGGTTGGGGAGGAAGTTCTGACCGAAGCGGTAGACAAGGTGTTTGCCCTTTCGACGGAAGATGCGAATACCAAATTCCAGGTGCTGATCAAGGATATGCCGATGGAGCATATCGTGCTGGGGGAACGGATCATCATGGAGGCGCGCAGGCGGCTGGGGAAGAAGCTGAATGATATGTTGTATATTTCCCTGATCGACCATGTACACACCTCGATCGTGCGGTATCTGGACGGGATAACGGTAAAAAATGCGCTGCTCTGGGAGATACGGCGGTTTTACCGGGAAGAGTATGAGATCGGGCTTTGGGCTCTCCGGCTGATTGGGGAGGAATTCAAGGTGGAGCTTCCGGAAGATGAGGCCGGATTTATCGCGCTCCATATTGCCAACGCCGAGATGGATGAGCAGAAGATGCACAATATGTATGAGATTACCCGGATCATGCAGGAAATCTCCAATATTGTGAAATATCATTTTCAGATGGAATTTGACGAGGATGATGTGTATTATTACCGGTTTATCACCCATTTGAAGTTTTTTGCAAAACGACTGGTGGAAGCAAAGACTTATGACGATGGGGACAGCGACGGGCTGTTTGAGATGATACGGGAAAGATATGACAGGGCGTTTGGATGTGTGGAGAAGATCACGGCCTTTGTCCTGAAAAAATATAGTTATGCGCTGTCGAAGGATGAGCAGCTCTATCTGACGATCCATATCGAACGGATTATCAGCAAAGCGGACTGCTGACAGGCGGGGAGGCGGTTTTTAGCGCCTGGCAATCATTTGTGCTCCAGGGTGGTGACATTCAGTTGGCCAAACCTTCATGCTTTATAAAAGAAAAAAGAATGGAGGAAATGTAATGGGAAAGTATCAGAAACTGGCAGAGGAAATCGTCAGGAATATCGGTGGAAGGGAGAATATCGTAAGCCTGACCCATTGTATCACGCGTCTGCGGTTCAAACTGAAGGACGAGGGAAAGGCAAAAGATGATGTCCTAAAAGGGATGGACGGCGTTGTCACGGTGATGAAGAGCGGCGGCCAGTATCAGGTGGTGATTGGAAACCATGTGCCGGAGGTGTATGCGGACGTGATGGCTCTGACCGGGCTGGACGGTGATGCTGCGGGCGGCGATGCAGGCGGCGATGGCCGTGTGAGAGGCGGCGCGTCGGGCGGCAGTCCGGCAGAGCATTCGGCAGGGAACGGGGATTCTGGTAAGAATGGAACCCGGGGTAGTTTGTTTAACCGTGCGATTGATGTGATTTCCGGCATCTTCCAGCCAATCCTTGGGATCATGGCGGCCTGCGGTATGGTAAAGGGTCTAAACGCCCTGTTTGTGGCGATGGGGCTGTATCAGGCTGCAGGGGGAGGATATCTGGTCTTAAATGCCATCGGCGACGGACTGTTTCATTTTTTGCCTCTGTTTTTGGGATATACGGCGGCAAAGAAGTTTGGGTTAAAACCGATGATCGGTCTGGTAGTCGGCGCAATCATGTGTTATCCGTCGATGCAGGGCGGGGCGCTGTCCGCAGGAGGGGAGGCGCTTTATACGCTGTTTGGCGGCTCGATTTTTGAGTCTCAAGTTTATCTGGAATTTTTTGGGATTCCGGTGATTGCGATGGATTATACAGGAACGGTGATTCCGGTGATCTTTGTGGTCTATTTTGCATCGCTGTGTGATAAGTTCTTTAGCCGGTTTGTGCCGGATCTGGTGAAGTTTTTCTTCGTGCCGATGCTGACGCTTCTGGTGGCAGTTCCGGTGGGATTTATCGTGATCGGACCGCTGGCGGTGTTCGGTTCTGCGGTGATTGCAGAAGCAGTTATGACCGTCCGGAATTTCAGTCCGATGCTGGCCGGAGCAATCGTGGGGCTGACCTGGCAGATCCTGGTCATCTTCGGGCTTCACTGGGGCTTTATCCCGGTGTATATCAACAATATCATGACGCTTGGCTATGACAACGTGATGATGCCGTTTTTTGCCTGTACCTTTGCGACCTCGGCGGCGGTTTTGGCTGTGTTTTTCAAAACGAAGGACAGGAAATTAAAAGAGATGGCGCTTCCGAATTTTATCTCCGGGATCTTTGGCGTGACGGAACCGGCGATCTATGGAATTACGCTGCCGCTTAAGACACCGTTTATCATCAGCTGTATTGCGGGCTGTATCGGCGGCGGGTTTTATGGGGCGTTTAATTTCCGGAAGTTTATGATGGGAGGCATGGGGATCTTTGAGTTCCCGGCTATGATTGAGCCGGATGGCAGCATGGGCAACCTGATCGTAGCGGTGACCGGCGTGGTGATCACGATGGTGATAGCGTTTGTGGCTACGATGGTGTTTTATAAGGATAAGGATGCGGAGAAAAAGGCTGTGGCTGTGAACCCTGAAGAGAAGGCTGAACCAATGGTCAAAGCGCAGGAGATTGGAAGTCCGATCACAGGAAAGGTATTGAAAATGGAGGATCTTCAGGATGCGGCGTTTGCATCCGGGGTTCTTGGGAAAGGGGCGGCAATTCTCCCGGAGGAGGGGAAGGTGTTTGCTCCGGTGAATGGCACGGTGACGGCTTTGTTTCCGACGCTCCACGCCATTGGAATCGTATCGGAGGAAGGCGCAGAAGTGCTGATCCATATCGGGCTCAATACGGTTCAATTGGAAGGAAGGGGATTTGAAGCGATGGTGGCCCAGGGCGACCATGTGACGAAAGGGCAGCTGATGATCACCTTCGACCGGGAGATGATGGAAGCGGAAGGATTCTGTATGGAGACTCCGGTCATCATCACCAATTCGGCGGCATATCTGGATGTTGTGGATGAGAAAACGGAGCGGATTCAGGCCGGGGAGCGGCTGTTGACGGTGATTCAGTAGGAGGCGGGATATGGCATTTCCAAAAGGATTTTTGTGGGGCGGCGCGACGGCGGCCAACCAGTGCGAGGGCGGATACCGGGAAGGGGGACGCGGGCTTGCAAATGTGGATGTCTGCCCGGCCGGAATGGACCGCGGGGCGGTGATCACAGGACATAAAAAGATGCTGGATTTTGATGGGGAGCATGATTATCCGGCGAAAGAGGGCGTGGATCTGTACCACCATTTCCGGGAGGATATCCGGTTGTTTGCCGAGATGGGCTTTCAGGTGTACCGGATGAGCCTGGCATGGACGAGGATCTTCCCGAACGGGGACGAGGATGAGCCAAATGAGGAGGGGCTGCGGTTTTATGAAGAGATGTTTCTGGAGTGCAAAAAGCACGGGATTGCACCGCTCGTTACCCTGTCTCATTTTGACTGCCCGATTGGGCTGATAAAAAAATGCGGTGGCTGGCGGAGCCGGGAGATGATCGGTTATTATCTGAAATTCTGCCGGGTGGTGATGGAGCGTTACCGGGATTATGTGAAGTACTGGATTACTTTTAATGAGATCAATATGATCTTACATGCTCCGTTTCTGGGGGCGGGCATCTGCTTTGAAGCCGGGGAGAATGAGGAGCAGGTGAAATATCAGGCGGCGCACCATGAACTGGTCGCAAGCGCCCTGGCGGTCAGGATGGCCCATGAGATCAATCAGGATAACCAGGTGGGCTGCATGTTTGCGGCGGGGAGCGCCTATCCATATTCATGCAGGCCCGAGGATGTCTGGGAGGCTCTTAGGACGGACCAGGAAAATTACTTTTTTGCGGACGTCCAGTCTCGCGGCTATTATCCTGCCTATGCGTCAGTCAGATTGAAGCGGGCGGGGATATACCCTGTTATGGAAGCAGGGGATGAGGAGATCCTTCGGGAGGGAACGGTGGATTTTATCTCCTTTTCCTACTACAACAGCCGCTGTATCGCCGCGCCTGGCGGGGAACAGGCGGAGGCGGAGGGGAATCTGTTCAAATCCGCCAGGAATCCGTACCTGAAGTTCAGTGAATGGGGCTGGCCCATCGACCCGCTCGGATTCAGGATTACGCTGAATCAGGTGTATGACCGTTATCAGAAACCGCTGTTTGTGGCGGAAAACGGTCTTGGCGCAAAGGATGAGCCGGATGAGGATGGCTATGTGGCAGACGACTACCGGATCGATTATTTAAGGGAACATATCCGGGCGATGAAGTCGGCGGTGGAAGAAGATGGCGTGGATGTGATGGGATATGCGTCCTGGGCCCCGCTTGATGTGGTCAGCGCCAGTTCAGGGGAGATGAAGAAGCGCTACGGATATATTTATGTGGACCGTGACGATGAGGGGAACGGGACATGGAAGCGGTACCGGAAGAAATCTTTTTACTGGTATCAGCGGGTGATCGGCTCGCATGGGGAGTGTTTGGAGGATAGATAATGAGAAATACCGCAGACTTCGGGAGATGGAGCTGCGGTATTTTTAGTTATAAAACCCCCTTGACAAATAGATACGTACATGATATAAATAAAACATAACATATACGTATAAGATATAAAGTAAACACAAACAAGTTATGACAAGAAAACAGGAGGATTATCATGGGGACATTTAAGGCGGATGCCACACGGCTTTTGGAACTGGCAGGCGGGAAGGAAAATATCGTTTCGTTCACCCACTGTGCGACCAGAATGCGCTTTGTGCTGGCGGATGATGCAAAGGCGGATGTCAAGGGGATTGAGGAACTGGAAAGCGTCAAGGGTACTTTTACCCAGGGCGGTCAGTTTCAGGTGATCATCGGGAATAAGGTCAGCGCATTTTATGATGATTTTGCAGAAGTGAGCGGGATGGAGGGAGTCAGCAAGGCCGAGGTGAAGCAGGAGGCAAAGGGGAATATGAGCCTGCTCCAGCGGGCGCTGGCAAACCTGGCGGAGATTTTTGCACCGATCATCCCGGCGATCATCGTCGGGGGTCTGATCCTCGGTTTCCGCAATGTGATCGGAGATATCAAGCTGTTGGAGAATGGAACCCGGGCGATCACCGAGGTATATCCGTTCTGGAACGGGGTACATTCGTTTCTGTGGCTGATTGGCGAGGCAATCTTTGTGTTCCTTCCGGTGTCGATCACCTATTCGGTTTGCAGGAAGATGAATTCCGACCCGGTGCTGGGAATCGTGCTGGGGGTTACGCTGGTGTCTCCGCAGCTGATGTCGGCCAGTGATTTCGTGGCGGCGGTGAGCAGCGGGGAAGCGGTTCGGGCGTGGGATTTTGGGGCGTTTCAGATCAATATGGTCGGATATCAGTCCCAGGTGATCCCGGCAATCCTGGTGGGGATCGTATTCTCCGTAATCTACCGGTTCCTGAAAAAGAGAGTGCCGGAGATGATTTCCATGATTGTAGTTCCGTTTTTCTCCCTGGTTCCGGCAGTGCTGCTGGCCCATACGGTGATCGGACCGTTTGGCCGTTCTCTGGGGGACGGGCTGGCTTCGATTGTCATGGCAGGCTTTAATTCATCTGTCTCCTGGCTGTTCAGCGGGCTCTACGGGCTGGTGTATCCGCTGCTTGTCATCACCGGCCTGCATCATGCCATGCTCCCGGTTGATCTGCAGACTGTGGCTGCAGTAGGCGGCATCTATACCTTTCCGGTCATCGCGCTGAGCAATGTGGCGCAGGCGGCGGCCGTCGTGGGCGTGGTACTTCTGCACAGGAATGACGCAAAGGTAAAAGAGATTGGCGTTCCGTCCTTTATCTCCGGCTTTTTAGGGGTTACGGAACCTGCCATGTTTGGCGTAAATTTAAAATATCTCTATCCGTTTGTGGGCGCGATGCTGGCAAGCGGCGTGTGCAGCACGATCTCCCGCCTGATCGGCGTGATCGCCAACAGCGTAGGCGTCGGCGGACTTCCGGCCTTCCTTTCCATGAGAGGGGAGTATATGCTGATATTTATTGGACTTCTGGCGCTGGATGTGGCGCTTGCAATCCTGTTTACCATGGGGTTATCGAAGACGAAGCTGAACAGCGGCAGGAGAGCGTGACGGATCATGGAGGCGAAAGCAGGCAGGAATGGAAAGCCAGATGGAGAGAGGAGCAGTGCAATGATTAGTTTGTCAGATAAAGTGGTTTACCAGATCTATCCGAAGTCTTTTCAGGATACCAATGGGGACGGATTCGGAGATCTGAGGGGCGTGATAGAGCGCCTGGATTATTTGCAGGAGCTGGGGGTGGATTATCTCTGGATTACGCCGTTTTTCACCTCCCCACAGAATGATAACGGATATGATATCGCGGATTACAGGCAGATTGACCCGCGGTATGGCACGATGGAAGATTTTGAAGAACTGGTGGAGGAAGCGAAAAAGCGGGGGATGTACCTGATGATGGACATGGTGTTAAACCATACCTCCACGCAGCATGAGTGGTTTCAGAAGGCATTGAGGGGAGATCCGAAATACCGCGATTACTATATCTTTAAAAAAGGGAAAAACGGGCTGCCGCCGACAAACTGGGTGTCGAAATTCGGCGGGAATGCCTGGAGCTATCTGCCGGAGACGGATGAGTATTATCTCCATCTGTTCCATGTGACCCAGGCGGATTTGAACTGGGAGAATCCTGAGGTCCGTCAGGAGCTGTATGATGCGGTGAACTTCTGGCTGGAAAAAGGGGTGAAGGGACTGCGCTTTGATGTGGTGAACCTGGTGTCGAAGCCGGATGTATATGAGGATGACTTAGAAGGCGACGGCCATCGGTTCTATACGGACGGCCCGAAGATCCACCAGTATTTGCAGGAACTGAACGAGAATACATTTGGAAAATACGACGATGTAGTGACTGTGGGGGAGATGTCTTCCACGACACTTGAAAACAGCATCCGTTACTCTCACCCGGATTCCCATGAACTTTCGATGATATTCAGTTTCCATCACCTGAAAGTGGATTATCCGTCGGGGAATAAGTGGGAAGTGGAGCCGTTCCGTTTCCACGATTTGAAAAACCATCTGTTTCGCTGGCAGGAGGAGATGGAGCGGGGCGGCGGCTGGAATGCGTTGTTTTGGTGCAACCATGACCAGCCCCGGATCGTGACCCGGATCGGAGATGACGGAAAGTACAGGAAGGAGTCGGCAAAGTGCCTTGCGACGGCAATCCACGGGCTGCGGGGGACGCCTTATATTTATCAGGGCGAGGAAATCGGGATGACCAATGCGGGGTTTTCTTCGATCGAGGAGTACCGGGACATTGAAAGCCTGAACTACTATACGATCCTGAAGCAGAAAGGAAAGACGGAAGAGGAGGTCATGAAGATACTCGGAGCGAAGTCCAGGGATAATTCCAGGACTCCGATGCAGTGGGATGACAGTGCGTTTGCAGGATTCAGTACCACAGAGCCCTGGATTCCGGTCTGCAGCCGGTATCCTGAGATCAATACGTTAGACAGGGATGAGGAGGATTCCATCTTCCGGTATTATCGGGAACTGGTTCGGCTTCGCAAGGAGCTTCCCGTAATCCAGGACGGCACGGTGATTCCGTTGCTGAGGGAGGACGACAGGATCCTTGCCTATGAGAGAAAGCTGGGAGATCAGGAACTGTATGTATTCTGTAACTTTTTTGAAGAGGAGACGGTTGTTCCGTTTGATGTGCCAGAAGGGTGCAGATGTATTCTTTCCAATTACGGGGACGAAGTGATGTCGGGAGAAGTACGGCTGCGGGCTTATGAGGCTGTGATGTTTTTGAGATAAAGGATAGCCGGGGCGGTCTATGTCAGACCGTCCCGGTTTTGTGCGGTAACAGTATCAGGAATCGTGATGATCACGCTGTTCTTTAAATAAGGGATGCTGGTAAAAGCCATATCGGCAGCCTCGCCGTAACAGGTTTTCAGCCGTTTGTAGATATTGCAAAGCCCGAAGTGCGTGTTCTCCCCGGAGTCCGTCCCGTGTATGCAGGCATTGACCTTTTCCAGGTCGATGCCTTTTCCATTATCTGATACTTCAATCACGATGGTGGAATGATCCGTCGGCGAAATACATATCGTAATCTGGGGCAAAACCGGCATATTTCCCGTTATCTGGCTGCTGAATCCATGTTTCATGCAGTTCTCAGCCAGCGGCTGGAGGATGGCTTTCAAAACCTTGCAGTCGCGTAATTCAGGGGCTAACTGACAGGTGAAACGGATGCCGGAATCAGAATGGCGGTTCATGATTTCCATGTAGGCGGTTACGTGATCGACTTCCTTTTGAAACGGGATCATGGTACTTCCCACGCTCAGGGTGATTCTCAGATACCGTCCGAGGCTTTCTAACATGGCGGCGGCTGTCCTGGTGTTCTCATTCAGGATTTGGAAATGGATACATTCCAGGGTATTGTACAGAAAATGGGGATTGATCTGTTCCGACATCATCTGTATCTCGGCCCTTGCCTTTTTCTTCTCCTCTTCTTTGATCTGTTCTAACTGCAGTTGGATCGTATCGTACATCTGGTTGAGCTGGCGTCCTAAAAGGCTGATTTCATCCGTATTGGGGAACTCTTCCGGTTCCTCGTAAGTCTGGCCGTTGATCTTCTCGATAATCCCCGACACGGTTTTTATTTTCCTGGTTAGGAAGTGGGAGAGGACAATCGCCAGCAGGCAGGACAGGCATGTGCAGATCAGCCATACGCCGGAAAAGAAATTCCTCAATTCCCTGATGTCTCCGGTCAGGGCGCTTTTTTTTGTCATGTGGACAATCCTTAAGTTGCAGAAATTGACCTGGCTGGCAGTCAGGAACAGGCCGTCCCCGGTAAGCGGCAGTTCATCCTGCCTCAGGTTTTCTGCACTGGACACCCAGTCCAGTACATTCGGAAGAAAGGCTTCGGGACATTCTTCCTGGGAGATATTGATGGGATATCCGGTTTCATCGGCCAGGTACATTTGGTAGGTATATCCGTTGGACATCTGTCTGAAATATGCCTGGATCTGGGCAGCGTTCAGGAACACGATATAGCGGGCAGGGCAGGTTTCAGGGCTGTCCTGATAGGAGACGGATCGTTCCTGGGTGCTTCTGGCCGCCGAGTATACCGGAAAGACCATCGGAATCATCTGCCCTCTCTGGGAACGGAAATCAGAGCGGACAGGGAGGATTGTGATTCGGCTTAAGTCCCAGATGTTTTCCGGGAACATCTCCTTCATAGCGGTTCCCGGACCGATGGTATTCTGGCTGAGGAAGGTCCCGTCTTCCCCATAAAGGGCGAGTCCGCCGACGATATCATAACTTTGGATGAAGGTTGCAAATTCATCGCTTATGCTGGAAAAGTAAGCCGAATACCCGGAAAACTGCCTGTGGTTAATCTCATAGATCATATCGGGAAAAGGGGTCTTCAGCAGCATGAGGTTGGAACCGGCGGCAACGGCATTCAACTGGTCGGACATGGAGCCTGCCGCCATTACCGTAGAGGTCTCCGCTTTCGTCAGGACTTCCCTGATATTCCTTTTATAAAAATAGGAATACGATAACTGGCTGATCCACAACAAGGCCATGGTGGTGATCCCTATCGTGCCGATAAGCAATTTATAACGGAATTTTAAATTTGCAAACCAGTTCTTCATTGTCAAGACCTCTCTGCCTGCAGGTATTTTTTCTGGTAGTCTGACGGAGCCAGACCGGTTCTGGTTTTGAATGCGCGGCTGAAGGAACGGTAGTCCTCATAGCCCAGCATAATAGCCACATCGCCGGGGGTATGCTCCGGCAGCTTCAACTGTTCCTGGGCATAGGATATTTTTAAATCCAGGGTGTAATCCCTGAAATTCAACTGGGTTTTGTTCTTAAAATAGGTGCTGAAATAGCTTTTGCTAAGCCCCAGGTAATTGCACACATCTTCGGTGTGGATATTCTTTAATATGTTGCTTTGGATATAGTCAATTGCCTTTTCTATCAGCGGGTCGTTCTTTGTCGCCCGTCTTACTTTCAGTTCATCGGAAAATCCCAGAAGGATGTCGTATACCCAACTGTGGATTTCGTCGATGGTGGAGAGGCTCTGTAAAACCATGTAAGAATCCCCGGTAAAGCTTTTGGGGGATTCGTCTAAATATTTGGCAAGCGCGTTCCTCAGGTGCAGGATCAGATAATTGCACAGGCCGTACACGTATGAGGGCGGCGGCATGGGGCGTCCGAGAAGCTTTTGAAAGTACAGGTCTAAGTGCAGCCGGAGGCTTTCGGTATCCGCCTTCAGGATGTCGTCCAGAAATTCATCGCCGGGCATGATCATCGGCGGCTCCTGACGGTCCAGGACAGAGGAGTCGATCAGACAGCCCAGCCTGGGATAGATGTGGTAAGTCATGGCCTGTCTCGCAATCTGATAGGATGCCGCAATCTCCATAAGCGAGGGGACTTCCTTTCCGATTGCCGCAATGAGACGGAAATTCCCGTAATTCCCGGCATGGCTGATCGCTTCGGACAACAGTTCCCTCAGCGCCGTAAAATCACCGGATCCATCCGGCAGGTTAAACACGATGAGGAAAGAGAGAGGCGGGAGCTGCGCTGTCAATGCAGGAAAACCGACCAGGCGTTTTTCCAGATCCGCGAAGAATACAAGAAGGCGCCTGTTTATTTCCTCCTCTTCGTCCGTGTCCTGCCTTGCGGTGAAGGCCTGGATGAAAGCCGTGCAGGAGCGGGTGTTTTTCACCGGAAGGGCATATTCCTCGATGGCCGCCGTAAGCTCGCTGACCGATAGCTCATTCCTCAAAAGCTCGGGAACCAGATTGTTTTTTCTGAGGGATACCTGGGCATGGCGGAGCTGTTTTAAGGTGGAGAGCTGGTCCGTGTGAAGGTTCCGCTTTGCAAGTATCTGTTCCTTTAATTTCTTGACCAGGTCTGTCAGCTCCTGAATCGAAACCGGTTTTAAAAGGTAATCATCAACGCCGTGCCGGATGGCGGTTTTCGCATACTGGAAATCGTCGTAACCGCTTAAAATGACAAAAGAACAGTCAAACTGTTCCTGACGGACACGTTCGATCAAATCAAGACCGCTCATTCCGGGCATCTGGATGTCCGTGATGACGATATCGGGTTCGTAGTAGCGGATCATGTCGAGGGCTTCTACGCCGCTGCTGGCGCAGCCGATGAGGGAAACAGAGTATTCCTGCCAGGGAATGATGGTTCTGAGGCCGGAGCGTATTTCGGACTCATCATCTACAATCAGCAAGGTGATTTTGGAGTATGCGGGCATGGTTGGTATCCTCCTTTATTATTTTTTGCATTATAGCAAACGGCATAAGAAAAAGCAAGGCTGGCGGGGCAAGTGTGTTTAATCCGTAAAAAATGTAGTGCTTATCGTAAAAAATGTGGTGTTGGAGAAAAAAAAGAAACGGTATGATGGGGACATAAAAAGAAAATGCAGTTATGGAGGAGGAAGAGTGAATGGAATACAATGTACTTCATTATGGCGCAGCCGGTGACGGGAAGGCGAAAGATACCCAGGCAATCCAGGCAGCCATTGACGCCTGTCACCAGGCAGGAGGCGGGCGGGTGGCTTTGACAGGGGGCAGGGTTTATAAATCAGGCTCCTTGATCTTGAAATCCAATGTTGAGTTCTATGTGGAGAGCGGAACCGTGTTAAAGGCCAGCGACGATTTAGAGGACTATCATGCACTGGATGGAGACGGCGCGGCAGAGAAAACGGATGGGGCAGGGACTCCTTCCTACATCAACTGTGAGTATGACGGGCGTCCGCGCCACTATTTTCTCTATGCCCATGGCGGGGAAAATATCAGGATCACAGGATTTGGCACCGTTGACGGTTCGGAAGAGCTTTTCTACGGGAAGGAAACGCAGTATCATATTGAAGGGAGCTACTATCCAAGGATTCCCATGGTTTTGATTGAGGAGGTCGAACATCTGACGGTGCGGGATATCACGCTGGCGCGGTGCGGTTTTTGGACGCTCCATATGGCCGGGTGCCAGGATGTGCTGGTAGACGGGATCCGTATCCTCAACAATCTGAAAATGGCAAACTGTGACGGGATTGACCCGGACCATTGTCAGAATGTCAGGATTGTCAACTGCCATGTGGAATGTGCCGACGATTGCATCGTGCTGAAAAATACCAGGGGCTACGAGCATTATGGACCCTGCGAGAATATCCTGATCTCCGGCTGCACGCTGGTTTCCACCAGTTCCGCTATCAAGTTCGGGACGGAGAGCGAAAGTGATTTTAGGAATGTGGTCATCGAAAATTGCAGTATCAGCCGGACCAACCGGGGAATTTCCCTGCAGCTCAGGGATAAGGGAAATATCGAAAATGTGCTGATTTCCAACGTCAATATAGAGACGAGGCGCTTTAGTGAGCAGTGGTGGGGACGGGCGGAACCGATCTATATTACCGTGCGGGACAGAAAGGACGGCGTCACGGCAGGGCAGATCCGCAATGTGAGGCTGAGGGATATCAACTGCAGCGGGGAAAACGGGGTTTTCATCTCGGGAAGCGATGGTCATGTGATCCGCGATGTATCCTTGGAAAACATCCGTGTCACCCTGGAAAAAAAGTCGAAATGGCCGTGTGACAGTTACGATGTGCGCCCCTGCCAGGGGGACGGGGTCCTTCCTTCCAGACTTTACGGATTCTACGCCAGCATGGTGGACGGCCTGTCGGTATCCAATCTGAAGGTGGAGTGCAGGGAAGGGATGCGGGAGTTTGTAGAAGGGGAGACCTATACGGACCAGGTGAAATATGCGGATCATCAATAAAAATGCCTATAGGACCGTAGAAAATGCCGTGTGAAACCGCAAAAAAATAAGGTAGAATAAAAACATAGCCGATCGAGATTCGAATCAAACGGAAAATGAAAAAAACAGAGAGGGAATATGATGAGAAGAAGAATGAGAATGGCGGCGCTGGGGCTTGCAGCGCTGATGGCAGCCACATCCGTGGCGGGGTGTTCCGCAGGGGGAAATGCAGAGAGCGCGCCGGGAGAGGCAAAAGACAATGCAGCCGGAGAAAAAACAAAGATAACGGTCTGGACAGTCAACCGCCACGATTCAACCTATATGAACCAGGTGGTGGAAGAATTCAATAAGACGAATCCTGATATTGAGATTGAATATGTAATCCAGACAGAAAACTATGAGAACCTGCTGTCTATGGCGGCGAATTCAGGGCAGTCCCCAGATGTGTTTACCGCGGTAAGACCGAATTATATGAAAAATTTTGCCGAAGGCGGGATTGCACAGCCGATCAATCAGTACATAACAGATGAATACAGAAAAATCAACGAGGTAGATTCTCATATCTATGAGGGATACAATGCCTTCGGAGAGGACATCTATTTTGTCCCCTGCGGCAAGAGGAGCGGCGCCAGACTAATCTACAACAAAGAGATTTTTGATGGGCTGGGGCTTACGGTTCCTGAAAAATTAGAAGACCTCCCGGCTGTTGTAAAACAGATTACAGAGGCGGGGAACGGCGATTATTATGGGATTATCTTCCCGGGCGCAAGCAGCCCGTTTGAACGCTGGATCGAGCATGCGGCGGAAAAGAGCGGAGTAACACCGTATGACTATAAAAACGGGAAATTTGATTTTACAGGTTTTAAGCCGATTATAGAGATTATACGCCAGATGTTTGAAGAGGACAGCGTGTTCCCAGGCTCTTCTTCTATCAAGATCGACCCTGCGCGCGTGCAGTTTTCCGAGGGACATGCGGGAATCCATGGAAATGCGTCCCAGGAAGCCGCAGTGCTGACCGACCAGTTCCCGGCCCAGATGGAGTGGGGTGTCGCAGACCTGCCGACGCTTGGGGGCGAGATCAAAGGCGCCCAGCTCTGTACGCCAAATAACGGATATATGATGTCCGGCAGCACGAAACATCCCGAAGAAGCCTGGAAAGTCATTGAATACTTTGGTTCCGAAGCGGTGCTGAAGGGATATCTGGAAGCTGGCTATACCCTGCCTTTATCGGATTATATGGACAGCAAGGTCGATAAATCGAAAATCGGAAGGATGGCTGATTTCTCGGGAGCGGATTATGAGGCGGTTTACCCGATGTTCCCGTCGGTAACTCCGGAGGGGGAAGCATACCGGGATGCCTTGTGGAATGCCTGCCTGCCGGGCGGTCCGTCCATTGATGAAACGATTGCAAGCTTAAATAAGTCTTACAATGCGGCGCTCGACCAGGAAGTATCCATGGGCAAGACGAAGCGTCTGGTCATCAGCGATTATGACCCGCTTCATCCCAACGAGGGAACGCCTCAATATTTAGATAAATAACGAAGTCCACCACAGGAAGCTGTACAAGACAGCCTGGCGTCTTGTGCAGCTTTTCTCAACCCGAAATGAAGGAGAAGCTTATGAAAACAGAGAGCACTTTGTGGAAAAAGTTCAAAAAGAAATGGGACAGCGGGGATATTCCCATGTGGATCATGCTCCTGCCGACCATCTTTTTTATCGTGGTCATATCGATTTATCCGTTCTTATGGCTGATGCGGTATGTATTTTATGATTATAACGGTTTTAAAGCATATTTTATAGGTCTTAACAATTTCAAGCGGATGTTCAGCGACACGATCTACTGGAACAGTGTCATCCATACGTTTGAATACGCCATTTTAAAGCTGCTGTTCGTGCTTCCGCTTTCGCTGGTTACAGCAGTCCTGCTTCAGAGAAAACGGTTTGGAAGCGGCTTGTTCCAGGGGATCTATTTTCTCCCTACGATTATCAGCTCGGCCGTATACAGCCTGATCTGGTACTTCATTTTTGCCACCTATAACGGGGTGCTCAACGGCTATCTGCAGAAGGCAGGGCTGATCGCGCTGCCTGTTGACTGGCTGGGAAGTTCCAAAACAGCGATGATTGCGGTGGTCGTCGTCGCAGTGTGGGGGGCGTTTGGAAACTATATGATCCTGCTCCTTTCGGGGCTTGCGGGGATCCCGTCGGATGTCTATGAAAGCGCCCAGATTGACGGGGCAAATGGAGTCCAGACATTTTTCAAGATCACGCTTCCCATGCTTGGACCTGTCTTGAAGGTTGTGATCATGCTTGCCGTGACCACGGCGTTCAAAGATTACCAGTCGATCCTTGTCCTGACGGGAGGCGGTCCGAACAACAGGACGCATGTAATGTTCTCCTATATTTTCCAGATGGTGTTCGGCACTTCGAATTCTGCCGCGCAGCTCCAGATCGGATACGGTTCGGTGCTGAGTATTATGTCGGCCCTGATTGTGGGAATGATTACTTTGGTTTACCTGAAATTCAGTAAAAAAATGGATGAAATTTCATAGGAGGGAGGAAGAGGCATGGCAAAGGAACGTGCGGTTCACGCGGTTGAATCGAAAAGAACGAAGGTAATAAACGGAATTATTTTTGTATTGTTAGCCATATTGGCAATCCTGACGGTTTATCCGGTCGTGTACATTGCCCTTGGCGCTTTTAAGACCAACAGCGAATTGGTAAGCGGAGGCTTAAATCTGCTGCCCCAGAAATTTACCCTGGACAATTTTAAACAGGCATGGGAGATGGGGAATTTTTCACGCTATACGATGAACAGCCTGATCCTCAGTTTCGGCGTGATGGGGGTATCCCTGCTGGTCAGCAGCATGGCCGGCTACGTCTTCTCACGGAAGGAGTTCCGGCTGAAGGGGCTGATCTATGGGGCTATGGTGATGTTTATGTTTATCAACGTGGGAAGCGCTTCTTTAAGACCGCTTTTTGAGCTGGCGGTGAAGCTGAATATGAACCAGTCCCTGATCGCGATCATCCTGATTTCGGCAGGTACCAGCCAGGCAACGTATGTATTTTTGATCCACGGGTTTATGAACAGTGTCCCAAAGGAACTGGACGAGGCGGCCAAGATGGACGGATGCAGCTTTTTTGGAATTTACTGGAGAGTGATACTTCCCGTGCTGAAACCGGCTCTGGCGTCGGTTGCGCTGCTGTCATTCCGGGGAGGATGGAATGAGTATATCCTGCCGTTGATTTTTACCATGACCAACGAAACGCTCCGTCCGCTGACGGTTGGAGTCGTGGCGCTTCAGAATGCCGGGGACGGCGCGGCTGCATGGAATATTCTGTTTGCAGGCTCTGCCATTGCGATTATTCCTATCATTATTGTTTATCTGTTTGCAAGTAAGCAGTTTATGGGCGGAATGACGGCCGGGGCTGTAAAAGGTTAGAAAGAGAGGGGACGACGATGGCGCTTTCCGTCAATGAATATGGATTTATCACGGATTTTCTGGTCACAGAGTGCCTGGAACAGGACTTTACCAGTGAATTCCATGATAAGAATCAGCTAAACTATGAGAAAATGCTCCGTTCTGTGATTGCGGAGCATGACAGGACGATGCCGGAGGGGGAGATCCTCCTGGGCGGGAAGAACCGCCTGGGGCTTACCTGGCGCTATTATTATTCTTATGGGAACTGGTTTGTGGACCAGTCGAAATTTTATCCGCTGATGAAGAAGGTGGAATATCACAGCGCCACGGTGCTTTGCGCTCCGGAAGCGATGGATGTTCCGGTCTGGCTGTGGAGCTATGGCGCGGTTGACCTCTGGGTGAACGGAATTTATGCGGGAGGGATTGAAACTCCTGTATATAAGCCGATTAACCGGGCTGTTTTGAAGCTCCCTCTGAAAAAGGGAGAGAACCTGATCTATATCCGGCTGCAGAACTTAGGGGTGCGTGACACCAGGAACCTGTTTGGAATCCAGATTCCGGACGGGTCGGGAAAGGACTTGGAAGTATCCTTGCCGGATATGGAGCATGTCAAGCCGTTTGTGGATGCGGGAGCATGGCTGAACGGAATCCGGCTTAGGGGCGGGAGCCTTCAGTTTCCCGGGGAAGTCCCGGCGGGAAGTCGGATCGTATATGATGCAAAACCGGTGGATTTTACAAAGTTTCCTGAGCGTTTTACGGAAGAGGCTGTTCAACAGGCAGATTCAGCCAGGTTAAGCGACGCGACGCCGTATTTTACGGTGAAGGTCCCGGTAGGGGAGACCTGCCTGAGCAGGTCTTTTGAGCGGCAGGAGCTTCATAAGCCGATTTTTACAGGAATCAGTGACCGGAAAGAGAATGAACAGCGGGTCTATGAGCGGATTGCTTCTGTGGGGCAGATACCAAGGGGGGATAAGGAGAGCTTTTCCATGTACCCGATCCTGGCCCGGTACTATACGGGAAATGTGCTGGCGGAGGATGAGAAGGAGATTTACAAATCCTTAAAGCAGATTGAGAGCAGAAGAGACTGTTCCGATTTCCTGACCTGCGCCATGGTGCGTTTTATGAAGCTGTATCCCATGGATGAGGCGCTGTCCGCGCGATGCAAAGAAGTCATGCTGAACTACCGTTACTGGATGGATGAGGATGGTTCGGACGGCATGTGTTTCTGGAGCGAAAACCATTCGCTGATGTTTTTTGTCAGCGCATATCTGGCGGGAGATACCTACCCGGAGGAGATATTCAGGCGTTCCGGGAAGACGGGACGGCAGATGAAGGCGCAGGCAAGGGAGCGGATTCACCAGTGGCTAACCGATGTGAGCGAACATGGGTTTGACGAATTCCACAGCGGGGGCTACACGCCTATCACGTTTGCGGCGATTTTAAATGTGATTGATTTCTGTGAAGAGGAACTGGCAGCGCTGGGGTGGAAGACAGCGGACCGGCTGCTTCGGGAGCTGGCGGTGCAGACGTTTCATGGAGTGTCGGTTGCGCCGATGGGC
The DNA here is from genome assembly GCA_030825115.1 of Lachnospiraceae bacterium. GTDB lineage: Bacteria > Bacillota > Clostridia > Lachnospirales > Lachnospiraceae > Brotaphodocola. Next base: position 32,466 of record JAPJQL010000009.1, read on the forward strand.
CGCGTATACCGGGAGGTGCTATGTCCTTTGGAACAGGATATCCAGTCGCTGGTCAATCTGATCGATCCTTCTGCGCCGGACCGGTTCAGCGAGTGGATTATCTTTCTCGCAACCAGCCGTTACCGGATTCCGGAAGACCTGGTTTCCTATGGGAGAGAGTGCCGGTCGGTTTGTTATGAAGAAAGCAACGGGCTGATCTGTGTGGAGAAGCAGGCCGATTATATGCTGACTTCCGTCCAGTCTCCAAGGTTGGGCGGCCCGGCCCGGGTATGGGAGAATATTGCGGGCCAAAAAGGGGATATGGGGACATTCCATTATGTAAAATCCCTGAACGAGTGTTTTCACGGGACGACCCAGTTTGAACCGGGGGTGTTCGGGTATCAGCAGCATATGTGGTATGCGGCATTGGACATGGATACGGTGTTCTTTGTGAACCATCCGGGCGGAAGCTGCGAAAGCTGCTCTGTCAGGCCGGGATATTGGTACGGCAACGGCATCATGCCTGCATTGATGCAGAAGAAAAACAGCCTGTATGCCATCTACCAGATCCCGGAAACCCATCCTATCCCTTTTACCCATCTGTATTGGCCTAAGAACCGTTTTGATGAGGAAATCCGGGAGGGGCATTGGATTGCAGGCAGAAAAAAAGACGGCATGGCTGCCATATGGTGCAGTGAAGCATGGACACCTTATGACGATGTGCTGGCAGACTGCGAACTCCGTGTGTATGGCCGGAATACGGCTTATTATGTGGTATGTGCGGGACGGTCGGAATATGGAAGCCTGGGTGATTTCTTAAAAGCCTGCCAGGCGAAATCCCCTGCCTATGACAAGGCGGAAGGCAGGCTGGAAGTGGGCCAGGATGTGCTTCTGTATGAGCGTCATGAAAATCCGACACAATATATTCTGTGACAGGACGGGCATTCGGATTCAAAAAGAATCCGGGCGCCCGTCCGTCTTATGCTTCTGCGGGGATGAAATCTTGTTGGCAATGGGAAAAAAATGTGATACTCTGAGATAAATAGAGCCAAAGAAAGATGAGAAGCAGAGGTAAATAGATGAAACCAGAACTGAGATTTGAAGATTGTGAGATGATGACCGGGTGTTTGGGGGAGGAGTCCGGCGTGCCGGATTTGCTGGGAAGCCTGATCTTGCAGAACCAGCTTGCGTTTAAGCTGGATGAGGATGATGAAATCTACGAGGGCTATGGGAGCCGTCCCAACGCGTACCCATACCGGCATTATAACTGCTACAGCCGCAGTCTGAAAAAGCGGGTGGTACGGACGGCTGTCCTGGAAAATGATCATCTGAAGGCGGTGTTTTTGCCTGAGTTTGGAGGACGGCTGTGGAGTCTGTGGGATAAAGCGGCGGACCGGAACCTGTTGTACACCAATGATGTGATTCGTTTCAGCAACCTTGCGGTGCGGAATGCGTGGTTCAGCGGCGGGGTGGAGTGGAACATCGGGGTGATCGGGCATACGCCGCTGACGACGGAGCCTTTGTTTACCGCAGTTTCGGAGGACGGACAGGGGAATCCGGTGCTGCGGATGTATGAATATGAGCGGATCCGCGGGGTAGAATATCAGATGGATTTCTGGCTCGGCAAGGAGGACAGATTCCTCAACTGCCGGATGAGGATCATGAACGGGACGGATGAGGTGAAGCCGATGTACTGGTGGAGCAATATGGCAGTGCCGGAATATGAGGGCGGCCGGATCGCAGTGCCGGCGGCGGAGGCGTATACGTGCGCCGGAGGTACGGTGCGGAAGGTGGGAATCCCGCTGGTGGAAGGGATCGACATCAGCGATTACAAGAAGATACCGGACCAGGTGGATTATTTCTTTGACATTCCCGGGGAGTCGCCAAAGTATATTGCAAATCTGGATTCCCACGGGTATGGTCTCCTCCATATCTCCACAGACCGTCTCCAAAGCAGGAAACTGTTCTCCTGGGGAAAGAGCGGCGCATCAGACCGCTGGCAGGAATTTTTGACGGAAGATGCGGGGCGTTATGTGGAGATTCAGGCAGGGCTGGGAAAGACCCAGTACGGGTGCATTCCGATGGCGCCGTATACGGCGTGGGAATGGATGGAGCTGTACGGCGCTGTGGGACTGGAACAGGAGACTGCCGGAATGCCGTTTGAAAAGCTGTGCAGGCATGTCGAGGAGCAGGTGAAAAAACAGACGGAGCATGGGCGTCTTGGAAAACGGTTAGAGGAAACAAAAGCAGCCGCAAAGACTCCGGCGAAGACGGTTGTCATGCGGGGCAGAGGATATGGACAGATGGAAGGCAGCCTGTTCTGGGGAGCGAAAGAGCGGAAGCGCGCGCTCAGCGGGCACCTGGATTTTGATTTTTTGAAAGGCTTGGAAGGAGAGCGGGAGGATGACAGGGCATTGTGCCGCTGGCAGGTCTTTTTGGAAACGGGCGTTCTCCATGAGCCGGATATAAACCTGCGGCCCGACTATCTGGCGTGGGGAGAGAAGATGGCGTTAAGGCTGGAGGGATCTCTGGAATCCGCAAACCGGGATAACTGGTACGCATGGTACCAGGCGGGGCTTTGCCGGATGGAACAGCGGATGTACCAAAAGGCGGCGCAGTATTTTGAACGGTCGGCCGGCCTAAAGAAAAATCCGTGGGCGTACCATGGGCTTGCTGCGGCACACGTGCTGGAAGGAAGAAAAAAAGAGGCAGCCGCCGCAATCACCGCAGGCCTTGCGATGCGTTTGGATGATTTGTCTTATGTAAAAGAAGCATTCCGGATTTTACTGCTCTGTGGAGAGGAGCAGCAGGTAAAAGACTTCTATGAACAACTGCCGGAGACATTTCAGCAGGAGAGCCGGATTCGATTTTCTTTTATTGTTGCCCTGCACCGGCTGGGGATGACACAGGTGGCGTATGGGTTGCTGACAGAAGGAGATGGTCTGGTGCTTGATGATATCCGGGAAGGGGAGGACTCTATCGGAGAACTCTGGTCAGAGATGCAGGAGATGTTGTATGGAACGGCTGGGGAGATTCCTCACTGGTTTGATTTTAAGAGTATTGTATAGCGCCTGGACAGGACCGGAAGGAAACAGACATGTTATATCAGATTACAGACGGAACCGTATCCGCGGGAGGAACGGTTATCTTATCGCATATTGATTTTGAAATACGGGGAAATGAAAAGATTGCGGTCGTTGGAAAAAACGGGGCGGGGAAGACGACGCTTTTGCGGCTGATCGCCGGGGAATTGTCGTTAGACCGGGATGATAAACGGCGGGGAGCCGGGATTTCAAGTTCCAGGCAGCTTACGGCTGCGATGCTGAAGCAGCAGGCGTTTGACGACACGGGGCGGACGGTGGAGGAGGAAATCTTAAGCGGCTGTCCGTGCCATGACAGTTATGCCAGGGAGCGGTTTGATTATGAGCGGGAGTATGATATCCTCTTTACCGGTTTTGGGTTTTCAAAGGCGGACAAGCGGAAGCGGCTTTCGGAATTCTCCGGCGGGGAACAGACCAAGATTGCGCTCATCCGGCTGCTTCTGGCAAAGCCGGATATCCTTTTGTTAGACGAACCCACAAACCATCTGGACATCCGGACAACAGAATGGCTGGAACAATATATGAGAAGCTATGAAAAAGCGGTGGTGATGGTCTCCCACGACCGTTTTTTTCTGGACCGGACGGCGGATGTGGTGTATGAGCTTTCAGACGGAGAGCTGAAACGGTATCCGGGCAATTACAGCCATTACAGAGAAGAGAAAAGAAAGCTGCTCCGCCTGCAGAAAAAAGCATATGAGCGTCAGCAGGAGGAGCTGGAGCGTCTCAGCGGGGTGGTGGAGCGGTTTAAGCATAAGCCGACCAAGGCATCGTTTGCCCGCTCAAAGAAAAAGCAGATGGAGCGGATGGAACGGATTGAAAAGCCAAAAGAGGACGACGTACATCTTTTTACCGGGGAGATCAGCCCGCTGATACCGGGCAGCAAGTGGGTGTTTGAGGCAGAGCATTTAAAGCTTGGGTACGACAGGCAGCTTTTAGAGCTTACCGTGCGGATCCGCCGCGGCCAGAAGATTGGGCTGCTGGGGGCAAACGGGGCGGGGAAGACGACGTTTTTAAAGACGGTTGCAGGACTCTTGCCGTCTCTTGGCGGAAAACAGTCGCTGGGGCAGAATATCACGATTGGGTATTTTGACCAGCAGTCCGCGGGGATTCAGTCGGACAAGACCGTGATGGAGCATTTCCATGACCTGTTTCCGTCCCTGACAGAGAAGGAGGTGCGGCAGACGCTGGGAGCCTATCTGTTTGGCGGGCGGGATGCAGGCAAAAAGGTGAGCGCGCTGAGTGGAGGGGAGAAGTCCCGGCTGGTGCTGGCGGAACTTTTGCAGAGCCGGCCAAACTTCCTGATCCTGGACGAGCCGACCAACCATATGGATGTGCAGGCAAAGGAGACGCTGGAATCAGCGTTTCGGGCGTATACGGGGACGATCCTGTTCGTCTCCCACGACCGGTATTTTATCCGCCAGGTGGCGGAGTCGGTGATGATCTTTGAGGACCAGTCGGTGATGTATTATCCCTTTGGATATGAGCATTATCTGGAACGCAGGGAGCGGGAACAGATGGGGGAGAGCATTGCGGCGCAGGTCAGGGCAGAGGACCAGGCATTGATCGAAGGGATGCGGGCGGTGCCAAAGGCAGAGCGGCACCGGCTGCGTGAGATAGATACCGAGGAGGCCTATCGGGACTGGAAGCTGCGGCTGGTGGCCGAGAAGATGATACCGGCGGGCGAACGGTATGGACGGCTTCTTGAAGCGTATGAGAAGCTGCGCCAGGAATGGCTGGAGTCGGAGGAGCTGCAAAAAGAATGCCAGGAAGCCTGGGAACTCTGGCACTCTTATTGTATGGAATGGCTGGAGGTTATGGAAGAAACTGATAGATGACCGTGCGGGAAAACGGATGCTCCGGCGTGGTGAGCGACATCGCCCGGGGAACAAGATTCGGGGTATCCGGGATGTCCTGGCACTCAATGGCAAGGGCGCAGGAATCGGAGGAGGAAACACCGCCTTCCAACAGCAGATCCCGGCCGATAAAACCGCCGGAATACAGGACGATGCAGGGGGCATCCGTATAGACCTGCATCGTTCTTTTTGTCAGTGGCTCTTCCAGCGTGAGAGAAGGCTCCTTAAGGCTGGAATCCAGCAAAAAACCATGATTATATCCATGTCCAATCTCCAACTGGGGATGACATGGATATTTTTTTATCTGTTCTTCCAGCGTGCGGGGGGAGGAAAAATCAAAAGGCGTGCCGCTGCAGCTTGCAATCCGCGCCGGAATATGGTCCGGGCGCAGCTCGGTATAGCAGGAAGCTGCGATGGAAAGCCGATGAGCGCAGACCGGGACGGTATAATCGCCCAGCAGGTTAAAATAAGTATGGTTTGCCATGTTGATATAGGTCGGACGGTCGGAGACGGCTTCATAGCGGATCGTCAGAGCGTTTTTATCGTTCAGAGAATAATGAACGGCAAAACGGCGGTTTCCCGGATAACCGTCTGCCCCGTCAGGAAGATGGCAGGTAAAGGTTACGGAGCACTGGGAGCGGGTGCTTTGCATCCCGGCGGTCTCCCAGTTCTGAAAGGACAGATTGGAGCTGCCGCCGTGAAGCTGATGTCTGCCGTCGTTGCGGCTCAGGGAATATACGCCCTGAGGAAGGGACAGCCTGCCGTCTGAGATGCGCCCTGCGTTTGGGGCCAGGGTCGCTCCGGCGTAGAGCGGGTTGTTTTGATAAGCGGAGACAGAGGCGAGGGACAGGGCGATGCTGCGGGCAGAAGGCTGACCGGCCAGCATGATCCTGCGGACCGCTGCTCCGTAGGAAAGCAGGTCCACCGTCATGTTCCGGCTGACCATCCGGTATCCCGTCACAGTCTGATCATCAAAAGTTCTTATCTTGCATACATCCAGATTCATCCATAGATCCCTCCCGGCTTCGTTTTTTTCATTATACCTGTTTTGGGATTTACGGCGCAAGCTTTCTGCGAGAAAGGGCAATTTATCAAAACATCAGAGCAATATCAGAGAATGAAAATGCAGGGATAAAACGGTAAAATAAGAAAAAACGGATAGTTCCGAATATTACCACTATATTTTAGAACCATGCCTATTATTGACAGACAGGGGAGATAAAATCGTCTATACTGACCATGAGATACAGAGAAAGCGCGGTGAAATTATGGAAAATGCAGTATGTGTATTTATGCCGAATTGTATCCTGGCGGAAGGGTGCGTATGGAATCGGCAGGAAGACGCCTTGTATTTTGTGGATATTGAAGGCTGCCAGATCTTTCGGTGGAAGCCCGGGGAGGAGCGGGCAGACGTGACTTGGACAGACAGGCGGGTCGGCTGCCTGGTATTTCACCAGAACGGGGGGATCGTGACAGCGGAGAGCAGCCGTCTGGTCTGCCGGAACGGGAAGGAACAGACGGTGCTGCTTGATCAGGACCTGCCGGACTATCTTCGGTATAACGATGGCAAATGCGACCGGTTTGGAAATCTGTGGGTCGGTACGATGGCGGTTTCCCAGAACCATTCGGCAGCCAGAGGCGGCGGAAGCCTGTATTGCATCAAAAACGGTCAGGTCGCAGCGGAATATGGCGGTTTTACGATACCCAACGGAATGGCATGGAGCCAGGACGGCAGTGTGTTTTATCACATTGACACGGCCCTGCGGCGGGTGGACGCCTATGACGTGGAGGATGAGATCCGGCTGGTCAACCGCAGGACGGTGGTCGCGGTGCCGGAAGAAGAAGGCAGCCCTGACGGGATGTGCATGGACGGCGAGGGCAATTTGTGGATCGCCATGTGGGGCGGCGGCCGGGTGAACGGATATCACCTGCCGACCGGGAAAAAGGAAGAGGAGATCAAAGTGCCGGATCCGTATGTGTCCTGCTGCTGCTTTGGCGGCCGGGACGGCCGGGAGCTTTATATCACGACGGCACGGGCTGAGGACGGAAGCGGCGGACAGATCTACCGGACTAAGATGCAGACATGCGGGGGCAGGGTTTATAAATATGGAGGAACGTACAATGGAACGTAAGACAGCGTTGATAACCGGGGCGGCAAAAGGAATTGGACGGCAGATCGCCCTGGAAATGGCAAAGGCAGGATATCATATCGTGGTGAATTACCGCAGTGATGAGGCGGCGGCGAAGACACTTTGCAGGGAGGCAGAAACGTATGGCGTGAAGGCGGTCCCGGTGTATGCCGATATGGGGGTGCTGGAGGATATCCGCGAGATGTACCGGACTGCGCTGACACATTTTGACAAGCTGGATGTGATCGTAAACAATGCCGGAAACAGCAGCGAGGTGTATTTTCTGGACGCCACGGAGGAAATGTTTGACCGGATGACGGCGATTGACTGGAAAGGCGTGTTTTTCAGCAGCCAGATTGCGGCAAAACATATGGTGGAGAAGGGAGTTCAGGGGGTCATCATCAATGTTTCCTCCAACCAGGTTGACGGCTGCTGGCCGAGGGCGACGATCTACGCGCCCACGAAGGCGGCGGTGACAAAGTTTACGAAGAATGCGGCGATGGAGCTGTCGCTGAAAGGAATCCGCATGGTGGCAATCGCGCCGGGCTACACAGATGTGGGCTGGGAGCCGGGGGATATCCGGCTGGAGGCGGCTGAGCGGCTGCCGATGAAACGGTTTGCGACTACCACGGAGATTGCGAGAGGCGTGGTGTATCTGGCGTCGGAGGATGCGGCATATATCACCGGCAGCACGCTGACGATAGACGGCGGGGCGACCCTGCCTGTTGTCGCGGCAAATGATTTTGTATAGGGGAAGAGGATATGGATCGATATTATAATACATTGCTGCAGGGGGATTCCGGGGCATTGAAGCGCGCCCTGTACAAATCGATGGGATTTACGGACGAGGCGCTTTCAAAGCCGCTGATTGCCATTGTAAATACCTATACCAACGCCACGCCGGGGCATTACAACCTGAATGAAATCTGTTCCCAGGTGGAGCGGGGAATCCAGGCGGCAGGCGGAACGGCGATGACGTTTGGGAGCATCGCGCCCTGTGACGGCATTGCGGAAGGACATGACGGGATGCGGTATATCCTGCCGTCCAGGGATCTGATCACGTCTTCGGTGGAGTGCATGGTCCGCGCCCACCGGTTTGACGGAATGGTGCTTCTTGGCTCCTGCGATAAGATTGTGCCGGGGCTTCTCATGGCGGCGGCGCGGCTGGATATCCCGGCAGTTTTCTGCAACAGCGGTCCGATGATGCCGGCCTGTTATAAGGGGAAGCATTATGACGGCAATATCGTGACAGAAGCGATGGGCTGGAAACAGAGGGGGGAGATCGACGAGGCGGAATTTGCCGCGATCGAGAATCTGGCAGAACCGTGCTGCGGTTCCTGCGCGATGCTGGGAACGGCAAATACGATGGGCTGTATGGCAGAGGCGATGGGGATGAGCCTGCCGGGCAGCGCGGTCGTGCCCGCCATCTACGCCAAACGGATGCAGATTGCCTGTGAGACGGGGCGGGCCATCATGGGGCTGGTGAAAAAGGGAATCACGGCGCGTCAGATCATCACGGAGAAGTCGATTGAAAATGCCATCACCGTACTGATGGGAATCGGTGGCTCTACCAATGCGATCATGCATCTGCAGGCAATCTACAAAGAGGCGGGGCTTGGGATGCTTGACCTGGAAGTGTTTGACCGCTTCAGCAGAAACGTGCCCCAGATCGCATCGGTATATCCGGCCTCCCCATATGATATGGTGGATTTCTATGAAGCCGGAGGAGTCCCGGCGGTGATGAAGGCGTTGGAGGGACTGCTTCATACGGACTGCATGACCGTAACCGGAAACAGCGTAGAAGAAGAACTGAAGGAGTGGAAGGGAAGCGTCCGTCATGAAGTCATAAAAAGCAGGGAGCAGCCGTTTGCAGAGACAGGAGGCGTGGCCATCCTGCGAGGTAACCTGGCTCCTCTCGGTGCAGTGGTAAAGCCCGCCGCGATTCCGCCGCATCTGATGCAGGTGCGGGGGAAGGCGGTGGTGTTCCACAGCGAGCAGGAAGCGTGCGAGGCGATCCTTGGCGGGAAAGTCGGGGCAAACAGCATGGTGGTGCTCCGCTACGAGGGGCCAAAAGGCGGTCCCGGCATGCCGGAGATGTACCGTCCGATGAAATGCCTGGAAGGGATGAACCTGTCTGACAGCTGTACGATCATCACCGACGGAAGGTTTTCCGGCTCGAACCGGGGGTGCTTTGTGGGACATATCTCACCGGAGGCTTATGAGGGCGGAGTCCTTGCCCTGGTGGAAGACGGGGATCTGATCTCCATCGACGTCCCGCTTCGGAAGCTGGAGCTGGAAGTGTCGGAAGAGGAGCTGGAACAGCGGAGAACACGCTGGGTAAGACCGGAGAAGGAGATCAAGGACGGCTATCTCAACACATACCGGAGGATCAGCCGGTCGGCGGCGGAAGGCGCGCTCGTGGAGTGACACGGACGCAGCAGGATGCCATCGTGCCCCGGCGGCAGATGGAAAAAGAACAGGAAGGCAGAGGAGAGAAAGGAAGTAATATGGCTGTGACATGGAATGACGATAAAGAATTGTTTGCGCTGATGAAGCAAAAGCTATACAGCGCCGTACTGGGCGATATCCTGGACAAGATGGGATATCTGCACCAGTTCCTTCCCTGGCGGATCCAGCCGCTGGATGATGCGATGGTGGTGGCGGGAAGGGCGATGCCGGTGCTTGAGGCGGATGCATTTGAAGAATTGTCGGACGGAAACAATCCGGTGATGAAAAAGCCGTTTGGATTGATGCTGGAGGCTTTGGACGACCTTAAGGAAAACGAAGTCTATATCTGTACGGGTGCATCTCCGTCCTACGCGCTGGTGGGAGAGCTGATGTGCACAAGGATGCAGATCTTAAAGGCGGCAGGGGCGGTTGTAAATGGATTTCACCGGGATACAAAAGGCATCCTGGAACTGGGATTTCCCTGCTTTTCCTATGGCCGCTATGCACAGGACCAGGGCCCCCGGGGGAAGGTGATCGACTACCGGGTTCCGATTGAGATCGAAGGCGTCCGGGTGAATCCGGGAGATATCGTTTTTGGGGATCTGGACGGTGTGCTTGTGATTCCAAAGGAAGTGGAAGCAGAGGTCATCACGAAGGCATACGAAAAAGCGACAGGGGAAAAAGAGGTCGCAGAAGCGATCCGCGGCGGCATGGGCGCGAAGGAATCTTTTGACAGGCACGGCATTATGTAGATGGAGCGCAGGTTATGGAAAAGCTGGAACAACAACTGATCAGGCTGCTTACAGACAGCAGATATGATACGAATATCAGAAAGTCGGGAATCTACCGTTTTCCATCCAACTACCGGTTTGAGACCCATGCCCACGAGGAGTATGAAATCAACTATATCAATGCAGGAACCTGTATTATGGAGGTGGATGGCAGCTACGTCCCGCTGAAGGCGGGGGAGTGCATCGTGATTGCGCCGGAGAGCGCCCACTGCTTTATGGTGGACCTGCAGAGAACCTGCAAGATCACCCAGCTGGAACTGGTGATTCACTGCCCGGACGATTTGTCCGGTGGGCTTTCGTTTCCCGGTTTTTCGGAATCTTACCACCGCCTGCGGGAATGCGAGCATCTGCTGCCCCTGCTGGAGCGGATCTGCTATTACTGCCGGGCCGGGGAAAAGGAGGCGACGGGAGCGGTACAGATCGATTTGATGCTGCTTCAGCTCTATGCGCTCCTTTCTGAGTCAATCGAGAAAAAAAGAAACGGGGAGACTTCGGCGGAGGCAGACCGGGTCAGGCAGGTCATCGCGCATATCCATGACAACCTGGACGGAACGCTAAACATCGAGCAGATGGCGCTGCAGTATGGGGTCAGCTCCCGCTATGTGCGGAAGTATTTTGAACAGCAGATGGGGATGGGCTGTAATGAGTACATCACGATGCTGCGGATCGGAAAGGCCAAGCGCCTGTTGTGGAACCCTGACCTTTCGGTGACCGACGTGGCGTTGATGAGCGGATTTTCCAGTTCCCAGTATTTTGGGAAGGTATTTCACCGCCAGACCGGGAGAACGCCGGCCGAGTACAGGCGGCAATGGCAGCAGGAGGAAAATAGCGAGCAATTTATATAAATGCAAAGGCAATTTACCCTAATGTAATCAAGGGAGCGAAAAGCTATAATATAGCTAAATAAAAGCATTGTCAGGAAAAAAGAAATGGAGGAGAGAGTATGGGGGATGTGTTGGAATTTCGCAATATTTCCAAATATTTTCCGGGCGTGAAAGCATTGGACGATATCTGCTTTCAGGCGCACAGCGGTGAAGTGCTTGCGTTCCTTGGGGAGAACGGCGCCGGAAAATCCACACTGCTCAAGGTGCTCAACGGGGACTACCAGCCGGACCATGGAAAGTATCTGATCAATGGGGTGGAGAAGCATTTCCATTCGCCTCATGAAGCGATCGAGGAAGGGATCAGCATTATCTATCAGGAGAGGCAGATCCTTCTGGAACTGTCCGTGGCGGAGAATATCTATCTGGGGCGGATGCCGGTCAATCGTTTTGGGGTGATCAATACCAAGAAAGCCAATGAGATGGCACAGAAGATTATTGACGATTTCGGGCTCCCGATCCGGCCGGGCGACAAGGTGAAGGATTTGAGTATCGCCTATCAGCAGATGGTGGAGATCATGAAGGCTTACAGCCGTGAGAATCTGAAGGTCATCTGTTTTGACGAACCGACCGCAAGCCTGAGTGATTCCGAGATCGAGTGTCTGTTCACGATCATCGAGAAGCTGAAAAAAGAGGGCAAGATCATCATCTATGTTTCTCACCGTATGGATGAGATCCAGAAGATCACAGACAAGGTGGCAATCTTTAAAGACGGAAGGTATGTGGATACAGTAGTGACCGGCAAAGTGCCGGAGGCAGAGATGATCAAAATGATGGTGGGGCGCGATCTGGGGGATATCTATAAAAACCTGGACCGGGACAAGACCATCGGGGACGTTCTTCTGGATGTCAGGAATGTCAGTTCCGATTATGTAAAGCCGACCTCATTTCAGCTTAGAAGGGGCGAGGTGCTTGGCTTTTCCGGTCTGGTAGGGGCGGGAAGGACAGAGCTGATGCGCGCGATCATCGGCGCGGATACGATGCGAAGCGGCGAGGTGTACCTGGAAGGGGAAAAAATCGTCAACCATTCTCCCAAGGAAGCCAGGGAACACGGCATTGTGCTGGTGCCGGAGGACAGGAAAATGCAGGGAATCCTTGCAAACTTAAGTGTCAGTGAAAATATCAATATTTCCATGCTGGATGTAAATTCCAACAGTCTCGGCATCGTGGACTCCAAAAAAGAAGCACAGACGGCAGAGGCGGGCATCCGGGACTTTAAGATCAAGACTCCGTCCCCGGACAAAAAGATCGTGGAGCTGTCGGGAGGAAACCAGCAGAAGTGTATTGTGGCGCGGTGGATCACCACAAATCCAAAGGTCCTCATCCTGGACGAGCCGACCAAGGGAATCGACGTGGGGGCCAAGTCTGAATTTTACCAGATGATATGCCAGTTTGCAAAACAGGGGTTAGGCGTGATCTTGGTATCCTCGGAGCTTCCGGAGATTATCGGTCTGTCGGACCGGATTATTGTAATGAAGTCATTGCAGATTGCCGGGGAGGTATCCCGTGAGGAAGCGACAGAAGGCAAGCTGCTCAGTCTTGGAATGATAGGAGAGAGTGACCGATGAAAAATTCAAAATGGAAAACATGGATAGGCGGGGACAAACTGGTGCTGATGGCTGCGATTGCAGTGGTATTTGTCCTGTTTACATCCCTCAATAAAAACTTTTTGACGATGACCAATATCATCAACCTGCTGGTGGCGGCGTCTCTGGTAGGGCTTGTGGCGATCGGGCATACATATCTCATCATTGCAGGGCAAAATGACTTGTCCCCCGGTTCCCTGGCGGCCCTGGCGGGCGTTATCGCAGCGCTTTTAGTGGGCAAAGGCATGAACTTTGGCCTTGCGATCATCATCACACTTGCGGTATCGGCCTGTGTGGGCGTGTTCAACGCATGGATGGTCAACAAGATCCAGTTGGAGGCATTTATCGCGACCCTGGTCACCCAGTCCATCATCCGTGGATTTGCTTATATCCTCTGCGGAGGAAAGCCGGTGGCGATCAGCAACAAGAGCTTTATCCTGCTCGGTAAACTCAGGATTCTCAATATTCCGGTATCCGTGTGGATCATGATCATCGCTATCGCGGTATTTGGGTTTATCCTGGCAAAGACCAAGTTCGGGCGCAGCATCTATGCGATCGGCGGAAACAAGGACGCGGCAAGGCTTGCCGGTCTGAACCCGCAGCGGATCGTCCTGATCTGCTATGTCATGATGGGAATCCTCTGCGGTATCGGCGGTATCGTATTTGCGGCGCGGATGAATTCCGGTCAGCCGGCGGCCTGTGTCAACCTGGAGTTTGACGCCATCACGGCGGTTATCCTGGGCGGCGTATCCTTTGCAGGCGGCGTGGGGAGCATGGGCGGTACAGTGCTTGGCATCATCCTGATCCAGGCGTTCAATATGGGGCTTACGATGGTAAATGTACCGTCGTTCTGGCAGTATGTGGCGCGCGGCGGCCTGCTTTTGTTCGCACTGACCTCCGACTATATCAGAAAGAGAAACAGAGAAAAGAGCCTGCTTGCGGCAAGCATGAAGAATTCATAATAAGAACCTTGGCACGTCAGTGGCGTGTTTTGGAATAGCAAAACTATTAAGGAAAACAAGAGGAGGATCTACAATGAAAAAAAGAAACGCAGCGTTATGGATGGCACTGGCAATGACGGCATCTGCACTGGCAGGATGCAGCACCGGAGAACCGGCCCAGGCAACGACGGCAGCACCGGCAGCGCCGGCGGCGACAGAAGCGGCAGCCGATACGGCGGCGGAGAAGAACGATGAGGCTGCAGATGCGCCAGAAGAGAACCTTGTGGTATACGGCATCTATAAGGCCGGGGACCAGACCTGGTTTATCGACGAGGGTGCAGCAGCGCAGAAAGCGGTAGAAGCGCTGGGCGGCGAGTTTATCTATGTCGATGCCAAGATGAGCCCGGAGGAGTATCTGAAGGCCATCGACAATGCGGTGGCAAATAAGGCTTCCGGTATCGTAACCTGTATCCCGGACCAGACCATGTCCCAGGCGGCGGTCGACAAGGCAAACGAAGCAGGCATCCCGATCGTGGCAGCCGATGACGCGCTGCAGGATGCGGCAGGCAACAAGCTGGCTCCGTGGGTGGGGATCAACGCCTATGTGATCGGTGAGGCAAACGGTGAATGGCTGGCAAATTACGCCAATGAGAACAGTCTGGCGTCCGATCCGGAAGTCGGCATGCTGATCATGACGATGGATACCGTCTCCAGCTGTGTGCCGAGGGCAGAAGGCGAGTACGACAAATTTACCGAGCTTTGCCCGGAGTTTGACACCGCTAAGATCTTCAAGGCAGACTATGACGGAACGACCGATAAAGGCAACACCGCGGCTACGGCTGTCATCACGGCTCACCCGGAGATCAAGAAATGGCTCGTAACCGGTGCAAATGAAGAGGGCTGTATCGGTGCGGCGCGCGCACTGGAGAGCGCAGGTCTTGACGAGGCGGCCTGTGTCGTCGGTCTGGGCGCATACATGGCAAAGGATGAGTGGAACAACAAGGGAGCAGACGGAACCTGTGTAAAGGCAAGCGCATATTTCTCTGCTGATTCCGTAGGCGCTGGTTCTGTGGAAGTTCTGATGGATTTGATCGCCGGAAAAGAGCCGGTGATGGAGACGGCGGTAGACGCGATCGTGGTGACTCCGGAGACTTATAAGGAAGTGATGGGGGCTGCGGCTGAGTAAAGAATAGGAAAAGAAGCGGCAATCCGCATGACAATGAGAGCAAGGACCCTGACCGATCAGGGTCCTTGCTCTCGTGATGTCTGGGGCTGCTCCCCCGACCGATAGTCCGACGGCGTCAGCCCTATCCATTTTTTGAAGGTCGTACAAAAGCTGCTCTCGTTGGAAAATCCGGTGCAAAAGCAGATTTCCTTTACCGAAACAGCAGAATTTTTCAGCAGGAATTTTGCCATGTTGATCCGCGCTGCAATCAGGTACTCGTGGGGCGTGAAGCCGGTTTCTTTTTTGAAAAGCCTGGTAAAATAGTAGGGGCTGAGGGATGCCCTTTTGGCAAGCATATCGAGTGTCAGGTTCTCGGTCAGGTGCTCGTTGATGTAGGCCACGGTCTCCTCGATGACATCAGACTGGCGGGAGTGGTCGGAGGGAAGGGACTGGCCGGTCAACAGTTCCGTCAGTATCGTGGTGATGTACTGGGAGAGGAGGACGTCCTTCATGGTGGCATTGGTCCGGAAAAGCTGGTAGATCCGGTTCATGTATTTTTCAAATTTGTACGTGTCTTTGAGCGTAATAACAGGCGTTCCCTGGGCGGCGATCAGCTCGTAGTGCTGCCTTGCCATAGGACCGTCCAGATGAAGCCAGAGAAGCTCTCCGCCGCCGGAAGTCCCGTACACATGGGGGACATAACAGTCCAGCATGATGATCTGCCCCTCTCTTGCGGTATGGCGGACCCCGTTCCCTCCATCGACATAGAACTCTCCTTTCTTTACCAGAGCGGCAAGAAAGCTGTCATAGGCGCTGCGGGACAGGTGATAGCCCTGTTCATACCGGAAATAACCGACGCATACCGGGTAAAAAAATGTCCGGCGGACCAGTTCCCCGGCGGTGTGGATATAATAATCGGAATCTTTCAAAACACCTGGTTCATTTGTGTACATAAGCACGCTCCTTCCTGTTGGGAATATTATAAAATGTCTGCAGGACAGAGTCAAGAAATGAGAGCAATTTTTTGAAATTTAATGGCAAATAAAAGGAATGTAATTCAATAAAAATAAGGATATAGTTAAAATATGAAAAACACAATATTTTGCAATCATTGGAGGAGGTAGTAAGATGCGGCAGGTATCGATATGGGAAGAGGAGATCGTGATTCCCACCTATGAGGCGGGGGAGGCGGAGCGCACTCCCATGTTTCTGGAAAAACGGGTATATCAGGGCAGCTCAGGCAAAATCTATCCCTATCCGGCGGTGGAGAAGATCAGCGACGAAAAGACGGATAAGACATATAAGGCGGTCTGGCTGGAAAATGAATACTTAAAGGTTATGGTGCTGCCGGAGCTGGGCGGAAGGATCCAGCGGGCTTATGATAAGACGAACGGATATGATTTTGTATATTATAACCATGTGATCAAACCTGCGCTTGTTGGGCTTGCAGGTCCGTGGATATCCGGGGGGATTGAGTTCAACTGGCCCCAGCATCACCGGCCGACGACGTTTCTTCCTGTGGATTATACGATGAAGGAGCAGGAGGACGGAAGCTGCACCCTGTACATCCACGATGTGGACCAGATGTACGGCACTCAGGTGATGGCGGGTTTTACGCTGCACCCGGGGAAGGCATACATTGAGATAACGGGGCAGCTCTATAACAGGACGTCCCTTCCCCAGACCTTTTTGTGGTGGGCAAACCCGGCGGTTCCGGTCAATGACGAAACCCAGTCCATCTTCCCGCCGGATGTCCATGCGGTGATGGACCACGGCAAGCGGGATGTCTCCCGGTTTCCGATCGCTACGGGAGTCTACTATAAATATGACTACAGCGAGGGCGTAGATATTTCCCGTTATAAAAACATCAAGGTGCCCACCTCCTATATGGCGGAAAAATCGAAGTATGACTTTGTGGGCGGTTATGATTATGGGCTGCGTGCCGGAATCCTGCATGTGGCAAATCACCACATCTCTCCCGGAAAGAAACAGTGGACCTGGGGCTGCGGCGACTTTGGAAAGGCCTGGGACCGGAACCTGACAGATGAGGATGGCCCATATATCGAGCTGATGACAGGTGTCTATACCGATAACCAGCCGGATTTCACCTGGCTGAAGCCATTTGAGGAAAAGACCTTTACCCAGTATTTTATGCCATATAAGGCGGTGGGAGAGGTGAAAAATGCCAGCATCGACGCGGCAGTGAACTTAAAGCTTCAGGACGGCGGGGTATACGTGTGCGTGTACGCGACGGGGCGTTTTGAGGACGCGCTGGTCCGGGTGAGCCTGGACGGTACGGTCGTTTCGGAAGAGAAGACGACGCTGTCTCCGACCGACATCTATGAGACTGTCCTTCCCATCCATGCAAAATCAGAGGAAGCCCTGGCGGTGGAAGTGGCGGCGGAGGGAAGGATCCTTGTAAGCTATCAGCCTGAAAAGCCTGAGATTCCGAAGATGCCAAGTCCTGCAGAGGCGGCAAAAGATCCGGAGGAGCTGATGACGAATGAAGAGCTGTATCTGACCGGTCTTCATATCGAGCAGTACCGCCATGCGACTTATCTGCCGGACCCGTATTATCTGGAAGGGCTGAAACGGGATGGGGGAGATATCCGGATCAACAATGCCTACGGCTGCCTGCTCATGCGGAGAGGACAGTTTGCAGAAGCCGAAGGCTGTTTCAGAAAAGCGCTGGAGCGGGCAGTCTGGAAGAATCCCAACCCATACGACAGTGAGCCGTATTACAATCTCGGACTGGCGCTTTTGTACCAGGGAAAAAGGGATGAGGCATACGATGCATTTTATAAGGCGACCTGGTCTTCGGCTCAGCAGGAGACGGCATTTTACTATCTCGCGGCAATCGACGCCTGCAAAGGGGCGTATCAGGGAGCGCTGGAACTGGTGGAAAAAGGGCTTGTGAAAAACATCCATAACGTGAAGGCGAGAGGTCTGAAGGCATATCTTTTGCGGAAGCTGGGAAGGAAGGAAAAAGCCGCCGCCTGGGGACGGGAAAGCCTGGAGATTGACCATTTTGACTATGTTTCTATGGCGGAGCTGGCGCAGGTATCCGAAGACGGCAGCGAGCTGTGGGCGCAGATGCATGGACGGATGCGGGGATTTGCAGAAAATTATCTGCAGGCGGCGCGGGACTATGCGGAGTTTGGCGCATATGAGGAAGCGATTCGGATGCTTGCCTTTTGTATGGAAGACGGAAAAAAGCCGATGCCATATTATTATGCGGCATATTATACCGAACAGATGGGGCAGGACGGGAGATCACTGCTTGCAAAAGCGGAGGCGGCATGTTCTGATTACTGTTTCCCGAACAAATTGGAAGATATCATGGTCCTGGAATCCGCAATCCGGAAAAATCCCGAAGGGGCGAAGGCGTATTATTATCTGGGAAACCTGTACTACGACAAGCTTCAGCCTCAAAAGGCAGCCGGACTGTGGGAGACCTCCGTCGGGCTGGATGACGGATTTGCGATTGCGTGGAGGAACTTGTCCCTCGCTTACTATAATAAACTGGAGCAGCATGAGAAGGCGCGGACCGCGATGGAGCGGGCCTGGGAGCTGGAGCCGGACAACGCGCGCATCTTTTTGGAGCTGGACCAGTTATATAAGAAGCTTGGCATGAGCGCCGGGGACCGTCTTATGCGATATGAGGAGAACCGAGAGCTGATTGGGGAGCGGGATGATTTATATATCGAATATATTACCCTGTACAACCAGCTCGGCAGATATGACGAAGCTTATTCCCTGATCATGGGACGCCGGTTCCATCCGTGGGAAGGCGGTGAAGGCAAGATCACGACCCAGTATACGGTAGCGCTTCTTGAGATGGCGCGGGCAGCCATGAAAGCAGAGGATTATGAACGGGCCGGGGATTATCTGAAACGGGCGCTTGTCTATCCGGAGAATCTGGGCGAAGGAAGGCTGGAAGGAACCAAGGACAACCACATCTACTACCATCTGGGCTGTGTACTGGAACACCTGGGCGACAGGGAAGGGGCGGAGCGATGCTTTGCACTTGCATCGGTCGGGACGGAAGAACCGGCGGGTATGATGTACTATTATGACCAGCCGGCCGATATGATCCTCTATCAGGGGCTGGCCTGCCGGAAGCTGAAACGGGCGGTGGAAGGCAAGGCAAGGTTCCATAAGCTGGTGGATTACGGGGAACGCCATATGTATGACCATATGAGGATTGAGTATTTTGCCGTATCCCTGCCCGACTTCCTGATCTTTGAAGAAAACCTGGATGAGAAGAACCGGGCGCACTGTCACTATCTGATCGGGCTTGGCTGCATGGGGCTTGGGGAGAAGGAGCGGGCCTATGCTTCCTTTGAGGAGGCGCTGCGCCTTGATCCGAACCATCTGAATGCACTGCGCTATCGGGAGTATGTAAGGGAAGAGGCGTTTGCATTCTGAGAAGAGAGTACGGCTGCATCCGTTATAAAATGAAAAAACAGCGTCTGCCGGGGCGCTGTTTTTTCTTAATAGAGAGGAGCAGCGCTGTAAAAATGAGAAAAATGGTTGAAAAACAAATTTCTGTATGGTAAAATTTTAAACATTAAGTAAAAGTCAGAAAACGAATGCAAAGGTGCAGACCAAGAGGGTATTGCGCCATTTTTGCTATTTAAGGCTGTATTTGGAATCTGGCGGGAAGAGGAGGAGCTTGATTATGAAAAGAAACATGAGCCTTATCCTGGCCGCAGCTCTGGCGGCAAGTCTTGCGATGACAGGCTGCGGCGGCAGTAAAGGAAGTACCGGTGACGCCGGGGCGGCGGGAGGCAGCCAGACGACGACGGCAGAGGCAGGTGAGAAAAAGGGCGCCCAGGCAGATACCGCCGGATATCTGGTTGCGGTATTGAACGCCGATATCCAGACCGCAGATGCGCAGAAGACATCCAAGGATTATCAGACCCCGATGAATATCTTTGACCGCCTGGTGGACATCAAGGTGGGCGCAGACGGCTCTACCAGTATTGAACCAAGTCTTGCCGAGTCCTGGGATATCTCCGACGATGGGCTGGAGTACACCTTCCATCTGAGGCAGGGCGTGAAATTCCACAACGGCAATGATTTTACCGCAGAGGATGTGGCCTACACCTTTCACCGCCTGCTGACTGTGGAAGGCGGCGTAAACTCTGGTTTTGTAGATCAGGTGAAGGGGGCTGACGAGCTCTTGGCGGGAAAGGCAGACACATTAGAGGGGCTGGAAGTCGTAGACGATCATACGGTAAAGCTCACATTAAAAGAGCCGTATGCGGCATTTTTAGCGTGTATCTCTTCTCCTGGCGTCTCCATCTATGACAGTGAGGCGACGGAGGCTGCGGGCGACCAGTTTGGACTTGATCCGGCTGTGACGGTAGGTACGGGACCGTTTGTATTCACCTCATGGACGTTAAATGACCAGCTTGTTCTGAAAAGAAATGACGATTACTGGAAAGGGGCTTCTGCACTTCCGGGCGTTGTAGTGAAGATTGTGCCGGATACCGAGACGCAGACCATGATGTTTGAGAGCGGAGAGCTGGATATCATCGACCTGGATTTTGTCACCGACGCGACGGACCGGTTTGTGGCTACCTACCCGGACCAGATCGTGGAGGGCAACCGTGTAGGCACGACCTATTTTACGATGAACCAGAACATAGAACCGCTTGACAACTTACAGGTGCGTAAGGCAGTGCAGATGGCGATCGACAGGCAGACGATCCTGGATGCGCTGTACGGCGGGCGCGGACAGGTGGAGCAGGGGATATTCCCTCACGGCCTGATCGGATTTAACCCGGACCAGGAAGTGATTCCTTACGATCCGGCGGCGGCAAAGGAACTGCTTAAAAACGCAGGATATGCCGATGGATTTACGATGGAGCTGTCAGCGGACAGTTCTGCATCCGATACGGTGACGATGGCGCTGGAGATCATCAAGGAGCAGCTTGCGGAGGTCGGCATCAACGCGGAGATCAAAAATTATGACCAGGCAACCTGGCTGGATACCAGAAAGGCCGGCGAGTTAGGTTCTTTCATGTCCACCTGGACAGCAGATTTCAACGACCCGGATAACTTTATCTATACCTTCTTCGGGACGGCGGAGAATACGAAGCTCCGTTCCCTCAACTATCCGGATACCGGTGTGATGGCCCGTGTCGCGGCTGCCCGCGGTATCGTGGACGACGGGGAGAGGATTGCAGAGTATCACGCGCTTGAAGACAAGATCATCCACGAGGACGCAGCTTGGGTGCCGATGTATTCCAGAAAGCATCTGTGGGCGGTGAGCAAACGGGTACAGAATTTTGTCCCGGTGTGGAGCGGCGTGGGCGATATGCTGTTCTATGGTGTTTCTTTAACAGAGTGATCATAATGTGAGATAAAAGGAGATGCCGCAGGTGAATGAATTGACTTTGCGGCATCTCCTTTTGTGGAAAGGGGAACTGATAATGCTGAAAAAAGTGTTGAAACGGATTCTGATCTCCATTCCCGTGCTGGTCGGCGTGGTGCTGATCATCTTCATCATGCTGAGGATTGTGCCTGGGGACCCGGCCGTCACCATGATGGGGGAGCATGTGAATCCGGCGATCATCGAGAAGCTGAGCCGGGAGATGGGGCTGGACCAGCCGATGCATGTCCAGTTTTTTAAATATGTGGGGAATGCATTAAAGGGAGATTTTGGCACGTCCTACCGGCTGAACCGGAATGTGACCGGGATCATCCTCGACGCATTTCCAAACACGGTGAAACTGTCGGTCTGCGCCGCGATCGTGGCCTGGGTGATCGGGATCACAGCGGGCATCGTGGCGGCGATCCGACAGAACCGGCTTTTGGACCGGCTGTTCATGGGCTGCGCGCTGATGGGCGTCTCCATGCCGGTGTTTATGACGGCGCTGGTGCTGCAGTATGTGTTCGCGTTCAAGCTGAAATGGTTTCCTGTGTCCGGGTTTGATTCATTTCGCGCGATGGTGCTTCCGGCAATCGTTCTTGGGTGGAATTCGGCGGGCAGCATTGCCCGTATGACCCGATCGAACCTGGTGGAGATCATGCAGAATGATTTTATCCGGACGGCGCGGGCCAAGGGGCTTCGGGAGTATGGGGTCATCATCGGGCATGCGCTGAAAAATGCCATGCTCCCTGTTGTCACCATGATGGCGCTTCAGATTTCCAGCATGCTTTCCGGCGCGGTGCTGACCGAGAGTGTGTTTGGCGTCCCGGGAATCGGGCGTCTGGCGGTCAATGCGATCGAGACGCGGGACATGCCGCTTTTGCAGGGGACGGTCATCTTTACGACGGTGCTGATCATCATCGGCAATCTGATTGCGGACCTGCTCTACAATGTTTTAGACCCAAGAATCAGGGAGGGCGCGTAAGATGAGTACAAGTGACAGAATTTCTAATATACAGAAAGAGCCGTTGGGCTATGCAGACGATTCCCAGATCGGGGAGGCAGATACCTGGCTGGATAAGGCGAAGACTCTGGTACGCCAGAATAAACTGGCGGCGTTTTCTGCGGTACTGATCGTACTGATCATTCTCATTGCGGTCTTTGCGCCGATTGTAGCACCTTATGACCATCTGAAACAGAGCCTGGCGGACCGGCTTGCCTATCCAAGCGCAGAGCACTGGCTGGGGACGGATGAGCTGGGGCGGGATGTGCTGAGCCGGATCATCTTCGGCGCGCGGGTTTCCCTGACGATCGGCCTTGTGCCGACGCTGATCTCCATGGCGATCGGCACAGTGCTTGGTTTATATGCCGGATTTTACGGCGGCAAGGTGGATTTTATCATCATGCGCCTGGCGGACGTCATGCTGGCGTTCCCGTCGCTTTTGCTTGCGATGGTTGTGATGTATACGATGGGAGGCGGTCTGATCAATATCTTTATCGCGCTGAGCCTTGTCAACTGGGCCGGTACGGCGCGGATCGTGCGCTCGCAGACGCTCTCGCTCAAGGAGAAGGAGTATGTGGAAGCGGCCAGGTCGATCGGCGTGAAAAAATCGACGATCATGTTCCGGCACATTTTGCCGAACTGTCTGCCGTCTTTGATCGTATTGTTTACGCTCAATATCCCTGCGGCGATCCTGTCGGAAGCTTCTTTGAGCTTCCTTGGCGTCGGGGCGCAGCCGCCTTCGGCAAGCTGGGGACTGATGGTCGTGCGCGGCAAAAAGTATCTGTTCAGCGAACCATGGCTGTCCATCGCGCCGAGCGTGGCGATCATGGTGATCGTGCTGGCGTTTAATTTTCTCGGTGACGGCCTGCGGGATGTGCTGGACCCATATCTGAAAGAACAGTGAGGAGGTGGATCTTGATGAACGAATCGATAGTACTTGATATCCGTAACTTAAAGTCCCACTTCTTTACGGCTAAGGGGGAGGTTCCGGCGGTGGACGGCGTCAGCATCCAGGTCCCGGCGGGCAAGATCATCGGAATCGTGGGAGAGTCCGGGTGCGGGAAGAGCATGACGGCGATGTCGGTCATGGGACTGCTCCGATATCCGGGAAAGGTGGTGGACGGGACGATCGTACTGGACGGCCGGGATATCACCCGTCTGACGCCAAAGGAGCTGGCAGATGTGCGGGGCAATGAGATCTCCATGATCTTCCAGGAGCCGATGACGTCCTTAAATCCGGTCTATCCGGTGGGGCGGCAGGTGCGGGAGGCGATCCTTCTGCATCAGAAGATGTCCAAAGAAGAGGCAAAGCAGAAGGTGATCGATATCTTCCGGGCGGTAGGGATACCAGAACCGGAAAAGCGGTATCATTCTTATCCCCATCAGCTTTCCGGCGGCCTTCGCCAGAGGGTCATGATCGGGATGGCGATGGTGTGCAGGCCCAAGGTCATGATTGCCGACGAGCCGACGACGGCGCTGGATGTGACGATCGAGGCTCAGATCCTGCGGCTGATGAAAAAGCTGTGTGAGGAGCAGGGGACTTCGATCATCCTGATCACTCACAATATGGGCGTGGTAGCGGAAATCTGCGATTATGTCTATGTCATGTATGCCGGGAAGGTGATGGAGCAGGCGGAGACATTTGAACTGTTTGAAAACCGTTCCCATCCATATACCCAGGGGCTTTTAAAGTCGATCCCAAGGCTGGATGAGAAAGTGGAGCGGCTGTACACGATCGAGGGCGTGGTCCCGAACCTTCTGCATCTGCCCAAAGGGTGTAATTTCTGCAACCGCTGCGAGCGGGCGGCAGAGCGTTGTTTTCAGGAAAAGCCGGGACTGTATGAGACATCAGAGGGACATGGCGTCCGCTGTTTCCTGTATGAGAGCGAGGTGATGCTGGATGGAAAGTAATCATAATATGACGCACTCCGGGCGGGTTTTGCTGGAGGCGAAGCATCTTGTAAAGGAGTTTCCTGTTGGGGGAACAAAGAAAGCGCCTCAGGTTGTCCATGCGGTATCCGATGTGAACCTGACAATCTATGAGGGGGAGACCCTGGCCCTGGTCGGGGAATCCGGCTGCGGGAAGAGCACGCTGGGGCGGGTGCTGATCCGGCTGCTGGATGCAACTTCCGGCGAGATCTATTTTGACGGGGAAGAGATCGTCGGGATGAAGGACGCCGCCTTTGCCAGCCGCAGACGCCAGATGCAGATTATCTTTCAGGACCCCTATGCGTCGTTGAATCCGCGCATGAGCGTAAAAGAGATCATCGCGGAGCCGCTGACGACCTATGGGCTGAAGGATAAGGCTAAGCTGGATAAAAAGGTGCGTGAGCTGATGAACGAAGTCGGTATCCCGGAGGAGTTTATCAACCGGTATCCCCATCAGTTTTCCGGAGGGCAGCGGCAGAGAATCGGGATTGCCAGGGCAATTGCGCTGAACCCAAAGCTGATCATCTGTGACGAGCCGGTGTCGGCGCTGGACGTTTCGATCCAGTCCCAGGTGCTGAACCTGCTAAAAGACCTGCAGGAGGAATACCGGCTTACGTATCTGTTCATTTCCCACGATTTGAGCGTGGTGAAGTTCATTGCCGACCGGGTATGCGTGATGTTCCTTGGCTGCATCTGTGAGATTGGGGATACGGACAGCCTGTACGAGCATCCGCTGCACCCGTATACGAAATTTTTGCTGAATGCGATTCCAAAGGCAGATCCGAAGCTCAGGAGTGAGGAGAAGGAACTGCTGAGCGGGGAGATCCCATCGCCGGTGAATCCGCCGGCCGGGTGCAGGTTCCACACGCGCTGTCCTTATGCGCGGGACGTGTGCCGGAAGGAGCCACCGGAAGGGAAGATGGTTGGAATGCGGCAGGTGTTCTGTCATTTTCCGTTGGAATAGGGGCGTGGATACCATGATGGCAGCGGTGGAAGAACAGAAGAGACGGCTCAGGCAGGAGGTCAAACTGTTGATTGGGGAGCTGGAAGAAACATATTGCCAAAAAGCGGATGAGGAGATATACCGCCGGATTCTCAGTCTGCCGGAGTATAGGCGGGCGGATACGGTATTCTGCTTTGTGGGGACTCGCAGTGAGATCGATACGGTTCCTGTTCTCATGGATGCGTGGAGCCGGGGTAAACGGGTCTGTGTGCCGAAATGTGTTGGGAAAGGGGTCATGAACGCATATCGGATTGATGGAATGGAGGATCTGCGGGAGGGAAGCTATGGGATCCTGGAGCCGGGGGAGCAGGCGGTGATGGTTCTTCCCGAAGAGATTGACCTGGTGCTGGCTCCCTGCCTTTCCTGCAGCCGTGACGGGAGACGTCTGGGATATGGAGGCGGTTATTATGACCGGTATCTGGGGCGTGTCACAGCGCCGAAGGCGGTGCTTTGCCGAAGCCGGGTGATGCGGGAAGATATTCCGGTTGATGGCTTTGATATCCCAATGGATCTGGTGGTTTGTGAGGATTATGTGGAAAAAACGGCCGGATTCATGCGGGAAACGTATAAAATGGAAAAGAAATGAGGCGGGGAGATGAATGCAGAAATACTAAAAGAGGGGTTTTCATTCTGGGAACATCTGACTTCTGACGAACAGGAGCTTCTCATATCGAGCAGCACCTTCGTCAGCTATCCGAAAGGCATGCCCATCCACCGTTCTGACGAGCGCTGTGCGGGGCTTCTTCTGGTGCGTTCGGGGCAGCTCAGGGTTTATATTATTTCGGAGGATGGCAGGGAGGTCACGCTGTACCGGCTGTTTCAGGGAGATACCTGTGTGCTGTCGGCTTCCTGTGTATTAAATGAGGTGGCGTTTGATGTGCTGATCGATACGGTGGAGGATACGGAGGCGGTATTGATTCCAATCAGGGTATTTCATCAGCTTATGGAGAAGAACGTCTATGTGGAGCTGTATTCATACAAACTGGCAACGGAGCGCTTTTCCGATGTGATGTGGTCGGTGCAGCAGATCCTTTTTATGGGAGTGGACCGAAGGCTGGCTATTTTTCTGTGGGATGAGATGGTGAAGAACGGAAAAGATACCATATCCTATACCCATGACCAGATGGCGCGGTATATCGGAAGCGCCAGAGAGGTGGTCTCCAGAATGTTAAAGTATTTTAGCCAGGAGGGAATCATCAGCCAGTCCCGCGGCTCGATACGGATTCTGGACAGGGAGAAGCTGAAGGCTTATCTGTGAGTTAGTTACAGATTTGCATCATGAACTCAGGTATACTTGGCATATCATTTGATTACCGGAGGATTTAATATGGCAAAACGATATGCATCGGTTACAGAAACGATATGTGTGGCATGCGGGGCATGTGAAAAAATATGTCCGAAAGCTGCGGTTGCAGTATGGAAGGGCTGTTATGCAAAGGTAGATATGGAGAAATGCGTGGGCTGCGGGCTGTGTGCAAAGACCTGCCCGGCGGCGGTTATCACCATCCTTTCAAGGGAGGCGGGCGCATGAAGGCGAAGCGTTGGTATGATTATCTGTGGATCTGGTCTGTCATCTATTTTGTACTTGGATTTTTCAATATCCTGTTTGCATGGCTGGGAATGATTGATTTTCTGCTTCCAATGGCGATTGCGGTCTTTGGGAAAAATAAATGGTTCTGCAATCATCTCTGCGGACGGGGACAGCTGTTTGCACTTCTTGGCGGGAAGATGAAATGTTCCAGAAACCGCCCGACACCCCGTTTTTTGGTGTCAAAATGGTTTCGGTATGGTTTTTTGGCCTTCTTTTTGACGATGTTTGGCAATATGGTATTCCAGACCTGGCTGGTGGCGTCTGGGAGCAGGAACTTAAGGGAAGCGGTGAAGCTGTTGTGGACATTCCGCGTTCCCTGGGGCTGGGCTTATACGGCCGGAACTGTGCCGGACTGGGTGGCGCAGTTTAGCTTTGGGTTTTACGGGCTGATGTTGACGTCGCTGATCATCGGGCTTGTGGTGATGCTCCTTTATAAACCACGGAGCTGGTGTACCTTCTGTCCGATGGGGACGATGACCCAGGCGATCTGTAAGATGGGGAACAGGACTCTATAAAAAGTCATAAAAAACAAAAATTTTTTCCATATTAATTTTCGGAACTGAGGTAAACTGATTGATACAATTACAACCGGCAGTATGATTGTAAAAATGAATCAGGAGGTACATAATATTGACAACAGTAGAGATCAATCCAGGGGTCTGCGGTTTTGTGACAACCGTGACAGCGGAGTCGGAGGATCAGCAGGAGGTAACGGTATCCGTACAGTCAGGCTGTGCCAGTATCCGGAAGATGATGGAGGATTTAGGCAGTGAATTTGATGCATTTGAGGTCTGCCTGGTGAGACCGGGAGAGGGGGCATTTTTCGAATACGCCGCAAAAAATTTTCCGGTTCATGCGGCATGTCCGGTTCTGTCGGGAATCATCAAATGTATGGAGGCAGAGTGCAGGCTGGCTCTTCCGGCGCCGGTATCGATGACGTTCCGGTGACGGATCTTGGCGGTATCACAGGATCACATCACAGGATCTTGGCAAATTTTAGGTGAAGATATCTGCCCGGTATGGTATAATGTGAATCACAGAAACTGATTGTGCAGGAGGTTACGATTTCATATGAAGAGCGGGAAGCCGACAATAAAAGAGATTGCAGCCAGAACCGGAGTGTCCATCGGGACCGTTCACAGGGCCATCTACGGAAAAGAAGGAGTGGGGGAAGAGACCAGAAAGCGGATTCTGGAAGAAGTGGAACGCATGAATTATCATGTGGATGAAGCGGCTTCCAGCCTGAAACGCAAGGCTCTGACCATTGCTGTTGTTCTGCCGAGAACGCATGGAGAGGAACGGTTTTATTTTCGTGGAATCTGGGAGGGGATCAGGCAGGCGGCTGCAGACCTTGGGAAATATAAAGTGGAATTCCGCTATTTTGAGTCAGAGTACAGCCTGGACAAGATGTCGATGGAACTTCAGCGGATCTATGATACAATTCTGGACGACATCGACGGGCTGATCACGATATCAGACAGCGAAGGAAGCAATGAGTGGATTGCCCGGTTTTATAAGCAGGGCGTGACCGTGGTTCTGGTGTCCAGCTATGGCCGGGTCGAGAATTGTTTTTGCAGCATTAAGGTAGAGCATGAGAAGGCAGGCCGCCTTGCTGCGGAGTATATGCAGGATGCATGCGGCGCGAGGGAAGGAAAGATCCTTGTGCTTACCGGCAACCGGGATATTTTCAGCAACCGCCGGTATGCGGATGCATTTTTGGCTCAGATGAATGAATATGACGATTCCCGCGGGATCATCTGCGTGGATGGCTTTGGCTGCGACGAGATCAACAGGCGGTGCCGTGACATTCTTTCGAGGGAGCCGATAGCGGGAATCTTTGCCTGTAATGCCCGGAATACCTATACGATGTGCAGGCTTTTACAGGACATGGGACTGGAAGAGGTGTTTTTCATCGGCACCGATGTCTTTTATGAGTTAAAGCCCTATCTTGACGGAGGCGTGATCAACGCGTCTATTTATCAGTATAATAGGGAGCAGGGAGTCAGGGCGGTAGAGGTTTTGTATAAATATCTGATTTCGGGAAGCAGGGAGCGGGGACAGGAATATCTTCCGATTGGACTGATCTTGAAGAGTAACAGCGAGTATTTTATGAATTAGGGACAGTTGATATGCAGAGAAGGACTTGTATTGTGGAAGTAATCCATGATCCATGCCTTCTCTGCTTTTTTGTGGAATAATGACAAAAATACCAGCGGCTATTTTCGCTTTTATGGCTGATATATTGTAAAATATAACAAAGAATAAAGAAGTTATTATTTGTAATTGACAACAAATGAGAAATTTGTTATTCTGTTTATTGTAAAGAGAAAACGTTTTACAAAAACTTT
>JAPJQL010000009.1:61602-94609 GCA_030825115.1 Lachnospiraceae bacterium
GTTTTGTAGTATATTTATTTAAGGAGGTACGTAGTTATGAAATTGAGAAAAATCTTATCACTGGTTTTGGCGGTATCCGTGGCAGGAAGCCTGGCTGCATGCGGCGGAGGTTCCGGCGCAGCTTTAGCAGACTCAAATGCGGCTGCTAAGGGAGGCGGGGCTAAGAGTGGAGAGGGCAGCATCATCCTTACATACGCCGAGGTGAATCCGGCGGATTCTCTGGATGGCCAGGTTGGAAGCTTTTTCAAAGAGAAGGTAGAAACCCTGACAGGGGGCTCAGTCGTGATTGATATCCAGGCAAGCGGCGTACTGGGAGCAGAGAATGATGTTCTGGACAATATGACGACCGGAGGCGGGACCGTGGATATGGCTCGTATCTCCTGTTTTGCACTGACAAACTATGGTGGAAAGCTTTCTGCACTGCCAAGCGTACCGTTTACCTTTGAGAACAGGGAGCATTACTGGAAGTTTACGGAGAGCGAGCTGGGACAGCGGATCCTGGCGGAGCCGTCCGAGCTGGGGCTTGGGGTAAAAGGGCTGTTCTTCGTAGAAGAAGGATTCCGCGATTTCTTCCTGAAAGAGACGATATCTGGTATCGAGGGAATGAAAGGGAAAAAGATCAGGGTATCTTCCGACCCGATCCTGACGGCTGTGGTGGAGCAGCTTGGGGCAAATCCTACGGTTGTCTCTTTCAACGAGTTATATTCCAGCCTGCAGTCCGGTGTAGTAGACGGCGCAGACCAGCCGGTGGCACTGTACGAATCCAACGCTTTTAACGAGGTTGCTCCCTGCGTGGTAGAAGATGGACATACCATGAGCGCGTCGGAGGTGATCATTACGGAAGATGCATGGAACAAACTGAGCGATGACCAGAAAGCTGCGATCGAAGAGGCCGGAAAGGCGACCAGTGAGTACTGCAAAGAGCTCTCCGACCAGATAGAGAATGAGAGCAAGCAGAGGCTGATCGAGAAAGGCGTGACCTTTGTGGAGGTACCAGATAAGACACCGTGGCAGGAAGCATGTGCGGGAGTGATTTCTGAATATACCAAAGGGTATGAGGCAGATTATCAGCAGATCATGGACCTGAAATAATTCGGGAGAAACGTTTCCCAAAGCGGAAAACAGAGGAAGGATGAAGTGTGGCATGAAAACGAAAATAGAAGCGTTTTACACGCATTTGTACAATGTGGTAATGTTTCTCTGCAAGCTGTTGCTGATTGCAGACATCGGGATCACTTCAGTTGCAGTTCTGGGCCGGTACGTATCATTCGTACCGGACCCGGCCTGGAGTGAAGAGATCGTATTGACTTGCATGATCTATATGGCGCTGCTGAGCGCGGCGCTGGCGATCAAGCGGCAGGCTCATATCCGGATGACAGCGCTGGACGGCTATCTGCCGGAAACCGTGATAAAAGTTCTGGATGTGTTTGGAGATATTGTGGTGCTGGCTTTTGCGCTCATCATGCTGGTGGAAGGCTCCCAATATGCGGTGCGGGTGGGACAAAACAGCATGTATACCAGCCTTCCGTGGCTTTCCAAGTTCTGGCTGTATCTGCCGGTTGCGGTTGCCGGATTTGCGATGGTGGTATTTCAGGTTGAGGTCTTTTGGAAGCATGTAAAGATTTTATTTCGGATAGGAGGAAACGCCTGATGATGGTCAATACTACGGCAGTGGCAATCCTGCTGCTGACATTTTTTGCGATGATTTTGCTCCGGGTAAATATAGCGTTTGCAGTCGGGGTTGCTTCTACTTTGTGCCTGCTCTATCTTGGGATACCGTTGAGCAATGTCTGCCAGCAGATGGTGAAGGGGCTGAATTCCTTTTCTCTGATGGCGGTCCCGTTTTTTATCACAATGGGATGCCTGATGGGAACAGGGGGAATCTCGGAGAAACTGATCGCGCTTGCCAACTCTCTGGTCGGGTGGATGCGTGGAGGGATGGCGATGGTGAATGTCGTGGCGTCCTATTTTTTCGGAGGAATCTCCGGTTCTGCCACGGCCGATACGGCTTCCCTTGGAAATATCCTGATTCCCATGATGGTGGAGCAGGGGTATGATGATGACTTTTCAACGGCGATAACGATCACTTCTTCGGTGGAAGGCCTTTTGGTGCCGCCGAGCCACAACATGGTGATCTATGCGACTGCGGCGGGCGGCGTCTCTGTGGGAGCCCTGTTTATGGCGGGTTATCTGCCGGGCGCGCTGCTGGCGATCTCTTTGATGGTTGGTTCTTATATTATTTCGGTAAAGCGGAATTACCCAAAAGGAGATAAGTTCAGTATGAAGGTGTTTCTGACGCAGCTTAGCAAATCCTTCTGGGCGCTGGCGGCAGTCCTGATCGTGGTGGCGGGTGTCGTAGGCGGTATCTTTACCGCTACGGAATCTGCGGCAATTGCTGTTATCTACAGTATGCTGGTGAGTGTGTTTATTTACAAAGGGCTTGATTGGAAAGGCGTATGGCGGGTGCTTGGCGATTGCATCGACACGCTTGCAATCGTGCTGATCTTGTGTGCGACCTCCAGTATCTTTGGGTACTGCCTGACGTATCTCCATGTGCCGGATCTGGCGTCGATGGCGATATCCAGCGTATCCTCCAATCCGATCGTGCTGATGCTTCTGATCAATGTGATCCTTCTGTTCCTCGGATGTATCATGGATATGGCCCCGATCATCCTGATTGCGACGCCGATTCTGCTTCCGCTTGCAAAGAGCATCGGAATCGATCCGGTACAGTTTGGTATCATTATCGTTCTAAACTGCGGCATCGGTCTTTTGACGCCGCCCGTTGGCACCTGTCTGTTCATCGGCTCTGCGGTTTCCAAGGTCCCGATTGAGCGGATTGTAAAGGCGGCGCTGCCGTTTTATGTGTGCATGGTAATTACGTTATTGCTGGTGAGCTTTGTTCCGCAGGTCAGCCTGCTGCTGCCCAGTATATTTATTAAATAAGAGAGAGGGAGAGAAGTATGACTTCAAGAGAACGGTTATTATGTGTGTTGAGAGGCGGGACGCCGGACAAGATTCCGGTCAGCCCGTTTGTGCAGGAAGAGTACCTGTCCTACTATTTTGATAAAAAGGATACCAGCCGCCTTTATGATGCGGTGGCGCTGGCAAAGGAGCTGGATTTTGACCTGATCACCAGGCAGTATGTAAACGCGACTCCGTATTTTATGCAGAGGAGCTTCCCAAATTGGGAAGTGACAGAGACGAAGGGAAAGCAGGGCAATAATTATGTCCGCACAACCATCATCCGCACCCCGGAAGGGGAACTCAAGCAGGTGGAGGCAGCGGAGTATAATGAAAAGATCCTTTCCGGCATCCACTTCAGCACGGTTGAGTATATGATTAAAGACCAGGATGATTTTGAGCTGTTCAAGAAATACTGCCCGAAGAGGGAGGCTCAGGATGATGAGCATATCTTAGAGAGCGGCAGGGTCTCCCGCGCGGAGGTCGGCGATCTTGGAATCACCTGTCCGTGGGGAATGGGCGGCGTCTACAACCTGGTGGCAACTTATATCGATGTCCAGGATATGCTGTGTGATGCCTTGACGGATGAGGAATATTATGAGGACTATATGAATTTCTTTACCGATCTTGTAGTGGAAGACTATAAGGTGTTTGCCAGGAGCGAGTTTGACGCGGTGGGGGTTCAGGGCAATATTGCCAACGGCGCGATCATGAGCTGTGAGTACTTTGAGGAGTATGTCATGCCTTACGAGAGACGGGCTCTGCAGGTGCTGATCGATGCAGGGAAGCCGACGATCTATCACAACTGCGGCAATGCGACGGAACTGTATCCGGCGTATAAGAAGCTGGGGATTACGGTCTGGGAGACTGTAGCGCCAAAGCCGCAGGGGGATAATGTCCTCGCTGAGGCAAAAGAGTATTTTGGGGACGGGCTGATTTTGTCCGGCAACTTTGACCAGGTACATTTTTTGAAAATGGCTTCTCCTGAGGAGGTTGAGAAAGCGGCTTATGAGCAGATGATGGTCGGGAAGAAGGGGGCACATTATATCTTTGCATGCTCGGACTATCTGGAGATCGGAACACCGCTTGAGAATGTGAAGGCGCTTTTGCGCGGGGCAAAAAAAGCTGCGGATATGGATTGATGGATTATGGTACAGTATGAATTAAACGGGAAAACCGGTTTTTTTGTCGCCCATGAAAGTATGGGCTGGAGGATAGCCTGCCACGGCTATGAGCCGTCGGTGAATGGCATCGGGGCGTTAAAGGAATGGGGCATCCATCTGGATTCGGAGGAGGCGTTCCTCCTGATGTGCGGCAGGGGCGTTCTGGCGGTAATGGACGAATGTGGAAAGGTTACAATCACACGGATGGAACCGCTACAGCTGTATGTTGTCGGGGCAGGGGAGAAGCATGCGATTGCACTGCAGGAAGATACCCGTGTACTCATTATGGAAAATGAAGATATGAGCCGTTTTCAGACGATGGCAATGGACGCTGAGACATGTGCGTCGATTGGACGGGTTTTGGAGGAGCAGAAGATGTGATAAAATTTATTTATCAATCGATTTTCGTAAGGAAAAGGAGACAGTAGTCATGAATATGAAAAAATGGGTCGAAGAGATTATCAAAAACCCGCAGAAAAAGGCAGTGCCGGTACTGTCATTCCCCTGCATTTCCCTGATGGGAATCACGGTGAATGAGCTGATCAACGACAGTGAGCTTCAGGCAAAGGGGATGAAGCTGGTGGCTGACCGGGTTCCGACCGGGGCTTCCGTGAGCATGATGGATCTGTCGGTGGAAGCGGAGGCGTTTGGCTCGACTATCCGGTTTTCGGACGATGAGGTGCCGACGGTGATTGGCAGGATCGTGGAGGATGAAGATGACGCCGAAGCGCTGAAGGTGCCGGAGATTGGCGCTGGGCGTACCGGGAAGTATATTGATGCGATTGAGAAGGTATGCGGGATGATAACGGACAGGCCGGTACTGGCCGGGATTATCGGACCGTTTTCCCTGGCCGGGCGGCTGATGGATGTGTCGGAGGCGATGATCAACTGTTATGAGGAACCGGATATGGTGCATACGGTCATGAAGAAGGCAACGGAATTTTTAGTGGCTTATGCGAAGGCTTATAAATCGGTCGGGGCGAACGGAATCGTGATGGCGGAGCCTCTGACCGGGCTGCTTTCCCCGGACCTGGCGGAGGAATTTTCCGAGCCATATGTGAGGGAAATCGTGGATGCAGTGCAGGATGAGAATTTTGCGGTAATCTATCATAACTGTGGAAACAATGTGGTGCGGATGGTGGATTCTATCGCCAGGATCGGTGCGGACGGATATCATTTTGGCAATTCCATCCGCATGAGCGACATCGTGGATAAGCTGCCGGAAGACGTTTTGGTAATGGGGAATGTGGACCCGGCAGGCCAGCTTCGGAATGGAACGCCTGCTTCCGTAAAGGCGGTTACGAAGGAAGTCATGGCGGAGTGCTGTGACCATCCGAATTTTGTGATTTCTACAGGGTGTGATATTCCTCCGGCAAGCAGTTGGGAGAATATTGATGCATTTTTTGAGGCGGTTGAGGAGTTTTATTTTGAGAAGAAGACCGGGGCGGTGAAGATGAAAGCCTGAGCAGGAAAACAGGTTCTATATTCCTCTCGATATTTTCCTTGACTTATATCACAAAAACAATCACAATATAGATAAGGAGCTGGACGCGTGGCTGCTGTTTTTAGCGTCGGATGATCCAGCAGATATTGTCCGTCTTGTTGAAGCGTATCCTCAGTTCCGGGAACTATATGATCAGATTGCTGCGTTTGGGCAGAAACCGGAGGAGTTGGTGAATATGTATTCGAAAGCATTGGAAATCATGGATTTGAATACGGTCAAGTATATGATAGAGGAGCAGAAGAAGGAGCTGGAGCAGTATAAAAAAGCTGCCAATTAAGCAATTCCCATGCCGGGATCACCCCCGATATTGCTTCGGAGTGATCCCGGTATGTTTCTTAAACACTTTTGAAAAATAGCTCTGGTCCTCAAATCCGGTCGAGATTGCGATGCTGATCAGGGAATAGTCGGTGTTGGCCAGCAGCCGCTTGCTTTCTTCTATCCGCACCATATTCAGATACTCTTTGAATGAGGAGCCGCAAGCCTGTTTAAAGGAGGAAGAAAAGTAGGAAGGGTTCAGGTGGACATAGTTTGCCACGTCTTCTAGTGTGATCGGCTCGGAAAAATGTTCGGAGATATATTTCATCGCTTTTCTGACCGTGTCACTGTTTTTTCCGGGAATCTGGCTGAACATACATTCAATATAGGTGTCCAGAGATTCCTGTAAGGTATAGCAGAGAGAATCGATGGTCTTTATTTTCTCAATATTCTTTAAAAACTCATTGTTGATCTTTAAAATCTGGTTGGTTCCGGCGCCTCCTTCCATAGCGGAACGGGAGAGCAGGGAACACAGCTCGACCGCGCGGCTTTTAATGACTTCCAAGCTGCTTCCTTCAGAGAAAAATACATAGCCTAAAAGGTCGTTCAGGATGGCGGTAGAAGCCTGCTTGTCTCCCGCCTTGACTTTGGTCAAGAGCAGTTTTTCTTTGTCGTAGGGATAGGAACTCTTGTCGTCCACGCCCATATTTTTATACATCTGGATAGATTCATTGATCCGGGACTGCTGGTGTATCTTTTTACTGTTGATGATCAGTTCCTGTTTGGCATCAGAAACGAAGTTGGAAAAAAGATAGTAGAGCAGACGGCTGATCTGAGTCACGGTAGCAGGGGGAACTACCGGGAGATGGCTGGCATCTTCATACAGCTCGATCAGTGTCTCAGTGGGGATATTCGGGTATCGTCTGGACAAATCCATGATCAGTTCAGAATCCGGCTCGGTCATGAGAAACGGTCCCACCAAGACAGAGCCAAACAACGTTTCCCGGTTGATCAGGGGGAATACGATGTGGTTCAGGTTCGAGTGGCAGGAAAAAATATAGGTCTCTCCGATATCCATTGCCCTTTTTCCTGCATCGGCGTGTATGATCTTACAACTGTCAGCCGGCGGCAAAAAGGGCAGGACATGGCTGCAGTAGGTAGACCGTTCTCCTTCGGACAGAAGGATGGCTCCGCGCTCATCCAGTACCTGGATTGGCAGCTTCATGCAGATGTGAAAGGCGGTCAGTATTTCCGAAAGCTTGTCTTTTTCGACAATGGTATATAGATAAGATTCCATAGAAAAAGTCCTTTCTCTGTAATGCTCTCAATTATATCACAATTATTGGAAATTGACAAAAAAATTACCATAAATCTAATATTTATACCAATCAGGAAGGTGCTGTTTCAGTATACTGATACCATAAAAATAAGAAAAGCACCAGAGCAGGAACGGAATGTGCACGGGAAAATCGAGGAGGATGGAGTCATGGCATTGATTCAGGAAATTTCAGAACTGTTACAAAAAGGCAGGGCAAAACAGGTGAAGGTACTTGTACAGCAGGCCCTGGACGAGGGGATTGATCCAAAGGAAATCTTAAATGACGGACTTTTGGCGGGAATGATGATCATCGGAGCAAAATTTAAGAATAACGAAGTGTTTGTCCCGGAAGTGCTGGTTGCGGCAAGGGCGATGAACGCCGGGATCGCAATCCTGGAGCCGAAGCTGATCGAGGTTGGCAATGAGCCGGTGGGTAAGGCAGTGATCGGTACGGTAAAGGGCGACCTTCATGATATTGGAAAAAATCTGGTCACCATGATGCTTAAGGGAGCAGGCTTTGATATCTGTGATATTGGCGTGGACGTGGAGGCAGATACCTTTGTGGAAAAAGCGGAAGAGATTGGCGCGGATGTCATCTGCATGTCGGCTTTGCTGACGACGACGATGCCGAATATGAAGAATGTGATTGACGTCCTTGAGGACAAAGGGCTTCGCAATAAATATATCGTGATGGTTGGCGGTGCGCCGGTGAATGAGAGCTTTGCCAAACAGATCGGAGCGGACTATTATACACCTGATGCTGCCACCTGCGCCGAGGTTGCAAAAACAGCGGTTGTGGAGCGGAAAGCGGTATAGGATTCTAAAATTTTTACAACTTCAAATAGAATCTATTATGTTATTTGGCAAAAATGGGTGTTATACTTTGGTATAGCACCCATTTTTGGAAGGGATAGATATGAAAATTGAGAATATGAAAGTTTCGGTGGACCGCGATCTGGTCTTCCGGATGATCGAGTGCAGAGAAGACAGCCCGGTCTATGAGGAGATGGTAGAGGCGTATGAGGGACTGCTTCCGGAGGTCCTTGGCAGGGCAAAGGGGCAGTGCATATTTGGAATGGGCGTGATAGCCGGAGAAGATGCATCTGAAGACTGCCCGGAAGGGACGAAGGTTCTGTATGTGATCTCGACGGTCGGACGAAGGCTCAGCAGCCTGGAATCGGAACTGTTTGCCGGGGGAGACTATGTGTGCGGAATGATGGCGGACGCGATGGCAGATGCATGTCTGTTTGGCCTGGAAGCGGAATGGCAGGAGGCAGTGAGACAGTTTTGCGCGGAACATGGCTTTGGTATTGAAAAAAGGCTGGAGGCGCCAAACGGGATTCCGATGTCTGTGCAGAGGTCGGCTTTTGCATGTTTAAACGCCGGACAGGAGCTGGGGCTTGGGCTTTCCTCCGGCTATATGTTTGACCCGGTCAAAACTGCCTGTTATGTTCTGGTCCTCTCAGATGACAGGGAACTCTTTTTGGCACAGCATGACTGCGGAAAATGCGGCAGGCTGGATTGTAAGGTGAGGAAAGAGCGCCCGGTCCTTGTCACGGTATGTTCAAAAGAAGGGGAACGGCAGATATCCTGCGAAGAGGGAGAGAGCATCTTGTCGGCATACCGCAGACAAGGCGGCTATGTGAGCGCAGTCTGCGGCGGAAAGGGAATCTGCGGGAAGTGCAAGATCAGGCTGGTCTCCGGAAGGCTGGCTGTTACGCTTGCGGACAGGACTGTGTTTGGAGAGTCTGAACTTCAGGCGGGTTTTCGTCTTTCCTGTCTTGCCCGTCCCCAGGCTGACTGTGTGGTGGAATTATGTTTTCAGGATGAAGCGGACCTGCATGCGGTGGAGCAGTTTGTTCCGGGTGAATTTACTTTGGGAGATGAGAAGAGAGCCGGTGGGAAAGCTGGATTCGGGATTGCCGTGGACATCGGAACGACCACGATGGCGGCCCAGCTTGTCCGTCTGGACAATGGCCAGATTGCAGCCTCCTGCTCGGCGGTCAACCGACAGCGTGTATTCGGCGCGGATGTGATATCCCGGATTGAGGCGGCCGGCGGCGGGGCAGGCAGAGAGCTTCAAGCGCTGGTCCGCACTGGTATCGCTTCTATGGTTACAAAACTGTTGGAACAGTCGGGTACAGAGAAGACGGCAGTAAAGCAGGTGGTGATCGCGGGAAATACCACGATGGGTCATCTGCTGATGGGATATCCCTGTGACACCCTGGGCGTTTATCCGTTTACACCGGTGAATGTCAACGTGATCCGGGATACCTACCGCAATGTGGTAAGGTCTGCGGAGCTGGACTGTGAGACGGTGCTGCTGCCTGGAATCTCCACGTTTGTCGGCGGAGATATCGTATCCGGGCTGTATGCCTGTGGTTTTTTTAAAAAGGACAAGGTCAGCCTGCTGGTGGATCTTGGGACCAACGGGGAGATGGCGATCGGATGTTCCCAAAAGCTTTTGGTGACTTCAACCGCGGCGGGACCGGCTTTTGAAGGCGGAAATATCACCTGCGGGACAGGGAGCATACAGGGGGCGATCTGCCGGGTCCATATGGAATCGGAATATCGGGCAGAGGTGGAAACGATTGGAGGCTGTCCTCCCGTGGGAATCTGCGGGACCGGCGTTATTGAGACTGTCTCGGAGCTGCTCAGGCTTGGCCTGATCGATGCAACGGGACTTTTAGACGAAGAATATTTTGAAGAGGGATTTCCGCTGGCGGTGACGCCGGATGGGGGGCATATCGTATTTACGCAGAAAGATGTCAGGGAAGTGCAGCTGGCAAAATCGGCGGTCCGCGCCGGAGTGGAGACGCTGATCAGGAGATATGGGATTTGTTATGATGACATTGACCATGTGTATCTGGCAGGCGGATTTGGGTTTCAGATGGATCGGGACGCTGCGGTGGCGGCGGGGCTGTTCCCGGAAGAACTGAAGGAGAAGATCACGGCGGTGGGCAACAGTTCCCTTGCGGGGGCTGTGCTTGCCATGCGGGATGAGCGCTGGGAAGAGACGCTTGGGCAGCTTGTAAAAGCATCGACAGAGATCGAGCTGTCTAATGATGCTGATTTTAATGAGCTTTATATGACTTATATGATGTTTGGCGAGGAATGAATCAGCCGGAATGGGAGTAAGACAAGATGGACGAGATGAAAATATGGAAGGGAGACAGGCTGCTGCGCTGTGGCTTTACCACAGGTTCCTGTGCGGCCGCGGCGGCAAAGGCGGCGGTCACGATGCTGCTGACAGGAGAACTTGTCGGCCGGACAGAGATCATGACGCCAAAAGGGATTTCCTTCACGCCACAGATTGAGCGGACAGAGCGGTCCCACAGCCGGGTGAGCTGTTCCGTGCAAAAGGACGGAGGGGATGACCCCGATGTGACAGATGGTCTTTTCATCACGGCCACGGTGGAAGCCATCCCGGGAGGCCATATAGAGATCGACGGGGGAACCGGGGTCGGACGCGTGACAAGGCGGGGGCTGGATCAGCCCGTGGGAGCGGCGGCAATCAACCGGGTTCCGCGCAGGATGATAGAGGAAAATGTCAGGGAAGTGCTGAAAAAACATCAGGCGGACTGTGGGATCCGTGTGGTGATCTCGGTGGAAGGAGGGGAGGAGTGTGCCAAAAAGACATTCAATCCCCGTCTGGGCATTGTAGGAGGAATCTCCATATTGGGGACCAGCGGGATCGTGGTTCCCATGAGCGAGAAGGCTTTGACAGATACCATCCGGGTGGATATGAAAGCGCAGATTGCCCAGGGCAACGGTTTTGTGATCGCCGTCCCCGGAAATTACGGTGTCCGGTACTGCCGGGATGCCCTGGGGATTGGCGATGAGCATATCGTGATATGCAGCAATTATATCGGAGAGACGATAGATGCGGCGGAAGAATTCGGGGCAAAAGGGCTGCTGTTTGTGGGTCACCTGGGAAAATTTGTAAAGCTGGCGGCGGGGATCATGAACACCCATTCAAAAGAGGCGGACGGACGCATGGAGATCCTTGCGGCCCATGTGATCCAGAGCGGCGGGAGCGCCGACGCGGCTGCCGAGGTTTTACAGTGTGTGACTACAGATGAGGCCATCGCGGCGACTGGCCGGCATGGGCTGACAGAAAAGGTCATGGCAGGCATTGTGAGCCGTTCGGAGTATTATCTGAGAAAAAGGGTAAATAAAACTTTGGATATCGGGCTTGTGATCTATTCCTTTGAGGAGGGACCTTTGGGAATGACAGAAAATGCAGATTACCTGATTGAAAAAATAAAGGAGTATACATAATGGCTGGAATATTGTATGGTATTGGAGTGGGTCCGGGAGAACCGGACCTGATGACGATAAAGGCGGTAAAGACCATCCGGTCATGCGACATCATAGCCGTTCCAGGCGCAGACTACAGAGAAAGCGTTGCGTACAACATCGCCCTGGGCGCTGTGGAAGAACTGAAGGACAGGAAGACGGTCGTCGGTATGCCCATGCCCATGACAAAGGACAGGCAGGTGCTGGATGAGAATTACCGGAAGACAGCCCATCAGATCGAAGCGTGGCTTGACGAGGGGAAGAACGTCGGTTTTCTGACAC
The DNA here is from genome assembly GCA_030825115.1 of Lachnospiraceae bacterium. GTDB lineage: Bacteria > Bacillota > Clostridia > Lachnospirales > Lachnospiraceae > Brotaphodocola. The sequence goes on from JAPJQL010000009.1 coordinate 73,388, forward strand.
TTGGAGATGTGACGATATATTCCACCTACCTCTATGTGCACCGCATGGTGACGGAGGATGGATACCGTACGGAGATCATCAACGGGATTCCTTCCTTTTGCGCTGTGGCGTCCCGGCTGAATACAGGGTTAGTGGAGCGCTCTGAGGAACTGCATGTGATTCCTGCTTCGTACCAGGTGGAGGATGCGTTAAAGCTGTCCGGCACAAAAATCCTGATGAAGGCCGGCAGACAGCTTGGGCGGGTAAAAGAACAGCTGAAGGCGGCAAAGGCAGATGTGGTCATGGTAGAAAACTGTGGGATGGATGGAGAACAGGTGTACCGGGGCGTCGAGGAAATGCAGGAAGACGCAGGGTATTATTCCCTTATGATAGTGAGGAGCAAAGCATGAAGAAGAATAAAATCTATGTAGTAGGAATTGGTCCTGGAGAATACGAAAAGATGACGATCCAGGCGGCGCGGGTGCTGGAATCCTGCGATGTGATCGTGGGGTATACCGTATATGTGGACCTGGTCCGGGAACATTTTGGCGAAAAAGAATTTTTGATGACCCCGATGAGGCAGGAAGTAAAGCGATGCGAGATGGCGTTTGAGGAAGCGAAGAAGGGAAAGACGGTGGCGATGATCTGCAGCGGAGATGCCGGGGTCTATGGAATGGCCGGTCTGATGCTTGAGATCGGGACCGCATATCCGGACTGTGAAGTGGAGGTGGTGGCAGGCGTTACGGCTGCCCTTGGAGGGGCGGCCATCCTTGGCGCACCGTTGATCCACGACTTTGCGCTGATCAGCCTGAGCGATCTGCTGACGCCGTGGGAGAAGATCGAGACGAGGCTGCGGTGTGCGGCCCAGGGTGATTTTGTGGTCTGCCTCTACAACCCGTCCAGCATGAAGCGGAAAGACTACCTGATGCGGGCCTGTGACCTGATGCTGGAGTACAAAAGCCCGGATACGGTGTGCGGCCTTGTGGTCAATATCGGCCGTCAGGGGGAAGCGATGGAACTTACGACCCTTGCGGAGCTGAAAAACAGGCAGGTAGATATGTTTACCACGGTATTTGTGGGCAATTCCCAGACGATGGTGATCGACGGCAGGATGGTGACTCCGAGAGGATATAAGACGAGGTGACAGGATGGGTGGAATCTGGATTTTCGGCGGCACCCGGGAAGGGCGGCGGCTGGCGGAATTTTGTGCGCGCAGGGGGCTGACGGCAGAGGTGAGCGTGGCGACAGAATACGGGGAGCAGGTGTTGGAAGGGGGACGGCACGGGACTGTCATACAGGGCAGGATGAGCGAGGCGCAGATGCGGGAGCATATCAGAACCTGTGATGTGGAGCTTGTGATTGACGCGACTCATCCCTATGCTGTGGAAGTCACCGGAAATATCCGCCGTGCCTGTAAGGCAGAGTCGGCAGAGTATCTCAGACTTTTGCGGGGCGGGGCGGCAGATGTGGAGACAGGCGGGCTGGTGTCGGTAGAGTCGGCGGCTGAAGCGGCGGACTATCTGTCAAAGACAGAGGGAAACATCATGCTGACCACCGGAAGCAAGGACCTGCCTGTGTTCTGCAAAAGCCTGGACGTGAAAAGGCTGTATCCCAGGGTTCTCCCGTCGGTGGAATCCCTTACAGTCTGCGGGGAAAACAAAATCCCTATGGCAAACTGCATCGCCATGCAGGGACCTTTTTGTGAGGAAGTGAACCGTGGGCTGCTGACGCAGTACCACTGCCGTTTTCTTGTGACGAAGGAGTCGGGAACGGCAGGAGGATTTGAAGAAAAAATCGCGGCCTGCCAAAAAGCAGGGGCGACGGCGGTGGTGATCCGGCGTCCTGTTGTGGAAGAAGGGATGGACTTTTTAGAAGTCTGTGGATATCTCACGGAAAAATACGCCCTTCTTTCGGACGGGGAGCAGGATGGGAAACAAGAGCAGCCATCCATCGTACTGGCGGGAATCGGCATGGGGACGGAAAAGACCATGACGGAGGAAGTCCGCCAGGCAATCGCAGCAGCAGATATCCTGATCGGAGGAAAGCGGATGCTCCGTCCGTATGAGCATACCGGAAAGGTGCTGTTTGACTGTTATCAGCCGGAGGAGATCAGAACGTATATCGACCGGCAGTGCAGCGGCTCTTTCCACAGGCGGATTGCCATTCTGGTGTCCGGGGATGTGGGATTTTACAGCGGGGCAGGGAAGCTTCTGGAAGCTTTGAAGGGATATCGGGTCATGGTCTGTCCCGGAATCTCCTCTGTCGTGTACCTGGCCTCTAAGCTTTGCACGCCGTGGCAGGATATGGAGCTGTGCAGCGTACATGGAAGAACGCAGAATATCCTGGCCAAGATCAGAAACCATCCCAGGGTGTTTACGCTTGCCGGAAAATGTGAGGAGATCCATACGATCTGCAGACAGTTGATCCGGTACGGTCTGGAGCAGACCGAGGTCTGTGTGGGGGAGAACCTTTCCTATGAAAATGAGAAAATCTGGCGCGGAACTCCAAAGGAGTGCTTAAAAGAGACGTTTGGGAACCTTCTGGCCGCCGTGTTCCTCAATGCAGGATACCAAAAACAGACGGCAGGTTTTGGGATTCCGGATGATGAATTTATCCGGGGTAGGGTGCCGATGACGAAGGAGGAAGTACGGACGGTGTCTTTGTCAAAGCTAAGATTGACCAGGGACGCCGTGGTGTATGATGTCGGCGCGGGAACCGGCTCTGTGAGTATTGAGGCGGCGCTGGCAGCGGAAGATGGCATGGTCTACGCCATCGAGAAAAAAGAGGAGGCAGCCGGGCTGATTGAAGAAAATGCAGAGAGATTTGGCGTGTCCAATCTGGCTGTGATCCGGGGGACTGCGCCGGATGCCTTAGAAGGGCTTCCGGCCCCGACCCATGCCTTTATCGGCGGCTCGTCCGGCAATCTGAAGGACATCATAGCGGCGCTGCAAAAGAAGAATCCCGTGGTCAGGATCGTGATAAACGCCATTTCCCTTGAGACGATCGCAGAGATGACGGAGCTTTCAAAGATGTATGAGATGGAACTGGTCATGATAACGGCGGCAAGGGCGAACCCGGTGGGGAATTACCAGCTTATGACGGGACAAAATCCGGTCATGATCGGAACGATGAGAGGAAGATAAGATGGCTGCGAACGGATTTATGATAGCCGCTGCCGGGAGCGGGAGCGGAAAGACATTGATCACCTGCGGCCTGCTGCGGCTGCTTTCCCGCAGAGGCATGAGGGTACATAGCTTTAAATGCGGGCCGGACTATATCGACCCGATGTTTCACAGCCGCATTCTGGGCATTCCGTGCCGCAATCTGGATCCGTATTTTACGGACAGGGAGACACTGCGGTATCTGTACTCCAGAGAGGAAAAGGAGCGGGATATCGCGGTCGTGGAAGGCGTGATGGGGTATTATGACGGGATTGGCGGAACGTCGGAGGCGGGGAGCAGTTATGAACTGGCGCAGGCTGTAAAAATACCGGTGATCCTTGTCGTCTCCTGCAAAGGGATGAGCCTGTCCGCCGCAGCGGTCATAAAGGGGTTTTTAGATTTTATGGAGCCGTCGGGGATTGCGGGGGTCATCTTAAACCAGGTTTCCGGGCGCATCTTTCCCGGGCTTAAGGATGTCGTGGAACAAAGCTGCGGCATTCCGGTCATCGGCTATGTGCCGGTGAAGAAGGAGATTGCGGTGGAGAGCAGGCATCTGGGGCTGGTGACGCCGGATCAGATAGAGGATCTGCATCAGAGGATTGACAGACTGGCTGATGTGCTGGAAGAGTCGCTGGATGTGGAGAAGCTTCTTGGGATCGGCATGAGAGCGGACAGCCAGGGCGCACGGTGCAGGGAAGCCGTCCAGGCGGCGGATAGTCCGCTGGAGCGGACAGGAAAGAAGCTGGGGATTGACCTGGAAGCGATCCGCAGCAGGCAGGTCAGAATCGCCGTGGCAAGGGATGAGGCTTTTTGTTTTCTGTACCAGGATAATCTGAACCTGCTAAAAGAGCTGGGGGTCAGGCTGGTCTTTTTCAGTCCTCTCCGGGACAGGCAGGTGCCCGCGGGCGTCAGCGGCCTGATCCTTTCCGGCGGATACCCGGAACTGTATGCGGAGCAGCTTTCTAAAAACCGGAGTATGCTGCAGTCTGTGAAGGAGGCGGTCGAAGGCGGTCTGCCGACCCTGGCGGAGTGCGGAGGATTTTTGTATCTGCACGAGAGCCTGGAGGATGATAAAGACAAACACTATCCGATGGCAGGAGTGCTGAAGGGAAAGGCATACCGGACGGGGCGTCTTGGCCGGTTTGGCTACATAGAGCTTACGGCAGAAAAAGACCAGCTTTTGTTTCAGGCGGGGGAAGGAATCCGGGCGCATGAGTTCCACTATTGGGACAGTGAAAACTGCGGGGCGGACTGCCATGCCGTAAAGGCGTCCGGGCTGGGACAGTGGGACTGTGTACACGGCAGAGAAAACCTGTATGCAGGATTTCCCCATATCTATTTTTATGGGAATATTTCTGCCGCAGTCAGGATGGTACAGCGCTGTATTGCCTTTGCAGACAGCGCAGAGGTTCAGGACAATCAGGCATAGGAGAGAACAGATATGGATGGTACGCGGGAAGGCTTAAGCCAGCTGCTTGAGCAGATCACATTGCCGGATGAGAGGGCTTTGGCTGCCAGCAGGCGGCATTGGGATAACATTGCCAAGCCGCTTAAGGGGCTTGGGATCATGGAAGAACTGATCATAAAAATCGCCGGAATACAAGGGCGGGAAGACGTGGAACTGGAGAAGAAAGCGGTCATCGTCATGTGCAGTGACAACGGAGTTGTGGCAGAAGGTGTGACGCAGACAGACAGCCATGTGACAGCGGTCGTGACTGAGAATTTTGCCCGGGGCATCGCAAGCGTCAACCGCATGGCAGCGGTGGCCGGAGCCGATGTGATCCCAGTGGATATCGGAGTTGCAGAAGATTTAAGAGAGCCGGGGATCCTGAACCGGAAGATTGCTTACGGGACAAAAAATTTCGCCAAAGAACCGGCGATGAGTGAAGCCGAAGCGGTACAGGGCATCCTGACAGGCATGGAGATCGTAAAGGAATGTAAGGCGAAGGGATATCATCTGCTGGCGACCGGAGAGATGGGGATTGGGAACACCACCACCAGCAGCGCGATGGCAAGCGTACTTTTGAATGTCCCGGTGACTTCTGTGACAGGAAAAGGGGCCGGACTTTCAGACGCAGGGCTCAGACGGAAAGTGGCAGTCATTGAAGAGGCCGTGAAGCGCAGGAAGCCGGACCCTGCGGACGTCCTGTCCGTGTTGTCCAACCTGGGTGGATTTGATATCGCCGGTATGACGGGCGTGTTTTTAGGCGGGGCGTTATATCGGATCCCTGTTGTGATGGACGGGGTGATTTCTTCTGTGGCGGCTTTGGCGGCGGCAAGGCTGTGCCCGGAGTCTGTGCACTATATGCTGGCCTCTCACCTGAGCAATGAACCGGCGGGAGCCATGATCATGAAAGAACTGGGGCTGGAACCGGTGATCCACGGAAGGCTGGCCCTTGGCGAAGGAACCGGTGCCGTCATGCTGTTTCCGCTTCTGGAGATGGCCTATGAGGTCTATTTGGAAAACAGCACGTTCGAGAATATAAAAATAGAGGCATATGAGCATTTCGACGGAAACGGGGAAATGTAAACGGAGGAAGAGAATGCTGATCGTAGTAACCGGAGGGAGCGGGAGCGGGAAATCGGAATATGCGGAAAACCTGGCGATGTCCTTGGGGAAACGGCGGGTTTACGCCGCCACCATGATGGTGTATGACGAAGAAGGCAGGGAACGGGTCAGGCGGCACAGAAGGATGCGGGAAAACAAGGGTTTTCATACGTTGGAATGTCCGGTGGACTTAGAAACCATCACGGCCTTCGGGGATACGGAAAGCGCGGTAGTCCTTTTGGAGTGCATGTCCAACCTGGTGGCAAACGAAATGTTTATGCCGGACGGCAAAAACAGAAGCGGGGAGCAGACGGCAAAAAAAATCCTCAGGGGGATTCAGGCGGTCATCGGCCGGTGCAGTCATCTGGTCGTAGTGACCAATGAAGTTTTTTCTGACGGAAATACCTATGATCCCGGGACCGAAGACTATATCAGGGCGTTGGGTATCGTCAACTGCGGGCTGGCAGCCATGGCAGACCGCGTGGTGGAGGTGGTCTGCGGGATACCGGTGGACTGTCTTTTGCAAAAGGGAAAGGAGCTGGAAAAACGATGATAAAACCGTTTTTGATCGCGCTTTCGATGTACTCGAAGATTCCTGTGCCAAAGGTGGAGTGGACGGAGGAAGGGATGAAATATGCGCTTTGTTTTTTTCCAGTAGTCGGTCTTTTTGAGGGGATTCTTTTCACAGCAGTCTGGTGGCTGACAGGGCGGCTGGGGTTTGGAGCCGTCTTTCAGGCGGCCGTCCTCACTGCACTGCCGGTGTTTCTTACGGGCGGGATCCATGTGGACGGGTTTCTGGATACGATGGATGCGCTCAGTTCCTGGCAGCCGCGGGAACGGAAACTGGAAATCCTGAAAGATTCCCATACGGGCGCGTTTGCCATCATTGGCGGAATCCTGTATTTTCTTTTGTATGCAGGCGGGATTTCAGAGATCCGTCAGATGAGGACGGCGGTATTGGTCAGCCTTGGTTTTATCCTGTCAAGAATCCTCAGCGCAGGTTCTTTGAGCGTGCTGAAAAATGCGAAGCGGGATGGACTGGCATATACCTTCATGTCGGCGGCCCACAAGAGCAGGACCAGAGCGGTATTATTGCTGGAGCTGATCGTGACAGGCGGCCTGATGCTGTTTGCCGGACCTGTCACGGCAGGGATCATGGCAGGGCTGGCGGCAGCCGTATGGCTGTATTATTGGAAGATGTCTTACCGTCAGTTTGGCGGAATAACCGGAGACCTGGCAGGATTTTTCCTTCAGGTCTGCGAACTGATGATGCTTTATGGGGCCGTGATTGCCGATAAACTCATGTAGGCGTGTCCCACAACCGAAATAAGAACGGAGAAAGAAGAGATGGAACTGTATGTAGGAGGGCGCTGCCAGGGAAAGCTGGACTATGTCTTAACGAAGCTGGGGCGGGAAGCCGTCATTGCTGATGGAGAGACATACCCGCTGGACTGCCCGGAGCAGGCTGATGTTTTGAACCATTTTCATCTGCTGGTGAGGCGGCTGGCCGCCGGGGGCAGGGATATATCCGGCTATGCGAATGAAATTGCTGCAAAAAATCCCCGGATCGTGATCATCTGCGATGAGGTGGGGATGGGGATCGTCCCAGCGGACGCGTTTGAGCGGAGATACCGGGAGGCAGTCGGCAGATGCTGCTGCATGCTGGCGGAGCAGGCCGGGCATGTGGAGCGGGTTGTCTGCGGAAGGGGCATGGTACTGAAATGATAGCCGGACATGTTGTGAGCCTGACCGCAGGCTTTCTGTTGGACTTGTTGTTTGGCGATCCCGCCTGCATCCCCCACCCAATCCGGGGGATGGGAAGGACGATCGGCTGGTGTGAGAAGACGGTCAGAAGATGGAGCGGAGGCAGCCAGAAGAGACAGCTTGTGGGCGGTATCCTGCTGGTGCTGGCAAACCTGCTGTTTTGGGGGATGTTTTCCTTTGGAATCTGTACCGCGGCATACCGGATGAACCGCTATCTGGGAATTGCTGTAGAGAGTTTTCTGTGCTTTCAGCTTTTGGCGGCAAAGAGCCTGAAGTCGGAGAGCATGAAGGTGTATCACGCCTTAAAAAACGGCACGCTGGAAGATGCGAGGAGAGCGGTCTCCATGATTGTAGGCAGGGATACGCAGAATTTGACGGAGGAGGGAGTGACGAAAGCCGCGGTAGAGACGGTTGCGGAGAATCTGGCGGACGGCGTGATCGCCCCTCTGTTCTATATGGCGCTTGGCGGAGCTTTTTTCGGGTATCTGTATAAGACCGTGAATACGATGGATTCGATGATTGGATATAAAGATGAAAAATATCTCTACATCGGCCGTGCAGCCGCAAAGCTGGACGATGTCTGCAACTATATTCCGGCGAGGCTGTCCGCCCTTTTGATGGTCCTCAGCTGCCCCTTTTGCGGGCTGGATGCCCGCGGCGCGTGGCGCATGTGGCGCAGGGACGGAAGGAACCATGCAAGCCCCAATTCCGCGCAGACCGAGGCGGCTGCGGCAGGGGCGCTGGGGATTTTGCTTGCGGGAGATGCGTGGTATTTTGGGAAATTATATCAAAAGAAGACGATTGGGGAGAAGTGCAGGGAGGTTGTGGCCGGGGATATTGTGAAGGTGAACCGATTGATGTACATATCCTCAGGACTGGCGGTCATTCTGATTCTTTTTGTGGCATTTATTTTGGGGATTTGGGCGGGATAAGCTTTTTTAAAATAGCCAGTCCGAAAGAATTTGCGGACTGGCAGCATCAGCAGAGTAATACGATTGTTTAATTGTGTTAAAGATAATTATAGAATGATCCACCGTCCTTTTTGGCTGGAACCTTCTCTTTTTATAATACCAGATTTTTTCATGGATTCCATATAATACTTTACTGTACTATATTTTTCGCCAATATGATCTGCAATCTTTTTTTGCGATAGTGTTGGCTCCTCTTGGATAGCTTTCAAGATACGTGTGACTACGGAATTATTGTCACCTTGGTTAGCTTGGTTAGTAGCTTGGTCTGTATTACTAACCAAGCTTTTGAACATCACCATGATGTCTTCTCTCTTAATCGTATATTCCGGCATAGGGTTTCCGGCTTCTTTACAGCTATCTTTGATTTTTTCAATTCCACGCCCCCATGCTTCGATAAAACCAGCTCTGAAGAAAGTATTGGCGATCAAAGGATTATAAGGTCTGGATCGATGTTTTCCCATCAAATCATTGACTGTCCAATCTTCTGGAAAAATACAATCATTTGCGATGTAAATTTTATTCGTATATACACTGATTTGAATGGGAATCAATGCTCCATAGAATTTGTGTGCGATAGCATTGAAAACTGCTTCCCTAATTGCATCTTTAGGAAAAGGATAAGTTTCTACTCGCGTTATGCCATTATAAGAAATCTCCGCTTTCAGGTATTTTGTAAATATAAGATCAACTACTCTGTCTGCTTGAGATATTAAAGACCCGTGTATCTCATCCTGATATCGTAGTTCAGAATCTGATTCAAAATAGCCAATTTTAATATATGCTCCTGGAATCCATTTTTCGGGATTATGGTGAAAAAGTAAAATGGCAGCTCTTCTTAATTGAGCATTTTCAAGTAAGTTTAAGCTGTCAAGTAATTGTTCATTTGTAGCATCAATATCCTTCTTGTCCATTCGTTTGCTGCGAACAGCTTGTTCCCGAAAGATGTCAAAACTGTCATTTCTCAAGTCTTGTATTGTTACCCCTTGGACTGGTACGCTGTCCCAAGTAATGCCGGTTTTTTGTAATAGAAAGTGGTTAAGTGCCTGTCCTTTTAACTGTTGCTTTGTACTCCCGCTTCGATAATGATATTCACCCTTATAATTGACTGGATAGCTGTTCGGGCTCACGCAGATTTCAATATAGTCCCTTCCACTTTCTGTCAGTAAATTTACATCTACAATAATACCAAGGACATCTCGAACCTTATTAGGTATATCCTCTAGTAGTTTTTTACTGTCCTGAATACCGACTATTGTGCCATCATCATTTGTACCAATATAAATCTTTCCACCTTGTGCATTTGCAAAGCCACAAATCCATTTTAGGTATTCATCTCGCCAAGACTCTTTCCATTCAATATTTTGGCTTTCTGCCACCAGCATATACCTCCTTAATTTGTTACATGAAGATGTTTGAGTTTAACAATATCACAAAAATATGAATTTATCAATAAATGTGATTAGGTAAGATAAATGCGTACAAAGAAAATTATATAAAATCCTTATAGAAGCAGAAATAAAAAAGAATTATTACAAGGAATCTAAAAAATGTAATAGACACCTCCTGAATTTATGTTACAATACAAATGCTACATAAAATAAATAGTCCGTCAGGTGCCCGTTGTTAAGATGGACGGGAGAATAGGGAAGCTGGGTGAAAATCCCACGCGGTCGCGCCGCTGTAAGAGAGGAGTCCCTGATCATAAGCCACCGGTTTTGGGAAGGCGATGAGGGATGATGAGGCTCAAGCCAGAAGACCTGCCTGAATGACTGGAAGCACAAGTTACGCATGATGACTTGCTGTTGTTGACACTGCGCCCTGGAAGATCTGTTCCGGGAGTGTGGTGTAAAAACAGAACCTGCAGAACGCGTACCTGCGGGTTTTTTGTTTCACATTACCATCTTAAGGAGGTTGTTCGATGAAAAGAACAGAAAAGAGGATCATGACACTCGCGGTGGCGATGGCGTTTACCTTTGGACTTACGGTGAACGCATTTGCCATGCACATCATGGAGGGATTTTTGCCGGTGAAGTACTGCATTGCCTGGGGCGTTGTCTGTATACCGTTTCTTGCGGCAGGATTTGTATCCATCCAAAAGACCGTTGAGGCACACCGGAAGACTCTGCTGATCCTGGCGATGGCGGGCGCTTACGCGTTTGTGCTCTCCGCACTGAAGATTCCTTCCGTGACGGGCAGCAGTTCCCATCCGACAGGAACCGGGCTGGGGGCGATCCTTTTTGGTCCGTCTGCGATGAGCATCATCGGGATCATCGTATTGTTATTCCAGGCCGTCCTGCTGGCGCATGGGGGACTCACGACGCTGGGGGCCAATACCTTTTCCATGGCGGTCGCAGGTCCGTTTGTGGCGTGGGGGATCTACCGTCTCGGCGGAAAGCTGAAATGGAACCGCCATGTCACGGTATTTTTGGCGGCATGTCTTGGGGATTTGTTCACCTACTGCGTCACCTCTGTCCAGCTTGGGCTGGCGTACCCGTCCACGCCGGGCGGAGTGGGGGCGTCCGTGGCAAAATTCCTCACGGTTTTTGCGGTAACCCAGATTCCCCTTGCGATCATTGAAGGGATCGTGACGGTAGTGGTAGTGATGGGGCTGGAAACTTACGCAAAACCAGAACTGAAAGAGCTTGGATTTATGAAGGCAGGAGGTGCGGCGTCATGACAGGAAAGATGAAAACGGTTTTGATCTTATTGCTGCTCTGCGTGCTAATCGCTGTCATCCCGCTGGCTGTCATCCGGGATTCCGAGTTTGGCGGGGCTGACGGAGCGGCGGAGGAACTGATCACGGAAATCAACCCGGATTACGAGGCGTGGGCTTCTCCGGTATTTGAACTGCCGGGAGGGGAGACGGAAAGCCTTCTGTTCTGCCTTCAGGCAGCGCTGGGGGCGGGAGTCTTTGGCTACGGGTTCGGTGTTTTGAGGGAACGCTATAGGAAAGAAGAAAAGGAAAGCTGAAATGCTGATGATTGACAGTCTGGCATATGCATCCAGATTCAGACCCGTTCATCCGGGAAAAAAGGTACTTGCTGCCGTGTTGCTGCTCATAGCTGTGGTGACACTGCAAAGCATCACGTTTGGTGTGATCCTGACAGTCGGAATGGGGGCGTTGTCCGTATGGGGCGGGGGAACGCCTTTCAGGCTTTATGTCCGGCTGCTGAAAATCCCCATGCTTTTTATTTTGTTAAGCCTGGCTGCGATTGTCGTGAATGTCACGGCCGGTCCGGCGGCTTCCGGCCAGGGAGCGCTTGACGGCAGCCTCATTGCCGTCAGGCTGGGTCCGGTCGTTTTAAGTGTTTTTTCGGAGGGAATCTTTCGGGGGGCAAAGCTGGCTGTCAGCGCGCTCGGAGCAGTATCCTGCATGTATTTTCTGGCGCTGTCCACCCCGCTCACCGATATTTTTTTTGTGCTTGAGAAAATAAAATGCCCGTTTTTAATCATTGAATTGATGCTGCTCATTTACCGGTTTGTCTTCTTGCTGTGGTCGATAGCCGGAGAGCTGAATCAAGCGGCCGACAGCCGGCTGGGCAACATCACCTTTTTTAAGTCGGTCCGCACGACAGGGCAGATGTTTGCCACATTGTTCATCCGGGCGCTGAGGCGGTCTTCTGCGCTGTATGACGCGATGGAGTCGCGGGGATACAATGGGAAGATCCATGTCCTGCCCGGATTTCGGGCAAAGAATACGAAGAAATTGTGATGGAGAATAAAATGAGTGAGATGATACTGGAAGCAAAAAACATCAGCTATACCTATGAGGACGGGACCCAGGCACTGCGGGGCGTCAGCGTGTCTGTCGGGAAGGGAAAAAAAATCGCGCTTATGGGAGCCAACGGTTCTGGAAAATCCACCTTTTTCCTCTGTCTGAACGGGATCTACCGGCCGCAGTCGGGGGAACTTTTAAAAGACGGGAAGCCATATGATTACAGCAGAAAAGGGCTTTTGAAGCTGCGAAGCCAGGTGGGGATCGTATTCCAGGACCCGGACAACCAACTGATCATCGGCAACGTCAGACAGGAGGTTTCCTTTGGAATCCTGAATATGGGAGCAACCCTCTCCGAAGCGGAGGAACGGGTGGACCGGGTTTTGCGGGAGCTGAAAGTGGACTCCTTTTCTGAGAAGCCTACCCATGCGCTGAGTGGCGGCCAGAAAAAGCAGGTGGCGATCGCGGACATCCTGGTGATGGACCCGCAGGTCATCATTCTGGATGAGCCGATGGCGTCTCTTGACCCGCTTCATATCCAGATCATTCGGGAGCTGATCGACAAGCTGACGAGGCGGGGCATCACGGTGCTGATCGCCACCCACGATGTGGATTTTGCCTTTGAATGGGCGGATGAGGTTGTGCTGTTTCGGGAAGGGCAGGTGGAGCTTGCGGGGACTCCAATGGAGGTGTTTACGCAGAAAGCCCTGCTTGAGCGCACCCATCTTCATCAGCCTGTGGTGCTGGAACTGTTCTACCGTCTTCAGAAAAAGGCGCTGCTTCCCGCCGCCTGCCAGGTTCCAAAGAACATGGAAGAGCTGGAATCTTATATCGAGATGATGCGCCCCCAGCGTGCATTTGGAGGGAAGACATGCAGTGAAGGCGGGAAACGGGCGGTTCTCGTCGTCAGCTTCGGCACCAGCCACAGCGACACGAGAAAAAAGACCATCGACGCCATTGAGAAGCTGATCGCAGAGGCGTGGGACGGCTGTAAGCTGTACCGGGCCTGGACCAGCGGGATGATCATCAGGAAACTGCGGGAGCGGGACGGCTATGAGGTGGACACAGTGGAGCAGGCGGTAGAGAGAATGCTGGCAGACGGAGTGACCCAGGTGACGGTCCAGCCGACCCACATCGTCAATGGCATTGAGAACGACCGGATGAAACGGGATATCTTAAAATATGCCGGGCAGTTTGACAGCATCCGGTTTGGCACTCCGCTTCTGACTGAAGATGCAGATTCGGAGCAGGTGGTCTCCGGCCTGATGGAGGAGTTTGGGGAACTGGAAAAGGATACGGCGCTCATCTTCATGGGGCATGGGACGACCCATTATGCCAACGCGATCTATGCGGCGCTGGACTATAAGTTCAAGGATATGGGATACCCCAATGTTTTTGTGGGAACGGTGGAGGCGTATCCGTCGATGGAGACACTGAAGCGGATGGTAAAAGAGGGCGGTTACCGCCGGGTGATCTTGACGCCATTTATGATCGTGGCCGGAGAACACGCGAAGCACGACATGGCAAGTGATGAAGAGGAGTCCTGGAAATGCCAGTTTGAAGCGGAGGGACTTGACGTTTCCTGCGTTGTGAAAGGGCTTGGAGAATATGGGGCGATCCGGCAGATGTTTTTGGAACACGCGGTCGCCGCGGCAGAGGAGGATTGAGTCATGGTACATTTTATAGGAGCAGGCCCGGGAGACCCGGAGCTTTTGACGGTAAAGGGGAAACGGCTGATTGACGAGGCAGATGTGATCATCTACGCCGGTTCGCTGGTCAATCCCAGGGTCCTTTCGGGGGCAAAGGAAGGCGCCCGCATTTACAACAGCGCGGTTATGACGCTGGAAGAAGTCATCGAAGTCATGAAAGAGGCGGACCGGCAGGGAAAACAGGTGGCGCGGGTCCACACCGGAGATCCGGCCATCTATGGGGCGCACAGGGAGCAGATGGACGAGCTGGACAGGCTGGGCATCGGGTATGACGTGGTCCCGGGTGTCAGCTCCTTCCTCGCCGCCGCCGCTGCCCTGAAAAAAGAGTACACGCTGCCGGGAGTCAGCCAGACCGTGATCCTCACCAGGATGGAGGGCAGGACCCCCATGCCGGAGAAGGAGAAACTGGCCGGTCTGGCGAGCCATCAGGCGACGATGATCATCTTCTTGAGCGTGGGACAGATTGAGGAGCTGGCAAGGCAGCTTAAGACCAGTTATCCGCCGGAGACGCCGGTTGCGGTGGTCTATAAAGCGTCCTGGGAGGATGAGAAGATCGTCATGGGAAATCTGACCGATATCGCCGGAAAGGTAAAAGAAGCCGGGATTACGAAAACGGCGCTGACGGTGGTAGGGGATTTCCTTGGGGACCGCTATGAACTGTCCCGGCTGTACGATAAGCATTTTACCCATGAATTCAGAAAGGGAACAACGTGATGCAGATGAAAGCGCATGGCGGAGATATATACGGGGTATCAGAGGCGCTGGGGATCCCGGTGGAAAAGTGCCTTGATTTTTCCGCCAATATCAATCCCCTCGGGATTCCCGCCGGTGTGAAGGCGGCGATGGAAGAAGCCCTTGCACAGACCATCCACTATCCCGACCCGGAATGTAAAAAACTTACGCAGGCGCTTGGAAACTGCCTTCATGTGAAGCCAGAAACAATCCTCTGCGGCAACGGAGGGGCAGATCTCATATACCGGATCGTATACGCCGCAAAGCCGAAAAAGGCGGTGCTGCCCGCTCCGGTATTTCTGGCATATGAGGAGGCGCTTTTGCAGGTGGGAGCGGAGATTTCCTATTACCGGATGGACGAGAGCATGGAGATTGGCAGAGAGATTCTTGAGCTGATCACGGAAGAAACCGATATTCTGTTTTTGTGTACGCCGAATAATCCCACGGGGCTTCTGATATCTGGCGAGGTGCTGGAAGCGGCCGTAAAACGGGCAGAGGAGACGGGGACAAGGATCGTGCTGGATGAATGCTTTATGGATTTTGTCGTAAAAGAACGGCGCAGTTCCATGATGAAAGCCATCGGGCGTTATCCGAATCTTGTAATCGTGAAATCTTTTACAAAGCTGTATGGGATTCCCGGCGTCCGCCTGGGATATGCGGTCTGTTCCGATGCCCTGTTCCTGCAGAAGATGAGGGCGGCAGGACAGACCTGGCCGGTAAACTCCATCGCGATGGCGGCGGGGCTTGCGGCACTTTCGGAGAAGGCGTTTGAAGCGGAAACCGTGGAATATGTCAGACGGGAGCGGGAATGGCTTTTTGGGGAACTGGCAAATATGGGGTTCACTGTCTGGGACGGGCAGGCGGATTACCTTTTTTTCCGTGCTCCCGGTCATGAGGACCTGTATGAGAAGCTGCTGCGCAGGGGGATCATCATCCGCAGATGCTGCAACTATGTGAACCTGACGGCAGAGCATTACCGGATCGCGGTAAAACGGCATGAGGAAAATGAAACGCTGGTCCGGCATCTGAGAATGGTTTTGGGACAGGAGGAGGAACCGATATGGCGGCAAAAGTGATCATGGTACAGGGGACCATGTCCAATTCAGGGAAGAGCTTCATCACGGCCGGGCTGTGCCGGGTGTTTGCCCAGGACGGCTGGCGGGCAGCTCCTTTCAAATCCCAGAATATGGCACTCAACTCCTATATCACCGAGGACGGGCTGGAGATTGGACGGGCCCAGGCGATGCAGGCGGAGGCGGCGGGAATCCTGCCCACCGTGGATATGAATCCTATCCTGCTAAAGCCGACCAGCCACGTGGGCAGCCAGGTGATCGTAAACGGCGAGGTCCGCGGCAATATGAAGGCCACAGAGTACTACCGGAGGAAGCAGGAGCTGATTCCGGATATCCGCGCGGCATTTGACCGTCTGTCCGGTCAGTATGACATCATCGTCATAGAAGGGGCGGGGAGCCCGGCCGAGATCAACCTCAGGGAAAATGATATCGTAAATATGGGGCTGGCAAAGATGGTAAACGCTCCGGTGCTTCTCGCCGGAGATATCGACCGGGGCGGCGTATTTGCGGCTCTCTACGGGACGGTGAAGCTGCTGGAGCCGGACGAACAGCGTTTGATCAAAGGGCTGGTCGTCAATAAATTCCGCGGAGATGTTTCAATCCTGGAGCCGGGGCTCAGGATGATAGAAGAGAGGACGGGGATTCCGGTCGTGGGAGTCATTCCCATGAAGGCGATTGACCTTGACGATGAGGACAGCCTGTCAGACCGGCTTTTGCAGACAAAGGCCGGGGGCGGGATCGACGTGGCGGTCATCCATCTGCCACACATCTCCAACTTTACGGATTTTTCCGCCTTTGAACGGATTGACGGCGTTTCTCTCCGCTATGTGCCGCGGGCCGGACAGCTTGGGACGCCGGACCTGATTCTGATACCGGGCACGAAAAACACGATGGATGATATGAGGTGGCTCAGGGAATCGGGGATGGAGACGGTGATTCTTAAGGCGGCAGAGAACAAGGTGCCGGTTATCGGAATCTGCGGCGGTTTCCAGATTTTAGGGAAGACCTTAAAAGACCCTTACGGCGTCGAGCACGGCGGAGAGATGAGGGGGCTGGGGCTTTTGGATGCCGATACCACGTTTGCCAGGGAAAAGACGCGGACTCAGGCGACAGGGAAATGGGTTCACAAGCCGGGGCTGTTTGGCAGGTATGAAAAAGCTTTGGTCAGCGGCTATGAAATCCACATGGGGCAGACGGTAAATGCCGGAGATTGCGTGGAAGCCATAGAGCTGGAGGATGGGCGCTGCGACGCCCTGTGCAGCCGGGACGGTCTTGTCTTCGGCTCGTATCTCCACGGGCTGTTTGACACGGACGGTCTGGCCTTTTCCCTGGCGAGACAGCTGGCAGAGAAGAAGGGGACAGAGCTTGGACGGCAGGAATTTGACCTGTTAGCCTACAAGGAGAGGGAATATGATAAGCTTGCCGACCTGATCCGTTCGTCCTTTGATATGAAAGAAATCTATAGAATACTGGAAGAAGGTGTGTGAGATGCTGGACGGGATTATGATTGTGAAACCGGATGAAATAGAAAAAAAGAGTATGGAGATCATCGCCTCCGAGATGGGAGAACACACCTGGGCGGAAGATGAGCTTCTGGTGGTCAAACGGTGTATCCATACCGCCGCGGATTTTGATTATGCCAGGAACCTGGTATTTTCAGAAGGCGCTGTCAGACAGGCCAGGGAAGCGGTCATGGCGGGGGCGTCTATCGTGACGGACACCAGCATGGCGGCGGCAGGCATCAATAAGAAGGCGCTGGCGCGCTGGGGAGGCCGCGTCCATTGCTTTATGGCAGAGGAGGATGTGGCAAGAGAAGCAAAGGAAAAGGGCGTGACCAGGGCGTCGATCTGCATGGAGCGGGGAGCGGCGCTTGAAGGCCCTGTGATCTTTGCGGTCGGCAATGCGCCGACGGCCCTGATCCGGCTGTATGAGATGATGGAAGAAGGGCGCGTAAAGCCCGCATTGATCATCGGCGCTCCGGTCGGTTTTGTGAATGTGGTGGAATCAAAGGAGCTGATTCTTTCTGCTTCCGTGCCGTTTATCGTGGCGCGGGGGAGAAAGGGCGGGAGCAATATTGCGGCGGCAATCTGCAATGCGGTTCTTTATCAGTGTGAGTAGATAGCGCAGGGGGCAAAGTTTTAGAGCTTTGCCCTTCATTTCGTCAGGGCAGGAAGCATTTTATATAAGTGGCGCTGATCCTTTGCAACAAGAATGATGGACAATACCAGAGCCAGGCCATCGCTGACAGGCTGTGCAACAAAAATTCCATTGATTCCCCATAAAATTGGGAAAATATAAATAAATGGTATTAAGAATAGAATCTGCCTTAAAAATGTGATTACGATAGACGGGATTGGCTTGGCAATCGACTGAAAAAATGTTGTTACGATCATGACAAAGCCCAAAATAGGCGTAATACAGAAATTTGTTCTCAGTCCCGCAACGCCAACTTTCAGCATTTCCCCGGTAGCGCCAAACGCCAATAAGATAAATTCCGGGAAAAACATAACAATAAGCCACACAATACAAGTAATGGCTACCGAAAAAGCAGAAGCCTGATACAGCGTTGCCATAACTCTCTTGTAATTTCCAGACCCAAAGTTGTTTCCTACAATAGGCTGGATACCCTGGCTGATTCCGCTTGCAGGCATAATGACGAAGGTCATGATGCTTGCAACAACAGCATATACACTAATGGCAGTGTCCCCGCCATATTTTCCCAACTGACCGTTGTAGACTAAGCTGATTAACCCCATAGCCATTTGTGCAATCCAAAAGGCAAATCCACAGGAGATAATTTCTTTAGACAGATTAAACTGGAAGCGAAACGTTTCTTTTTTGATTTCTGCTTGTGTATGCCCTTTCCAAACAAGATAAATACCCAATAATGTTGAAAAAATCTGTCCAATCACAGTGGCCCACGCCGCACCTGTTACGCCCCAGTTCATAACTGCTACAAATACAGCGTCCAGAACAATATTTGTTACTGCTCCGATACCGGTAACACACATACCTAAGACGGGTTTTCCCGACACCCGGATAAAATCACAAAAAACCTGCGTAAGTCCTTGAAATAAACAGCCTAATGCAACAACCCGATAATATTCAAATGCATATGGATAAGAAGTTTCTGTTACTCCAAAAAAATTCAAAATAGAATCAGCAAAAATCAGCAGGATTACAGTCAATGCAAGTTCAAAAACAATAACCAGGATCAAAGCATTTCCAAAGGAAGCATTCATTTTTTTCTGTTCATTCTTTCCTGCAAACAAGCTGAACAGGGAGGATCCGCCTGCACTGCAGGTAAGTCCAAATGCCATCATCATATAAGAAAGCGGAAAGCAGATTGACAGCCCCGCCAAAGCAGAAGTCCCATTAAAGTTCCCCACAAAAATACGGTCAACAATATTGTAGACTGCCGTAATCAAAAGTGAAATTGCTGCCGGAATAGAATACTTTAAAATTAAGGGGAAAAGTTTTCCCTGTGAAAATTGGTTTGTTTCGTTCATAAAAATTCCTCTCTCTCTAGAATGTTAGTTTCCTAAGTATTTGCGCAAAATATTGGATAACAGGCCTGGACTTTCATTCAGACAAGTTATCCATCATTTTTTCAATCACTTTAAAAAAAACTTTCATATCTTCTTCGGAAATTCCTTCTGTAAGTGTTGCTTCTAGTGCGGTTAAATCTTCTACAACTTGATGTTGATACATCAATGCTTTTTCGGTTAAAACAATCTTTTTTAACCGATTGTCGTAGGCAACAGGTTCTCGGCGGATCAGTTCATTTGCTTCCATCTGCTTCAACAGTTCCGTTGCAGTGGATGGGCGTATGCCGTATTCTTCTTCAACATCTTTTTGAAAAACATCTTCTGTCTGTGCAAGCAGAAAATGAAGTGTCCTTCCCTGCGAACCGCTAAATTCGTTCCTTGAAGAAAACATATCTAATTTTCTGCGAAGTTTATTAGAAAGTTTGCTGACATACCTTGCGGCACTTTTTGTAAGTGAAATCATACAACGCTCCTTTACTTAGCTTCCTAAGTGATTTTATAACTATTATGAATATTTGTCAAGTACATTTCCGCAAGTGAGAAAGAGGGAGTCAGCAATAAGGCGAGCCTTTATATTGACACATCCAACCCAGGTTATTATACTAACAATGAGCAAATGACTTGAATTGTTTTTTGGCTGAATCCCGGAGGTAAACAATGAATGTGAAAAATTTAAAAATGAAACCGGTTGGAAGCGAATATATGGAGCAGTACAATCAGCTTCTCCGCTATGTATTTCAGGTGACGGACCAGGAACTCAGCGCGATTGGCTGGCAGGAAAAAGAGATGATCCGGGCAAAATTTCCCACAATGTTAAAGGCCGATGTGCTGGGATGGTTTGACCAGGACACGCTGGTGTCTCAGGTGGCGGTCTACCCGATGAAGATCAGGGTGTTCAACAAAACCTATGATATGGGTGGGCTGACCGGAGTCGGAACTTACCCGGAATATTCCAATCTGGGGCTGATGCACAAACTGCTGGAGCAGGCGCTGAAAAATATGCAGCGGCGGGGGCAGTATATCTGTTATCTGTTCCCCTACTCCATTCCCTATTACAGAAGAAAGGGATGGGAGATCATATCAGATAAGATTTCGTATGAGATCAAAGATTATCAGCTCCCCAAAAACAGACAGGTAACGGGGCGGGTACGCCGGGTGGACGTGGACAGCGAGGAGCTTAAGGTTACGTATGACCGCTATGCCATGCGGACCCACGGGGCGGTTTTGCGGGACGAGCTGGCCTGGAATGAATACTGGCTCTGGGACCCGGATGATATGATGGCGGCAATCTACTATAACGAGAACAATGAGCCGGATGGATACGTTATATACTGGTTTGCTCACGATGTTTTCCATATTAAGGACATGATCTTCAACAATGAAGATGCCCGCGCGGGACTGTGGAATTTTATATCGGCCCATTTTTCGATGATTGATAAAGTGGTCGGCTGTACCTTTACCGATGAGCCGCTTGCATTTTTGCTGGAGGACGCGGATATCAAGGAAGTTATCTCGCCTTATTATATGGCAAGGATCGTGGATTTTTCGGAATTTATCAGCAGGTATCCGTTTAAGCCGGATTCTGTGGAACGGGAGTGGAGCTTCGTTCTCTCGGATCCGATCATGGAGTGCAACCAGGGTGCATTCCGGCTTGAAATCGATAAAAAGGGCAGGGGGACGGCGGAGCGAATCGAGGAGAAATGCACCGATACCATCGATATCCAGACCATGACTACCATGCTGATGGGATATAAACGCCCGGATTATCTGGCGAAAATCGGCAGGATTCAGGCGGGGGAGGACACGATTGATATGTTGGAGGATTCGATCGAGCAGCAGGTTCCGTATGTTTCGGATTATTTTTAGGATGGGTATAAGACAGTCACTTTTTTGTATGATAAAAAGTGGCTGTTTTTTTGATATTTTTCTGGTAAATATAGCCAAAATATATTGAAAATTTTTACGGGGGGGGGGGTATAAATGTATAATCAATTATAAAAATAAAGGAGGAAAGGGTATGAA
>JAPJQL010000010.1 GCA_030825115.1 Lachnospiraceae bacterium
GGCGGCTGTCAATTCGACATAATTTTCTTGTGATACTTTACCGTACATGAGCATTCGCGCCGGGGTTATCGGAGCCGTAGCCCTCCAGCAGGTTGACAACGCCCCACACGCCAAGGCCAGCGCCGAGGGCAATAACGAGGGTCTGCAAAGTGTTGATGGCAGAAGCGAAAAACTGCATATATTACTCCTTTTCTCCGGGCTATACCCGGCCATGAAAAAAGCCGCCCCATGTAGGGCGGCAGCGTCCTCACCTCGGGACTCGTCGGCACAAACTTCGCTTTGCTACTTTGGGACAAAATGTCCCAAACTCCGCACGCTCCGTTGCGCCTCCTCTTCCCACAAAATCGCTGATTTTGCGGGAACCCTAAAAGCCCAAGGTTTTATACAAAAGCGTCTGGATCGTCGAGATCGTCATAGTTGAGGATGTCCTCGTCCTCTTCTGTGAGCGCCTCGGCGGGCACATCCACTTCGTACACCTCACAAGCCTCGTTGGGGCCGGGCCGCCTGCGGCGGTTTATCAGCCTGTCGAGGTTAAAGGCGTTTTTCTTGTCGGCCTCAGCCGTAAACTTGTAGTTGGGGTGTTGCTTCAAATCGTACTTGCGGGAATAGAACGGGGGCAGGCCCCGAAGCTGCAAGATGCACCGATCACCGGGCATCGTGGCAAGCTCGCTGGGGGTCATCAGCTCACGGCCCAGCCGCTGGGTGTTTTGGCTGTAACTTTCGGACTGGCCCCGTGTGCGGCCATCCGTCTGCATGGAGATCGTGGACTTGCCCAGCCAATTTTCGGATATTTCCTTGATGGTGCTGGCCTCGCGGCCACCGAGGAATATCACGCTGTCCATGTTGCCGAGGATCGTTTCCGCGTTTTTGTCATAAATGGCCTTGCATTGAGCAAGCTGCTGATACAGGAGCACAAGGCTCACCTCGCGGGAACGAATGACAGCTACCAGCTTTTCCAGCCCCGGCACTTGGCCCGTATTGGCCGCCTCGTCCCACAGGACGCGCACATGATGGGGCAAGCGGCCCCCATGCACATTGTCGGCCCGTTCACACAGGAGATTGAACATCTGCGAAAAAGCGAGAGCGACCAAAAAATTGTAGGTGCTGTCCGTATCGCTGATGCAGAAAAATGTTGCCGTCCGTCTGTCACCCATACGGTCAAGTTCCAGCTCGTCATAGCTCATAATCTCCCGGAGCTGGGGGATGTCAAAGGGAGCCAGACGAGCGCCGCAGGAAATCAAAATGCTTTTGGCCGTCTTGCCGCTGCTTAACTTGTACTTTTTGTACTGCTTTACGGCAAAGCAATCCGGCTTGCGCTTTTCCAGCCCGGCGAACATATAGTCCACCGCGTTCATAAAGTCTTCGTCATCCTCCTTGACCTCCATGCCGGAAATCATGTCCACCAGCGTATTCATATTGCGATCTTCCTCCGCGCCCTCGAAAATGATATAGCCCAGCAGGGCGCAGTATAGGAGCGTTTCAGCCTTCGTCCAGAACGGATCGCCCTCTTTGCCCTCGCCCTTGGTATTGGAGATAAGGGCATTGACGAACTTTAGGATGTCGGACTCATTCTTGATATACGCCAGCGGGTTATAGTGCATGGACTTGGAAAAGTCGATGCTGTTGAATACCTTGATTTTGTACCCCCGCTTTTGGAGAAAGCTGCCCACTTGGGACAGGACGCCGCCCTTCGGGTCTACCACCACAAAAGAGGAATGAGCCTGTAAGAGCTGGGGCGTGAGCCAAAAGCGGGTTTTGCCCGAGCCGGACGATCCGATGACACAGGTATTGAGGTTACGGGCATTGGCCGGGATCTTGGGCCGGGTGTTCATGGTGAGAAACTCCGTCCCGGTCAGAATGACATTGTTTTCAAACTTGGGATCGATAAAGGGCTTGATGTCCTTTTCGTTGCCCCACCGGGCCGAGCCGTACTCCTCGTCCCGTCTGAATTTCTTGGCTTTTTTGCTTTTCATGTGGATGAACAGACGGAACGCCACGGCTCCCACGATACCCACCAGCCAGTCAACAGGGTTTAGCCCCGGCGCGAAATCGGCAAAGGCAGGGCCGATGGTCTGGCCGATCCCCATGACTTTTGTTAGGAAATCCGCGCCAGCGGCCAGCCGATAGGCTGTACCCAATTTGAGGAACGCCCAGCCGATGAATACATACGGGATATTGGGAATGAGGTATTTTCGGAGCTTATCTGTTTTCATGCACCGCCTCCTTCACACGCTCCCGCTGTTTAGGCTTTTCGCGGGTGAGCTGATCCCCGGCTCGCTTGATCTGATCCCGGATGGGGATGCGCCTGGACTTGGACTTGTTCAGCACCTTTTTGGAATACTCCGAGAAACAGGCGGTCATGGCATCAGCCTGTCCCGCCTTGAAAAACAACAGGTATTTGTCCGGGCCTGTCTTATAAAAGGCATAGTCCACATTCCACTTCCGGGCCACCCGGTCAAAACTCTTGGTATCGCCGGACAGCTCCAGACTGTTGGTAGACACGCCATGCCGCATAAGCTGCTTGACGGTCTGCTTACCGTGAGGGGTCTGCCGGGTGCGGCGGTCTTTGGCAATTTTGCGCCCCACAGCGGCCACCACATAGGCAAGGCTCCGCGCCGTCAGCTTACTGGCCCGGACGGAAACTGCAACAGTACGCCGGGAAATATCTTCTTCTATCAGCTATGCCGCCTCCTTTCTCACCTCGGGACAAGTTGTCCCAAGGTGGGGTTATCGTTCCGTATGGCCCAGCGTGGGCCGTTTCCGTTCACCCTCCAGCGAGGAACGGTCTATAATTTCCTTGAAAGCTGACATCTGCTCCCGGATAGACAGCTTGGGCATGGAGAAAACACGGTGCTCGTCGGGAATGTCGTCCCGGCCCGTGTAATGCTCTATGAAGCTGCTGCGGTTATCGGCCACATATCCACCGGGGGAATAGTGGCCGCCGTCATTGATCCGCACATCCCGTCCGTATGCCTCATAGTCGATATAATCAATGAGGTGTTCCGGGACTTGCACACCGCCGAACTCCAGCACATACAGCCGCCCCAATTCCTCGTCACTTCTGATACCCGGCTCAAAATTAAAGCAATCCAGATTTTGCGTGAGGTTGATTAAGTCTTTCACGCTGCCTGTGTATTCGCCAGCGTCTATGACCGCCTCGAACTTTTCTATATCGCTCTGATCCATTTCCGACAGCAGCGCGGCCAGATAGTTGAGCTCGTCAATGCTTTCATATTCGCCCAAGTGTTCATGCAGCCCCAGCACATCGCCGTCAAAGCTGGTAATGAAAATCTCCTCATACCGTATGCCGTCCACGCCGATGCGCTTTAAGAGGGACTGCACCTCCTCCGCCGTGGTGGGGAATTTCAGCGTTTCGCCCACAAGCTGCCCCTCGGCATATTTGCCGAGGTTGGTAATGTAGGCTTCCAGCAGGGCCGCCATATCAGCGGCGGCCCTGTCCCTTGACCGTCAAGATACCCTCCAGCGTGGTTGCCGTGATACCCAGCCGCTGGGCCACGGCAATATCGTTCTTCATGGCCTCGGTGACGGTATGGCCGCACACCACCAGCACATGAGAGCGTTTGAGCAGATTACGGGCCATGTCGATCCCGCTTTTGTGCTCCTCGGGAATGGCATCATTGAGGAACAGAGGATGGAACAGCGTAGGGCAAATGGGCGAAAAGCCCGCCTCATAGACGCAGCGGCAATACTGCGCCGCCTGTTTTGCGTTTTCGGCATCGCTGCCGCACCACGCAGCGGTGATATATGCGAGGGGTCGTTTCATTGTAAAAACCTCCGATTTTTATAATGTAGCGGGTCAACCTTTTTCCCCCGCCTTTTTCCAGTCATGGAAAAAGGGGCGGCTCTGGAGGATATACACCCCCGCCGCGCCGCAGGGAATAGCACAGCCGGGGCAGACCGTAAAGGGCAAGCCGCCCTTGGCGGTGCTGATGCACCCTTGACGGCCAGCTCCCGGCTGCGCCGTGAATTAGGCGGCGACGGGGGATATACCAGCCGAGCCTCTATGCAGGGGAACGAAAAAACCTCGGGACAAAATGTCTCGAGGTTACAGGCTCTTATCCGTTTTCTTTTCGGGCTTGCCCAGTTCGGGGGGCTGCTTGGCCTTCCAGTCATCCAGCAGGGCCATGATCTGATCCTTCATCTGACGGGGGGACTTGTCCTTGCCGAAATACTTTTCCAGTTCCGCGCTATTGATAATCACCTTATCAACCTCCTTCTTTTCTTCCATCAAAATGCCGTCGATCACATCGCCGTTCAGCTTGCCCTCTTGATCCATCTTGCGGAGCCGCTGGGCTTGGGACAGGGACGGAGAGGACTGCTGGCCCTCAATGGAAACGGCGATATACTTCTGATGTTTGGGCCGGATAAAGGAAATCTCCACGGCGGGGGTAAATGCCAGCTTTTTCTCGTCCAGCATTTTCTGCAAATCCGGCACAAGCTCGGTCAAGCGGATATACCGCTGCACCTGTTTGTAGTTCATGCCGTTGCGATCACCCACGATCTGCGTGGAGCGTTTACCCGCCTCCTGTGCATCCTCACCGGGACGAGCGCCTTGGTGCTTGATGGCCTCCACCTGCATTTTCAAAGACTGTGCCTTTTCCGTGGGCAAAATCTTTTCGCGGTGGCGCAGGTTGTCATCCGTCATAGCGAGGATGGCCTCGTCATCGGTCATGTTACGGACGATGCAGGGCATATTCACAAACCCAGCCAGCTCACTTGCCCGCTGGCGGCGGTGGCCCGCGATGATCTCATACCCGCCGTCCTCGGTGGGACGCACCAGCGCGGGCTGGTTTACGCCGCTTGCCCGGACAGACTCCACAAGGCCCTGCATCTCGGCATCGTCACGGACACCAAAGGGATGGTTTTTGAACGGGCGCAGCTCGGACAGATTGAGGTAGACAATTTCCTCTTTTTCTGCGCGGGTAGCATCACGGGGCGCGGCGGGCTGTTCCGGCGCGGCAGGGATAGGAGCCTCCTGCGGATTGGGCGCAGCGTTTTCCGGGGCGGCCTTACTTTGGGACATTTTGTCTCGCGTGGGCGGCTTGGCCTTGTCGGGGGCCGCCTTGTCAGCCTTTGCCGGGCGGCCCTTGCTGGCCTTGGCCGCTGCTTTGTCCCTCGGCTCCGTGGTTTTCTGTTTGGGAGTTTTCTGTTTCGGGGCCTTGTCCTTTCCGGCCTCCTCACGGGCGGCGGCAAAATCCACCACCTTGCCAGAGGGAGCCGGGGCGGGATCGCCCTTGTCCGGGGTGTCCGTCTGCTTGCCCTCCTTGTCGGGCTTGGGCAGCTCGGGAGCCGTAGGGCCGGGCGCCTCCGGGATAGTAGGCTCGGCCATATCGGGAGCACCCACAAAAGGCTCCGGGGGATCGGGGACAAACTCGCCCATTTCAAAAAGGGCGGCTTGGCCCTCGTGTTCCAGAATTGCCGCTTCCTCGGTGGTCAACACGGGATCGGAGCCGGGGCCACCCGGCGCGGGGGCCTCGGTAGGCGTTTCCACCTCGGGGCCGATATTCTTTTTATCGTCTGCCAATGTCAAACCTCCTTCATCTTGAAATGAAAAAAGCCAGCCCGATGGCTGGCAGCAGATAAGGGACTCCTCCTTTCAAGTTGTGGTATATGAAAACGCCGCCCATAGTCTCACTCGGGCGGCGTAATGCTCAATATGAAATTGTTTTAGAATAAAAGCCTTACTTGACAACTTGGATTAAATTTTAGATTAGATTTTTTCTCGGTGGCCTTCGTTCCATATTTTTTCATCGACATCGGCCATCATCAGCTTTAACAGGATGTCCGACATACTTTCACCGTTTTTATCATAACGGGGCTCCACGATAAAAACGCGATTGCCGATCTCGTATCTTTGCGGCTCACCAGCTATATATTCTTTCTCCATACTCAACACCCCCTTTCGCTATGGAACAAGGAAATTATACCATGCGAAAAGGGAATTGCGGTATCGAGCTTGTTTTCAAATTAAGTATTGATATGCGGTCTGGCCCCGGTTATAATCAATTTCAAGAATGAAACCAAAGGATTTGTCGGCTTTTTGGTGGGGTGTCCCGCGTATTGAACGCTCATTTGCCCGATTTAGAGGGGTATGTAACCGATCTAACCGGGAGAGCGCTTGAATGGCATTCAAGAGGCCGTGGGTTCGAGTCCCATTATCTCCACGATTCCAATAAGAAGCCGTATGATTACAGGGAAACTTGTATGATTACGGCTTCTTTTTCGGTTTTAAAGCATTTTGTGCATAATTTTTCAAGAAACCTGACACCCGCCTCTCCCCGTGCATATGCTATACCAAACATATCGAAAGGATATTCATCCATTATGAATTCTTCTCAAACACCAACGCCCCGCCTCGCTTTTATCCATCAGCTGTCCGACAATCAGCCCCAGGCGCTTGCATGGGTACGCGGCGGCGGCAGCGCCCCGGACATCAGCGGGTTGGTGAAATTTTTTGATACCCCATACGGCGGCATCCTGGTGGAAGCAGAAGTCTTTGGACTTCCAAACAGGAGCGAACCAGGGTCTACCGGCTTTTATGCCATGCATATCCATGAGTTTGGCGATTGCTCCGCCAATTTTACAAAGGTCGGAGAACACTACAATCCCCGTCATACGCCCCATCCCCAGCACGCCGGCGACCTGCTCCCTTTGCTCAGCAATCAGGGATATGCCTGGTCTGCCTTCTATGACAAACGGTTTCGTGTAAAAGATATCATCGGACGTTCCGTTATCATCCACGCCAATCGGGATGATTTTACGAGCCAGCCTTCCGGCGATCCCGGACCGATGATTGCCTGCGGAACGATTTTTTCCGAATAGCCCAGGCACGGCGGCAGATATCCGCACATATTTAATCATAAGAGACTGATTATGGATGGGAGCATCTGCATGGATGATCAAGTTATCATTGCGCTGGCCGGAAATCCCAACGTCGGCAAAAGTACCATATTTAATGGACTGACCGGTATGCATCAGCATACCGGGAACTGGCCGGGCAAAACCGTCGCCTCAGCCCGGGGTACGTTCACCTGTCATGGCAGGGAATACCTGCTTGTGGACCTGCCCGGTACTTATTCACTGGCTGCCCATTCTGAGGAAGAAATCATCACACGGGACTATATCTGTTCAGGCGAAGCGGATATGACCATGGTCGTCTGTGATGCCACCTGCCTCGAGAGAGGGCTTCATCTGCTGAAACAGATTGTGTCACTGGATTTTGTGAAGGATACGGGAACGCCCCTGATCCTGTGTGTCAATCTGTGTGATGAAGCCAGAAAAAAAGGCATCGAAATAGACTTTGACCTGCTTAAAGATGTGCTGCAGATTCCTGTTATCCACTGCTGCGCCCGGTGTGCCGGTTCCCTGGAAGTGATTCGGGAGACACTTCGAGATGCCACCGGGATGCGTTGCAGCTATGACTGCCTGGACTTTTCGCCAAAGCAGCTTGCTCTGGAGACCGTTCATTATACGAATCCAAACTATCGGAAAAGAGAGGAACAGATCGACCGGATCGTGACAGGCCCCGTAACCGGGGGACTCATCATGTTTTTGCTGCTGCTCGTCATCTTCTGGATCACACTGACCGGCGCCAATATTCCGTCTGCCATGCTCTGGGATGGGCTGTTCTGGCTGGAAGGAAACCTTGCCGCTGCCCTGGCGTCCATACATACGCCCGAGTGGCTGACCGGCATGCTCGTCTACGGCATCTACCGTGTGCTCGCCTGGGTCGTCTCAGTCATGCTTCCGCCTATGGCAATCTTCTTCCCGCTGTTTACCCTCATGGAGGATTTTGGATATCTGCCCCGTGTAGCATTCAATATGGACCGGGCATTCAAACGCTGCAAAGCCTGCGGAAAACAGTGCCTGACCACAGCTATGGGATTTGGCTGTAATGCGGCAGGGGTGATCGGCTGCCGCATCATTGACTCGCCGCGGGAGCGGATGATCGCAATCCTCACCAACGCCTTCGTCCCCTGCAACGGCCGGCTGCCAACACTGTTCATGATGATCACCCTGCTGTTTATGAGCGCCGGGACAGCGGTATCCGGAGCAGCGGTATCCGGGGCAGACATGTCCAGAACGGCTGCAGAAAGCGCGGCATCCGCCGGATTGGCTGCGCCCGGACCTTCCGGCGTTTGGCAGGCGCTTCCATGGGATCTGTCGCCTGCCGTCGTCTCCCTGCTTTCGGCAGTCCTGCTTACGCTTGTCATCCTGCTTGGAATCGCGGCTACGCTTGCAGTATCCTGGTTTTTGTCCCACACGCTGTTAAGAGGAATTCCGTCTTCCTTTACCCTTGAGCTGCCACCCTACCGCTGTCCCCAGATTGGAAAAGTCATCGTCCGTTCCATCTTTGACCGCACCTTATTTGTGCTGGGGCGTGCCGCCGCTGTGGCAGCGCCTGCGGGGCTAATCATCTGGCTACTCGCCAACGTGCTCTATGTGGGACCTGAAAACGGCTGGTTTGCCCTCTCGGCTGCAGCAGGAGGCAGTGTCCTGGCAGAAGGCGCTGCCGCCGCGGAAAGCGCTGCCGGGCTGGCACAGACCGCTCCCAGCATCCTGTCCTGTATCACCGGATTTTTTGACCCGCTCGGACGCCTGATGGGACTCGACGGAGTGATTCTGGCCGCCTTCCTTCTCGGCTTCCCTGCCAACGAGATTGTGCTGCCCATCATCCTGATGGCATACCTCCAATCCTCCACCCTCCTGGAAATGAGCGACCCATCCGCCCTCCTGGGTCTGCTCACCAGTCATGGCTGGACCCGTATGACGGCTGTCTGCATGATACTTTTCTGCCTGTTCCACTGGCCCTGCTCTACCACCGTGCTCACGGTCAAAAAAGAGACCGGTTCATGGCGCCAGGCTGCCGTTTCCATCCTTCTCCCCACCGTGGTCGGCATGGGATTATGTATTCTGACCGCCAGTACCGGAAGATTGTTTGCATCTCTGCTATAGGCATATTTCACACCTGAAGAACCAAAAATGGCAGCACCGGGGCTCTCATGCCTTTGGTGCTGCCATTTTACTGATTACGTGCCGACCTTGGAATATAACGCCTTGGAACTGACTCCCTGAAGCCTGCCCAGCTTCCCGGACACTGCGCTGATGGCATCCGTAGGGGCATCCAGAATAATGCTGATGATGTTAACGCCCTTCTTTTCATATGGCAGACCCATCCGCCCGATGATATACTGGTTATACTGATGCAGGATGTCGTTCACCGACGATACCGCCGTCTTGTCTTCGATGATGATTCCAATCACCGCGATTCTCGTACCGGCAGAATCTTCTCTCTTCTCTTCCACCTGATCCCTCCTGACCTATCCATACTGACCTGCCCCGGAGGGCAGCATCCGCCGAGCCGTATTACAGTGCCTTGCGGATTTTCTCGGCGATTTCTTCATAGTCGGAATCTTCCAGAAGAACCTTTCCGGGATTCATCTCGAATACGCCGCCCCACTCAAACTCGCCTTCGTACTTCGGAACCAGATGCATGTGCAGATGGCAGCCGGTATCTCCGTAAGCTCCGTAGTTCACTTTCTTCGGGGCAAACACCTTGTGGATAGCCCTTGCAGCCTTTGCCACATCGGCAAAAAATGCATTCCTTTCCTCGTCGCTCAGCTCGATCATCTCGCTGATATGCCTGTCATGGGCAAGGATCAGGCGTCCCGGGTGGCTCTGCTCCTTAAATACATACAAAAAACCAGTGTCCATCTTACAGATTGGATATGCGAATTTTGCCACCAGCTCGCCCTGCATACAATATGCACAATTTACATCTTTCATCATCAAATACCTTCCTTTGCCATAGTTTATAGAGCTGTAACAGTTCATACTGATACAATTCTACTCCATATGGCTGTCCGGCGCAATCCCTTTTTACGGCGGAGACGCTTCTCCCTACTCACATGTCACCGAAACTCCGGCCGGGTATTTTTTATCATCAATGATGACCCAGACCTCATAGGTTCCCTTCAGTCCGGCTTTGTTTACGTTGGTCTTTGTCGCCCTCTCATCGGACTCTAAAAATGTGCCGCAGCACATCGCCTGATGGGACACTGCCGCTGTGGAGATATAGTACTGGTGTTTCTCTTCTCCCTGCTCCAGAACCAGCATGACCATCTGACCTTTTTCAAATTTGGCGTGGAAGGTAAAGCGGTCCGCTTCGTCCTCAATCCTTGCATCGCAGGAGTCAGGAAGCAGCACGGATACCGTCTCAGCCGGAACTTCCGTATCAAACTCCGGCGTTACTCCCATCGTTCCAAGGACAGAACCTTCGCCCAGTTCCAGATTGCCTTCCGGAGCATACAGGGTCATCTTCTCTGCACGGTAATAATTTCCTTTGGTGTGCAGCTCCAGCATCTTTTTGTCGTCGCAGATTTCGACGGTGATGGAAGTGAGCGTCCCGCCCATATTCTGCTCAAACGCGCCCAGGGATTCCGAGATCTCCCCGTCCTTGTTGTAGGCGATTCCACCGGAATGGACCATGTAATGGCCTTCCTTATAATATTCCACATTACAGATATATGGGGAAAAGAACTCAGCGCCCCTGTCCTTCCCGTACTGCCAGACCTGCTCCACCGTCATCTCCTTTGTGTTGATGCGGTAACGGACGCCCCTAGAATAATTGTTTTTGGCCTTTTTGTATGTTTCCTTCACCTTAGAACCCCAGTGATGGTTGTCAAAGCACATCACATCCCCGTCCGGGGTGATCAGGCACGCATGCTGCTCATACTGCCATTCAAAGTTATTGCCCACCGGCTTAAAGAAATACTTGTCTACCCATTCCTCTGGCCAGCCTTCCGGGTCTGAGAGAATCCAGTTCAGCTTCCCGGTCTCATAGTCCACGTTTACGATGCTGTCCATGTGCCTTCCCGAAAACGTCAGGGTATGGCTCTTTTCATCATACCACACGGCATTGTTGTGGAACCAGTCCCGCTCTGACCAGCTTCCGCTCTTTCCAAGCCCCGGCTCAAGAAAATTCTTATAGTCCCAGGTCTTTAAAATCTCTCCGGTCTCGCGGTCGATCAGTACGCACATATCCTCCACAGTCCCGGTGGAAAGGTCCTCGGTCAGGCAGAGCAGATTGCCGTCAGGCATCTCAAACGCGTCATGATGAGAGCCGCCGGGCAGACGGTATTCGTGATAAATCTTTCCGCAAAGGCTCGTTTCATACATGCCGGACATATAATACGGCATCTTTACCAGACGGTCCGTCCCCATCAGGACATGCCCGTTTTTCAGACGTTTCATGTCAAACACGCACTTAATGTTCAGACACCATCTGACGTCCCCCGCATAGTCAAAACCCACCGCCAGCTCCATCGCGGAGGGCGACAAAAAGATGCATGCATCCTGCAGATACTCCGGCGTCGTGTCCATAGAATACAGAGGCAGGCCATTTTCGAAGATCCGTGGAACTGCAATCTCCACCACATGGCTCTTCCCGCGGTACTCCCGAATCTCCACCTGGTTTACATAATCCTCATACAGCCCGAGAACCGGCAGGACATGCTCCCTTGCCCTTGGAAATGTATGCGTTATATTTCCCTGTTTTGCCTTTCCGCGCACGGTCACCGTCACCGGAGTTTCCTCCTCCGTGTAAAATGCCACAACGGCCGACAGCGGGTTGATCATATATAAATTGTAGGAAACAAGCGGGCGGTCAACCGTATATGTCCCCCTTCGCAGTTCTTCAAGCATCACCCTCTCTGCCTCTGCCTGTTTTTGAATCATGTGTTTCTGAAATGAATAAGCTGTGCCTGCCATAGATAACACCTTCCCCTTCTCCGGCTTTTCCCCGCCGGTATGTTTTGACAAAATCATAACATACCTTTTTTTCCAGGAACTTAGCCGCGGCTAGATTTCTATCAGGAACTTTTGGCAAACTTTTGTTGGCCTTACAGCCTGGCCTTTAATCCCTCCTCATCCAGTACCACGATCTGGCCGTTTTCCTTATTCAGGATTCCTTCCTTTTTCAGGCTGGCGGCAAGCTTATACACCGTTACCGGGTGCATCCCCAGATATTTGGCAATCTCGGCATAGGTAAAGCCCTTTGGCACTACCCGTATTCCTCTCTCCGGGTTACTGAATTCCAGCAGCCATTTATAAAACCGCCTGGAAGCGCTCTCTTCCTGGGAACTGTAAAATTTTCTGACCAGGGTCACATAGTTTAACGTCACCGCCTCGATCACGTAAGACTGAAACTGCGGGTCTTCCTCCAGCAGGCGCTCAAATGTCTTCTCATCCAGACGGTAAAAGCAGCAGTCTGTTTTGGTATCAATGCCAAACGGCGTATTCTCCTCTTCCTCCCGCGGCTTTGCCTCTCCCCGCACCTTCCGGTAATGCCGCATCAGCGCCGGGGCAAATCCCAAAAGGCTTTCCTGGGAAAAATACAAAAAATCCTTCTCTTCCCCTTCGCTGGTAAGGGACGTCAGGCTCGCAATCCCCTTTACCAGATAATAAATATAAGTATCGGACAGCATCGGATTGCAGATCGATGTTTCCTTCTCAACTTTAATCTGCGTCCCGTAATGCTTAAAGTACTGGATCAGTCCCACTTTCCCCATAAATCCAAGCCCTCTCTTTCCTCCAGATTCTATTGAAGATTTCTTCTCCCAAATATAACCTGGACTATATTCTGTATATTGTTAATATATTATCATGATACTGGGAGAAATGAAATACCAACGATAAAATAAGGGGGTTACACTATGTCACAAACACAAAAGAAAGACTTTTACAAGCTCCATCTGGGAATCGGTATCTCCATCATGGTACTGTTCCGTTTTCTTCCGATCCAGCTGCCGAATGTCACGCCGCTTGGAATGGAAATCCTGGGGATCTTCATCGGCACGCTGTATCTCTGGACCATGTCCGATCCGATCATCTCCAGTATCCTTGCCATCTTCATGGTAGGATTGTCGGACTACGGCTCCATGAATGAGGTCCTTACCGCTACGTTCGGCAACCCCATCCTGGTGCAGGTCCTGTTTTTGCTGACTGCGATCAACTGCCTGGTGGAAAACAACCTGGCTGAGTACTGCGGCAGGTTCTTCCTGACCCGGAAAATATGCCTGGGGCGACCCTGGGTCATGACCTTTTTGATCATGGTGGCATGCATCCTGATGGGTGCTTTTATGGGCGGATTTACTCCCATTTTCCTGTTCTGCCCAATCCTTTATGATATCTTCCAGACGGTAGGTATAAAAAAACATGAAAAATTTCCTACCATCATGCTGATACTTGTCACCATCGCCACACTGCTCGGCTTCCCTATCCCGCCATTTATGGGCAACGGTCTGGCGCTGATCAGAAACTACGCAACGGTCACCGGCAACATGGGATCTGTTGTGGAGATCAACAACGCCGGATATCTGGCTGTCGGCCTGATCCATGCATTTGTCTGTGCCGCCGTGATCATATTAATATGCAAATATATCCTGAGGCCGGATACCAGCAAATTAAAGAACCTGACCATGGAAACCCTGAACAAAAACCCGCTGCCTCCGATGAACTTAAAGCAAAAATTCATCGCGATTTCGTTCACCACTTTCATTTTGACTCTTTTGATCCCCAGCGTGTTCCCCACGCATCCGATCGGAATCTTTGTGAAAGGAAACAACTATGGAATCGCCGCATTTTATGTATTCCTGCTCTGTGCGATCCGGATTGATAAAAAACCGATCATGGACTTCACACAGGCCATGAAGAGATTCTCCTGGAGCAGCTACTTCCTGATCGCAGCGGCAATCCTCCTTGGAAATGCACTGACCAGCGAGAGCACCGGCGTATCCGGATTTTTAAATACTGTTTTGATGCCGCTCTTTGACCATGTTCCGATCCCGGTATTTGCAGTCATCATCATGGTGCTGACCGTCGTCCTGACAAACCTCTGCAACAGCTTCGTGATCGGCCTGCTGCTGCAGCCCGTCATCGCGACCTTCTGTATGGCCACCGGGCTGAACTCTGCACCGATCGTATCCATGATGATCCTGTTCGTGCTCTCTGCAGCGGCAGTTACCCCGGCTGCATCCCCGTTTGCCGCCCTGCTCTTTGGCAATAAGGACTGGCTGAAATCGGGTGAGATTTATAAGTATACAATGCTGTTTGCGGCAATCGAACTGATCATTGTGATCGCCGTCAGCCTGCCTGTCGCCCAGCTTTTGATCCATTGATTTCAAACAGATCTCATAAAACCTGAAAAGGGAAGGAACCCACAAATCGGATTTCTTCCCTTTTCTTTATCTTATTCTTAAGCTGCCTCACCGGCTCCTGCAGCCGGCTTGGTATTTTCTTCCTCTTTCGGTTTTGCCACTTTCTTCCATGCATGCATAGCCAGTGCCATAGCAATAACGCCGTAGGACACGAATACACGGAAATACTCACCGATCACCGGATCGCCGAACAATTCCTTACCTGCCAGCGGTGATACGATGAACAGGGTGTGGAACAGGACGATTCCGAGAAGCGCCTGCTTATTGGTCGCCTTCTGTACGGATGCTCCGCCTACCAGCAGGGCTGCAATCGCGAACTGCCCTACCTGGGTATGCGCGCCGTAAGTGGAGAGCGTTCCCACGTTCTGCAAGAAGATCAGCTGTCCCCAGCTTGCAAGCACAGTCGAGAAGATCATTGCAATGATACGGGTACGGTCTACGTTGATACCAGCCGCATTGGCCACGGTACGGCTCTGTCCGACTGCACGCATATTCTGTCCCAGACGGGTTCTCATCAGTACATTGTTAAATCCGCAGAGGGCTGCGATGCAGAGATACGTCATGACCGGAAGCTGTACCACGATCAGCACATTGTAAATCGTCGGGATATAGGTCAGCGCATATACAACCGCCGCCAACGCGATATACACCATAGCCCGCTTCGGATCGTATGCAGACCTTGCCGCATTCTCATCGATATCTGCCTTCCTGCTCTGCATCTTAGAGAGGACCACACGGATCACCTGCCAGATTACTGTCCCAAGGCACAGAAGCTCAACGGCCGAAAGCAGCATCAGACGGTCTTTTGCCAGGAACTGCTCTACCGGTTTGATGAAGGTCACGCCATAGACAACAACTGCCAGCGCCGCCTGCATTCCAACCCGCTTCCAGTTGACTTCTTTTTTCTTTGCCAGGTTGAACAGCACATTACATACAAGGCCAGCCACAGCCAGATAAAATCCAATCTCGATGATGGTCAGCATCGGCACCGTATCCAGTGCGTATTTTACCGTATCCTTCAAGTCGATCGTATTCTTAACGCCTACGCCTGTCGCAATCATCAGGGTCGGATTGTTCATGGCGATCACGCCGCCGAAGATGAACAGGAAGATCAGCTGGTAGATACCGTCTGCAAAGTAGCCCAGCACCAGACCGCCAATCATCTCATTGCCCTTCATGTGGTTAAACAGCTTACCAACCAGGAAACCGAAAAATACTGCAAACGGTGTCGCCAGCGCTACCGTCAGCATAAATCCGCTGATGCCGGTAAATCCCCAGTACGTCGTCAAAAAGATGGCAATCTGAGCCGCCATTGCGCCGATGACGATACCAAAGTTCAATCCCAGACCGGCGATAACCGGAATGATCAGGGAAAGCACGATAAACGCGTTACGGGCAATACGGGTAAACAGTTCCGGAATCACAAAGGTCAACGGCTGCTTCGACGCGATCGTTGCCCCCACACTCAGGAAAATGAACAGGATCACAACCTTGTTCTTGAATAATATATCCATTAATTTCTTCTTATTCACGGCTGCCACCTCCTTTTGTCTGGGTCAGTGCATAGATGATGATACCATTGGAGATAATCAGTCGCATAACCTCGGATAAGTTGCTCTCCGGGATAAACTGGTTCGCTACCGGAAGTCCCAGCGCCAGAATACCCTGGAACAAAAACGTACCGATCAGTACATGCGGAATCCGTGCACTCTTAGGGCTCGCCCCGCCGATCAGGACTGCCGCTACGGAGGTGAAGCCCATCATCAGCGGTCCGTTGTACAGCTGCATGAAGCCGAAGCCCTGTGCGTATACCAGGATACCAATGGAAGCCAGGACCGTGGACAGCACCGTGCCGACCAGACGCATCTTGTTTACATTGATTCCGGCAGCCTTGGCAAACATGGGGTTTGCGCCTGCCGCGCTCATCGCCATACCGGTCTTGGAGCGCATAAAAAGCCATACCAGGAAACACATCAGGAAGAAGAACAGCAAAAGGCCCGTAGGCACTGTCACTCCCGCCACCTTGAACGAAAAGGTGTTGTTCATAACTCCGCTGAAAGATGCTGCCAGAGAGATCGTGTTACGAAGACCCTTACCGGCATTTGGCCAGATCAACTCGCCGTCGGTAAACGGAAGCAGCATCCACATCATATTCATAAATGCGATGATAGAAAAACCAACATAAGTCGTTACCGTCATCTCAGAACCCTTTACCCGGTTCAGGAGAAGACCATACAGATAGCCGATTCCGACAGACAGCACAACGCCGATCGCAATTGCCACCATGATCGCCACCCACATAGCAAACAGCGGATGGATGCTTACCAGAGACGGAATCTCGGCAATCCTGAGCTGGATCACGATCAGTCCGCCCAAAAGCCCGCCTACGATACCCATCGAGATACCGAAGTTCAGGCCGATACCACACTGCACCGCCGGCACCATTGCAAGGGCCAGGATACCGAACATACCCCAGCGGCGAAGCACATCACTTAAAAGCTGCATCAGATTCATCCTGAATCCACCTGCCGCAACTACAAGAAGCAGGAAGAAGGATACGATGATGACACGCGGCAAACCAAACTTCGCCGTCAAAGATTTTAACGGATTATTCATCGTTTTGACCTCCCTTCCATGCACCTGACATCGCAAGACCAAAGTCCGCATCAGAATCATCCGGTTTCAGGATACATGACAATTTACCGTCAGAAATAATCGCGATCCGGTCGGAAATAGAGCGCAGCTCCACCAGCTCGGAAGATACGATGATGACGGTCATTCCGGTCTCCCGGTTCAAATGCGCCAGATACTCGAGCACCAGTTTTTTCGCACCGATGTCGATTCCTCTGGTCGGTTCGGAGACAAACAGGATATCCGGCTCCAAAGTCAGCGCACGGGCCAGACACACCTTCTGCTGGTTTCCTCCGGAAAGGCTGCCCGCCGGCTGCTTGATGCCGGTACAGCGGATATCCAGCTTTTTCACCATCTCCTCGGAATGTGCCTTTGCGGCCGCGCTGTCATACAGCTTCATCCATGCAATCTTCTTGAGGAAACGGTTATTGGTCTGCATGGCAGAGAAAATAATATTTTCCTCTATGCTTTCATTCAGCAAAAGGCCCACGCCGCGGCGGTCCTCGGACACGAACGCAACCTTATGGTCCAGTGCATCTCCAAGCTTGTCAAGGTCTAAGAGTTCCCCATTGATGCGGACTTCTCCCGTCGCCTTGTAAAGCCCCATGATACCGTTCGGAATACCAAGCTTGCCCTGGCCTGCAAGGCCTCCGATTCCAAAAATCTCTCCTTTGCGGATATCCAGGTCGATTCCTTTTACCCGCTCGCCCGGCATATCCACTCTATAATCTCTTAAGCTTACTGCGATATTGCTATCGCTGATGACGCGGTTGTCCGGGATGTCATCATCCAAAAGCTTCTCAACCTTACGTCCGATCATAAGCTCTGCAATCTCTACCACATTGGAGCTCTTGACGTCTTTTCTCGCCACGAACTCACCATCCCTTAAGATGGTCATACTGTCGGCAACTGCCATAACCTCATCCAGCCGGTGGGTGATGAAAATGATGGCAATGCCCTGGGATGAGATGACTCTCATCGCTTCCAACAGACGGTCCGCCTCTGACTCCGTCAGAACAGCCGTCGGCTCATCCAATACCAGAAGACGGATTCCCGTCTTGTCCAGCTCACGCGCAATCTCAATGAACTGCATATAGCCCACAGGAAGACCTGCGACTTTTACATACTCTTCAATCTGAAGACCGATTCTCTTCAATGCCTTTCTGGCATCCCTTGCCATCGCTTCTGTATCCAGCGACTCCATAGAACGTCCAAACAGACGGCTCACAAGGTTTGGCGTACTGATCTCACGCCCTACTTTAATATTCTCTGTAATCGTAAATCCCGGAATCAGCATGAATTCCTGATGAACCATACCAATCCCCAGCTCCATCGCCTTTAACGGGGTATCGATCTGCGTCGGCTGTCCGCCGATCTCGACAGTTCCTTCGAAGCCGCCGGTCGAATGAATCACCGGCATACCGAACAAGATGTTCATCAAGGTCGATTTGCCTGCGCCGTTTTCGCCCATCAGGGCATGGATTTCGCCTGGACGGACGTGCAGGTTGACCCCCTTCAAGACCCGGTTTCCGTAGTATTCCTTGGCGATATTGTCCATTTTAAGGACATAAGTTTCATTTGTCTTTTCCAAGTTCCTAACCTCTTTCCTAGTTTCTGGGTAAATAGCGCCGCAATCCTTTTCAGGATTTGGTGACATCACGCGTTAACGGCAATGAACATGAAAGAAGTTTCGCCAACTGTGTTAACCGCAGCTGGCGAAACTTACTGATCACTGCTACATCAATCTCTGATGCTCAGAATTACTCGAACGTTACGAAGTCAGCCATTACCAGATAATGGTTGTCTTTTGTATTGCCTGCATCGTCTTTATAGTAATCCATGGTAACCTTGATATCGCCTGCACACTCCTGAAGTGTCTCACGCAGAACTGCATCATCCAGAACGCCGTTTGTCTTGCCTTCAAGAACCTTCTTAGCATACTCAACGCCAGCCTCTACGAACAGCATGTTACACGGAACGCCCCATGTAGATACACGGCCGTTCATACCAGCCTCGTCAACCTTCAGCTGTAACTGCTCTAACATGTAATCCACATCTGCCTCATGGCCAGCCATGTCGATGTTCAGAGCTGCCGGGAATGCGTGGAACGGAGACGGGCAGCACTGTAAGCTGTAGATTGCGCCCTGCTCAAATACGGAACGGATCAGCGGCTCCTGCATACCACAGTTGGTGGTGAAGAATACAGTGTCTTTGCCATATTTCTCGATCTGACGCGGAACGTCTTCCAGGATGAACTGCTGAGCGCCGGTGATACCGGAATCGCCGGTCGGGTCCGGAGCGGTTACGTCTACTAATTCGATGCCATTCTCTGCACAGTATTTCTTCATGTTCTCATGACGTGCTACGATCAGAGCATAGCTCATGTGACGCGGGAAGGAATAGTGGATCATGGTCTTAGCGCCCTGTTTCTTTGCCTGCGGCGGAATCACGATACCACAGCCTGGCTCATCTACCTGAAGTACGATGTCTGCCTTCGGGTTGATAACGCCCGGATCCTCACCTGGTGTACCAGCGATGAAGATCATGTCAGGACGGGTCTCACGCACTTTGTCGATCGCTGCTGCGGTTCCAGGAACTGCCTGGCACCATACGATTGCTTTTACGTCCGGATCGGAAGCCATTGCCACTGCGTTGGAAATCAGGGTCTCGGTCTCAGTCGTAAAGTTGTCCGGATAAGTAGAGGTAACGATCAGGTCACCATACTTTTCTTTCATCTTGTTCGCCTGGGTAATCTCCTCATCACCCTGGGATGCGGTACCGGTAATGATACCGATCTTGAAATTTTCTGCTGCTACAGAATCTGCTGCTGTCTCAGCGGCAGTTTCCCCACCTGCTGCCTCAGTACCTGCTGCTTCAGTCTGTGCCGGTGCCGGTGCTGCGGTTGTCGCTGCCGGCTCTGCTCCACGACAGCCTGCCAGGGATAATACCATGGTTGCGGCTAACGTTAAGCTAAGAAAACGCTTTTTCATTTTTTCTCCTCCTTAAAAAGTGTTTTGTTTTTTATTTCAATATACCCTTGGGAGTACATGGAAACCGAAATACGCTGATTATATGTATAAGTACACTTAATGAAACAAAGTATACAGATTGCGTTTAATTATAACACAGAAATCGTCCACTTGTCCAGCGACATTTGTACGCCGTGCACGGATTTATATGTTTCCGACAGCCTGTTTTGTGCATTTTGAAATTATTTTCGTTTGATCAAAGCCAAAACTGAATATTTTTCGTTAATAATTCCACAAACGCAGACCAATCTATCTGTGTTTTTATGGGTTTTACCAGTTTTTGACAAACTTTTCTCCCGTAAAAAGGAAACTGAAGGAATATTTTCTCAAAGACAAAAAATCAAAAAATCACTCTGTTTTTCCCCCGAAAACCCGTGTATTTCCATCAAAATCTGCGTCCTCCGCCCCCATGTGTCCGCCCTCCGCCGGAGGTATGGGTCGTGCTTCGGGAGCTGCCGCCGCCAAAACCGCCGCCGCTTCCCGGCCTGCTTCCGGTATTTCTCGGAAGCATACGCTGTGTCACAAAGGAATTGACCAGCACGTCATTCCGGTCATGGAACGCAAACTGTGCATCCGCCCGGTATGCCAGGTTATAAGATGCCGCCCGTCCCCGTTCCTGCTTCATGGCATATTCCCGCTTCACATTCAGGCAGGCTGCCGCGCCGCAAAATAAGGCTGTCGCAAACGCGATCAGCGCTTCATACCAGCGAATGCTCCGGTAGACGCTTACCTTCCCGGTCTCCGCATCATAGTTATACTGGCCGCCGGGAATCCCTTTCCGGTAATAAGCAGCCGTATCTTCCATAAACTGCCGCGCCACGCCGGAGTAATCGCCCGCCGACGCATAGGAATACGCCCTGTCCAGCATCTTTTCCACGCGCTGATCCGTCAGAAAACGAATCATCACGCCGGATGTGGAGATATAGATCTCCCGGTTGTCCATATCGATCAAAAACAAGACGCCGCTGTGATCGGCACGGACGCCAAATCCGCCCTCATCGTAAAAATCGTCGGCATACTGCCGCGCGCTTTTTCCGTTCGTATCGTCCGCGGTAACAAGGACCACATCCATCTTCATGGCGCTGCGCATCTCGCCAATCTGCCTCTCGAACCTGTCCCGCTCTTCGTCCGTCAGAAGCCCTGCCCCGTCAAATACCCTCTGTTCTCCTTCCCCCGCAGATACAGCCGTCCCGTTTGGGAGCGCGCCCCAGGCGGAGCAAGGCAGCAAGACCAGAATCAGCAGGATCAGGAAAATGAGCGATGACGCCGCCCGCTTTCTCGCCATACCTTCCATCATGTTTCTCATAAAAAATACCCCACAATCAGCAAAATGACCAACAACGGTATAAAAATAGCGGCAAACAGCGTCAGCAGCCGCCCGTTGTCTACCGGCAGCTCCCCGCACACCTTCCCTGTCTGCCCGTTACAGGCAAAATAATATATCTTATCGTTTTTCTCATCTTTATAGGTCAGCGTCCAGACCGGCAGCAGGGTATAGCTCCATTTTGGATTTTGGATCTCCGCGCTCTGGGAACGCACTTTCACAGAATCATATGCCCCGATATCGCGTTTCAGACTGTCTGCCGCGAATTCGCGCACCTCCTGCTCTACTTCCGCTGTAAATTCCTGCCGTTCCATATCCCTGTTTTCCGCCTGAAACCCGGACAGATATCCCATGGAAAACGGCTTGATTCCCTCCATCTCAAAGGGAAGGACACCTTCCACAAGCTGCCGGTTGGCTTTTTTTAAAGCGTTCCTTGTCACATGCTCCACCGGCATCTGACCTGCCCTCGACACATCAAAGGTTTCCGTCTGCACAAACTGGACACTGCCGCTCACCCAGGTTTTCAGCTTCGTGGCTTCTGCGCTGAGTTTTCCCTCCACCTGGCAGTCGAACATCCAGTAGGGAAAATAGATTCCCGTCATCGTCTCAATCTGTTCCGGAGAGTAAAATTCTTTTGGTATGTATTTTTTCCGCCCGATCCATCCGCTGAATATCTCGATTGCCTTCTCCCTGTCAATGGCAAACGGGATCACCAGATCCGGGCGGTATTCTCCCTGCATCTTCCCTGACAACACCACCGGATTGTGGCAATAATAGCAAAATGTCGCCGTCGTAGTCTCATCCGTTACAATCTCTGCCCCACAGTTCGGACAGTGATACAAAAGGGCTGAGTCGGGAGCCATCTGCTCCACTTCGTCCTGAGAAAAATCGGAACGACAATATTCACATTTGAAACGCTGGGATTCCGGGTCAAACCGCAGATCGCCGCCGCAGTTCGGACATTTGTATGTTATGACCGCCATATTTCCTCCATCTGTATCAACCGTGCATGAACGCCGCTGTCATATCGCGGCATCATGGCCTCGGCCGTCCGCATTCACTGCAGAATCTGCCGGTATTTGCCGCGCCGCAGCCGCACACCCAGGACTCATCCTCCGGCCTTGGCTTTCCGCACTCACTGCAGAATTTTCCCGTGTTAACCGTTCCGCATACACAACGCCAGCCTTTTTCCTCCGGCCTTGGTTTTCCACATTCCCCGCAGAACTTTCCGGTATTTGCCGCACCACATGCACAAATCCAGCCGCCCAGCTGCACCGTATCTGCCTGTTTTGCTCCTCCGCCCGGCCGCGGTCCTGCCGCCTGCTGCGGATAGCCGCTCTGCTGCGCCGTGTTCATCTGCATCTGCTGCATATTGGCTGCGGATGCCGCCCCCATAAAGCCGCCTCCTGCGTTCATGCCGACGCCCATCCCCATAAAACCTGCCATCGCGCCATTTGCATTGGAACCGGCCGCCTCCATGCCGCGGGCGAC
Organism: Lachnospiraceae bacterium; assembly: GCA_030825115.1. Lineage (GTDB taxonomy): Bacteria > Bacillota > Clostridia > Lachnospirales > Lachnospiraceae > Brotaphodocola. Next base: position 22,713 of record JAPJQL010000010.1, read on the forward strand.
TGCTCCCTGCACATAACCTTCCCGCACAGACGGATCGCTCAGCATGGCCCCCTGGTTTCTCAGGTTGATCAGCTTCTGGGATTCTTCATCGTAGGATATGCTTGCGATCCCGACGTTCATCACCTCAAATCCGCGGTCCCGCTTCCATCCTTCGTCCAGCACGGTAGACATATATCTGCTGAGCACCATCCCCTTGGATGCCACGAAGGATATGCGCTCCCCGTCTGCCGACATCTGGTTGATGGATGCCTGCAGCGCCTCCAAAAACTCGTCCATGAACTGCTCATTAATGGAATCTATCTCTACTTTATTTGTATTTTTCGGAACAACCTGTGCATAGAACAGCAGCGGGTCGGTTATCTTGATGGAGTAAGCTCCGTGCGCCCGTAAAAACAACTCTGCATTGTAAAAATTGTCAAAATAATTGACAGGGGTTCTGGTTCCGAATTTAATCCCTTTAATTTCCTGAAGATTTACATAAAATACCTTCTGTGCCGTCGGAGTCTCACCGCCAAACCGGATCCGGTTAAAGGACTCCTTCAACGTATCCTTGAACTCTCCGTTAAACAGAGACGGAAGGGAGGAGTGGTCCACGGTATAGTATCCCTCTTCTGCCGTATAGTCCACTACTTTCCCGCCATCCACAACCATCATAAACTGGTTCGGATATACGTGGATGACCGAACCATTGGATACGGTATTGTCCGTCCCCTTTGTATTGGTCCCCCTGCGGGTCTTCACACCGGCCACAAATACAGTCTGATCCCCCATATTACCCGGCTCTATGACTTCCAGCCACTGGTCTGCCAGCGATCCGCTGACCGCCGTTGTCAATGCCTTGATAATTCCCATGCTGCCTTCCTCCTTGCTCATTTCTCTGTCACTCATCTGGTTACTGTTTTTATTATATACGAAATCACCGGCTATGCCAATCGAATTTCCGCTTACAAATACGCTCTATTTGTCGATTTATTTTTGCAATATTTGTCGAATTTTCTATCACAAGTCTTATTATTTATTAATTTTCATTATTTAATTTGATTTTATCCTAATTTTATATAGATTCATTCGTGGTTTCATAGTATAATGAATAGAAACAACAGTGTAGTACATGATTATTTGAGAAGGGAGGCATTCACATATGAACGATAAGATGATCCGCCTGCAAGATATTTTGAAGGAAAGTACATACACAGTAGCTTTATGCGGTTCCGGCATGATGGAGGAGGGGGGATTTGTCGGTATTAAGAAGCAGGACAAAGCCTATGACATCGAACTAAAATATGGGTATTGTGTCGAAGAACTTTATACCAGCGCTTTTTACAATACCCGACCGGAGATGTTCTTTCAATTTTATAAAAATGAGATGCTCCATCACCGCCCTGCCATGACGGCGTCAGGTCCCGCTATGGCCGCTCTGGAACAGGCGGGACGCCTGCACTGTGTCATCAACAGCAACATCTTTGACATTCCGCGAAAAAGCGGCTGTCAGCATGTTGTAAACCTGCACGGAAGCATCTATGACAACCAGTGTCCCCGGTGCAAAAAAAAGTATTCGCTTGAATATGTGATGAACACTCCTCATACGGTGCCGCTGTGCGAACACTGCAACATCCCCATCCGCCCGATGATCTCCCTGTTTGGCGAGATGGTCGACAGCCAGCGCATGACCAGGACGACCGAGGAGATTGCAAAAGCCGATACCCTGCTGCTTTTGGGGACGGCGCTGGATTCGGAGATATTCAGGCATTATATCAAATATTTTACCGGAAGGCATCTTGTTATTATACATAAGGAACCTCATTATCTGGATGAGAATGCTACGCTGGTGATCCTTGATCATCCTAAGAATGTGTTGCCAAAGGTGGTGGAGCAGGAGATTCCTGCTTTATAAAAAATGGCATATACGAATGCAGACAAATCCCCTTGTCTCTCTCGTATATGCCATTTTCACGCTCTATCCGTGAAGTTTACAAAATATCCTGCCGCATAATCTTCCTGATCCGTTCGTCATCCAGCCCGCGGATCACCTCCACAGCCATCTGGATCGTCGCCTCGATATCTTCTTTCGCGCAGAAGTTGTAGTGGCTGTGTACATACCGGGACGGAATCCCCAGCACAAGCACCGGGACGGCCTGATAGGTCAGGCTGATCTTTCCGGCGTCCGTACTGCCGCCCCTGCGGACTGCATCCTGGCACTTGATGCCGTATTTCTCTGCAATCTCATGGGCATAGTCCATGAAGACCGGGTTGGCGACATAGCTGTTGTCCATGTGGCGAATCTGTACTCCGCTCTTTAAGCATCCCTGTGCCACGCCGGTGCGGTAATAAAAATCATCTGCCGGAGAGCCCTCAAATACAATTGCCAGATCCGGCTTTACCTGCTGTGCAGTCACAGTCGCCCCGCGCATCCCGACTTCTTCCTGCGCCGCAAACGCTCCGACCACATCCACGGCGAGCCGGTCCGTCTCGCCCTTTAAAGCCTGCATCGTCTCGATGATGCACATACAGCCGAGCCGGTTGTCAAACGCCTTACCGCTGCAGATCCCGTGCTTCTCATCGTAGGTAAAAGTCACATCCGGCATCATCGGATCGCCGACCCGGATGCCATAATCTTCTTCAATCTCCCTGCGGCTGCTTGCGCCCACATCCACCTTCAGCTCTTCAATCGTCAGGGAAGCATCCGCCTTCTGGGCTGCGGTCAGAAAATGAACCGGCTTGGAAGTAATGATGCCGCGGATCTTCTCTCCTTTGCTGTTGCGTACAATCACCGTATGCGCCGGAAGGCTGGTCAGGTGAAATCCGCCCAGGGTGATGATGCTGAGCAGACCGTTCTCCTCAATATTCTGTACCATAAATCCACACTCGTCCGTATGGGCATCCAGCATGAACACCGGACGGTTCCCTTTCGCATCCGGCATGGTTGCATAAACGTTATGCATTGCGTCATTTCTCAGGTTCAGCCCTTCGCAGTGTTTCTGAACTGCCTTGACTACCTCTTCCTCAAAACCGCTCGGTCCGAAGGCATTTGTCAGGTCTTCGATGATTCTCAAATCTGCCATGATTTTATCCCCACTTTCTGTTGAAATTCGTTTTGTTATCCACCAAATCAGTATACTACAAAGGAGTGCGCCGTTACAATATCCATCCAGCTATTGCTGGTCAGCCGTATCGTCCGCTCGTCCACCGCCTTCATCCCGGGGTAGAAGGACATCTGATACGCCTTTTTCAGGTCCTTTAGATTCACCTCATAGACGAATGACTCCGGCAGTTCCACCTTACAGCGCTTCAAGCGGTCTTCTACAGCCTGTGCATCCCCTGCAAGCAGCCCGGTGACCTGCGCCTTCAGATTTTTGATCACGGTCGCCGGGGATACGTTGAATGCAGAAGCGCCCACGCCCTTCTTCGTCTCCACCGTCGTGATCGCCGGGACCATCTCCTTCGCCAGCTCGCAGATGCGCGCATCGCCGGAAAGAAAGACGACCGGGACTCCATACATTGCAGCCGTGTAGCTGTTCAGCATAAATTCACTCATCCGCTTTCCGTTCAGCAGGATAAAGTTGCTGTTTCCTGTCGAAGTGTGGCTCATCGGGCTTCCCGGGTCGCCTGCCGGGGCATGATAACCGATATAGAGCACCGCGTCAAAGGTCTCATCCAGCCCAAACATCATGTTCACCGGATGGCCGCTTTTCCCGCGGATCAGCGCCACGCCTTCCGGCATTGCCATCACATCGATATTGGTGGCATCCCCGTGTCCGTCTTTTACGACGATCTCATCGACGCCTGCCGCAAGCGCCGCTTCGCAGACAGCAACCACTTCCTCTGTCATCTGCTTTGCAAATTTCTGGTACGCCGGTTCATTTTTGTGCGTCTCATAGCTCATGGTCGTACCGGCACAACCTTCGATATCCGCACTGATAAACAGTTTCATTCGCACCTTGCCTCTTTTCTCATAGTCACAGACGCATAATAGCTGCACGGTTTCCCGCGCCGCCATTATGCGTCCTGCGTGTTCATTTTTCAGTTCTTTTCAGAGGTCTCTCAGGAACGTTCCACCGCGTTCTCTGCCGCCTTAGCCGCCTTTTTCGCATCTTCCGTGTCATACAGATGGCAGTATACAAAATGGTCGTCGCCTACCTGATATTTCTGCGGCGCCTCGGTCTTGCAGCGCTCCATGCACTGCGGGCAGCGGGTATGGAACTTACATCCGCCTGGCGGATTCAGCGCCGACGGGATGTTTCCTTCCAGGATGATCCTCTCTTTCTTTGCCTTCGGGTCCGGAATCGGAACTGCGGACAACAGGGCGCGGGTGTACGGATGCAGCGGGTTCTGGTACAGATTGTACTTGTCTGCCACTTCCACAAAATTTCCAAGATACATCACGCCTACCCGGTCGCTGATATGCTCAACGACGCTTAAGTCATGGGCCACAAAGATATAGGTCAGGTTATAATCTTTTTTCAGATGGTTCATCAGGTTCAGTACCTGGGACTGGATCGATACGTCCAGTGCCGAAACCGGCTCATCCGCAATGATCAGCTGCGGTTTCACAGCCAGGGCGCGGGCGATGCCGATACGCTGGCGCTGTCCGCCGGAAAACTCATGCGGATAGCGGTTCGCATGATAATCGTCAAGTCCTACCCGGCGCAGAAGTTCGACCACCTTCTGGTCGATCTCCTCCCTCGTCCGGGACAGCCCGTGGATGATGAGCGGCTCTGCAATGATATCGCGGACAGACATACGCGGGTTTAAGGATGCATACGGATCCTGAAAGACCATCTGCACTTTCTTGCGGATAGGGCGCATCTGCTTTGGCGTATAGTTTGAAATCTCCTCGCCGTCCAGCACGATCGAGCCAGCCGTCGGCTCGATCAGCTTGCAGATACTCTTGCCCAGCGTGGATTTTCCACAGCCGGACTCGCCTACGATACCCAGGACTTCGCCCCGGCGCACCTCAAAATCCACATCATCAACCGCTTTTACATATGCTTTCTGTCCAAACTTGCTGCCGCTGACCTGGTAATACTGCTTCAGTCCCTTTACTTCCAATAAGTTATCTGCCATCAGTTATTACCCCCTTTCTGCTGACACAGCCAGCATTTGCTCTGATGCCCGTTCCCAAGATCGGTAAATCCCGGCTCTTCTTCGTGACATTTGTCAAACGCATATTTACAGCGCGGTGCAAATTTACAGCCCTTTGGCATATATTTCGGGTTTGGCACGTTGCCCGGAATCGACTCCAGCTCTTCCACATGCTCGCCCAGTTTCGGAATGGAGGCCAGCAGGCCCTCCGTATACGGATGGGATGGCTTCTCAAAGATATCATATACCGTGCCTTTCTCTACCACACGGCCGCAGTACATGACCACGACCTCGTCACAAACCTCTGCCACCACGCCAAGGTCATGGGTGATGAACAGGATGGAGGTGCCGATTTCTTCTTTCAGGTGGTTCATCAGATCCAGAATCTGTGCCTGGATCGTCACATCCAGAGCCGTGGTCGGCTCGTCTGCGATCAGGATCTCCGGATTGCAGACCAGGGCCATCGCGATCATGACACGCTGGCGCTGTCCGCCGGAGAGCTGGAACGGGAATTCCTTCATCATCTTCTCCACCCGCGGCAGCCCGGTCAGCTTCAGCATCTCGATCGCCTTTGCCTCCGCCTCTTTTTTGCTGACGTTCTGGTGCATCAGGATGCACTCCATGATCTGGTCTCCGATCTTCATAACCGGATTCAGGCTTGTCATCGGCTCCTGGAAGATCATCGAGATCTTGCTGCCGCGCAGCTTTCTCTTCTCATCCTCGCTCAGGTGGATGATGTCGTCGCCGTTTAACAGGATCTCTCCCTCCACCACCTTTCCGGTAGTGCCCATGAGCAGCCCCATCACGGACATCGCGGTTACGCTCTTTCCGCTGCCGGACTCGCCCACGATCCCCAGGGTCGATCCTTCTTTTAATTCGATATCCACACCGTCAACCGACTTTACCACACCGCTGTCGGTGTAAAAATAGGTGTGCATATTTTTGATTTCCAAAATGTTGTTGTTTTTCTTTTCCACGCTATGCATCTCCTCGTTATGAGCACTCAGCACCTGTCCTTTAGGCGCTTATGTGCGATACATGTCCTCTCCACTTCGTGAGGTCTTTCACGAACTTAGTGGAGTGGCTTAATCGGTCAGTTTCGGGTCCAGGGCATCTCTCAGGCCATCGCCCAGCAGGTTGAAGCTGAGCACGGTGAAAAAGATTGCAAGACCTGGGAACAGGGTGATATGCCAGCTGTTCATCATGTAGGTACGCCCGTTGCTGAGCAGCAGTCCCCACTCCGGTGTCGGCGGCTGTGCGCCCATGCCGAGGAAGCTTAAGGAAGATGCCGTCAAGATCGAGGAACCGATAGACATACTGTACTGCACGATAATGTCCGGAATCGCGCTTGGCAGGATATGCTTGAACAGGATCCTCGCATCGCCTGCGCCGATATTCCGCGCCGCCTGCACAAACACGCTGTTCTTGGTCGCCAGGGTATTGCCGCGGACCAGACGGGCGAACTTCGGAATGTTAAATACCGCAACCGCGATGATGACGTTGTTCATGCCGTTTCCCAGGATTGCTACGATTGCGATCGCAAGGATAATGCCCGGGAACGCAAACAGCGCGTCACAGATCCTCATGATCACGGAGTCGATGATTCCGCCGTAATAACCGCCTACCAGACCAAGGACAGTCCCGATCAGGGCCGCGATTGTAACGGAGAACAGACCTACACTCAGGGAAATCCCTGTGCCGCAGATAATACGGGAAAACAGGTCCCGGCCAAACTCGTCGGTCCCAAACCAATGGGCCGCCGTCGGAGACTGCATGATCGAGCTGTAATCATAGTCATTAATGCCATATGGCGCAATGTGATAGCTGGTAAAGGACAGCACCACCAAAAACAGGATAAAGCCCAGCGCAACCAGCGCGGTCTTCTGTTTTTTGAACTTTCTTATAAACTCGGAAAGCGGAGTGCTGATGTCTGTCTTTTCATTTAATACTTTCTCTTCTGCCATCGTCTTCTCCCCTTTCTTAACTTAACTGGATTTCCGGATTGAGAAGGGCATAGAGCACATCCACAATCAGGTTTATCATAACAAAGTGCAACGAGAAAATCAGGATCAGGGACTGGATCGCCGGATAGTCACGGTAATTTACAGACTCCACCAGCAGGGAACCAAGCCCCGGGAACGCAAATACAGACTCCGTAACGACGGAACCGCCGAGCAGGAAACCGAACTGGAGTCCCACGACAGTCACGACGGAGATCATGGAGTTGCGGAATGCGTGCTTCCAGATGACAACCTTTTCCTTCAGCCCCTTCGCCCGGGCCGTACGGATATAGTCATCTTTTAAAACCTCTATAATCGAAGAGCGGGTAAAGCGGGCGATGATCGCCGCAATACTTGCGCCCAGTGCAATCGAAGGTAATACCAGGCTCTTTAAAGAGTCTGCGCCTGTGGTCGGAAACCACCTCAAATTCACGGAAAATATCATGATCAGCATAAAACCCAGCCAGAATGACGGGACTGATATGCCCGAAACAGCGGCAGTCATGCCTGCATAATCCTGCCATTTACTTCGATTTTTGCCGGACCAGACGCCCAGCAGGATTCCCGCGACGGTACTCCATCCAAGTGCCATCAGCGTCAGCTTTGCCGTATTGGCATAGCGGTTTGCAACCTCCACCGTCACCGGACGTTTGGTTCGCAGGGAGGTTCCAAGGTCCCCTTTCAAGAGACCGGTTACATAATTGATATACTGCACATGGACCGGTTGATCCAGTCCCAGCTGTTCCCTGACTACCTGCACGTCTTCCAGCGTTGCCTGCGGACCTGCCACCAGACGCGCCGGGTCGCCCGGAATCAGACGTACAAAGAAAAACACGAATGTTACCACAATAATCAGGGTAGGTATCACTCCAATAATTCTCTTTCCTATGTATTTTAACATACACTCAACACCTTTCGTATCTTACGGGGCGTACCCCCTGTTCCAACGGGTTGCCATACATTTTCATGTATAAAATGGTCTGGCAGGGGAATTTCCCCGCCAAACCATTTTGCATGTGAAGCCTTCCTCACTTATCCTTACTTGCTCATCTTGCCGTTTCTCAAGTTGATGCAGTTATCCGGGAATACCTTTACATCCACGATGTTCTTGCTGGTTGCCCAGGTGTTGGCGTCATTCGCCAGACATACAAGCGGGCTCTCCTCCCAGATAATATCCTGAACCTTCTCATAAGCGTCTGCTCTCTTCTGCTCGTCTGCGGTAGACAGGGCGTCTTTTAAGAGCTGGTCTACTTCCTGGTTCTCATAGTAGCAGATATTGTAGCTCATCGGCGGCTCGGACTCGATTGCAAGCAGCGGACGGATACCCCAGTCAGCGTCACCGGTAGACGGAGACCAGCCGATGATATACATCTCAACTTCTGCCTCTGCGCCCGGCGCGTTGGTATCCTGTACCTTCTGGTTTACAACGGCGCTCTCTAAAGCATTGATCTTAACGTCAATGCCAACCTGGCCTAACTGCTGCTGTAAAAACTCACACTGCTTTAAGTTGGTCGTAGTACTTGCACACATGATGCTGGTCTCAAAACCATCCGGATATCCTGCTTCTGCAAGCAGGGATTTTGCCTTCTCGATATCATACGGATATACATCGTTGCCTTTGTAGTACTGAACTGCCGGTCCGATGATGGAGGTTGCCGGAGTAGCAACGCCGTCCTTTACAACCGCACAGTATGCCTCTTTGTTGATCGCGTAGTTGATCGCCTGACGAACTCTTACGTCGTTAAACGGCGCTTTCTGGTTGTTCATGAACAGGTAACGAACTACGATGCCCTCTTCCTGACCTACCGATACGGTGGAATCCGTTCTCAGGTTGTTGATGCTCTCAGTCGGAACCGGCCAGATCAGCTGTGCGTCGCCGGACTGTAACATCGCAACACGGGTGGTATTCTCAGATACCGGTTTGAAGGTGATGGTCTTAAAGCCGGCGTCAGGATCTACCAAAGCAGTTCCGCCGCAGATCTCTGCGTCATAACCCCACCAGTCTTTGTTCAGGGCGATGGTTGCATGCTCGCCTGCAATCCACTCTACAAAAGTATACTGACCGGTACCAACCGGAGACTCTGCACATGCCTGATTGCCCTGCTCGATCACCTTCGGGCTCATAACCACGCAGGCCGGATGGGCCAGGGTCGGGATAAACGCGCCAAACGGCTCAACCAGGCTTACTTTTACGGTATAATCGTCCACAACCTCGGTCTTGTCCAGAATATTGCAGAGCAGCGTCGTTCTCTTCAGACCCAGCTCCTTATCGCCCCAACGGTCAAAGTTTGCCTTTGCCGCATCTGCGTTCCACGGAGTTCCGTCAGTAAAGCTGATACCTTCTCTCAGTTTGATCGTGAACTCGGTTGCATCCTCATTCGCCTCATAACCGGTAGCAAGCATCGGGATGATGCCCATGTCATCGTCAAATCCGAACAGACCGTCCATCATCAGTCTCTGGATGCCGCCGGATAAAGTATCGCTGGTGTCCATCGGGTCCATCGTCGTAAAGTCTACCAGCATCGCAGCAACGATATCGGAATCCTGGGATACGGACTCGCCTTCTGCAATCGTCACAGCCGCAGTTGTCTCAGCCGGCGCTGCTCCGCCAGCCGCAGTAGTGGCATTGCCAGACGTGTTTCCTCCGCCGCAGCCGGTGACAGCAACCATAGTCGCCGCAAGAACAAGTGCACATAACTTTTTCGTGCTTCTTTTCATCATGTTCTCCTCCTCAATTTCATTATATTATTGTCTCTTTGTTACATCTTTGTCGGACATCTGTTCGCCCAGCAAACACACTCAAATTAAACAACTAGTAAATTCTAGCATAATTCCACTACTTATGTCAATAAATCAAGTTAACAATCGCCATGTTCTTGCATAAAAAATACAGGGATGCTATACTTATATCCATCATATTGGATAAATCCCCTGATTTTGTAACAAAATATGCGGATTTATCGATACAAAAGGAAGGATATACCATGATACCAAAGATAGGAATCACTACTGTAAATCAGACAAATCCGGCGAACGGTTCGGAACTGACCGTTCTGGGCTGGACTTATATCGACGCTGTATCACAGTCCGGCGGGCTTCCTCTTCTGATCCCGTCCATCACAGACGAACATCTGCTTGATGCCTATGTCAAGGCTTGCGACGGCTTCATCTTCAGCGGCGGCATCGACGTCTCCCCCTGCTGCTACGGCGAGATGCAGCACCCGCTGCTGGGAGAAACAAGCCTGAAACTGGATAAGAGCCAGATCGGGCTGATAAAAAAAGTGATCGCGGCAAAAAAACCGTTTCTCGCGATCTGCCGCGGAAACCAGGTCCTCAATGTGGCATGCGGCGGAACTCTATATCAGGACAACAGCCTGCACGGGGGCGATGTGGCCAAACACATGCAAAAAAGCGACCGCGGGGATGTCAGCCACGAGATTTCCATCTCCGAAGGCTCTGTGCTCCACTCCATGTTTGGGGAGAGGATCTGGATCAACAGCTATCATCATCAGAGCATCAAAACCTTGGGCAGCGGACTCCGCATCACCGCAGTCGCCGATGATGGCATCATCGAGTCTACGGAGCTGACCGACTACCCGTATGGCATCGGGCTTCAGTGGCATCCAGAAGTGATGCTTCTGGCCGATGATGCGATGAAGCCTTTATTTGACAGGCTGATCAGGGAAGCTGCCGACAGATAAAATGACAGGCGCACGCAAAAAACCTGCCGTCTCCCATATGCGGGGACAGCAGGTTTTTATTGTATTTCTGTCAAAGGGTGTTTCCGGAAACAGGAAATTCCACCAGGACCTCAAACCGGCCGTTCTCATGCCGGTAACCAAACCGGCCGCCGTGATTTTCCATGATTTTCTCACAGGTCTTCAGCCCGATGCGGTTGCTCTCCTTTTCCTCCGTCTCTTCAGCTACGGCATTCTGGAAGCGGACAGACAGTCTCCCGTCTCCCTGCTCATAACACACGATCACCGGCTGCGACCGGTCCGCATATTTTAACAGATTGGAAAAAATATTGCCGAACACACGGCGGATCAGGTCTACATCCACCAACAGGCTGCAGTCGATGTCATCTGAGATGCGCTGTATGAAAAATCCTTCATTTTCCATGTCAAACAGGCTTTCTTCCACTACCTGGCCAAGGAATTCAACGCCGTTGACATGCTGCATCCGAAGTTCCTCCTTTTCTTTCCGAAAGACCAGAAAATATTCGAACAGCTTATCTGATATGCTCTTGATCTGGTAAGCCTTTTCTCCGATGGCGTGGATATACTGCTCCTGCTGCCCTTCCTGGTATTTGTGCAGCTTCAGGATGTCCACGTAGCCAAGCAGAGATGTCAGCGGAGTCCGCAGGTCATGGGACATTGCCGTCACCAGCTCCCTGTTGGCGCGGATCGCCTGCTCTTCCTCTTCCTGACGCTCCCGGACCGCCCGGCGCATCGCATCCATCTCCTCCGCCAGGGAAGACAGCTCATCATTTCCTTTCACGGTGATCGGATAGCTTAAGTCCCCGCCTTTTAAAATCTGCAGTTCTGACTCAAGCAACGTGATATAACGCACCTTTTTCCGCACGCAGCCATACAGCACTGCCAAAGCTGCCATGATGGAAATCAGCCCGCCCGCCAGGTCAGCCAGCAGGTAATAGCGGTTATCTGCAAAGCTGAGCAGTACCGCCGTCGCAATCCCGTCCCGAAACCGGATCTCATAGCCGACAGCCTCCTCAAATGTTTCGCCCGCGCCTTGTCCCGGCAGCCCGATTATCACATCGGCATTGTAGTAGAGAATGTCCTGTCCCTGATAGATCGTCATCAGCACATTCGTCTCCTTCTTGGACCAGTCGTCGAGGCGTTTCATCTGGGAAAGCCCGATGTCATGGGTGATGACATACTGCTGGAGCCGCTCTGCACACGCATTTTCCCGGCGGATAATATATTCCGGCTTCATCACCACAGAATCGATCCCTTTGTAGGCAGTTGCCGTGAACAAAAAAAACAGCAGCGCTCCTGTCACAAGGGAAAGCATTGCAGCGACGATCAGCTGCAGCCCAATCCTGCCGACAAAAGATTTTTTACTCAACACGATACCCCTTTCCCCACACGTTTACGATATAGGTCGGATTCTTCGGGTCTGTCTCCAGCTTTTTCCTCAAATTGCGGATATGTACCATAACGGTGTTGTTCGCACTGTAGAAAAACGGCTCTTCCCACACGCTCTCATAGATGTTTCCAATGGTAAAGATCTTGCCCCGGTTTTTCATGAGCAGCAGCAAGATCCTGTACTCTAAGTCAGTCAGCAGAATTTCTTCCCCCGCGCGCCTCACCTCGTTCCGGCTCTGGTCAACCGTCAGCTCCCGAACGCTCAAGACCCCTGCCTCCCCGTCATTTTCCTTTCCTTTGTAGATATGGTAGCGGCGGATCAGTGCCTTCACCCGGGCCGTAAGCTCCGAATAGGAGAACGGTTTTGCAAGATAGTCATCCGCCCCTGCGCCAAATCCCACGGTCTTATCGGAATCCTGGGTCCGCGCCGTCAAAAACAGGATCGGGACGGTCAGGCTGCGCCGTATCTCCACACAGGCAGAAACCCCGTTTTTTCCCGGCATCATCACATCCAGAATGATCAGATCCAGCGTGTCATCCGCCTTCTGGATGGCCTCATCTCCGTTTGCCGCCTCGATCACCTCGTAACCTTCACTCTCCAGCAGCACTTTGACTACTTCCCGAATCTCCGGGTCGTCGTCTGCAAATAGTATTTTTTTTGCGCTCAAACTGTATCCTCCTGTCTGTTCTCTGCCTCTTATGTACAAGTTCTCTGTATCCATCATACCATACTCGCTCCTATGCATCCAGTATCTAATCATGTTTAATTGCCTCAAGAGCGGGGATTTTAACAGCCTTATCCGCAGGATAATATCCTGCCCCTACTCCGATCAGAATGGAAAACAGAATCGCCGACAGCGCCAGCCACCACGGGATCACAGAGATGCGGGAAGCACCACTTGCCATATCCGGCGGCATCATCATGTCCATCCCGCCGAGTCCTCCCATGCCTACACCTGCTCCTGCAGCAAAGTTCATCACCGCGGAAATCAGATAGCTGATTATCATGCCCGCAATCCCGCCGATCAGGCCGATCGCACCGGCTTCGATCAAAAATATCTTGCGGATGTCCTGGATAAAACATCCCAGGGATTTCATAACGCCAATCTCCCTCGTCCGTTCGGATATGGACATGACCATCGTATTCGTGATCCCCAGGGCTGCCACAAACAGGGAGATTGCCCCTAGACCGCCCAACATCATCTGCTTCTGCCGGGCTTCCTGCTCCATTGGCTTTCGGATACTCTCCATCGAGCTGGTCCGAAAGCCCATCTTTTTTATCTGCTGCTCCACCCGCGCCACGTCCTGGATGCTTTTCACCTTGACAATGGCGTTTTCGTATCCTTTATTCATCTCTTTCTTTTTCCCGGAAAGTTTCTGCTGTTCATCCAGGATTTTCTGCAGATCTTCCAGACGGAACACCAGACCCATGGAAGTCTCTTCTCCTTTTCCGTAATCCTCTTTCATCCTGCCGTCTGCCTTCAGTTCGTAGGTCAGTTTTTTTCCGTCATCTTTTCCGCTCTCCAGTTCCAGATAAAGCGGCGTCTTCATGCTGTCAAAATAGGGAGGCGGAGGGTTGGAAAATCCTGTGCCGTCATAGCTGCCCCACATATCGATCACGTTCTTGCCCGGCGGGCGTTTGGTATCTTCAAAACCGTAGGCGAAATTTTTTCCGGTCAGCACGTGGTTCGCCCCTGAAATATCCCACTTCCCCTCGGTCAACTGATATCCCATCCGTTCTGCCGCTTCCGCCTCCAGCCCCACTATGGTCACATATGTATTCTTGTAGCGGCGGTTTCTCCCTGCGTACAGAGTGATGGGAACCTGCTCCACGGTGAGCTTTGGCGTCGCCGCCTCCACCCCTTCCAGCGCCTTGATCGCCGTCAGTGTATTTTTATTGAGCTTTGCCGCCGTCCTGCTTTTTCCTGCCCGGTAAACGTTGATCACAGTCAAATCGCCCATCTGCGCCAGCGCCTTTTCCTGGGATTCCTTCATTCCGATTCCAATGGAGATCATGATGATCACCGAGCAGCAGCCCAGCACAACGCCCAGTACCGTAAGCATCGTCCGCGCCTTATGCCGGAGCAGGTTCAGGGCGCATACTTTCAGCAGGTCTTTATTCTTCATGAGGCTCAACCTCCTCGTCAGTTACATCATCTGTCACATCATCTTCCCACGCTTCGCAGCTCTCCTCATCATCCGGCTGCTGCTCTGTGCGGCCTCTGCGTTTTTTTCTGATAAACAGGGCTGCTGCGCCTGCGATCACCAGGATGCCCGCCACAGGAAGCCACAGCGGGATCCCCTTCGGTTCCTTCTGCTCCGCCGGGGCCTGCGCCTCCGTATTGACGCTCTCTTCCTGCACGTCAAAGGTTACCGGCACTTCAATCTCTTTTTTCTTCATCGCCTCATCTTCATAGCTGATGATCACTTTGCCTTCAAATTTCCCCTGGCTGCGCGGCGTTGCCACAAAATCGATGCTCCCGTTTTTGCCGGATTCGAAGTTCCCCAGGCTAAGCTGTCGCTCCAGCACATCCACTTCGCCTTCCAGCTTCGCCTCCACATTGAATATCTGCCCGCGTCCCTTGTTGGCATATGGAACAGAAATGACCGCTTCCTCATTGACACGGATCGTATCGGTAAAGGACGGCGGACGGACCTCCAGACGGTCCGGCTGGTATACGGGGATGGCGATCGCTTCATTCGTCGTATTCTGCTTTCTCTCCTTTTTATCCAAAAATTCATATTTAAAGGAAATCCCAAGCTTCGGAGACTGCAGCTTCGACTGAAACAACGCCTGTACCCGCACCGTCCTCGTCGTAGTAGCGCCCGGCGCCAGCGACGGGATATAGATCGTGTTGGAAGAATCGTTGATCGACAGACCCTCTCCGGTATCCATCGACATCAGCACATTTTCCACCGCCGAGGTCGTGCTGGTATTTGCCACCTCCATCACAAGGTCAAATACCTGCCCCGCTTCTACATTTCCGCCGTAGGAATAGTTTCGGATGATAATGTTTGGCGTCGGGACTCCGATTTTTGCCGCGCTCCCGTCTGTAGGAATCACGATCTTACCAGAAAGTGTCCCCTGGGTCACCCCTTTGCCGGAATCATAGTCAAATTTCAGGCTGACCCCGATCAACTGGGAGGCGGACGAAGACAGCTCCGACGACGCTTTTAAAAGGACCGGGAGGTCAACAGACTGACCTGCTTTCAGTTCCCCGATCAGTCTGGTATCGGTGGCATCCATGAGGGCGATCTGCTCCGTCGGCTCTACAGTCGCCATCAGACCGCTGATATCTTTATTCTGGCTGGTGTTTTCAACCCGGATGACTGTCTGGAACTGTTCTCCTGCCCGTACTGTCCCCACTCCGCCGACACGGGTGATCTGGATCAGCGGCTGGCCGGATGCACTGTTGCCTTTGACCGGAATCATGACCTTTTGGACAGAAGTACCGTTTGTCAGGCGGTTTGCCGAAAAATAATTATACTTCATCTCCACATCCAGGCTTTGGGACGCCCCGGAAAGATCCTGACCCGCCTGAAGGTTGATCTTGATCTCCGTGGATTTTCCTGTGTTCAGCCGTTTTATCACCCGGGAGTTGGTGTCATCCATCAGGTACATGGAACCGCCGGGGGTAAAGCTGACCATCAGATCCTCCACGTCTGCCGCTTTGCTGGTATTTACCAGGCGCAGGGTGAGCTCTATTTTTTCTCCTGCTCCGACAGGCTGCGGATTGCCAACGCGCTCCACTTTCACGATCGGCTGTGCCGTAGCACTCTCTTCCCCGTCTCCGCTTCCCGAACCGGAATAATCCGACTCTTCCGCCTCGATAATATCAATAGAGAGGGGAATTGCTTCCATGCCGCTTCCCCTGTATTTTACGCCAAATCCAAAGCTTGTGTCTTTTCCGTTGTAAGTGATTTTTGGAAAAATCACATGGAACACAAGGTTTTCGCCTTTTTTCGACGTGATCTTCACCACAGGAGAGCCGGTGGTCCGGTAGCTGTCCCTGTCCTTGCTGACCAGGATGTCTTTTGCCTTGACATCTCCGGTAGTCAGCGTATTGCTCTGCACCGTGACCATCAGGCGGGCGCTTCTGCCCTTATACAGGGTATCCAGCGTGTTATTCGAAGATTCCGGACGAAACAGCTGGTATTCTTCGACTCTCAGGGTGTCGCTGCCAAGCTGTGCATTTTTTTCTTCATCTACAATTTCCTCCGATTCCGTCTGTGACCCGCCGGATGCCGTGGTCGAATCTACGGAAGGAGCCGGAGCTGCCGTCTCTGCCGGAGCCCCTGTCTCTGTCTCTGCCTTTACCGTAACCGGCGATGCGATCACAAGCCATGTACAAAGGGCGTAAACCATTCCTTTCCTGAATGCCCTGGTTTTTTCCATAATCCTCATCATTTCTCATCCTCTCTGCTCTGTACTTCATTTGAAATAATATTTCCATCCACCAGCCTTACGATCCGGTCCGCATAACGCACCATCTCCGGGTCATGGGTCACCAGGATGATCGTCTGCTGAAACCGTCTGGAAAACTCTGTAATCATCTTCATGATCTCTGCCGTAGTCTTAGAGTCGAGGTTTCCCGTCGGCTCATCGGCAAAGATCACTTCCGGGCGGGCCACAAATGCCCGGGCGATTCCCGCTCTCTGCTGCTGTCCGCCGGACATCTGCCCCGGATAATGGTGCAGGCGGTGAGACAATCCGACCTTTTTCAGCATCCACTCTGCCGCCTGCTCCCTCTGTTTCTGGGATACTCCCCGGAACATGAGCGGCATAGCCACATTTTCGATAGCCGTCATGGTAGGCAGCAGGTTATACGCCTGGAAGATAAATCCGATATGGCGCTGCCGAAATCCCGCAAGCTGGTTTTCATCCATTCGGGAAATGCTCTCCCCCCGGATAAAAACCTCCCCCCTTGTCGGTTTTTCCATCCCGGCAAGCTGATTGAGGAGCGTGCTCTTTCCGGAACCAGAGGTTCCGAAAATGCAGCAGATCTCTCCTTTATATATTTTCAGGTTGATCCGGTTTAATGCCACTACCTCTTCGTCTCCCATCTGGTAGACTTTCCGGATATCCTTCACATGTATCATAGGTTTTTGATTGTTCATTTCTGAATCCATCCTTTCATGATGGATATTCTAGATGAGAAATACAGAAAATTTAGGTATGAAAAATCTTAAGAAATCTTAAGAAGCTATTGTCTCTTCCCTTTTACAAATTTTGTCGGAGACTGTAAAGTATACTTTTTAAACACTGAACAGAAGTGCTTGTAATCCGTAAACCCGGTCGCATCCGATATCTCGCCGATCCGGTACTGCCCTGTGTTCAGCATTGCCACCGCCTGCTGGATCCTGTATTTATTGAGAAAGTCAAGAAAGGTCTGTCCCGTGACTTCCTTAAACTTGCGGCTCAGATAGCTGGCGCTGACGCCGAGTTCCTCCGATATCCCCTCGACGCTCAGCTTCTGGTCATACTGTTCCCGGATCCGCTCCACCGTCCTGGAAATATACTGGTTTTCAGAGCGGTCAAGCTGTATATAATACTCCAGATTCAGGTTGCCGCCTTCAAGCTCCGCCTGCTCCAATGCCTCCATCGCATTCTCCACCTGGCGCTCCCCTTCAATCTCACCGCTCAGGCGTTCCATGATCCGGGCCAGTTCCTGCTCGTTCACGGGCTTTAGCAGATATTCGCTCACCCGGGCGTCGATCGCCCTTCTGGCATACTCAAAATCTGCATAGCTCGTCAGCAGGATGCTCTTGAATTTCACCGTCTCCGATGCCCGCTTTACCATCTCGATCCCATCCATAAACGGCATATAGATATCGGCGATCACCACATCCGGCCGGCATTCCACGATCTTTTCCAGACCTTCCTGCCCGTTGGCGGCTTCTCCCACCACCACACAGTTCATTCCCAGCCAGTCAATGGTAAACATCATTCCTTTTCGGATGATATCTTCATCTTCCACAATCAATACTCTCAGCATCTGATTCTCCTCCTATGCTTCGTCCCGTTTTTCCGGCAGCGTCACCACAAGCGTCGTCCCATACCCTTCCGCGCTCCGCACTTCCACACCGTATGCCCTGCCGTAGAGCAGACCGATCCTCCTGTGGATATTGTAAATCCCGGAATGGCGGCTTTTGTTCTCCGGCTGATTTAAAAGGCTGACCAGTTCACTGAGCACCTGCGGCGTCATACCGATCCCGTCGTCCCGGCAGATCATGATCAGCTTTCCCTCGTGCAGATACGCCTTCAGCTCCACGGTCAATTCTGCCTGATTGCCAAATCCATATTTTACTGAATTTTCAATCATCGGCTGGAGCACCAGCTTTGGAATCCTGCATCCAAGCGCCTCCGGCTCTACATCGATCTTATAGGAAAACCTTCTGTTAAACCGGTAGCGCAAGATCGTCAGATAATTTTCCAGATGTTCCAGGTCCTCTTTAAGCGTAACCTCCGCCTCCCCGCCGTCCAGGCTGTAGCGCAAAAGCCCCGACAGGCTGTACACCATCTTTTCTGCGATATCCGGCTCCATCTTGCACATATACCGGATATTTTCCAGTGTATTATAGAGAAAATGCGGATTGAACTGGGATTCCAGCTGTTTATTCTGAGAAGACGCCACCAGCTCCGCCATCTTTTGATTGTTCTCCATCTGGGTTTTCAGGCTGGCGATCATCGAATTGTAGGTGTCTGCGATCGTGGCAAACTCATTGTCCCGCTCAATCTCTATCGTCCGTTCCAGATTTCCGCCCGCCGCATCCTCCATCACCTCTAAAATCCGGTAAAAATCCTCGGTCTTTTTCTCTGTCACTCTTCTGGTGTTAAAAAGCATCCAAACTGCCATCAGCACCAGCGCCGTCAAAACCAGGCTTCCTCCCAGCGTCAGGGAAACCACAATGTTCTGGATGTCCGACACCGCGTACACCTGAAACAGACCGCCGCAGGCCGCTCCGGAAGCTGCCAGCCACACATGGTGGTTCCAGGTCAGATATGCCCCGGCCGTCTGAAGCTCCGGGATCAAACGGCTGGCGGACGTCAGAAACTGCTGGTTGTTGCTGATGACCGCCCATCCGAAGCGGTCCGTCACGATCGTCTGGGCATCCGACCGGCCAAGCAGCTGGTTAAAGCAGTTTCCCCGGATCAGGACCAGGGCATAGCCGACCACTTCCCCGTCTTCCACGGCCGCCCTTCCAAGCGCCATCATCCGGTTCTGTACTTCCCACGGCTGGATCAGCCGCACAGCCATCTTTAAAGGTTCCCGTTCCATCATCCCCAGAATCCCCCATCCGGCATCCACGTCTGCCGTGAGCTCTTTGGGCAGTGCGCCGCCTTCGGAAAACAAAGGCCTTCTGTCCTGATCCAGCAAAAAAAATTCCGCCTCATATCCCAGTTCGTCTTCCATCCGGTAAAACTGCTCAAATACCCGAACCCGTTCCCGGCTCCCGGTCAGGCCCGTGAACAGATCCGGCTGTCCGGCAAAGGCTTCCAGCACTTTCCCATATCCTTCCACGGTCCGGTCCAGTTCTTCCGTTACATACCGGCAGTGTTCCAGGTTTCCCTTTCGTTTTCCATGTAAAAGAGCCCCCATAAATACGATCCCGCAGGCAAGTGTAAACACGACCGCCGGGATAATGGCATATACGATAAACATCCGCCGCAGTTCGTCCCGGAAATACCGCTCTTTTTTCAACGCCCGTCCCCCCTTACCGGCTGTACCGACCGGTAAATCTGCTCAAACCGCTCCAGCCATTCCTGCTTTTTCTCCCTTACCACCGGTTTCTCATCGTGTATCATCTTGATCATCGCCCGGTCCGGCAGATACTCCGGCTCTTCCACATCCATCCGCACGGAACGGCGGTCCAGCCTTGCGCAGATGATCGACTGGCAGTCCTTTCCCGTCACAAAATCCACAAACGCCTGCGCCCCTTCCAGATGCCCGGTCCCTTTTCGGATGCACACCACATCCGGGGTTGAGATCACCCCTTCTTTCATATAAACCAGGTTCACCGGCTTTCCGTCCGCCACATAATGGGCGCCTCCCTCTTCAAAGGTCAGCCCCACGACAAACCGGCCTTCCCCCACTCCCCGGTATACGTCGGACGAACCGCTCAGCAGATTGCCATCCAGGTTCCGGCAGAACGATTCCACATAATCCCATCCCGCCTCCGGCTTCCCGTCCCCCATCGCGTACAGCATATTGATGAGATGCTCGTAGGCCGACGAAGATCTGGCCGGATCGCACATGGCGATTTTCCCCTTAAGCTCCGGGTTTAAAAGGTCCGCATATCCTTCCACGGGGATATCCCCGATCAAATTCGTATTCACCATCAGAACGCTTGGAACATCCGTGAAACGGGTGATGTTCCCCTCCACGTTCCGGTACTCCTCCTGCACCATGTCTTCATTAACGCTGATATAGTGCTCAAACAACTCTGCTTTCTCAATCGTTGTCGAATAAGAACCGCCCCAGAAAATATCACAGCGCGGTTCCTCCCCCTTCTCTGCCTTCGCAAGCAGTTCTCCCGTCCCGCCGGTCTGAACGTCCACGCAGATTCCGGTCCGCGCCTCAAATTCCGAGACGATCGGGTTGATAAACTCAAGAGGATGAGGGCAGTATACCACCAGCGCCTCATCCGTCTCACCTGTCCTTGCCGCCGTCTTTTGTGTACAGCCGGTCAGGCACATCCCTGCAAGACCGGCTGCCAATACGGCCGCAGCTGTACAATATTGCTTCCACATTTTTTTCTTACGCACGTTTTCCTTCCACGACCTGTCTTTTTGTTTATTGTAACAATCTGCCTACAGAATGTAAACCCCTTTCGGGTCAAAGTCCAGGTATGCCTTCTCGCCCACTTCATAGATGCGGCGGTTGACCGGGTTGTAGTCCGTAATCTGCACTTCCATATCCCCGACCAGCGCCTGGTAATACTGATAGCTTCCCATAAAGGTGGACAGTGTGACCGTCGCCTCCAAAATCCCTTTTTCCGAAAGGACCACCGCCTCCGGGCGGATGACAAGGGTCGCCTCGTCCCCGGCTTTTGCGTTCGCGAAATTGTTGGCTTCCAGATCCTGTCCAGCGACCTGGATCTGCGCCTTTTCCCCTTCTGCCCGGACTACCCTGGCCTGCAGGAAATTCGCCTCGCCGATAAAGTCCGCTACAAATCTGGACTTGGGATGATAGTAGATCTCCCGCGGAGTGCCAATCTGCTCTACTTTTCCCTTGCTCATGATGATGATCTTGTCGGAGATGCTCATCGCCTCCGACTGGTCATGGGTCACGTAGATGGCGGTGATCCCGACCTTCTGCTGGATCTTCCGGATCTCCGTCCTCATGGTGACTCTCAGCTTTGCATCCAGGTTGCTGAGCGGCTCGTCAAAGAGCAGTACACTCGGCTCGATGACCAGCGCCCGTGCCAGCGCAACACGCTGCTGCTGCCCGCCGGAGAGCTGGTTCGTCATGCGGGATTCCATGCCGTCCATCTCCACCAGCTTTAAGATGTCCATGACACGCCTGTGGATCTCTTCCTTTGGCAGCTTCCGGATCTTCAGGCCATAGGCCACATTGTCAAACACATTGTAGTGGGGAAGCAGAGCATAGCTCTGGAACACCATAGCCGTATCGCGTTTATTCGGAGTCAGGCTGTTGATCGCCTCATCCCCAAGATAGATATCGCCCTCATCCGGGCTCTCAAACCCGGCGATCATACGGAGCGTCGTCGTCTTGCCGCAGCCGGACGGGCCAAGCAGCGTGACAAAGGTCCCCGGCTCGATGTCGAGTGTCGTATCCTCCACCGCATAAAATTCCTTTCCGGTCTTCGGGTCGTTGTAAATCTTGGACACGTGCTCCAGACGGACTCCCTTTTTCTGTTTTTCCATACTATGCCTCCTCCTTCACCTTTCTGCTGACACCGAAATATTTGATCAGCGTATTCATAATCAGCACCGAACCGTAGGTAATGGCGATCAGCACCGTCGCATAGGCACAGGCCACTCCGTAATTCCCCTTCTCTGCCTGCTCATTGATCTGGCAGGTGATCAGCAAAAAGTCCGGCGTTACCAAAAGTATGATTGCGGAAATCGCCGTAATGCTTCGCACAAACGCCGTCACCAGACCGCTGAAGAACGAATCCTTGATCAGCGGCAGCGTCACCGTCATAAACACCTTCGCAGAATTTGCCCCCATGTCATAGGCGGATTCTTCGATCGATTTGTCAATCTGCCGCAGAGCTGAGATCCCGCTCCTCGTCCCGGTCGGAAGACTCCTCACGACAAACACGATGATCAGGATAAGCCCCGTCCCGTAAAGCCCGCTCATGACTCCGGTGCGGAACAGTCCGTTGGCATACCCGCGGATATAACCGATACCAAGGACCGTACCGGGAACCGCCATCGCAAGCATAGACACAAACTCGATAAAACCCTTCGCCTTAAACCGTTTCTTCACCACCAGATAGGCAATTACCATGGAAAGAAACGCCGTAATCGGAGACGCGATCAGCGAAAGCACGAAGGAGTCCTTAAACGCCTTCAGTCCGCTTGTCTTCAGCATATACTGGAACCATTTGAGGCTCAGGCTGTAGTCCCTGCCCCACAGGGTAAACAGCGCGCCAAACGGAACCATGATATACATCAGCAGCACAAAGGCTGCAACCAGGCCGCAAAAACAGGTCAGCGGCACTGTAACGCTCTTATCTTCAATCAGCATCCGCATCCGGGACGCCTTGCCCGTCAGCGTAGCCGCAGTTTTCTTCTCCAGATAGTATTTCTGTATCAAAAACAGCACCACGGTCAGAAGCAGGAGCACCACCGACATCGCAGCCGCGCCCGTGGAGTCATACGCTCCGGTCACCTGCAGATAGATCGTGGTTGCCAGCGTATCATACGAACCGCCGATCAGCATCGGGTTCGCAAAATCCGCCACCGACTCAATAAACGTAACCAGAAATGCATTTCCAAGTCCCGGAAGCAGCAAAGGAAATGTCACGCTGGTAAATACCTTCCACCTTGTCGCTCCCATATCCCTCGTCGCCTCTTCCAGGGACGGGTCGATATTTTTCAAAAGACCTTTGAGCATCAGATAACACACCGGGAAAAAGGTCAGCGTCTGTACGATCGCAATCCCCTTTAACCCGTATACATTCGAATCATAAATCCCAAGCAGGGACCGCGTGATGATACCGCTGCGGCCAAACAGCATGATCATGGACAGCGAGAGCACAAACGGCGGAGAGACAACCGGCAGCATGGAGACCATCCCGAACAGTTTCTCTAATACCTTTGTCTTCAGCTTCACATATACTTCCACATAGGCGAACAAAAGCCCGATCGCCGTGGAGGCCAGGCCGGTGATCATCCCAAGTACCAGCGTATTGCCAAACGCCTTGCGGAACCGTTCCAGGCTCAGAACCCGCCGGAACACATCCAGAGTAACCTTCCCGTCTGATAAAAAGCTGTCCACCAGCAGCATCAGAAGCGGATATAAAATAAACAGAGCCAAAAATACCAGCAGCACCACGATCATGCTGATAAGGAACGGATCTGAAAAAAATTTCTTCCGTTCCAGCTCGGCGCTTTGTCTTCCAGCCACGAGAAATCCCCCTTCCCCAAATCAAAAGAGTGCTGCGAAATGGGCGCTCTCCTCATTTCGCAGCACTCCCCCCAAAATGATTATTCTGTCTTGAACCGGTCGTCTGCAGAGCTTCCCAGTGCATTAAAGAAATCTTCTACATACTGGGCGATATTTTGCTTCGCATCTTCAAAGTCATAGTCTATCGTGTTGTTCATATCCAGACCAAACTGGGCAGCCTCTTCCGGCTGTGTTGCATTCTTCAGTACCAGGAACTGATAGGATCCATTCTCTTTTGCATGGTCCACGCAGTCCGGAGACAGTGCATACTCTACCCACAGCTTCGCTGCATTCGGATGGGCGCAGCCTTTAAAGATTGCGGTAGCGCCTACCTCAAAGGAAGTTCCGTCTTCCGGCACGATCAGCTCGATATTGTCATATCCCTGCAGGATCTGGTAGATACCGTCATGCAGGAAACCGATTCCGATCACGCACTCGCCAGGTCCTACCATCTTAGACGGGCCGGAACCGGATTTCGTATACTGGGAGATATTCCCGTCCAGTTTCTTGAAATACTCCATCGCTTCGTCGTGGCCCTTCATCTGGATCATGGTATTGATGACCAGTTTTGCAGTACCGGCCGTATTTGGGTTGGACATCATGATCAAATTTTTGTACTCCGGCTTTGTCAGGTCATCCCAGGTCTTCGGCGCTTCAATCCCAAGCCGTTCCAGCTCTTCGCTGTTTACCATGAATCCAAGGATTCCTTTGTAAATCCCGTACCAGCAGTTCGTCGTATCCTTATACTGGTCTCCGATCAGGTTCACCGCATTCATCGCATCATACTGCTCTAACAGACCGTCGGCAACCGCCTCATTGTACGGGTCGGTCGTGCCGCCAAACCACACATCTGCCGATGGTTTTCCCGCCTCCTCAAAAATCTTGGTATAAACTTCCGAGGTAGACAGACGCTGGTACTTCACCTTGATTCCATAAAGCTTTTCAAAATTCTGACATGCTGCAGACAGATACTCTTCCTCACAGGAACCATACACGGTCAGTTCCCCATCTGCCTTCGCAGCCTCGATCAGCGCATCCATCCCGGTCGCTTCCTCTGCCGCCCCGGTCTCTTCCGCTTTGCTTTCCGCAGGCGCCTCCGTAGCTGCCGGTGCAGGCGCAGGCGCTGCCGTCGTAGCCGGAGCTGTTCCCCCACCGCCGCAAGCTGTCAGGCTGAGCATCATAGCCCCTGCCAAAAACAATGATAATTTCTTCCTCATAATAAAACCCTCCTCCGTTCCTTTCATGATACTCTCATTTTACCGAAACAAGATGACAAAAAAAACCTCTTTTCACGTAAGAATATCGTAATTTCTGAACTGAACGGAGCCATACTTTCCCGGTGTTTCCTCACCCCCGCTTTTTCGGAGAGACAGCCTTCACCGCGATCCACACAAACACCATCGCCATCAAGAGCTGGATCATAATGCTGCACTCAACCCAATTGCCCAGCACCACGTTGATCTCCCGTTCCCCAAACCAGCCGGCCACAGTATACCCCGCCTGATCGATCCCGGTCCCCGCCAGGCGCGTCATCGTAGCGATAAAGGTGGAAGTGGGGTTCATCAAAAGCAGGTACAGAAAACCGCCGGAATTCCCGGCTGCCGCAGACTGCCCCACCGATGCCAGATAAGCGTCGGCATGGACCTGGCTCATATAGGCGGCAAACCGGTTCGCCCCATAAGTCCCGAGTACCACCAGCGCCAGCAGCCCGTAGGAGACTACCGTCGAGAACGTTGTCTTTTGGAATACCGCCGAACAGCAGATCCCAAGACTTCCGACAAACAGCGCCGCCGCCACATAACAGAGCAGCAGCTCCACAATATCATTCAGCGTAACCCCGCCATATACAAACACCATCGCTAAAATCGGAAAACTGGAGATGATCATCAGAAACATCGTGCTCAGCGAAGCCATCAGCTTCCCAAGCACGATCTCCGCCGGAGTCATGCGGGTCGTCAGCATCAGCTCCAGCGTCTGCCGCTCCCGTTCCCCGCTGATACTGCCTGCCGTAAGCGCCGGCATGATAAAAATCAGCATCACAAACTCCAGCACAGCCACAAACACATACAAGTCCAGAAAACTGGAATACTGGATCTCGGCTGTCAGCCGCACCTGCGCCAGCGTCGAATACATATTCAGGAGCGCCACCAGCGCCAGGATCCCGTTGAAGACCAGCAGGATCAGGGACAGCTTAAAACTCCTGGCGCTGACCATCGACTCCCGCCTATAGACCGGATTCATCTTCATAAGACAGCACCACCCTTTCCTCGTCATGATTGGTAATCTGCATAAACACCGCCTCCAGACTTCCCGGCTCCCGCATAAATCCGCGGACCGCCACACCCGCCCCGATCAGACCGGCCAGCAGCCGGCACTCATCTGCGGCATCTCCGGTAAACCCGACCATGATATCCTGGTCGCGCACCGTGATCGTCTGTACCTGCGGATGCTCTTTGAGCAGGCGCATCGCCAGCTTCATCCCGTCGTGTATCGTGATGATCACCGGTTTGGATGTATTGATCCGGTTGGTAATCTCCTCGATACTCCCGTGGAGGATCATCCTGCCCTGGTCGATGATCCCGATGTCGGTACAAAGCTCCGACAGATCAGAGAGCAGATGGGAGCTTATCAGGATCGTCTTTCCTGCTTCTCTCAGGTCGCGCACCATCTCCCTGAATTCCAGGCGGGTCCGCGGGTCCAGTCCCGCAGTCGGCTCATCCATGATCAAAAGCGCCGGGTCGTGGATCAACGCCCTGGCCAGGCACAGACGCTGCTTCATCCCCCGGGAAAGCCCGTCTACATAAAAATCTTCTTTATTCCCCAGGCCAACCTGATCCAACAAGGTCCGGCCCAGTTTCCTTGCCCTCAGTCCTTCCATCCCATAGCAGGACGCAAAAAACTCCATATATTCATATACCTTCAGGTTGTCATACATCCCAAAATAGTCCGGTACATATCCAATCCGGTCCCTGGTCTTATCCGGTTCTTTCAGGGCATTGATGCCGTCTACCTCCACCGTGCCGCAGTCCGGGCAGATCAGCCCGGCCATGATCTTGATCGTCGTAGTCTTCCCGGCTCCGTTCGGTCCCACAAATCCGTACAGAGAACCCTTCTTTACTTCCATATCCAGACCGTCAAGGGCGTGATAATTGCCATATGTCTTTTTTAATCCTTCAATTCTCAGCATCATCGTTCCCTCCCCGCTACCATCGGCATCGGAAGCTGGATATCATTGTAGCCGCCGGTCCTGGCAGATACATACCGCACCGTCATCGCATTGTCCGCCGACAGGTACGAACGCAGTTCGTCCATTTCCAGCGTCCTGCCGTCCAGTTCCATCAGGTCATAATTGCCGGTATGGTAATTATAGAAATAGATGCTTCCCTCAAACACTTCGTTGTAACTGCTGCCGTTCCCCACAAATTCCCCGGAGACCGGCTCAAAGGTAAGGCTCTCCACATCGATGTCATTGCCCAGAAAATATTCCAGCGTCACCGGGTCCGCCCCGGTCATGGAATTGGTATCCGCCTGATACTCCCCGGTGATGACTTTCGGGGTCTTCATAAGGACCGACCGGTACAGGGAACGGTCCCTGGATGCATTGACCGCGATGGAAGAGGTGAGCATGGTCAGACCATAAGTCTCCTCCGAAGGAGTCTTAAGGAACTGGCTCTCCTCCTTTTCCGTGCTGAAAGCAAGCACCCGTGCATCCGCGCTGTAGCCGGACATGTAAGAGCGCATATAAAATGTCAGCATATTGGACCGCTCCATCGCCAGCAGATATGCCGTATCGTCGATATTTGCAGTCATCGTCTCCCCGTTTCCGGTGATATACTCTGCCACCGCATAAAAATTGTTCAGCGGGAAGCGCAGCAGCTTAAGGTCATCCAGCTCCTTTGTCTCCCCCGGCTCCAGCCGGTCCAACATCACCATGTTCCCATACAGGAGCAGGCAGGTGTTTTCCAGTGGGAACGGGAACTGGTTGGTGATCTTTCCGCTTAACCTGCCCTCAAAATAATCCACCTCTCCGGTGATGCCAATCCTCGCGGTGTTGTCTGTCTTCCGTTCCAGGCGGAAATACCGGGGCGCAAACGCCACAATATTCTGCCCTTTTATCGTCGTCCTGTCATCTTGTTTCGAGATGGCGATCAGGTATTTCTCCTCCCCGGTAAATTCCGAAGACAAACGGTCCGAGCTGTACGTCCTTGTGATTGGAAGCACTGAATAATCCGGGGCAAGCTCCACCGCGTAAGGGCGGTTATATGGATTCCTGATATTGACATAGGTCGTGTCCGTCACATAATCACTGGTCACATCCTGTATCGCGGCATAGGTATAGAAGGTAGATTTAAACCTGGTCTTTCCTCCGACCAGATATATCATGACCGCAAAGGCAAGGGACAGGACGATCACGCCTCTCCGGTAAAAAATCTGCAGTTCCCGTTTCTTAAAGTACAGATACAGCCCCGGTCCCAAAAGGGCCAGATATATCACGATAATCCCGGTATAGAAGGAAAGGTTCGGCAGCTTCTCCACATTGCCGGTATTGATCAGGCTCTGCACCGACAGAAACTTACCGGTATCCCCGCTGTATGCCGTCCGCACAAGCTGTTTGACCCGCTCCTCGCCCAACAGCGCGGTGAAAAAATGGTCCACATAGGCCGGCTGCTTGTTGCAGAACTCCGCGATGTCTGCAAAGTCAAAGGAAGCCACGGCAATCAGCCCGTTCCCCTTTGCTGCCGCGGTCAAAAGCGCCGAGCCCTTGCTGGAAAATATGACATTTCCTCCATGAAGAGGGATATCCACACAGGGAAGCTGGATCAACGCATCCTGCGGGTCGTCAATCGTCCAGCCCTCTGCCAGATCTACCAGCCGCAGCTCCGCACTTTCATAGGAATCATCAAGAAGCTCCGGTGCAAAACGCCCCAGGGTGTCATCCACCCGTTCTCCTGTTCCCAGGATCAGGACACCGCCGCCCCGAACCCAGTCCATGATCGCCGCCGTCTGCTTCTCCGAAAGCTTCCTGAGCCGGAATCCGTTTACGATGATCACGTCCAACAGGTTCAGCCCAATCTCCTCCTCGGGAAAATCCTCTTCCTGCAAGGCAAAGGTCCTGGTCCGCAGCGCACTGTAATTGATCCCGACTCCGTTTAGGTATCTCAGGCTCTCCGGGTGGTCGGACAAGATACCGACAAACAGCTCCGGCACATCCGGGCTGATATTCAGCCGCAGGCGTTTATTCAAAATTTCAGTTCCATCCTCCGCAGCCAGCGTGATGAACAGCTGATCGGCATGGGTTCCCAGCGGTATGTAATATTTGACATCCAGTTCCGAACGGGCTTCCGCCTTAACAGGATAGTCATAACGGTAAATATTCCCGTCAGACTCTTTCGACAGAAACTGGATCGTTCCTTCCAGACCTGTATCCTGCCGGTTGTGGATCGTGATATTGACAGGCAGATGCCGTCCGCCTTTTGCCGTATTGTCATAACCATAGACGACATCCAGGGATACCGGGTCCTGTGACGCCCCGTCCTGCCCTGCCGCCGCCGCGTAACCAGCCGGTCCTAACGTGCAAAAAGCCAGACCACATGCAAAGATGACTGCCATCGCAATCATCTTCCACCGTGGTCTGCCCCCTTCTTGTCGGATCCGGTCCATTTTCCCCATACGGGGCCGATGTATCAAACTACTCATTCTGTCTTACTCCAGCTCTCCGAAATTCTCTTTGTTGATATCAAAGTCCACCCGCAGGGTCACGGCAAAAACCGTCCCGTTCAGGTCGCTCTTTACGTTAATAGTTCCTCCATGCATGTCTACAATATTCTTTACGATGGCAAGCCCCAGTCCGGTGCCGCCCGTATGGGTGGAGCGCGACTGCTCTACCCGGTAAAACTTATCAAAAATCATCGGCAGCTCTTCTGCCGGAATCACATACCCGTAGTTCGTCACCGACACCCGCACGGTCGTATCATCCGCATGGACCTTGACCAGGACCCGCTTTCCCTCCGCCCCATATTTGATGGCGTTGTTGATCAGATTGTCAAACAGCCTGGCCAGCAGATTCCCGTCCGCGGTAATCACCTTGGCAGGCACGTTGCTCTGCAGCTCATAAGAAAGGTTTTTGTCGGCAAAGCTTGGATAGGACTCCTCTAAAAGCTGGCTCAACAGCTTGATGATGTCCACCTTCGCCACATGCATGGAGATCTTTCCGTAGTTCAGCTTGGTAAATCCAAACAGATCCTCGATCAGCTTCTCCAGCCGTTTTGCCTTGGTATAAGCGATATCTATGTATTTGTGCTGCATCTCAGGCGGCAGCGTGCTCTTTGCAGATAAAAGCTCCAGATACCCAATGATCGATGTCAGCGGCGTCCGCAGGTCGTGGGCCACATTGGTGATCAGTTCGTTCTTGGTCCGCTCTGCTTCCCGCTCCTTATCCATCAGCCGCCGGATATCCGCCGCCATCTTGTTGAGATTCTCCGCCATAGAGGAAAATTCATCGTCCCCGATGACATCCACCATCGTGTTCAAATCTCCTTCTGAGATATTCTGCATGGCGTCTGAGATATGGCCGATGTATTCGATGGACTTCTCCTGCAGCAAAAGGAATGTCACTGCAAATATGATGATGCCAAGCAGCACATATCCCAGCACGATCACCGTATCCGAATTGTAAATCATGGTAAGAAGCGCATTGTCCCACTCCGACTCCCTGGCGTATCCCGCCAGCATGGACAGGTTCGTCACAAGGAACACCTCGATCAGGCAGGTTACCACCGTGCTGTATATCACGCTGGTCACTACCCGGGTGTGATAGCGGCGGCTGAGGTCGCTTCTGCCCGTCTCCTTACTTTTCAATTTTGTATCCTACCCCCCACACTGTGGTGATGATCTTATCCTGGCGCTCGTCTTCCTTCATCTTGCCGCGGAGGCGGCGGATATGTACCATGACCGTATTGTTGGCCTCGTATACCTTTTCATTCCACACCTTCTCAAAAATCTCATCCGTGCTGAACACCTTGCCCGGATTGGATGCCAGAAGATACAGGATGTCAAACTCGATCGGCGTCAGTTTGATCTCCTCATCGTAGACCAGAACCTTATGGTTATCTTTATTGATCGTCAGCCCCTTGATCGATATCTCATTCCGGGCATTCTCATGTACGTTGCTGTTGGGATTCAGCTGGGTGTATCTTCTGAGCTGGGATTTTACCCGCGCAGTCAGTTCCAGCGGATTGAACGGCTTCACCACGTAGTCGTCCGCCCCGGTCCCAAGCCCCAGGATCTTATCCAGGTCCGTGGACTTCGCGCTCAGCATGATGATCGGGATGTTGTTCGTCTCCCGGATCTTCTTGCACATCTCCAGGCCGTTCATCCCCGGCATCATGATATCCAAAAGAACCAGATGGATATCCTCCTTCTCCAGAATCTCCAGACCGTCCTGTGCATTGGACGCCTTAAATACCTTATATCCATCGCTGACAAGGTAGATCTCTACCAGATCCGCAATCTCCTGTTCATCATCTACTACCAAAATATTGGTCTCTGCCATAATAAGCCTCCTTTTTCGTCGCCTTATATTCTATTGTCTAGTGTAGCATAAAATGTCGGTTCTTGCCTTACTTTTTTATTACAAAAATAGAAGGAATTTCCAGGGCAGACGGGAGCTCATCAGCAACTGATTCCGGTTTGAAAACATAAAAACAGCACCCGCCGCACCATAGAAACGGCAGATGCTGTTTTACTTATCTTATAAAAATAATCTTTTTCATTCCAGCGCCTCCGCCGGCACAAACACCCTCGTATCTCTCACATCCGTGCTGGGAGTCTGGCGTTTTGCAAGCTCCGTTGCAATCTGACAGAAAAATTCCTGGGAATTCACCAGCGCCTTGCCGCGCTTGTCAACCTTTTCATAGCTTCCGTCCGGCTGCAGGATATGCGCCTTCACATTGTCTTCCAGCTGTATATCCAGAATGCGGATTACCTCCCGCTTCAAAACAGGGTCTTCTACCGGGAACATGATCTCCACACGTTTGTCCAGATTTCTCGGCATCCAGTCTGCGCTGCCCATATACACCTCCGGGCTTCCGTCGTTTTCAAAATAGAAGATCCGGGCATGTTCCAGGAAATTGCCCACGATCGAATGGACGCTGATATTCTCGCTCAAGCCCGGCACGCCGGCTTTCAGGCAGCAGATGCCGCGCACCACCAGCTCGACCTTCACCCCGGCGCAGGAGGCCTCATACAGATTCGCGATCACCTCTTTGTCACACAGGGAATTCATCTTTGCCTTGATATGGCCTGTGCGCCCGGCCAGCGCATTTGCAGTCTCTCTCCGGATCAGCCGGATGCACTTGTTCCGTAGCCACAGGGGGGCGAGGGACAGCTTATTCCAGGTCGGCGGCTCCGAGTAGCCCGACAGCATGTTAAATACCGCCGTTGCATCTTCTCCGATCTGCGGGTCGCAGGTCATGATACCGCAGTCCGTATACAGCTTTGCCGTAGAGTCGTTGTAATTTCCGGTCCCCAGGTGGACATAACGCCGGATACCGTCCTCTTCCCGTCTGACCACCAGCGTGATCTTGCTGTGGGTCTTCAGCCCTACCAGGCCGTAGATGACATGGCAGCCTGCCTTTTCCAGCTTCTTCGCCCAGTTGATATTGTTCTCCTCATCAAACCGCGCCTTTAGCTCCACCAGGACAGATACCTGCTTGCCGTTATCCGCCGCTTCTGCAAGGGCAGCGACGATGGGCGAATGGCCGCTGACCCGGTATAAAGTCTGTTTGATTGCCAGTACGTCCGGGTCTTTTGCCGCCTTTTGCACAAAATCGACTACCGGCTGGAACGTCTGGTAAGGATGGTTCAAAAGGATATCCCCATTCCGTATATTGGTAAAAATATCATCGTCATTCATCAGCGCCGGCACCGGCTGAGGCGTATAGGACGCTGCTTTCAGATGGTCAAAGCCCGAAAGCCCGTACATCTTCATCAAAAAGGTCAGATCCAGGGGACCGTTGATCTCATAGATATCCCCACTGCCCACCTCCAGCTCCCGTTTCAGGATCTTCAGCAGGCGTTTATCCACCTTCTCTTCCACTTCCAGACGAATCACCTCGCCCCACTGGCGTTTTTTCAACTGCTTTTGAATCTCTTCCAGCAGATCGACCGCCTCTTCCTCATCCAGGGTAAAGTCCGCGTTTCTCATGATGCGGAACGGATGCGCCGACACGATATCATAGTTCAAAAACAACGCGTTCATATTGCGCTCGATGATCTCCTCCAAGAGAATGACCCTGCGCCCCTCTTCGCTGTCCGGAAGCTCCACAATCCGCGGCAGCCCGGCCGGAACCTGAACCATCGCAAACTCAAGCGCTGCTTCCTCCGCCCCTTTTTCTTTCTGCTTTGCATCCTCTCCGGCGAGGTAATGAGTCCCCCCGTTTTTCCTCTGTACCAGGGCCGCGATGTTCAGCGTCTTGTTCCTGATCAGGGGAAATGGCCGGGAGGAATCCACCGCCATCGGAGTCAGGACCGGATACACATTCTCCTCAAAATACCGGTCCACATATGCCTGCTCTGCCCCGCTCAGATCCTCATGCTCGCACACGATCTGCAGTCCCTGCTGCTTTAAGGCCGGAATCAGGGAACGGTTATAGGTGGAGTACTGCAGGTTCACCAGTTCATGGGTCTTTGCCCCGATCCTCGCAAGCTGTTCCCCCGGTTTCATGCCCGCAATGTCCGGTTTGTTGTATTTGGCATGCACCATGTCCTTCAGGGAAGCCACGCGCACCATGAAAAACTCATCCAGGTTGGATGCCGTAATGCTCAAAAATTTCAGCCGTTCAAACAACGGATTCGTCTTGTCCCTGGCTTCACTCAGCACGCGGTGATTGAATTCCAGCCAGCTCAGTTCCCGATTCACATAATTTTTCGGATCTGTATAAATAGATTCTATCTCTGCCATGATCTACACCCTCTTTTTCTGCTTAAGCACCGGCCGGATTCCATAGATTTCCTCGAAAAAATCTTCCTTTTGCCGGATGGACATGTCTTCTAACGTCACATCCCCGATGTAATCCGTGCTTATCACAAGCCAGTTTCCCTTCACGCTGATCCTGCTTCCGGTCAGCTTCCCCTTATGCCCCCTGTCCATCGAATTGGACAGGCGCAGGATAGCCGTCAGCTTTGCGATCACCATCACCACATTGTCCGGGTTCACCAGACGGCTGTCCCGGGACGCCTGCGCCGCTATCTCCACCTCGTCGTAGCGGAACGGCTGGATGTGGTAACGCACCACATTCGCCACGATCTCCCGCTCCAGATGGGACAGGCCGATGATTTCCGTGGCCATGATGATATTGTAAGCACAGTCTGTCGCATTCCGCATGGTGACAAACTTCCCGCAGGAATGCAGGTTTGCCGCAATCTGCAAAAGCAGCCGCTCCCGCCCTCCCAGCCCGTGATATTTCTTCAGGCTGTCAAAAATCTCAAGCGCCGCCTTTTCCACAGTCTGCACATGGGCCATATGGCATTTGTAACGCTTTGCCATGTTGCGGGACGTAACGATGATGTCATTGGCAAAATTGTGGTTAAAACGCAGAAGCTTTCGTTCCTCCGCATATTCCGCCGCGATCGCGTCCGTGATCCGGATGCCCGGCACCCACAAAGTCTCCGCCCCGGTCACCTCCATCAGCCGGTTGTAAATGACGGCGGTCGGCAGCAGCATGGCCGCATAATCCGCATTCACGTCAAAATTCTCCTCCAACTGGTCCAGGGTCATCGTCTTCAGCCGTTCAAAAAATACTTTCATCTCCTCCCGCGATATCCGGTCCCGGCGCTGTTCTCCCCTCATTTTATAGTAGATCATCAGGATCGACTCCCCGATACCGATCAGGTTCGATATCTCCCGGTCTTTTAGATACATCTTACGGAAGGTGATCAGCTCATTGTCCACCAGTTCCTCCACCAGCTCCTGCTGTACCTTTGCCGTCACCCGGACATGGGAGAGCATCTCCCGGAGGCGTAAAACCCCCAGCGGCAGGTTCTGGGTGGATACCAAAGAATCCTTGTCAAACAGCGAGATCTGGACACTGCCAAACCCCACGTCCGCAATCGCCGTGCCCTTCTGGATGATCTTCTGGAACTCCGCATCTTTGGAAGCAATCGCCTTATAGCTGATAAACCGATGCTCCGAGTTGCTGATGATCCTGATATCAATGCCGGTCCGCACGCGGATCTGGTCCAGCACGATCTGGCTGTTCTTCGCCTCCCTCATCGCACTGGAAGCATAGGCCCGGTACGCTTCCACCTGATACATCTTCATAACCCCGGAA
This sequence comes from Lachnospiraceae bacterium, assembly GCA_030825115.1. Lineage (GTDB taxonomy): Bacteria > Bacillota > Clostridia > Lachnospirales > Lachnospiraceae > Brotaphodocola. The sequence continues at coordinate 57,872 of JAPJQL010000010.1, forward strand.
AATTCCTCCAGGACCTGGCACATCTCCTCTACCAGCCCGTAGCTGATCTTCCCGTCATTGTAGGTGTCCCTGCCCAGCGCGATCATATGCTTGATATGGTCTACCTCGCGGATCCCGGTCTTCGCCGACAGCTCATAGATTCCCAGTTCCAGTTCAAATGACCCTACATCGATTGCCGCAAAAGTACGTACCATATCCTGTCACTCCTTCCAAAATTCTGCGTCAGATAATAAGCATATTAAAGGTTTATGTAAAACATCCGGTTTGCATTTTGTTAATTCCCTGTTAAATCACAAAAAATTTCTTAGTAGTTGCCGAGGATCCGCATATTCTGCGCCTCTTTTGCAATCCCGCCCAGAGCATTTTTAATCCCTGCGTCGTCCAGGTTCCCTTCAATGTCGATAAAGAACCGGTACTCCCAGCTGCGCCCCGGGATTGGGCGGGACTCGATTTTCCTCATATTGACCCCGTTGAAGATGAAGTTTCCCAAGATATTGTACAGGGTACCGCTCTTATGGGCCAGCTCAAAACTGATGGTCACCTTTTTGGCATCCTTTTGGTACACCGCTTCCCTGGACAGGATGATGAACCTGGTCGTATTCCCCTGATTGTTCTGGATTGCCCGTTTTAACACCTTAAGGCCATAAAGCCTTCCGGCAATCTCACTGGCAACCGCAGCCTGGGTCCTGTCGCCCTCCGCGCTGACTTTTTTCGCTGACACCGCCGTATTTTCAAGACTGATCTGCCGCCATTCCCTGTGTTCTCCCAAAAATGCCGAACTCTGCATCAGGGCCTGCGGGTGGGAAAAGACGGTACGGATATCCGAAAGCTCGGCATCCGGCGTCCCAAGCAGGGCATGGCTCGCCGCGATCAAGGTCTCCGCCACAATATAGTTGTCATACTGTACCAGCAGGTCGTAGTTGTCGATGACCGCTCCCGCGGAAGAGTTTTCAATCGGAAGCACGGCATAGTCGGCTCTCCCGTCCCGCACCTCCTGCATCGCATCCTCAAACCGCTCTACATGATAGGCATCGGCATCCATACCAAAAAATTGAAGGGTGGCCGCATGGCTGTATGCCCCTTCCACCCCCTGATATACTACCCGTACCCCGTCTAACTTCAGCTGGTCAACCTTTTGAAACCCAAGCTCCGTCTCAATCCCATGCTCGGCTAGCAGACGGTACTGGTAACGCCTGCTGATCGTCATCATCTGTCCAAACAGTTCCCGCACCGCAATCTGGTTGTAATCCCCGTGGGCCATCTGCTTTACGGCTTCTAGCTTCTGCTTTTCCCGCACTCCGTCATACACGGCCTTTCCCGTCTTTATCTTATCCTCTGCGACCTCGCCGCAGACTGCCATCCTCTGTTCGAACAGTTCTACGATCTCTTTGTCGATCCGGTCTAACTGTTCCCTGCATTCCTGTAAATCCACTGGACCTATTTCCTCCGCGCCTGCTGTTCTTCTTTCAGCATTTCTATAATGATATTCCGGGTATAAGCGCCCGAACGCTTTCTGTCCTCCGGGGACAGTTCCTTCAGATAGATCGGTTTTCCGTACTCGATCGTCACCTCGGACGGCTTTATGAACGGAAGATGCCGCTCAAAAATCTCCGCTGTCCCCGTGATCGCCACCGGGACGATCGGGCAGCCGGATTTTTCCGCAATCTTTAAGCTGCCTTCCTTAAAAGGCAAAAGTTCCAGGATATCTTCACTTTCGCTGCGGGTTCCTTCCGGGAAGATCCAGATAGATATTCCATGTTTCACCTTTTCGATGCCCATCAGGATTGTCTTCAATCCCTCCTTGACATCCTTCCTGTCCAGGAACAGGCAGTTGACGTTCTTCATCCAGTCAGACAGAAGCGGATAGCGCAGCATCTCCTTTTTTGCCACGAACCCGGTCAGCCCCGGAACGCTGGTATAGCCTACCAGAATGTCAAAATAGCTTCTGTGGTTTCCCACATACAATACCGCCCCGTCGGGGATATTCTCCGCGCCCTTCACCGTCACCCTGGAACCGGTGATACGGATGATCATGCGGAACATTGCCTGCACCACTTTCAGGCTGTACTCCTGCTCTTTTCTCCGGTTGTGCTTTGACACCGCCCGCGAACCGATCAGAAGCGGAATGCTGGAGATCAAAAAGCCAAAAAGTACCAGTGCCACTAATATAAATCGTATCATCTCTTTCACCTCACTATGATGTCAAGTATATAAAAAAAGAAAGGCAAATACAAGTCATCTGCCCTTCTTTTTTGTAATTTCTTCGAACAACAGCCCTGTCCCAAACCACAGGGGCGCAAAATCAAGGCGGATCAACCCGCCCACATTCGTACGGCTCGCACTGTAATCCCAGGGACAGATCCCTCTGGCTTTCAGCCATGCGCCTGACAGGTATTCTGCCGTAAAGATCAGCACCATGTAAACCATCCCATGACGCAGATAACGGTCGGCAGGACGGATATCCGGCTCTCCCAAAAAGCGGTCGATGCCCTTTCCGATCGGCGCCAGCAGCGCTCCCATCCCATAGATGGGAAACATGAGAAGGGACGTCCTTCCCATCAGCCTCCAATCCTGTGCCATGATGGATTCCACCGAGGTAAATATCACCTCCAGACACCATCCGGTCACTCCACACTTAAAAAAATTAAATAGTAATGTTCTCAGTCTGTCCATGACAGTAGTATGTGCAGTCTGTCACGGCATGATACATGTTTTTTAAAGCAGCGGCGATAAAAGGCGGCTGCCCTGTTCCTTGATCCGTACCCAAAGGCTCCTCGCCTCATATACTTCGCGGGTCACTTCACGGCACCGGGTCAGGTCCTCCAAAAACGCCTCCTCCAGCCGCTCCGTAGTATCCTCATCATAGATGATGGCGTTGACCTCAAAATTCAGTTCGAAACTGCGGATATCCATATTGGCAGTGCCATAGCAGTTCACCCGGCTGTCCACCATCACGCCCTTGGCATGAAGGAACCCATCCTCATAGGTGTAGCATCTGGCCCCTGCATCCACCAGTTCTCCGGTATAAGAATAGGTAGCCCAATATACAAACGGATGGTCCGGTTTGCAGGGAATCATCAGCCTGACATCCACTCCGGACTGCGCCGCGATCTTCAGCGCAGTCAGCACTGCGTCGTCCGGCACAAAATACGGCGTCTGGATGTAGATATGATGTCTGGCCTTATGGAACAGTTCCAGATAATTGTCCCGGATCTGCCGGGTCTGGGAATCCGGTCCGCTGGTTATGATCTGAATCCCCAGCGCATCCCGCTCCAGCTTATCGAGCATCACAGGCAGCGACGACATATTTCTCGCCGCACGGACCCGGTCCATAAAATAACGCCCGTCCTTAAACAGATTCTCCCTGACCGCATAATTCCAGTCGAGGGCAAACCGGATCTGCAGGCTGATGACCGCGTCCCCCTGGATCTTTAAGTGGGTATCTCTCCAATATCCAAATTTGGGGTCCTTCCCCAGATATTCCCTTCCAATATTAAACCCGCCGACATAGCCGGTCTGTCCGTCTATCACCACGATCTTCCTGTGGTTGCGGTAGTTTACACGGAGATTCAGGCGGCCAAGAAACGGTGGAAAGAAACAGCCCACGCGGATCCCTGCCTGTTCCAATTCCTTCCATCGCCTCTTTGGCATAAACCTGCCGCCCATTCCGTCATAAAGGATCCTCACCTCCACCCCATGCTTCACCCTGTCAAGCAGAATGGGAACAATCGAATCAAACAGTTCATCATTTTTGATAATATAATACTGGATATGGATAAAATGCTCCGCCCGCCGAAGTTCCCTCCGGAGGTCTTCAAACTTCTCTTCTCCGTCGGTGAAGATCTCCACCTGGTTGTCCAGCGTGAGCACCGCGCCGGATGTCTCCAGATTATAGAGGACCAGATCGCCATATTCAGCCGCAAGCGGGTCCTCCAGATAAAGGTCATCGGACTTCAGGAAGTCTTCCTGGCTTTTTGCCGAGTACCGGAGCCGGTCCTCCACTTCCTTCACCCGAAACATCTTATTTTTATGCATGTCCTGGGCAAAGATCAGGTAAAAGAAAAATCCGAACACCGGCACGAAATAGAGCAGGAGCAGCCATGTCCAGACAGACTTCGGGTCCCGCCTCTGAAAAAACACAATAATAATTGACAATACCAGGTTGATATAGAGCAGATGCTCCATCATCCATGTCCAGACTGCCGCCACCTGTGCCATACCTTCCGTCCTTTCTGATGATTCATTAAAAACTTATCACCTATCATACCATGTTCCCTGCCGGATTTCAATTGCCGATCCTGCGCGGGTTTGCGGGTACGATCTCAATCTGTTCCCCTTCTTCGTTCAATGTGATCTTATATTTGTCCACCTGATACACGATTTCCAGAAGAACTCCTGTATCCAGCTTGGCCGTCGCTCCTTTCAGCCTGGCGCCGGGACTGCATTTGATCTTCAGATACGGATAAAGGGCATGGTCCTTTGAGGTCAGTTTTCCCTCGATCAGCTTCATCATCACTCTGGGGTCGTCCAGGGTACCCGCCGCGTAATGTTCCGTCACAAACATCTGGGCAGAACTTTTTACGCTGTACGCTTCAATGACATACTGCCGTTCCTTTACTTTATCAATAAATCCCAGAAGCGTCGGCACGGTCATGGCGGCAAGCACGGCCAGGATCACCAGCACCGTGATCACTTCTACCAGTGTCACGCCATCCCGGTTCCCCTTGTCTTTTTTATCCCCCATCCGGTTTTTCAAACCAGCCGTACTCAGCAAAAGCGGTTCTGCCGCTCGTCATAGTGATAATCCAGCATCTCCATCTTTGCCTCGATTTCTGCCTGTTCCAGGTTCAGGGACCTGCACAGTTCCTCCAGCGACGGGTAGGTATCCCTCAGCTGGGTGTTCAGATAACTCAATAATATTACCGGGTCTTTTGGTACAGCCATCGTCTTTATCCTCCTGCTAATCTCTGTATAGCGGTGTCTATCAAGTTGTCCACCGGGCATACTTATGATACAATGTCAAGACAGAGAATTCAAGACTTTCGCAACAGGAGGATACCGAAATGAAACGGATTTTAATGATTGCCACAGGCGGGACCATCGCCTCCAAGCGCAGTGAGGACGGACTGAAACCCCTCATCACCTCCGACGAGCTGCTTGGCTATGTACCGGACGCCAGAACGTTCTGCCACGCAGACGCCGTCCAGGTCCTCAACATCGACAGCACCAATATGCAGCCGAAACACTGGCTGATGATTGCAGACACCATAGAAAGCCATTATGACGAATACGACGGCTTCGTCATCTGTCACGGCACAGATACCATGGCCTATACGGCCGCGGCGCTGTCCTATCTGATCCAGAATTCGCCAAAACCGGTCGTTGTAACCGGGGCGCAAAAGCCGATCGACTTAGAGATCACCGACGCCAAAACCAACCTTCTCGACAGCCTCCGGTTCGCCTGCTGCGACAAGGCCTACGGCGTCACCATCGTATTTGACGGAAAGGTCATCGCGGGCACGAGGGGAAAAAAAGAGCGGACCAAAAGCTACAACGCATTTTCCAGCATCAATTTCCCCTATATCGCCACGATCCAGGACGGACATATCATCTTTTATCTGGACGACAAGGCGCTCCTTACAAAACCGGTGCGTTTCTACCACAATCTGGACACCCGTGTCGCCCTCCTCAAGCTGATTCCCTCTCTGGACTCCGGCGTGGTGGACTATCTGGCCGGGCACTATGACGTACTGATCATCGAGTCCTTCGGAGTCGGCGGTCTTCCTTCCTATGAAACCGGGGATTTCCACAGCGCCATCGAGCGATGGGTATCGGCAGGCAAGGTGGTCGTGATGACAACCCAGGTCACCAACGAGGGAAGCAATATGTCCATCTACGAGGTTGGAAACACCATCAAACGGGAGTTCGGGCTTCTCGAGGCCTATGACATGACGCTGGAGGCCACGGTCACAAAACTGATGTGGATCCTTGGCCAGACCCGGGACATAAAAGAGATCCACCGCCTGTTTTACCAGACGGTGAACCGTGATATGCTGTTTACTTCCGGGTGGTGATGCCGGGATCTGATCATCCCTGTTTTTCCTCAACCGGAAGCCTCCCCCGGAGGAACCGTTTTTTCAGCTCGCTCCAGTGGAACGGAATCAGCGGATAGATATAGCTTTTTCCTGCGATCGTTTTGTTGAACAGAATCGCACAGACCGAGAACAGGACGCCCGCCGCATATCCCCACACATGGAATATGGAGGTCAGGACCAGGATGATGACCCGCATGAATTTGATTGCATAGCCAAGTTCAAAGCTGGACTGGCTATAGTTGGCAATCGTGACAAACGCCATGTAGAGCATGGTCTCACTGTTGAACCAGCCGGATTTGACCGCATATTCCCCCAGAACGATACCTGCGATCACACTGAGCGGCGTGGTCAGCATACTCGGGGTATTGACCGCTGCAAGGCGCAGCCCGTCGATGGCAAATTCCAGGATGAGAAGCTGAAAGATCAGCGGCACATAGGACGGGTCCGACAGCCGGATGAACTCCAGCCATTCCGGTATCCAGTCCGGTTTCATCATGAACATCAGCCAGGTAGGCGTCAGAAGCAGGCTCAGGATGGAAGTCACCATCCGGGACAGGCGCAGATACGTTCCGGTGATCGGAGGAAAATAATAATCATCCGCTTCTTCTATGATATCAAAAACCGACGAAGGCAGGATCATCGCTGCCGGGGAATTGTCCACAAGGATAATGACATTTCCTTCCAGAATGCAGGCCGCCGCAGTGTCGGGGCGTTCGGAGTATTTTAATTTGGGAAACGGGTTGTACCATTTGTTGGGATACAGGCACTCCGCAAGGCTCTCCTGGTTCATCGTCAGGGCGTCTACGTGAAGTTTTTTGATCCGCCCCTTGATCTTGTCCAGCAGCTCCGTATCCACACGCCCATCCATGTAGCAGACGGCGATATCCGTATGGGAGCTTTCCCCCGCATTCATGATCTCCACGATAAACCTGGGGTCCCGGATGCGCCGCCGGATCAGCGCGGTATTAAAGATGAGGGTTTCTACGAAGCCGTCTCTGGAGCCGCGCAGGACCTTGTCCTTTTCCGGCTCGCTGACGCTCCTTGCGGGATAAGTGCGGCAGTCTACCGTAAGGCAGACGTCATACCCATCCACAAACAGGCAGGTGATGCCGGAGAGAAGCTGCAGGATGACATCCTCATCGTTTTTCAATAAGCCAATCTCTCCATAGGGGAGATATTTTTTGGAAAAACCGTGAGCGTCCTGCGGCATGTCGTCCGGTTTGATCGACCACCAGGACTGCAGGATTTTTAAGAGTACCTCGTCCTTCGTAAATCCATCGATAAAGAACAGGCAGCACTGTCTCCCGCCGATATCCACGACGCGGTACACCACGTCAAAGCTCTTATCCGCATTCAGGGCCTGTTTCATATGTTCCATATTGTCAACCATTGATTTTGAAAATTCCATCGTTTGCCCACGCCTCCATTCCAGTCTGTTTTCACAGATTCAGTATGTGTATATTCGGAGTTTTTTATCCCCAGTATCCGTCTCGTAGACGGTTGTGTTTGTATCACGGACAATCATGTGGATTTTTTAAAAATTTCGGAAATTTTAGCTTGATTTTTACTCAATATGCACAAATTAGATTGACGGAAAATGGAAATGATGCTATATTGTTCTTTGTAAGAAACACAACGGCGTGTCTTACTTCTACTTTGGTATGGGGATACCAAGCGCGAACTTTATAGTGTGACGGTTTTTGATCGTGACAAAAGAACTGCTTTCTGTGGGGGAAAAGCAGTTCTTTTCTTTGTATATTTTCTTAAATTAAACAGTTACTTTATCTCTTCGTAAGGAGCCCGGTTGATACCCAGCCTCACCGCTTCTTTTGCCACCGCGTTTGCGACTGCCAATGCCACGCGCTTGTCGAAGGAAGACGGGATGACATATTCGTCACTTAACTCTTCTTCCGGGATGACAGATGCGATCGCGTGAGCTGCGGCTACCTTCATCGAATCGGTGATGTCTTTTGCACGGACAGCCAGGACGCCTTTAAACAGGCCCGGGAATACCAAAACGTTGTTAATCTGGTTCGGGAAATCGGAACGTCCTGTCCCAACGACTGCCGCGCCGCCTGCCTTCGCCTCATCCGGCATGATCTCAGGCACAGGATTCGCCATCGCAAACACGATGCCCCGGTTCATGGTCGCCACCATCTCTTTTGTGACAAGATTCGGTCTGGACACACCGATGAAGATATCTGCGCCTTTCAGTGCATCTGCCAGCTTGCCGTGTTCTTTCTCTTTATTGCTGATATGGGAAATCTCTTCCTGGCCGGAATTTAAGCCCTCATCCCCTTCACAGATAATGCCGTTGATGTCACACATGATAATGTTTCCAAAGCCCATCTCAATCAGCAGCTTGCCGATCGCGATACCGGCTGCGCCTGCGCCGTTGATCACCACGCGGAGCGCTCCCATCTGCTTTCCTGTCACTTTTACGGCATTTAAAAGGGCTGCGCCCACGACGATCGCAGTTCCGTGCTGGTCGTCATGGAAAATCGGAATGTCACAGACCTCTTTCAGCTTTTTCTCGATTTCAAAACATCTCGGAGCTGCGATGTCCTCCAGATTGATGCCGCCAAAGCTCTTGGAGATCAGGGCAATGGTATTTACGATAGTATCCACATCCTTGGAATCTACGCAGAGCGGAAATGCGTCTACATCCGCAAACTCTTTAAACAGGGCGCACTTTCCCTCCATGACCGGCATACCGGCAGACGGTCCGATATCTCCAAGCCCCAGAACTGCCGTCCCGTCGGTGATCACGGCTACCAGGTTGCCTTTTCTTGTATAGTCGTAAGCGCGCTCCTCGTCCTCTGCAATGAGCAGGCACGGCTCTGCCACGCCTGGTGTATACGCCAGGGACAGCTCTTCCCGGTTGGTGACCGGCGCGCGGGAAATGACCTCGATCTTTCCTTTCCACTCCTTATGTTTTTCTACTGCTAACTGTTTTACATCCACAGATGTGCCCTCCTTATCGGTGCTTTTGTACTGTAATTACGTTTATTCTAATACAAAATAATCTAAGCGTCAACAAACTTCCCCCGCTCCTAAAGCGATGCCGAGGACTGCCTCCCGGATTTGGTCTTCTGTGGAGTTCCACATTCCCTGTACCATCAGGCTGCTCCCGCCTCCGCGGCCATTCAGCTGCTGGTTGAGCGCTTTGCTGACAGGGCGCACATCCACGCTTCCGCTGCCAAGGGCGAACTGAAACGCTGTCTCGTTCCGGGAGCAGACCGCCACGATCCTGCCCTTCTTCTGTTCGTAGAGCATCGTACAGAACTGGCGGAGCTGGACCGGATTCAGATTTTCTTCAAACAGGCAAAGAGGGCTTGCACTGTCAGGAAGGGACGCTGTCTTCGCCGTAAATATCTGCTGGTAAAGCCGGTTGATCAGCATATCTTTTTCTGCCGCCTCCCCCTTAAGCTTTGCCACAGCCTCCGTCACGGCATCGGCCTTTGCCGAGAGAAGATGGGAAATATCCGTCACCTGCTCCTGCCGTTTCCGGTAGTCGGCCAGGGCGTCTTCTCCGCAGAGCATGGAAATCCGCACGCCGCCTTTATAATTGATCATCCCCGTCGTCTTGATGATTCCGATCTCACCGGTAGTTTTTACGTGAGTGCCGCAGCAGGCACAGACGTCTCCGTCAGGGATTGTCACGATCCGCACTTCGCCGGACAGCTCTTTTTTGCTTCTGTAATCCATCGTATGCAGTTCTTCCGGCGACGGGCAGGAGGTGATGATGGGGACATTTTTATAAACCAGCCGGTTGGCGGCCGTCTCCACTTCCAGGAGTTCTTCCGGCGTGATAACTCCGTTGAAATCCACGGTCACGGCATCGGCGCCCATATGAAACCCTACATTGTCATAGCCAAAACGCTTGTGGATGATTCCCGACAGGATGTGCTCCCCTGAGTGGTTCTGCATGTTGGAAAACCTCCGCTCCCAGTCCACCCTGCCTGTGACCGCCGCTCCTGTCTCCAGCGGGGAGTCAGTCGTGTGCAGAATCTCCCCGCCCTTTTCATGAACCTCAAGAACCCTGGCCGACCCCAGCACTCCGGTATCATAAGGCTGACCGCCCCCTTCCGGGTAAAAAGCCGTCCGGTCCAGGGTGACCAGATAACGCCCCCCGGCCGCCGGGGTACAGGAGACTACTTCCGCCTCAAATATCGTACATTCTGAATCTTCGTAATATAATTTTTCCATCTCTTGTTCCCTCCGCCTTTTGCCTCCTGCCTGCAAAAGCCGTCCTTTTTGTCTTTTTCTTCTATTCTACAAATGCAATCAGTCCGTCTTCACGCTCCGATGTATCGATCACGATCGTCTGCCCTTCGCTGATATTCCCTTCCAGGATGATCCGCGCCGCCAGGGTCTCCACATGCTTTTGCAGATACCGTCTGAGCGGGCGGGCCCCATAGGCCGGGTCGTATCCCCGTTCTGTGATAAACTCCTTTGCGCTTTCCGTCAGTTCCACCTTCAGCTCCTTATCCGCCAGCCGCCTGTTCACATCTGCAATCATCAGATCGACGATATGATGGATATTCTCCTTCGTCAGAGGCTTGAACAGGATCGTCTCATCCAGGCGGTTCAAAAATTCCGGACGGAAATGGGCGCGAAGTTCGTTTATGACCATAGCCTCCGCATCCGGACGGATGGCACCGTTTTCATCGATGCCCTCCAACAGGTAATGGGAACCGATGTTGGACGTCATGATCAGGATCGTGTTCTTAAAGTCCACGGTCTTACCCGTAGAATCGGTAATCCTTCCATCATCCAGCACCTGGAGCAGCACGTTAAATACGTCGGGATGGGCTTTTTCCACCTCGTCGAACAGGACAACCGAATATGGTTTCCGGCGCACGGCTTCGGTAAGCTGGCCGCCCTCGTCATAGCCCACATATCCTGGAGGCGCTCCAATCAGACGCGCCACAGAGTGTTTCTCCATGTACTCGCTCATATCGATCCGGACCATATTGTTCTCATCGTCGAACAACGCCTCGGCAAGGGCTTTTGCAAGCTCTGTCTTACCGACGCCGGTCGGGCCAAGGAAGAGGAAAGAGCCGATCGGCTTTGTCGGGTCCTTGATTCCTGCCTTGGAGCGCAGGATTGCCTCCGTCACCTTTTCCACGCCTTCATCCTGGCCGACTACCCGCTCATGGAGCACGCCGTCGAGGTGAAGGATCTTGCTCCGCTCGCTTTCATTCAGCCTGCTGACCGGAATCCCCGTCCAGCGGGAGATGATCCGGGCGATCTCATCCTCTGTAACGCTCTCGTGCACAAGGCTTAGATCCTGGTTCTTTACCTTTTCTTCCTCCGCCTCGAGTTCCTTCTGGAGCTGGGGAAGCCTGCCATACTGAAGCTCTGCCGCTTTGTTCAAGTCGTACTGCTGCTGTGCCTGGGCGATATCCCGGTTCACCTGTTCAATCTCTTCCCTCAGCGCAGACAGCCGGTCCACCGACGACTTTTCATTCTCCCACTGGGCCTTCTTCGATGCAAATTCATCGTGAAGCTCCGCCAGATTTTTCTGCAGATCTTCCAGGCGCTCCTGGCTCAGGCGGTCCGTCTCTTTTTTCAGAGCCGTCTCCTCAATCTCCATCTGCATGATCTTTCTGGACAGCTCATCCAGTTCTGCCGGCATGGAATCCAGCTCTGTCTTGATCAGCGCACACGCCTCATCTACCAGGTCAATCGCCTTGTCCGGCAGAAAACGGTCCGTGATATAGCGGTCTGACAGGACTGCTGCCGAGACAAGGGCGGAGTCGGTAATCTTCACTCCGTGGAACACCTCATACCGCTCCTTGATGCCTCGCAGGATGGATATCGTATCCTCCACGGACGGCTGGTCTACCAGCACAGGCTGGAACCTCCGCTCCAGGGCGGCGTCCTTTTCGATATATTTGCGGTACTCATCCAGGGTGGTCGCACCAATACAGTGCAGCTCGCCCCTTGCCAGCATCGGTTTCAACAGGTTGCCCGCATCCATCGAACCCTCTGTCTTTCCTGCGCCTACGATGGTGTGAAGCTCGTCGATGAACAGAATGATCTGCCCATCGCTCTTTTTCACTTCTTCCAGGACTGCCTTCAGACGCTCCTCAAATTCACCGCGGTACTTTGCCCCGGCCACCAGTGCGCCCATATCCAGCGCAAACAGCTTGCGGTCCTTCAGTCCTTCCGGTACGTCGCCCCGCACGATCCGCTGGGCCAGCCCTTCCACCACCGCCGTCTTACCGACTCCCGGTTCTCCGATCAGGACCGGATTGTTCTTTGTCTTTCTGGAGAGGATCTGCACCGTGTTCCGGATCTCGGCATCGCGCCCGATCACCGGGTCCAGCTTCTGGTCCCTGGCCCGCTCCACCAGATCATAACCATACTTTTCCAGTGTGTCATAGGTCGCCTCCGGGTTGTCGCTCACAACCCGCTGATTCCCGCGCACCGTGGATAACGCCTGCAAAAACGCATCCCTCGTAATGCCGTGCTGACGGAACAGCTCCTTCATCGTCCTGTCCGCATGTTTGATCATAGACAAAAAGATGTGTTCTACCGACACATACTCGTCGCCCATCGCCTTGGACTCATCTTCTGCATGGATTAAAACCGTATTCAAATCTTTACTGATATAAACCTGGCTTCCGCCGCTGACCTTCGGAAGACCCGACAGCTTCTGCTCTGCCTCATTCAGGATGATCTCTTTTGTGACTCCCATCTTGGTCAGCAGCTTTAAGATCAGGCTGTCATCCAGCGTCAGCAGGCTGTAGAACAGATGCTCCTGCTCAATCTGCTGGTTGCCGTACTCGTATGCCAGCTTCTCGCAGTTTTGGACTGCCTCCATGGATTTTTGGGTGAATTTATTTATGTTCATAGTCAGTGCCTCCATTTCTATGAATCGGGTGAGGTTACTACCTTCCATCATTGTTATACACGTACTATAACACTTGTTGTTAGCACTGTCAATAGGTGAGTGCTAATTTCTGCAAGATATTTTTCATTCTACTATTCTCCCAGTTTTCCACCGCGGATATTCACATCCAGCTGATTAAACGGAATCTCTACTCCCGCCTCGTCAAACCGCTCCTTGATGGATTCCGTGATATCCCATCTGGCTTTCCAATAATTCTCCGTCTTCGTCCAGCCTCTGCCGCCGATCATCACGGCGCTGTCTGCCAGTTCGTCCACAAATACCGTGATATCCTCATCTTCCAGCACAAGCGGATGAGAGCGGTAGATGTCTTCAATGATGGCTTTGGCTTTCTTCATATCGGAAGAGTAGCCGATGCCGACCCGGATATCCACCCGGCGCTTCTCCTGCACAGTCACATTGATCAAAGTCGCATTGGACAAACTGCCGTTTGGTATCGTTACCTTTTTATTGTCCACCGTCATCAGTGTCGTATAGACCAGTCCGATGTCATGGACCGTCCCCTCCACATCGCCGCAGATTATGTAATTGCCCACGACAAACGGCCGCATCACCAGAATCAGAATCCCTCCGGCAAAGTTGGCAAGGCTTCCCTGAAGGGAAAGGCCGATAGCCAGTCCGGCAGAACCGATCAGCGCAATGATAGATGCCGACGGTATCCCGATCTTATCGGCAGCGATAAAAAATACCAGCGCATACGCGATCGCATCCAACACGGATATCAGGAACTTGCTCAGGCTCAGGTCCAGCTCCATCCTCTCAAAGGTCCTCTGCACCACCTTCCTGCCCGACTTGATGATCCGCATCCCGATCAGGATGATGACCACCGCGATCAGCAGCCGGTATCCAAAAGCCAGCAGCCCCGGCGTCCATCCCTTCACGGTTTCCAATATCACATTCGGTTTTAACTGCTGCAAATCTTCCTGTACCTGTAAAGCAACAGGCTGGGTCTGCTCCATTGCCGCCTGCATCAATAATAAATTCATCTGTCCTCTTCCTTTCTATCTCTCCATGTCCTTTAATATCCCCTGCTCCTGTTCATCAAACAGCAGATTTTTATTGTACTGGTAATAGCGCTCACAATCGTATTGCTGGAGAAAATGAACACTGTAAAAACCGGTATTCAATTCTGTCAGGAACATCACCAGCTCCTGGCTGTCTGCAAATGCCGCCTCCATAAAGTTAAATGCGTGCTCCAGCATAGTGCCGCCGCGCTCCAGCATAGATTCATAATCATCACTGTCAGTGCTAAACATCTCCCGGATTCTGTTCCACGCCTCCTCGCCGCTTACGCCTGTCAGCCCGTCTGCGCCATCCATTCGCAGTACCCCGAGATACGTTTCCAGTTTTTTCTCCACCTCCAGAGAGAGCTTCCTGTCCATCCTTGACAGCAGACCGGCCGCCAGTTTTTTCTCCCTCTCATTCTCCAGCGACTCAATCGCCTGCCCGAGCACAGCCAGCGGTGTCTTCCCAAACTCCGGCTGATCATGGACCTGTTTTACACGCTCCATGGTCTCCTGCAGGACCGTCTCCAGCTGCCAGACCGCACGGAACTGATTCCCCAGACCGGAAAGCAAAAGTCCTACCACACTGATCCGCTCATCAAACGGCGCTCTGGCAAGCTTATCCACTGCCCCCGCCGGAATCTCTCCTTCCAGAATCCGTTCCACCTGGTAATCATCCTGATATTTATAATACAGTTCCAGATAATTGGCAAAATCTTTTGCAATCTTCGGAAATTGGATATATTCCGCGACCACATCCCGGTCAACCGTTTTCTGCAGTCTCTCATAGACCCCGATCAGCTCCGACAGATCCTCCCAGCCACGTGGCGTGGCAAACAGCTTTCCATCCACCGTAGTCTCGATCTGGCAGAAATTCTGCTTCCTGATGTTCACATAGGCGCGGACAGCCGGATGGATGTTTACCCGCTCCGCATATTCCTTCCACGCCTCCAGATCCGGTTCTACCTGAATCATGCGGATCCGGTCCAGCGTCACAATGTCAAATTCCCGGACGGACTTGTTGTATTCCGGCGGATT
This sequence comes from Lachnospiraceae bacterium, assembly GCA_030825115.1. Classification (GTDB taxonomy): domain Bacteria; phylum Bacillota; class Clostridia; order Lachnospirales; family Lachnospiraceae; genus Brotaphodocola. Next base: position 72,928 of record JAPJQL010000010.1, read on the forward strand.
GCCTGCCGCCACGATCACCCACCCCTCAGGAATCTTATGGGCGCCAAAGCTCTTTCCCTGCAAAAACTGCAGCATCGTAGGAGCCAGCGTCTCCGAAACACAGTTGATCTCATCGATAAACAGGATTCCCTCCGACAACCCGGTCTGTTCTATCTTGTCGTAGACCGAGGCCACAATCTCGCTCATGGTATACTCGGTCACGGCATATTCCTGCCCGCCGTACTGCTTCTTTTCAATAAATGGAAGTCCGATGGCGCTCTGCCTCGTATGATGGGTGATCGTATACGCTACCAGCCCAATCTGGCATTCCCGTGAAATCTGTTCCATGATCTGGGTCTTCCCCACGCCGGGAGGTCCGATCAGCAGGACCGGCCTCTGCCTGATGGACGGAATCTCATAACTGCCAAATTCGTCCTTCATCAGGTATGCGGCAATCGTATCTTTTATCTCTTCCTTTGCCCGCTTGATATTCATCTTGTCTTTTCTCCTTCTTCCATAATCTGTTCCGGTTCCAAAATCAGCTTCATTGCCCATGAAGGCACCGAGATATCCGTATACTGGTCCTCCACAAACACAAACGCCGTATCGTATACCGGTCTTTTTACCGGATAAATCCCCTCCCCATCTGTGAAATACAAAAGTCCGCGGAGCTTCTTAAACGCTCCTGCCGCAAGCATCTGGTTCACATATTCAAATGCCGGGCGGAAATCCGTACCGCCCTGCCCGATTATCGAAAAATCCTTCATATATTCATCCATCTCTTCCCGGCTTGTAACCAGCCGGTCCGCCTGAACCTGCTCGTCGCACTGGATGATATGGATATTTACCTTTTTAAAGTAGCTCTCTGACTCGCACAGGACATCATAAGTCTCCTCCAAAAAGCGGCGGACCAGATCTCCCGAACAGGACATCGAGGTATCGATCACAATCACAAAATCCTCAATCCGGTACACTTCCTTTGACTCCTGCGGCTCAACTAAGGGCATATTCCCATACAGCGACAGCCCATAGGTATAAAAAATATAGTCAAAAGAGTCTTCATCGACCTGGATTTCTTCTTTCAGGACCGAAAATTTCCTCAGGAACTGCTTATAATCATAGCGCTCCCTGTTCTCCACCTGTACCTGGGTGAGCAGGCTTTTTGCCTCCTCATCCTCCTGATTTCCCATCGTCTCCATCTCGGTCTGCATTTTCTCCCGGTTGTCATTCCACTGGTTCTGCCGGACCATACTGGTCTTCGGGGACTTATCATCCAGCGCCCAGTACCGGTGGTCGTCCACAAAAAACTCATCCCGCATCCTGTTGTACTGCTTCTCTGACAGCTTCATCTCCTGAAGTTCACGGTAGACGCTTTCCGCATTCAATACCTTCCGTTTTTTCCTCAGCCGTCCGTACAATTCGCGTCGGTATGGCGGAACAGGCACATGCACGCACTTGATATACATCTCATCCAGCATGGACTCTGCCGCAATGTCACATGCCAGATTCCAGTAGTCCCAAGCCCGTTTGCCCCGGGTATCCATATGGAGAAACAGGCAGTGCAGGACCATGTGGAGATACGAACGGTTCACCAGAACCCTTCCCCTGCGGTACAGTCCGCACAGATGGTCAGGATGATAGTAAATGACAAATCCGTCTGTTCCAATCCCTTCGCAGGCCGGGTCCGCCTCAAACCCCAGGCTGCTCAAAGACAGGTCTAAAAACCTCATGTTCAGGTATAGTTCATTCCTTGCATTCTGAAGGATTCTGACACACAGTTCCACCTGGTTCAGTTCTTCTAACTGCCGGTGCCTTGTAGGGTCTATCATGCGATTCCACCATCCTTCCTTTGCTGCTGTCTTCTTTTATCTACAGTTCAAACCGGCGTTTCTTTTGAGGAGAAGACATCTTCTCCCTTGTCAGCTTTTCATGCCTGAAATTCATCAGCCAGCCGACCATTTCTGTATCGCCTGCCGCCTGGGCCGTCTCAATCAATGTCTGGACCTGAGATACCGTCTCGATATAGTGCTCCGCAAACCAGGGCATCAGCCCCCTGTCCAGGTTATTGTACGTCTCGCACTTCCTGCAGTCCGTTTCCACGATCAGCCGCCCCGCCATCTTCCAGTGTTCTCGTATATACGACTGGTACATCAGCCGGTTGGCCTCCGTCAAACCGCATGGATAGAGTATACGCCCAAGCGCCAGTTCCGTAACCAGAGCCTCGCTTTCCTGTACCTGCACATGGGGAAACAGCTCGTCATAGTCCCGGTATTGAAACTCCCGGTTATTAAAACAGTAACGGTACCTGTGCCCGCAGCCATGTGTCTGGATGACCAGAATCCGGGCAGGTGTATTTTCCACCGACTCTTCAAAATATTCCGGGAATATCAGCCTTGCCTCCTGTGCTCCGTGAAGCCTTACCCGCAAAGTCTGATGAAGTTCTGAGAGCATGTCCTTCAGATAAGACCGTTCACCTTCAAACTGATGAAACTCCAGAAATTCTGCCCCTTTTCCTCCGGCAAACAACCCGGTACCCAGGTCCTGAATCCTCCCGAAACAAGATATCTTTTTTATTTTTTCACAATTATAGAATGCATATGCACCGATTTTCTTCAACGGCGGCGGCAAATGCAGTTCCTCCACCTCACTGCCCGCGAGCACATAGGCGCCCAACTCCGTGACCGGGCGGTGATCTATTTCCTCTGGTATGATGACCAGCGCTCCCGGGTCTGTCACCTTGTCCACGCGGATTCCGTTCTCAATCACGGTATATTCCATTTCCATTTTGCCACCTCTTTTCCAAGCGTGAAAACAGGATTTCACGGCTGGTATCATGATACCACAAAGGGACTGGTAAAATCAACTTGCCTGATGGCAATAACATTTGTTTACATAATCCGTTCCATCTGTTACAATATATGTATATTCGTAACCAAATTTTATTATTGGAGGGTTCAGTATGAAAAGGAGTAATGCAGCTATTTTATTTGCATCAGTTTTGCTTTGTACAACAGTTCCGCAAATCAATCCAATCCCAAATGATGTCATTGTTGCAGAAGCTCACAGCGGACGCACTGACTCAAGCGGCGGACATAAGGATAATAAAAACAAAAGTGGATTGGGGCATTATCATTATCACTGTGGCGGACATCCGGCGCATCTACATAAAAACGGTGTCTGTCCCTTCTCAGGCAACAGCTCAAAAACAGCAACATCATCATCCAAGACAGGAACATCCGATACCATAAAAAAGGCTCAAGAGATCCTTAACGATTTGGGATACGACGCCGGAACTGCCGATGGCATCATGGGGCAAAAAACAAAAAAAGCTGTTGAGCAGTTCCAAAAAGATAACGGGATGACAATTGATGGTATTATTGGAAAACAGGTGAAAGAAGCACTTGGAATATCATAAAACCAAAAGAATCAACAATTGCCGCACCGGCCAGCCAGCCAGTGCGGCAAAATTCTCTTAAACCAACAGCTTACGTATTCCTGCGCATATTTTGAATGAAATATGGATAGACAGAGTCTTCGTCAGGCTCACATATGCCCTGAACCGTTTTTCTCCTTAGGAATCATTTTTATTATCCCCATTTTATAAAGAATCAGGGCACAGCCGACGGTCAGTGCCATACAGATCAGTACCACAATGCCTTCCAGCCCGGATAGCGGAAACAGGGCGTTGGCGCCAAAGACCACGATCAATGGGAGCACCATGACCAAAGGCTTTCCTTTTGCCGTGTAATCTCCACAGTCATTATTGACAAAGCTTAAGAAAATTCCGCCAAACAAAGCCGGGAGCAGATAGGTTGTTGCAGTTTTCACCGTCGGGCTCGTTAGTATCGGGCGGAGCGGCACAAGAAGAAGAACTCCCACAACAATAATAAGTGTTGTTACAATCGAAGAAACCGCCACTCCAATTGTCGCCACTACATCGCCCTCTTCCGTTCCAGAGGCAGTATCCGTTAAAATCTGGGCATTGACTACCACCGGGACTTTCAGGTTCATGACATTCCCTGTCAAAAATGTCAGGTAAGCGGAAGAGCCAAGGATTGGCGTATAGCTGAACACCTCCGCAATACAGGTCGGGAAAAATACTGCAAAAAGTCCTCCGCCTGCCGCCAGGATTTCCCCAAAGCTCCCCGGCCATACGTCATAGGCGATACACATAGCTGCAGGAATCCCCAACATAAAAAACATACCAATGATGATTCCAATCCGTCCGGTGCGGTGGATGCTGTCTTCATAATTCTTATCCATTATTTTCCCTCCTAACCAAGTATCCGAATCCAGGCCAGCGAAGATGCCATTCCGAGTATCAGCGTATCAGCCATGACAAAATTGCGCAGCCACAGGCACTTATATTTCTTGATAACAGCCAGATGAATCAGCACGATCACGCAGGAAGTGATGACCACTGCGATGTGGATTTTTCCCTTCATTAACTGCATCGGAAGAAATGCCTCAATAATCGCCAGAGAAAGAACACCTGTTAAGAGAGCCCCCACTTCTCCATGTTTTACCCTTGCACTGCTTAACCCCATCTGAATCTTTTTCCCAAACAGAAGGATTCCCACAATTCCCCCCATAATGCAAAAACTCATAACAAACATGACTGTTCCTACAATTGAAGCATCGCCCCCTGCATTTAAAGCAGCAATAGATTCATATCCAGTGCCGGTTGCCACCATATCGGCAGCCATCAGTTCATAAGTTACAGAACCGACAACAGAGAGACGGAACCAGGACCAGGGCACTCCCAGGACCGTCGCCAGGCTGAACAGCCCCACAACAACGGAGATGGATGGAACAATAGAATAAATGGCGGAGGAGGTGATCACAGTTTTTAGCTTGTCCTTTCCGAGCCCCAGTTCCAGCCCGCGCTTATACGCCTTTCTTAAAGTGATGATACAAAACGCAAGTATGTATAAAACTCCCAGCCCTACAAAACCGTAAAGCAGCGGGCTGTTCATAATCTGATTAAATGTCATGCTTTTTTCCTCTTCTCTTTTTTATCTTGCATCTTCATATGTTAAATCATCGGGAATCGGGCAGAGGTACTTGCCATCTGTCTCATCAAACAGCTCTTTTTTTGCTTTTACCACAACATCCGGACTTTCGTAAACATGAGCGCAGGCTCTGGCAATAGCCATAGCAGCCGCCAGGCACGCTTTGCTGCCGATCGAGCTTCCAACCTGAGCCGTAAACTGCCATGTATGATGCCCCGTACCGGGAACTGCCACAGCCGCCGCAAGCTGAGCCGTCGGCACTAGATAACTCACATCCCCCACATCACTGGAAGCCGTCATCACCTTCTCGCGCATCATCGGGCTGTAGGGGATCACCACTGTATTTAACGGTCTTTTTGCAAATTCTTCCGGTGTCACATGATTCTGGTCTGCCGCTTTCCGGATCACCGCACTGCGCTCGGCCTCCGGCATTGCCGCCATAAATTCCCTGGCAATAGCATAATCCGCCTCATCAAACTCCGGACCACCCATCTCCAAATAAGCATCCGAAAGTATCTCAAACGCCGTTGGATTGGGAATTACATCGCTTAAACCGCCAAGAATTCTAACCGTTACCTCCGTCTCTGTCATAAGCGCCGCCCCTTGGGCAATTTTTTTAATCCGCTCCAGAATTTCCCGGCTCTGTGCCAGCTTAGGCGCCCGGACAAAGTAAAGAAGAGACGCATGTCCCTGAACCACATTAGGCGCTTCCCCGCCGTTATCCAGATAAGCATAATGGATTCGCGCATCACTGATAACATGTTCCCGCAGATAATTGACGCCGACGTTCATCAACTCACAGGCATCCAACGCGCTTCTTCCCAACTCCGGTGTAGCGCCCGCATGAGCGGTGATTCCCTTAAAATCAAATCGGACCTTGTAATTTGCCACCATTCTGGTCCCCACAGATACATTAAAATCAGCCGGGTGCCAGGTAAACATCATGTCCACGCCGTCAAAACAGCCTGCTTTTGCCATGAATCCCTTGCCAAATCCATATTCCTCTGCAGGACAGCCAAAAAACACGACAGAGCCGGAACATTTTTTCTCCTGCAGCCATGCCTTGGCTGCCATGGCTGCTCCCGCCGCCCCTGCCCCAAGAGCGCAGTGACCACAGCCATGACCAGCATGTTTCCCCTCTATCGAACATTTTCTTGCAACACCTGCCTGCTGGCTTAAACCCGGCAGCGCATCATACTCTCCAAGGATTCCCACTACAGGTTTTCCCTGTCCCCATCTTGCCGCAAAAGCCGTCGGAATCCCGGCCAAGTCCTCTTCAATCTCAAAACCTTCATCTGTTAAGGCAGTCTTTAAGGCAGCAGCACTATTCACTTCCTCATAACCGGTTTCCGCGTATTCCCATATAGCCTGATTTAAACCTGTAATAACTTTCTCCCGCTGCTTTACGGCTTCCCTAATGATCTGTACATTATCCAAAATGAGTCCCTCCCCTTTTCACTTTATCACTTTACATCAGTATACTCAAAATGAAGCTGCAGCGGAAATATGCTTTATTTATAGGTGGGTATCAATTTAATAAATAGACAAGATGAAACAGAAGCTTTATAATTAAGAAATAATGAGGGAATGCAGGAAGGAGATTCTTTATGACCATACAACAACTTCAACATGTCCTGGAAATTGCCCGCTGCGGCTCCGCCTCCAAGGCTGCCAAACGACTGTTTTTATCACAGTCCAATCTGAGCAATTCTATCAAAAACCTGGAAAACGAACTTGGCATTGCGATATTTGAACGAACCTCCTCTGGTATGCATTTGACACAGGCTGGAAACCGTCTGGCCCAGAAGGCCTCGGTGATTATGGCTCAGCTTCAGGATATTGCAGAGGAAACCGGAAAGGGTGAAAATTCCTGCCTGTTCCGGGTGATCTATCCAATGTACTATCCTGCATTCGAAGCTTTTGTAGACTTATGCGCCGCCTATCAGGACCATGAAAGCATTCACCTTTCCTGCTATACAGGTTCCGGCACTGAAAGCCTGACAGCCTTAAACCAGAACCTCTGTGACCTGGTCATCAATATCGACATCAACGGCCACTCCCCGGAATTTAACCGTTACTGCAAAAGCTACAACCTCCGTTCTGTGGAGCTGGCCCAAAGTGTATTCTCCGTCCAGCTCTCCAAAGACCATCCGCTTCTTAAGCAGAATCCTTTTGATTTTGAACGCCTAAAGGACTATCCCTATGTGGCATTTTCAGATTTATATTCCAGAGATGTCAACTGGTCCCCGTGGAGCAGCCTCGTAAATCCGGACAAACTAATCTGCGTCCAGTCGACTACCTCCCGAATCTCCATAGTGGCAAACACCAACGCTTTTAGCATTGTCTTTCCCCATTCCAGAAAGTTTCATGATGCCCACGGCGTTGTAACAATCCCGTTGCCCTTTCATCCATTAAGCCTCAGTTATGTGTATTCCGAAGAACGGGGGCTTGGGAAATGCGGAGAGGATTATGTCCGATTTTTAAAGGAACATATAAAGGAACTGTTCTGATGAAACGTCCATCTGCTATAAGCTGAGGAATGTTCCTTAGGCGCGTATCCATGATTAAATTCAGTTGAGAAATCGGAGTGGGATATACACAGGAATAGAAAAGATATAAAGATAAACAGGGCTGAAAGCCCTGTTAAGGACTTTCAGCCCAACCTTTTTTTCATATCTGCAATGCAACAACTTGGTATCATCTGGCGCATCTCACCCTATGCGACCGGAAGCTTCATCACAATCTTAACAAAAGACTGCTCCTCTGAAGTATGGGAAACCGGTTTATGCCCGTCATGCGGAAATGCCATATAGAACATGCCTTCCGAAATCTTCATCACATGATCAAAGCTGCCCGTCAGCCGCTCTGCGTCTTTTTCCGGATTATATTCAACAGCCGTAGTCAAATCCGTAATATCTGACCATGCCACTTCTTCGCTGCCTTCCACGATGATCTGAACATCAACATATTTGCGATGTGCCTCAAAAGTTCCCTCTTCCAGCGGTTTGGTACTGCCTTTTTGAATCATAAAATAGCCGCCATCAAAATCATATTTTCCTATCTCATAAGAAGATAGTGCCTTTACTGCTTCCATTCCATTTCGAAGATTATGGACCAGAAGCTCATATAAAAAAATATTATCTATTTTATCTATAACCATAGCTGCCCCCGTTTATCCAGAACCGATGGCTGCCATTAGGCAGCCACCCGTTCTGTTGTTTTTTGTTTCCTCTTTTGCATATAGAAATACACTAAAATCACAGCTCCCAACGGAATCCCAACCACTGTTGTAATCGTCTCCGGGATAATGATAAAGACCGCAACACAAGCCAGTAGCACACGGATAGCCGGTTTCTCAATCGAAATAAACATATAACCTGAAATACCAGCTGCCAAAAAAATGATGCCATATGCCATAATTGCTGTATTAGCCACCGTCTGCATTACCGTACCCTGAAGCAGCAGTGATGGATGGAATACGAACACGTATGGAGTAAGGAAGGAGACCAGAGCATAGGCAAATGCCGTCCATCCAGTTTTCCACGAGCTCGCCCCTGCAATACCGGCAGCCGTAAAAGATGCCAGACACACCGGCGGTGTAATCTGTGCAATAACACCAAAGTAGAAGATAAACATATTTGCCGGAAGCGGGTCAATTCCAAGAGAAACCAGCGTCGAACAAAACAGGATATTGGCAATCAGGTATGCCGCAACTGTCGGCAGTGCCATTCCTAAAAGCATACAGCCAAGCATAGTAATAATCAATGCCAGCGCCAGACTGGAACTTCCAGTTGAAGATATAATCTTTGCCAATTTGTTTGCAACACCCGACTGTACCACAATACCAATCATAATACCACATGCTGCAGTAGGAATTGCAATGCCATATGCCTGTTTGCTGGCATCTAAAGCCGCATCCAAAAATCCGCTGATACTCATACGATTTTCTTTCGAAATGAAGCTAACGATAATCGCAAGAGCAGTTCCTACCAATGCCGCTCTCGTCAAAGAGCTTCCCATAAATATCATTACAACCAGCACAATAATAGGCGATAACTGATATAATCTTGGCTTAATCGGAGCAGATTCATATATTACGCTCTGGTCTTTTGCAGTCATCTGTTTTTTCTTTGCAAGAAAATGGACTAAAGCAAATACAGAGCCATAGTACGCCAGAGCCGGGATAATAGCCGCCATGGCAATCCTGGTATAGCTGATACCAATCATTTCTGCCATTATAAATGCGCCGACACCCATGATTGGAGGCATAATCTGTCCACCGGTAGAAGCAATTGCCTCAATCGCACCTGCCTGATGCGGCTCATATCCAGCCTTTTTCATTAACGGAATCGTCATAACACCGGTACTGGTCACGTTAGCAACCGCAGAACCGGAAATCATTCCCATCAGACCAGAAGATACCACAGCTGCCTTAGCCGGTCCACCTGCAGTCTTGTCACTCAGTTTCATTCCCAAGTCAATCAATACCTGTCCACCGCCGCATACTGCAAAAAATGCACCAAACATGAGGAAGTAGAATAACGTATTCACTGAGGAAGATAACGGCGATCCAAGGATACCATTGGTGTCCATCACCATGACCTCGCCAAATCCCTGCCAGGACATTCCACGGAATTTAAACAAGCCTGGAATATGCTGCCCAACAAATGCATAGGCAATGAAAATACAGATAAAAATAAACAGGTTCATACCCATAAATCTACGTACTGCTTCCATAACAATAAACAGCAGAACATACGCGCAGAGCAGATCCGATGTAGTCATACTGTCCACATTATAAATGCGGTTCTGCAGGTAAGTCAGGTTGTTAATGAAGTAATATGCACAGTAACATACGCCTGCTAACAATATCACATCATAAACCCACGCCAGAGTCTTGCTCCATTTGCTCTTGCAAGTATCTGCTACTGGTTTATGTAAAAACGCAAAACCAAGGCATAAGCACAGATGTACCGGAACCTGGATCCACTTATCCAGCGGTCTCACCAATGCGATGTAAAGCTGAAACGCAAACAGCACTACTGTCAGAGCAATCAGCGTACCGTACCGCCAAGTTGGAAGGCTGGCAAATTTACTTTTAGGTTTTTGCTGCTTCTCAACATTTGTTGCTTCACTCATTTTCCATTCCTCCATTTTCAGGAAAGGGAGATTTGACATCCCCCAATCCATTTTCGTTATGTCTTATTTGATATATCCGGCTTCTTTAAAGTATTTTTCTGCACCCGGGTGTAAGTCAAGTCCGCCAATCTTTTCGGATTCCCAGCAAGTTGCAGGATCAAACGGATCGATGGAACCCAGAATAGAAACCAGGTAATCTCTGTTTTCACACATGGTTTTTGTCATCCAGTAAACTACATCCTCATCCAAGTCAGTTCTTACAAACAGACAGTCCGGAGTACCTGCATTGATGATTTCCTCAGTCTGACCCTTCCAGGAATTTGCCGGGATAGTGATTTTCTGGAAACCTTTTTCATTTACAAAATAATCCAGGGTAGCATCTTCCCACTGATTGAACTGTACGTCGCAGGTCATAGCAATCTCAGTCATAGTGGAGGAGTTGATGGAAGTATGATCTAACATAAAATCAAGTTTTCCATCTTTTACCATAGAGGACAGGTCGGAGCCGCCGCCATGAACTACATCACCGCCCCAGGATTTTATATCCTCTTCACTGGTGCCAAGATACTCTAACAAAATCTGTACCACTTCATTATCCATCGAGCCTACCGGACTACAACCAATACGAATCGGAAGTTTCTGACGAATTGCTTCCTCTATGGTATTTACATTATATTTATCAATAAATGATTTCGTCAGGAAGTTTACAGCCGATACGTTAGTCAGACCGCCAATCATTGCGGAATAGCCCGTTACCGGAGGTTTACCAAGCGTACCATCTTCAAATGCCCATTTTGCCGGCGCACCGTTGATAAAGGATACATCGGTTTTTCCCTGCTCGAACAGATACGGAGCCCCCATTCCACCAGGAGAAATCGGCTGTACATCCACTGTGCCAATCCCATTGGCTTCCCAAAGTTTTGCAAGCTCTGCTGATAAATTATAGTTGCTGGTTCCAACCTCATGTGTTGCGAATAAAATCGTTGCATTCAAGCCTGCATCCTGCGCTGCTTCGGTTTCTTCTTTCACCTTTCCCTCCGTCGCAGCCGTGGTTGCCGTGGCACTTGCCCCATCGTTGCATGCCGCCAGGCTCATTGCCATCATCGTAGATAATCCTAATGCGATAACCTTCTTTAAATTCTTTTTCATCCCTTCATCCTCCACTTTACTTTGTTTGTTTTTGCTTGTTGCTTTTTGCTAAACGAACCCCATAATCAATGGCATTCATTAAACTCAACTCATTTGCGACGCCCTTCCCCGCCTGATCAAAGGCAGTTCCATGGTCTACCGAAGAGCGCACGATCGGAAGTCCCAATGTGATGTTCACGCCTGCCACGGCATCCCATTTCCCTTCTGCCTCGTTATAGACAAATCCTACGACCTTTAACGGGATATGTCCCTGGTCGTGGTACATCGCCACCACGATATCATACCATCCGCCCCTTGCTTTTGAGAAGATGGTATCTGGCGGAACCGGACCGTCTGCACAGATTCCCTCTGCTTTTGCCGCCTCGATCGCCGGTGTGATCTCTTCGATCTCCTCGCTTCCGAACATGCCGTTCTCACCGCTGTGCGGATTGAGCCCTGCGACTCCCACTTTTGGATGTTCGATGCCAAGATCCAGGCATGCCTGGTTGGCAATGCGGATCACTTCTAAAACCCGCTCCTTCTTTACGCGGTCACAAGCCACACGCAGCGGCACGTGGGTCGATACGTGTACGACCCGCAGATTTTCGTGGGCCAGCATCATCGTATATTTCTTTGTCCCGGTAAAGTCTGCATAAATCTCGGTATGACCGGAATAATGATGACCGGCCAGATTTACCGCTTCCTTGTTGAATGCATTCGTAACGGTTCCGTCCACCTCGCCTGCCATCGCCAGCTCGATCACCTTTTTCACATACTGGAATGCCGCCTCGCCTGCCATCGCCGACACTTTGCCCCGCTCCAGTTTATCTGCATCCACCAGTTTCATATCGTAGACATCAATGGTTCCGCACTCATATCTCGCCTCGGACACCGATGACACTGCGCGGATCCTGATGTCTTCCATCCCGACGATCTTCACCGCCGCTTCCATAACCGACGCATCTCCAATGACGATGGGATTGCACATCTCATAAATCTCCGGCTTCGCCAGCGCTTTTACCGTAATCTCCGGTCCGATGCTCGCCGGGTCGCCCATTGTGATGCCAATGATCAATTTTTCGCTCATCGCGTTCCTCCTGTTTCCTTATCCGGCGTTTGCCGGTCTTTCGCTTCTAAACAGGCTTTATGCCATCCCCAGCTCCTTGTTTTCTTCCAGGACTTTTTTGATCGCCTGGATGCCTTCTTCCGGCACCTGGTTAAACGGAGCACGGCACTTGCCGACCGGATATCCCAAAAGACCGACCGCCGTTTTCACGATAGTGTTTGGATTACCATATTTAAAGCAGTTGCGGAAGGTGCGGATGGCATCCTGCGCTTTTCTCGCCCCGTCCAAATCGCCCGCCACGAATTTATCATAGATGGACGCCATGTTTTTCGGATACACATTGGCGCATCCTGCGATGCCGCCCGCTCCGCCTGCCAGCAGGTTCCAGAGGATCAGGGAATCGTTGCCGGACAATACGGCAAAGCCTTCCACATCCCTGGTCTGCTCGATATACTGGAGCATATTGTCAAAGTTCCCGGAGCTGTCCTTTGCCCCAACGATGTTGTCAATCTTTGCCAGCTTCGCCACCGTCGCCGGAGCGATCGCATTGCCGGTTCTCGCCGGAATATTGTAGAGGACGATCGGCATGTCGACTGCCTCGGCCACCGTCTTATAGTGCTCGTACAGTTCGTTCTGGGAAGCAGCCGCAAAGGACGGGGTGATGATGGATAAAACGTCTGCCCCGAGGGACTTTGCCATCTGAGACTGTCTGATCGTGTCTTTGGTGCTGATGCAGCCGGTCCCTGCATACACCGGAACGCGGCCATGTGTCTCTTCGATCACGATAGAAAGAACCTGCTCTTTTTCTGCTTCGTTTAATATGTATCCTTCGCCGTTGGTGCCAAACGGGAACAATCCGTGTACTCCCGCCTCGATCTGCCGGTTTACCTGATTTTTCAGTTCCTGCTCATTGATGCTCTCATCCTCATTCATCGGGGTGATGATCGGCGGGATGATCCCTTTGATTTCTACCATTGTCTCCTCCTCTTCCCTTTCGGTTGCTTTATTTACATAATCTCCAGATATAATGCTCTCGCATCGTCTGCAGTTACTTCCCTCATGTTGTTGACCAGAAGCCTCTGCACATCCATGCCGGATGCCACAAGGATCTCCAGGTCTTCTTTCGGAACTCCATAGTCTTTCAGGCTGGTCGGAATCTCCAGATGCTTCACAATCTCATCCAGGCGGTTGATAAGCCAGGCGGATTTCTCTTCCGTGCCCAGGGATACATCCTGTCCCCGCGCCACTCTGTCATAAGCGGCTGCGAAACGCTCCCGGCATGCCGGCTCGTTGAATTTCATCACCGGAACCAGCATCATGGCGTTGGAGACACCGTGGGGGATGTGGTATTTCCCGCCCAGCGGATACGACAGAGCGTGTACCGCGGTAGTGCCGGAAGCAGTAATCGCGATTCCTGCGTAAAATGCCGCAACCAGCATTTTATTTTTTGCATCCAGGGCATCCGGATCATCGCAGGCCGCTTCGATATTGTTAAGGATCAAGTCCAGCGCCTCCAGTGCGAAGGTATCGCTGAACGGGTTTGCTTTTTTTGAAGTGTAGCACTCGATGGCGTGGGCCAGAGCATCGACTCCGGTAGCCGCAGCAATCTTCCTCGGCAGTTTTTTGATCATCTCGGCATCCAGAATGACCGCGTCTGCGATCATCGCCGGATTGACAATGCCAACCTTCAGCTCCTTCTCCGGCACTGCCACGATGCTGTTCGGGGTTGCCTCTGCCCCGGTCCCTGCGGTCGTCGGGATCATCAGGCTGCGGATGCATTTTTTGCCCAGCAGCGGATCGTCCAGCAAATCCCGCACCCCATATTCATCCGTGGCAAGGATGGAAGCCAGCTTGGCGATGTCCATCACGCTGCCGCCGCCGACTGCGACGATAAAATCAGCTCCGCTCTCCCGAAAACGGTCAACCACGGCCTGCGCCTCGTCGCAGGTGGGTTCTGCGGGCAGGTCATCCAATATCACGACTTCGGCTCCCGTTTCTTTTATCAGAGAGAGAGGAAGGTCTAACAGTCCTGCTCCGATGATTCCCTTATCGGTAAATACCGCCACTTTCCCGGTATCCTTTCCGAGCACCGCCGGAATCTGGCTGAGTGCGTGTTCGCCGCTGTATACCGCCTGCGGCATTTTTAGATTATAACTGGTTAACATAATTTATCTCCTCTTTTCCTTCCATAATCTTTTCTGCCAGTTCCGATAAAAGCCCTTCTCCTCCAAATCCGCCCGACTTGGAAATGACCTCGTAGCTTCTGCCGTGAATCTCAAATCGGGAGAGGACCGTACCCGGCGCCATCTCACAGATCGGGGTCATCTCATATACCTGGATCTGGTTCATAAAACCCAGCAGAGAATCGCCCCCGGTTATCAACATCGTCCGCTTTACGCCGCCGTCCACGAGTTTTTTCACCAGATATCCCAGCGTTGTGGCAATCCGTACCCGAAGCTCGTCAAGTGAAATCCCGTGCTCTCTGGCATAGGCAATCGTCTCGGATTCTCCCTGGCCGCCCGGCAGGTCATTGGTATCCAGAATGCACAGCGGACATCCCCTGACCGTCTCGATCAGCTCTCGTACCTTTGCCCTGCCCATCTCGGTCTCAAAATAACCCGTCTCAAGCTTCTGGGGCGGCGTCAGCCGAATCCGCTTAAATCCATTCTGCTCTGCCCGGTCAAGCTGCCCTCTCGTGATCGGGTTGACGCTTCCACACGCCACCAGAAATCCCGGCGTGAAATCCGGTATAGAAGGAGCAGGTCCGGTAAGACCAAGAAGCTCCGGCAGCGTTTCTGCCATCCCGGCGCAGCCCGCAATCGTCGTGAGCTGTCCTGCCGTACTCAGCTTGGCTGCCAGACTCTGTAATTCTTCGTCTGTCTCTGCGTCGTAGACAGCTATCACCGGCTGTTCCTGCGCCGCCATCACCTGGCCATCCGTCACAACCATGACCGGAACCTGGCTCTGGTCGGCAATCATCTCTGCGATATCCGAACGGGTGACCGGCTCAAACGGGTCTTTTCCAAATACGCTTTCCGTCACCGGAACCCCGTCGATGTAGTGGATGCCCTGCCTCGTCGTCCTGCCCATCTTTGGAAACGCAGGAAGGAAATGAAGCACCCGGCTGCCTGACGCGTCAAGTACCGCAGACAACTCACTGCCTATATTGCCACGGAGAGCCGAATCTGTCTTTTTATATATGTAAGCAATCCCTGCCTGCTTTGCCTTCTGCACGATCCGGTAAACCCGGTCGTAGGCTTCGCTGCTGCTGATATGGCGCGTCTCCGCATCCATCACCAGCACCTGTACCGCCTCACTGGTCTGACCGAACTCATATTCATAATCTGTTACGACCTGAACCGAAGCCCCGCTCGCCGCAAACTTCACGCCGGTGTCCAGCGCTCCGGTGAAGTCATCTGCTATGATCAATAAAGTTGCCATCGATATCCCCCTCATCCCGATATGTTTCATTTTTAAACACTCGTCATTTTTTATCTGGGAACTATTTTTCTTGTTTTCTGTTGTTTGTTCCATTTTACTAACAATTTACGGCTTTGGCAATCGTTTTTCGCCACTTTTTTGTTTCTATTTGAAACATTTTTGCTTCTGTCTGGACTTTTTTATTTCATTATGTTACAATTGTTTCAACATGAAACATGTCGATATGAATCAGATACTGTTTTGAAAAGGAGATTTTATGTCGGAAACGAAGATAAAAGTTTTGGGGATCGCCCCTTACGAAGGCATGAAGACCATCATGCAGAAGCTGGCGAAAGACCGCCAGGATATCGAGCTGGACGTCTACGTGGGAGATTTGAATAAGGGGGTGGAGATTGCCCGGCGGAATTTTCACAGCAACTATGACGTCATCATCTCCAGAGGCGGAACGGCGGAGCTGATCGGCCGTTCTACCCATATCCCTGTGATCGAGGTGTCGCTCTCCGTCTATGACATCCTGCGCGCAATCAAGCTGGCGGAGAATTATGCGGACCGCTACGCGATCGTCGGCTTTCCCGGCATCACCGGAAGTGCCCATCTGCTCTGCGACCTGCTGCAGTACCGGATCGACATCTTTACCGTCCACAGCGCAGACGAAGTCCAGGATACCTTAAAAGAGCTGAAACGAAAAGGTTACCGGATGGTGCTCTGCGACATGATCGCCAACACCACCGCAAAACGTCTGGGCCTGAATGCAATCCTTATCACATCAGGAAATGAGAGCATCGCAAGCGCCTTTGACCAGGCGGTGAAATTGAGCACCAGCTATGCGACGATCAAGGCGGAAAACAGGTTTTTGGGGGATATCATACGGGGGCAGAGCAGCCAGACCGTGGTATTGAACGCCGACGGAGAGGTGTTTTTTTCTACGCTGGATCCCGACCAGCTCACCCCGGTCTTAGAAATCCTGAAGAAAGAACTGCCGGCGGTCCTGGACAATGAGACTCACAAATTTTTCAAAAATGTCGACGGCATCCTCTATTCCTTCATCAGCAAACGGCTTGGATTCCGGGAAAAAAATTATGCCGTATACTACTTTGCGTCCAATTCTGTTCCCTTAGCCACCAGCAAATACGGGATTCAGTATTCCAACCAGCAGGATGCGGAGGACCGTTTTTTTAACAGCTTTTACAGCATCACCAGTTCGGCAAGCAATATCCAGGCGACAATTGAAAACCTGAACCAGAGCACCTTTCCGGTCATGCTGTCAGGAGAAGCGGGTTCCGGCAAGGAACAGGTGGCAAGGGTCATTTATTCCCAAAGCCCGCTCCGGGGAAATCCGCTGATTACGGTCAACTGTGCGCTGATCAATGATAAAAGCTGGAATTTTATCACCAACCATTACAACTCACCGTTTAATGACAACAACAACACCATCTACCTGAAGGATATTACCTCCCTTCCCGAGAACAGGCGCAGACAGCTTCTGTCCATCATCGTGGATATGAACCTCTGCAAGCGCAACCGGATCATCTTCTCGACGATCTGCCGACCGGGCGAGGCAATCCCGGAAGCCGCGATGGAGTTTGTCAACCTGCTCTCCTGCGTGACGATCCATCTGTCCCCGCTTCGGGAGCGGGCGGATGAAATCCCCACGCTGTCGAGCCTTTACTTAAATACCCTGAACGTTTCTATGGCAAACCAGATCATCGGATTTGAACCGGAAGCGATGGAACTGCTGCAGGAATATGACTGGCCTTACAATTATACGCAGTTTAAGCGGATCCTCAATGAGCTGTCTATGGTGACCACCACCCCGTACATCCGCGCTGTCCATGTATCCGCGCTGCTCGAAAAGGAGCAGGAGCATATCGCGCCGCAGCGGGACGCAGACAGCGCCGCGGCAGGCAGTGCAGGAGGGGATTTTTGCATCAATACAGGATGCACCCTTGACGAGATGAACCAGGCGATCATCCGGCAAGTGCTTGCGGAATGCAAAGGAAACCAGAGCGCGGCGGCAAAGCGGCTGGGGATCAGCCGGACTACGTTGTGGCGTTTGTTAAAGTAGACTGACCATAAGCAAACATGCCGTTGACGCATATACTGTTATTGAGACCTTGTCTCATCTTCAAGAAAGGAACATGACTATGAAAAATCTCAATGACAGAACCGTCAGCGCCACAGCCGCCGCCGATGCACTCGACGCACCGCAGCACCTTATGGCATACCCCGCAGGACCGGCACGGATCGTGACAACCTGGGACTCTGTGGCAGGTGCATCTCAATACCATGTGTACCGCGCCACCTCTATCTCCGGCCCTTACGTCCTGGCAGGAGCGCCTACAGCGCCGCCATTCATCGATACCGGACTGACCCCGGGCGTCACCTACTTTTACCAGGTAAGCGCCGTGGCAGGAGAGACAGAGAGCGCGCTGAGCAATATCGCAGCCGCCACGACCGACGCCGATATCCCTGCACCTTCCAATATACAGGCCCAGGCAGCAAGCTGTACAGAAATCCACACCACCTGGGAGGCATCGAACGGAGCAGAAGGCTACCAGGTATACCGCAGCGTTTCGCCTGCCGGGCCATACCAGCTCGTCGGACTGACAGCCTCCACAACTTATATTGACACCGGACTTTCCCCCAACACCACCTATTACTACTTCGTTCAGGCATATATAGGTGACCAGCTAAGCCCACAGAGCACCACCGTCATCGCAGCCACTCCGCCGTGTGAAACACCAGTTCCGCCATGCCAGCCCTGCTGCCCATGCTGTGGATGCAATCCGTGCTGCTGCCCATGCAGACCACCGTGCAGCTCCTGCCGCCGATAAGCAGAGAAACCCAATGGCCTTTTACTAAAAAATCCATCATAGGAAGCTGTCTACAGCTATCTACAATCCGAAAGACACACAAATATAGCGGAAGCCTTGAAAAATCAAGGCTTCCGCTATAAATAAAAAGAGCGCGAGACGGGACTCGAACCCGCG
>JAPJQL010000002.1 GCA_030825115.1 Lachnospiraceae bacterium
GTCCCGGATCCGCCTAAGCCCCACCGTCCCCATCCTGTCTTCGCTGTGTATCGGCAACCATAAAACACCGTTTTGCTCTTGGATGAGGGAGATGCGGGAGCTAAGATATTGATGAAAAATGCTGTGTTTTCCTGGCGGCAGAGAATACCAGCGGGCAGTTTCGGGGCGGGGCGGCTGGCGTGCAAAAGGGGTGGTGACTTGCGAAGCGATTCGATTGTTCTTGACAGAAAAAGTGGAAAAAACCGAGGTTGTGCAGGGTTCTCAAAACCCGGAGCAAAGCAGGCATGGAGGGGAACTTATCAAAAGTTCCCCGGAATTTGACTGCGGTCCTCTGTTTTTCCCACTTTTTATGACTAGAACAATCCATCGCGCAGCTCGGAATCAACCCTTTTGCACGCCAGCCGCCCCGCCCCGGAACTGCCCGCGTATCCTCCACCTCACTTCGGCCGAAACTTACTATACGTCCTGCCCGGCAGCATCCCGCCCCGATAAGAAGCAAGTTCGCTGACGGTCACAAGCTGGTATCCCCGCCTGATCAGTTCCGGGATGATCGTCTCGCTGGCTTCGGCTGTGGCATCATAGAGATCATGCATCAGGATGATATCTCCATCCTTTACCTGCTCCAGCACTGTATTAATCGTATTCTGCGCATCTCTCGTCTTCCAGTCCAGGGTATCGACTGACCAGAGGATTGCAGGCATGGAAATAGAACCTACCGCATTCATCCCCGCATCGTTCCGCTCCCCGCCGCACGGACGCATCAATACCGGCGAGACCCCGCTGGCATCTGCCACCACCTGATTCGTCATCTCCAGCTGTCTGGTCAGTTCCACCGGATCGACCTTGCTCATCATAGTATGGTCATACGTATGGTTTGCCACTTCACAGCCCTGCTCTACCATCCGCGACACCAGACCGGGATTTTTGGCCGCCTGCTTGCCTACCATAAAAAACGTAGCGCGGGCATTGTTTTCCTTGAGCACAGCCAGGATACGGGGCGTGTTCCTGCCGGACGGACCGTCATCATAAGTCAATGCAACCATCGGCTTAGACGGGTCAAGGTTGGCAGCATAGTTGATCTGGCCTTCCCCTTTCTTCACGACAGACAGCCGTATGCCATCCACCCGCAGCCCTGCGCCGGACACACCTGCATCTTCTCCATTTCGCACCCATTCCGTCCAGGCTCCATCCTGAAGGACACTGTACAGGACGTCATAATACTCCGCCAGTTCTCCCGACAGATTCACGCTGATCGCCTCAAGCGGCATCGCTCCGTCCGGGTCGCCCGCCGCAGCTGCATCTTCCACCCCGTCAAGCCAGCCTCGTCCGCTCAAATTCACTTTATATGTAATCGTACCGGTCATATCTTCCGGCTGGTTGCGCAATGTGGCGCGTATGGCCGTGACATAGTCATCGACCGGTGCCATACAGTAGGAGTCATCCGCAAAAAAATGACTCCATCCGTTTCCATATGTATAGATGCCATAGATAGCATCCAGCTCCGGGATCTCCGTCCGTCTGACCTTCTGTGCCACAGTCTCCGGCTCAGAGCTTCCACTCACGGCGGTCCCGCTGTCTTGTCCTTCTGTCCGGCTGTTCGCAGCAGCAACGAGAGCCTTCTCACGCCTGCTCTTTCCCAGCTGCCCGATCAAAAAGCCGGTTCCTGCACAGACCGCCAGAATTGTGACAAATAGCGCAGCCCGCATCATCATGACCTTTCGCCGTCTCCTGCGCTTTGCCTCCTGCCGCCTCTTTGCGCGTTCCTTCATCTCTTTCTCTGTCATTGTCAATCCTGCCCCACAATTAGTATTTCTTCTGCAAATCAATCTACTAAATATTGTATCTTACTTCGTTTCGCAAAGTCAAGACCAAGTACCGGAATGCCGTGGAAATCGCAGGAAATCTTGGAAATCACTGCTAATGGCACTTTCCTTTAGAGGGACAGCCCGAACATCCTCCGCAGCCGCAACCGGACTTTCCGTCCTTCGCATCCTTTATTTTTTTTGCAATCACCGCAATCACTGCAGCTGCAATTACAATGCCAATAATCCAGTCAATCATGGTTATGCCTCTCTTTCTGCAGGTATTACCTGCTGTATTGTTATTATAGTACGGGCGCAGGCGATTGTCAATTGTTTTGATATTGATTCTCATTTTTATTTTTCAAGGAAATTTCTCCCTACAGAATTCTCTATCTGCAAAGGCTCGCTGTGACGTCACAACTCATTTAAAACAGAAAAACCCCAAAGACCGTCTCCGGTCTCCGGGATTTTTCTGTATCAATCTTTATTCTTCGCTTCCCATGTCCTCATCTTCATCGATGTCAAACACTTCCTGCGCCTCTTCTACCATATCCTCGTCATCTGCCAGCAGAATCTCTTCATCATCTACAAACAGAATCTCATCGTCCATCGCCAGATCCGTATCCAGCTTGACGGAACGGTAACGCTTCATGCCGGTACCTGCCGGAATCAGCTTACCGATGATAACATTCTCCTTCAGACCGATCAGATTGTCTACCTTGCCATTGATTGCAGCTTCGGTCAGGACCTTGGTGGTCTCCTGGAAAGATGCCGCAGAGAGGAAGGAATCGGTGGCAAGGGATGCCTTGGTGATACCAAGCATAACCTGTTTGCCCTCCGCCGGCTCTTTGCCTTCTGCAATCAGCCTTTCATTCATCTCATTGTAGTCCAGCACATCCATCGATACGCCCGGAAGCACATCGCTGTCGCCGCTTTCCTCAATCTTGATCTTCTTCAGCATCTGGCGTACGATCATCTCGACGTGCTTGTCGTTGATCTCAACACCCTGGAGACGGTATACGCGCTGTACTTCCTGGATCATATAATCCTGTACGGCACGGACGCCTTTAATCTTTAAGATATCGTGCGGATTGACACTACCCTCGGTCAGCTCGTCGCCGGCCTCGATAACCTGCTGATCCTGAACCTTGATTCTGGAACCGTACGGAATCAGATAGGTCTTTGTATTGCCTGTCTCGTTGTCGGTAACGACAATCTCACGTTTTTTCTTTGTATCCTTAATCTCAACCACACCTGCAAACTCGGAGATGATGGCAAGACCCTTCGGCTTACGCGCCTCGAAAAGCTCCTCCACACGAGGAAGACCCTGTGTGATATCGCCGCCCGCCACACCGCCGGTATGGAAGGTACGCATCGTCAGCTGGGTACCAGGCTCACCGATGGACTGTGCAGCGATGATGCCGACAGCCTCGCCCACCTGAACCGCCTGACCGGTCGCCATGTTGGCGCCGTAACATTTGGCACAGACACCGATGTGGGACTTACAGCTCAGGACGGTACGGATCTTCACAGAATCGCGTCCCAGCTTTTCAAGCACCTTCATAACGGCTGCCGCGCGCTTCGGCGTACACATATGGTTTGCCTTCACTACAACCTCTCCGGTATCCGGATCGGTGATCGTCTCGGCGATATAACGTCCTGTGATACGCTCTTCCAGGCTCTCGATCGTCTCTTTGCCGTCTGCAAATGCCTTGATCTCCATAAATGGAATCTCTTTGCCCTCACAGCAGTCCACTTCCCGGACAATCAGATCCTGGGAAACGTCTACCAGACGACGGGTCAGGTATCCGGAGTCGGCTGTACGCAGAGCCGTATCGGACAGACCTTTACGCGCGCCGTGTGCAGAGATGAAGTACTCCAGTACGTCCAGACCTTCACGGAAGTTGGACTTGATCGGCAGCTCGATCGTATGACCGGTCGTATCTGCCATCAAACCACGCATACCGGCAAGCTGTTTGATCTGCTTGTCAGAACCTCGCGCACCGGAATCAGCCATCATAAAGATGTTGTTATACTTATCCAGTCCGGTCAGCAGGTCATGGGTCAGCTGGTCATCCGTATTCTTCCAGGTTTCAATTACCTCTTTGTAACGCTCTTCTTCCGTGATCAGACCACGGCGGTAGTTCTTCGCGATGCGGTCTACGGTCTCCTGTGCCTGGGCAATCAGACCCGGCTTGGATTCCGGCACGGTCATATCGGAAATGGATACGGTCATGGCTGCTCTGGTCGAATATTTATAGCCGATCGCCTTGATATCATCCAGAGTCACTGCGGTCTGGGTAGCGCCGTGTACGTTGATGACCTTCTCCAAAATCTGTTTTAACTGTTTCTTTCCAACGTGGAAATCAACCTCTACCAACAGTTCATTGCCTTCCACGCTTCTGTCTACAAAGCCCAGATCCTGCGGGATGATCTCGTTGAAGATGAAACGTCCCACGGTGGACTCTACCGTACCGGTCTTTACTGTGCCGTCTGGCATCTTCCGGCTCACCCTTGCCTTGATTCTGGAATGCAGGGTCACTGCGCCGTTCTCATATGCAAGGATCGCTTCATTGACGTTTCTGAATACCATGCCTTCGCCTTTGGCCCCCGGTCTTTCCTGGGTCAGGTAATAAATACCAAGCACCATATCCTGGGAAGGAACCGCCACAGGACCGCCGTCGGACGGCTTTAACAGGTTGTTCGGAGACAGCAGGAGGAACCGGCACTCAGCCTGGGCCTCTACGGACAGCGGCAGATGCACTGCCATCTGGTCTCCGTCGAAGTCGGCGTTGAACGCGGTACATACAAGCGGATGAAGCTTGATCGCCTTACCTTCCACAAGGATCGGCTCAAACGCCTGGATACCCAGTCTGTGCAGGGTAGGCGCACGGTTTAACATAACCGGATGCTCTTTGATGACCTCTTCCAGCACATCCCACACTTCCGGCTGCAGGCGCTCTACCATCTTTTTCGCGCTCTTGATATTGTGTGCAGAACCGTTCTGTACCAGTTCTTTCATAACAAACGGCTTGAACAGCTCAATCGCCATCTCTTTCGGAAGACCGCACTGGTAAATCTTGAGCTCCGGTCCAACGACGATAACGGAACGGCCGGAATAGTCAACACGCTTTCCGAGCAGGTTCTGGCGGAAACGTCCCTGTTTTCCTTTCAGCATATCGGAAAGGGATTTGAGGGCACGGTTTCCCGGTCCGGTAACCGGTCTTCCGCGTCTGCCGTTGTCGATCAGGGCATCTACAGCCTCCTGAAGCATACGTTTCTCGTTGCGCACGATGATATCCGGTGCGCCAAGCTCCAAAAGACGGGCCAGACGGTTGTTGCGGTTGATGATTCTTCTATACAGATCGTTCAGGTCGGAGGTTGCAAAACGGCCGCCGTCAAGCTGTACCATCGGACGGATATCCGGCGGAATGACCGGGATGACGTTCATGATCATCCACTCCGGCTTGTTGCCGGAATTGCGGAACGCTTCCACGACTTCCAGTCTCTTGATGATCCTGGCGCGCTTCTGTCCGCTTGCATCCTTCAGTTCTTTTCTCAGCTGCAGGGAATCTTTCTCCAGGTCAATCGCCTGTAAAAGTTCCTGGATGGCTTCGGCTCCCATCCCTACGCGGAATTTGCCGTAGCCGTATTTCTCAATCTCTTCTCTGTATTCCTTCTCGGAGAGGACCTGCTTATACTGCAGGCTGGTCTCTCCCTTGTCCAGCACAATGTAGGATGCGAAGTACAGCACCTTCTCCAGAGTTCTCGGTGAGATATCCAGGATCAGCCCCATCCGGCTGGGAATACCCTTGAAATACCAGATATGGGAGACCGGCGCAGCCAGGGCAATATGGCCCACACGCTCGCGGCGGACGCTTGCCTTGGTCACCTCAACTCCACATCGGTCACAGATCACGCCTTTATAACGGATCTTTTTATATTTACCACAATGACATTCCCAGTCCTTGCTCGGTCCGAAGATGCGCTCGCAGAACAGACCGTCCCGCTCCGGCTTTAAGGTTCTGTAGTTGATGGTCTCCGGCTTTTTTACCTCGCCGTGGGACCACTCCAGAATTTTCTCCGGGGAAGCAAGACCAATCTTGATGGCATCAAATGTCAATGGCTGATAAGTTTCATTTGTCTCAGGCATGAGCGATACTCCCTTCTATTATTCTTCATCAGAAGACTCGTCAAATCCGAAATCCTCTTCGTCTTCCAAGTCGCTGTCACTGTCATCCTCAATGTCAACCAGTTCATCGCCTCTCAGCTCCTGCTCCTGATAACCGTAAGCGCCGAAGGACTCATCCCCTCTGCTCTTCTGGTCTCCCTCGATGATCGAGCGCAGGTCGGTGTCACCGTAGTCAATGTTCTCGCCGATTTCCACTTCGGTATTGTCATCGCGGAGCACTCTGACATCCAGACCTAAGGACTGAAGCTCTTTTAAAAGCACCTTGAAGGACTCCGGAATACCCGGCTCCGGAATGTTCTCGCCCTTGATGATCGCTTCATAGGTCTTCACACGGCCCACTACGTCATCGGACTTGACCGTCAGAATCTCCTGCAGGGTGTAGGAAGCGCCATATGCCTCCAGAGCCCAAACCTCCATCTCACCGAAACGCTGTCCGCCGAACTGTGCTTTACCGCCCAGAGGCTGCTGGGTAACGAGGGAGTATGGTCCTGTGGAACGGGCATGGATCTTATCGTCTACCAGGTGATGCAGCTTCAGATAATGCATGTGTCCGATCGTAACCGGGCTGTCAAAATACTCTCCGGTACGTCCGTCTCTCAAGCGCACCTTGCCGTCACGGCTCAGAGGAACGCCCTTCCACAGCTCTCTGTGCTCCAGGTTATTGCCCAGATACTCGATCACTTCCGGTTTCAGGGTGTCTTTATATTTCTCCTGGAATTCCTCCCAGGTGGTGTTGACATAATCGTTCGCAACATCCAGCGTGTCCATAATATCGATCTCGTTCGCGCCGTCAAATACAGGTGTTGCAATGTTAAAACCAAGGGCTCTCGCCGCAAGGCTTAAGTGGATCTCAAGGACCTGACCGATGTTCATACGGGAAGGCACGCCCAGCGGGTTCAGGACGATGTCAAGCGGACGTCCGTTCGGCAAAAATGGCATATCCTCTACCGGCAGCACACGGGAAACGACACCCTTGTTGCCATGACGGCCTGCCATCTTATCGCCTACAGAAATCTTACGTTTCTGCGCGATATAAATCCGCACGGTCTGGTTTACGCCAGGAGACAGCTCATCGCCGTTCTCTCTTGTAAATACTTTTGCATCCACGATGATACCATAAGCGCCATGCGGTACTTTCAGGGAAGTATCACGCACTTCGCGGGCCTTCTCACCGAAGATGGCGCGGAGCAGTCTCTCCTCTGCGGTCAGCTCAGTCTCACCCTTCGGGGTAACCTTGCCCACCAGAATATCTCCGGCACGCACTTCCGCACCAATCCGGATGATACCTCTCTCATCCAGATCTTTCAGCGCATCATCGCCGACGCCAGGCACGTCCCGGGTGATCTCTTCCGGTCCCAGCTTGGTGTCGCGGGCCTCTGCCTCGTATTCCTCAATGTGCACGGAAGTGTAGACATCTTCCTGCACCAGTCTCTCACTCAGAAGAACCGCATCCTCATAGTTGTAACCTTCCCAGGTCATGAATCCGATCAGCGGATTCTTGCCCAGCGCAATCTCGCCGTTCTGGGTGGACGGACCATCCGCGATCACCTCGCCTGCCTCAACATGGTCGCCTTTGTATACGATTGGCTTCTGGTTGTAGCAGTTGGACTGGTTGCTTCTCTTAAATTTGGTCAGGTGATATACATCCTTTGCCCCGTCAGAGTCTCTCTTTACGATAATCTCATTGGAAGCGGAACGCTCTACCGTACCTGAATTCCTTGCCACGACGCATACACCGGAGTCAACGGCCGCCTTTCCTTCCATACCGGTACCTACCACAGAGGACTCGGTAGTCAGAAGCGGCACAGCCTGACGCTGCATGTTCGATCCCATCAGCGCACGGTTCGCATCATCGTTCTCCAGGAAAGGAATCATGGAGGTCGCTACGGAGAATACCATCTTCGGAGATACGTCCATCAGGTCGATTGCTTTTTTCTGGAACTCGGAAGTCTCCTCGCGGAAACGTCCGGAAACGTTGTTGTGAATGAAATGACCTTCTTCATCCAGCGGCTCATTCGCCTGTGCCACGACGAAGTTATCCTCTTCATCCGCAGTCAGGTACACCACCTCTTCGGTAACGATCGGGTTCATCGGATCGGTCTTATCCACCACGCGGTAAGGCGCTTCGATAAATCCGTACTGGTTCACTCTTGCATACGTTGCAAGGGAGTTGATCAGACCGATGTTCGGACCCTCAGGAGTCTCGATCGGGCACATACGTCCATAATGGGTGTAGTGAACGTCTCGCACCTCAAATCCGGCACGGTCTCTGGACAGACCGCCAGGGCCCAGGGCAGACAGACGTCTCTTGTGGGTCAGCTCCGCAAGCGGGTTGTTCTGGTCCATGAACTGGGACAGCTGGGAACTTCCGAAGAACTCCTTCACCGCCGCGGTTACCGGCTTGATGTTGATCAAAGACTGCGGTGTGATGCCATCCATATCCTGGGTGGTCATACGCTCTCTCACCACACGCTCCATACGGGACAGACCGATCCGGTACTGGTTCTGCAAAAGCTCGCCTACCGCACGGATCCGGCGGTTGCCCAGATGGTCGATATCGTCGTTGGTGCCAATCTCATTTTCCAGATGCATGTTATAGTTGATGGAAGCAATGATGTCTTCCTTGGTGATATGCTTCGGAACCAGTTCGCTTAAGTTTCTGTGGATCAGATCCTTCAGCGCATCCTTATCATCACCAGCTTCTTCCAGAATAGTCTTTAACACCGGGTAGTATACTAACTCTGTAACACCTGCTTCTTCCGGATCAAAATCCACATAAGCGGCAAGGTCTACCATCATGTTGGACAGGACCTTGCAGTTGCGGTCGATACCCTGGACGTAGACATAGGGAACAGCCGCATTCTGGATCGCGGTGGCAAGGTTCTTGTCTACGACAGTACCCGCCTCTGCAAGTACCTCTCCGGTAGACAGATCCACAACGTCCTCAGACAGGGTATGTCCCGTGATGCGGTTCTTGAAATGAAGCTTCTTATTAAATTTATATCTGCCGACTTTGGCGAGGTCATAGCGCCTCGGGTCAAAGAACATGCTGTTTAACAGGCTTTCTGCACTATCAACGGATAAAGGCTCACCCGGACGGATCTTCTTGTAAAGTTCTAACAGACCATCCTGATAATTGTCGGACGTGTCTTTGCCAAAGCTGGCAAGCAGTTTCGGCTCCTCGCCAAACAGTTCCAGAATCTCTGCATTGGTACCGTAGCCTAACGCACGTACCAGGACAGTGACCGGAACTTTACGGGTACGGTCCACTCGTACATAGAAGATATCGTTGGAATCCGTCTCGTACTCGAGCCATGCGCCGCGGTTCGGGATCACCGTACAGGTATACAGCTCCTTACCGATCTTATCATGTCCGATTCCGTAGTAGATGCCCGGGGAACGTACCAACTGGCTTACGATAACACGTTCGGCGCCGTTGATAACAAATGATCCGGTATCAGTCATAAGTGGAAGATCGCCCATGAAAATCTCATGTTCGTTAATCTCTTCTTTATCTTTATTGTAAAGTCTTACCCTTACTTTTAAAGGTGCAGCGTAAGTCGCGTCACGTTCTTTGCATTCTTCGATGGTATATTTGATATCGTCTTTACATAATGTAAAGTCAACAAATTCCAAACTCAGATGGCCTGCAAAGTCTGCGATCGGAGAGATGTCTTCAAAAACTTCCTTGAGCCCCTCATCGAGGAACCACTGATAGGAGTCTTTTTGAATCTCAATCAAGTTTGGCATCTCAAGAACTTCTTTCTGTCTTGAGTAGCTCATTCTCACGCTCTTCCCGGCTGGTACCGGACGCATTCTGCTTTTCTCCATTGACGTTTCACCCCTGTTTTCTTTCTGATTTATGGGCACCATTTGGGCGCAAAAACCCCATGATGCCACAATAGTGCACATTCCATCTTATCATAGCACTGTCAAGGTGTCAAGTTTTTTCTGCTTGCACTTTTGCACAAAAAATGGTATACTATTGGCGCAGGTTTTCGCCTAATACATAAAGAACATATTGGAGGTATTCCCCATGCAGACATTTTTAAACGTTTTGCTGGTTATTCTGGTGATTGCGGTCATCGCGCTGGTTGTCCTGTATTTTCTCGGAAGAAAGCTGGAGAAGCGCCAGGTGGAGCAGCAGGCCATGCTGGAAGCCGCAGCACAGACTGTATCAATGCTCGTCATTGATAAGAAGAAAATGAAGATCAAGGAAGCCAATCTCCCGAAGATGGTGTACGAGCAGACACCGAAGTACATGCGCTGGGCAAAGGTCCCGGTGGTCAAGGCAAAGATTGGACCAAAGGTTATGACGCTGATGGCGGACGAGCGTGTATTCGCAGCACTTCCGGTCAAGACAGAAGCAAAAGTGGTTGTGAGCGGGATTTATATCACCGAGATCAAGAGCATCCGCGGCGGGGCAGTTGCACAGCCGCCGAAGAAAAAAGGGTTTTTTGCCCGGTTTAAGAAAGATAAAAAAGAAAAGAAATAAAGACAAAGGTAACGTAGCCGGTGTGGTTTTAAAACTGCACCGGCTACGTTATTTCCAAACATCAAAAATCAGGATACAAAAGTCATCCCAAAAGCTCCCACCCATGTTCTAACACATACGCAAAATAACGCTCCCGAATGCGTTTTCTCTCCCTCACCTTGATCGGGATCTTATCTCCATTTTCCATCGTAAAATCCACGCTTGCATCCGTAATATAGTCCATATTGACAAGGAAACTCTGATTGCACCTCAAAAAACGGTTTTCGGGCAGTTCTGCCTGAACCTCATCCAGTTTTTTCCGAATGGTATACTCCACGCCCCCGCTGCACACGATCCTCAGATTCATCCTGCGGCTCTCAATATAAAGAATATCGTCATACGCAATCCTCCTCCCGGAACTTCCGCGCACCATCAGCAGGCTCTGGCTGTGCCTGGGATACCGCTCTTCCAGAAAACGGTTCAGGGCGTCCTCCATCCTCGTCTGGTCAACCGGCTTCAACAGGTAAGCGAGAGCCCGGACATCGTAACTCTCTACTGCATAATCCGGGCTGGACGTCAAAAAGATCACCGCCACCTTTCTGTCATAAGTGCGTATCTGGCGCACCGTCTCCATCCCGTTTGGACTGCTCATATAAATATCCATAATGATCAGATCATACTGTCGGCAGCCATTCTCATATTGTTCCACCAAGTCCTCTCCACTGTCAAAACAGACAATCTCCAGAGGCTCTCTCCGTTTTTTCATTTTCTGGCTTACACATTCACAAGTCCTGTTTCGGTCTGTCTCATCATCATCACAAATCGCCACTATCATAAACAACTCCACCTCCGGCATTCATCTATACCTTTTAGACTAGCCCACATCCTCGTTCCCTGCAAGAAATCAGGGATAATTGGTCAAGAAACGGGATAAACCGTATGTATTTTTCTTGCGGCAAACCTTTTTGTATGGTTTAATAAATCATAGGAATTGTACATTTAAAAGGAGAGTTTCGTGCATGAAAATTGCAATTTGCGACGACGAAAAAGCTGTTTTGGAACAACTCCGCGGATATGTGGATCGATATGCCGCTTCCCATCTATTCGACTATACGGTTCTGGAGTTTAAAGACAGCCGCCTTCTGCTGGAAGCAGCCCGGCAGGACAAGGATATTCAGATCTTATTTCTGGATATCTACATGGAGCCGCTGTCCGGTATGGAACTTGCAGAAAGGCTGCGGGCGGACGGCAGCTCCTGCGCCATCATCTTTGTCACCGTCAGTACCGACCACTACGCCAGCAGCTATGAGGTAGACGCCGAACATTATCTGGTGAAGCCGGTTTCTTATGAACGTGTCTGCCAGGCCCTTGACCGATGTAACGCACTGCTGGCAGCCGCGGCAAAAAGCATCTCATTTTCCACTCAAGGGCGGGAAATCCTTCTCCCGCTCCGGCAGATACGGTTTGCGGAGGTATTTCGGAATCAGACGATCATCCATGCAGACAGAGATATTCCCCTCCGCTGCACACTGGAAGCCGTAGCTGCGCGGCTGGACGACCGCCGTTTTATACGCACCCACCGCAGTTACCTGCTGAACATGGATTACATCGCAAACAGGTCAGACAATGACATCTTTCTGAAAACAGGAGAACGGGTATCTCTGAGCAGAAGTTATGAAAAACAATTCGAAAGGGAATATGGACGGTATCTGACCGCATCCATGACAGGTATCTGCCTATGAAAAAACAATTGATACATACCATTGCCATCGCAGGAGTCATCGTCCTGGCCGCAGTTCCTGCCATACTCCCGCTCGCTCCGCTGGCATCTACGTGGGAGCCTCCCGTGCCGCTCCGGACCGAAGCAGACGGACAAACTGCTACCCCAGCCATCACTGCAACGCCTGACAAACCGGCTGATGATGAAGACGGGGATCTGCTGGATGATATCTCCACACCATCCCAGCCTGCGCCCCGTAATCCCCAAAATCCGGTGTATTCGGTTTGCGACTATTATTTTCCCTACTATGAATGGCCATTCGAATGGATGCTGGGCAGTGAGTTTGACGCGGACCACGACCTCGTCAATACCGTCACGGTCTTTCTCGACGGACCTGACGGGCATATGAATATGGATGAAGATCTGGAAATTCCCGTCAGCTGGGACCTGTCCCTGGTTGACTTTGAAAACGAGGGCACTTACCAGGTAAGCGGCACACTGGACACTGACAGCTGTGAGTACACAGTGGACTGGGACAGCGCCCCTTCTCCCACGTTTTTCTTCCGTGTCATAAAAAGCGGCACACTGTCTTTCCATCCGGAATCAGAAGGAAATACCCTGTATCTCTATTATGAACTGAACGGAACTCCGTTTTCCTTTGAACTTGGCAATATGGCTCTCTATGAAACAGCAGACAACGGCAGCACATGGCATGAGATCACCTACAGTTCCCGCGTGCAGATCATGGAAGACTACATTCTGGTCTCCGGTGTCACTGCCAATTCGATGTTTCAGGCAATTGAAATGAATCTGGGCTCCTTTTATGATGATTGTTCTGATATCGCAGCGGTCAGCACGGACACGTCCGGCAATATCTCTCAGGTACGGATCATCGCTTCCGTAGGCAGGCAGGGCGGGGAACAATGGAGTACGGACATGGGAAGCGACTGGATTTCCGGGGACTTTGGCCTGGACGGACCATATCCCATTCTGTCCTATGGTCTGAACCGGTGGCGGCCATCGCTTACCATATCAGTTCTGAAAGGGACTGAGGAACCCTTTGAACCGGAACTTTATGACAACATCTATGTCCGATATGGAGACAGGCCAGACGGTTTTTGGATGCTGGGGCAGATGTTAGAAGTGGCATGGGACTGGTCGCCGCTCGACACCATCGATTGGAACGAGGTTGGGGATACCATCATACACGGAAGCTTTACGGAAGAAGCAATGGCATCGGCCGACCCTTCTCTGGATTTTGAGAACATGCCGGAACTTTCTCTGACCATTTCCGTTTATGAGCAGAGGAAGCGCCTTATCCTGGCCGCAAAGGAAGAAGCCATTCTGGAAGATCAGACCGTGCTGCTCGGATTTTATGAGGACAGCGAGTATGACTCTTATGATACACCGGTTTCGTTTCCGGATGGCTCTGACCTGACCGTATGGTGCTCAGACGATGACGGAATGACCTGGTATGACATTACAACGCTGCCCAATGTCATGGTAAACGGAGATAGCCTGACCATCTCACACCTGAAGGATTCTATCATAAGAAGCCCAAAGGGATATTGTTTCCAGATACAGCAAAATGCACTCTTTGACTACGAAGCTTATTCATCTGGCGTGGATATCTCCCATGATTCTTATGGGCTTTCTTTCTCCTTTGCAGATATCGGCGGAGAAAGAGGAGGCGGAAAGCGGCAGGATAAACCGTCTGAAGGTCTGTTCGATATTCCAGCGGAAGAGATACCGGAAGTTCCCGATGAGACACCGGAAGTTCCCGGCAATAATAATTCATCTTCAGGCTCTGACCACAACAGTGGGGGTACTTCCTCCACCCCCTCACCTGTACCGGAATCAGAACCGAAACCAGAATCAGAACCGGGGTCAGAATCACAGCCGGAACCAGATGCCAATGCAGCCGCTCCCCTGATTCCGAATGCAGGCAGCCAGCGGCAGGCAGCCTTTTTTACGGCACAGAGGCCAAGGACTGGAAAGCAAAATCCC
This sequence comes from Lachnospiraceae bacterium, assembly GCA_030825115.1. Classification (GTDB taxonomy): domain Bacteria; phylum Bacillota; class Clostridia; order Lachnospirales; family Lachnospiraceae; genus Brotaphodocola. Next base: position 14,196 of record JAPJQL010000002.1, read on the forward strand.
CCGTCCCCAGCGCAGGAAACCATCTCGCCGGAGCCGAGCAGCTCTGCCCAGACACAGGAAACTCACGATCCCGGACCTCAGCCAGATTCTGTCACATCAGGGGCTGACTCTCCGAAAAACGAAGCAGATGCTTCGGATACCGAAACCGGCGCACTGCGCATGATTGCAAGCCTTATAGCGATCCTGACAGGGGCAATTGCCGGAATCTTTATGATAAGGAGGCGGTAATATCAACACACAGCTTCGCCGAAAACGGACAGCCTGGCTTCTTTGCGCCGTCTTCTTAGCAGCCGCCATTTTTCTGATCCAGTACCGATATGACAACAAATACCGCTATCCCGGACCACAGGGATATCAGGGCAGTATTGATTTCACCATGGCAGACCATCATCAGCCTTTCACGATCCTGACATATGGCTGGGAGTTCTATCCCCAGAAGCTTTTATCTCCGGGAGAATTTGAAGGACAAGATCCAACGTTTCTCTATCTCGGTCAATATGGAGGATTTGAGAGCGGAAATCCCGGCGCCTCTCCCCACGGCTGCGGCACATACCGCCTGGACATCCGCCTTCCCCCGGAAACGAGGGAATATGCGCTGGAGCTGCCGGAGATTTATTCCGCCTCCAGGGTATTTATCAATGGCAGGCTGGTAAGCAGCCTGGGAGATGTCTCCGGGAAACCGGTATCTCCGTCCATCCGCACTGGCTATGTTACATTTCAGGCAAAAGAACATGCTGAGCTGATCGTGCAGGCTGCCGACTCCACCCATTATTACAGCGGTATGGTCTATCCACCTGCCTTCGGAACGACGAAAGCCGTATCCGACCTCCTGAACATGAGATTCCTCGGCACCTGTCTCATGGTCATCTCCGCCCTCACCATCGGGGTTCTCTACCTGTTGATCGGTCTGAGAACGCAAAGCGAGCAGAAAAAGATGACATTGTTTGCGCTGACCTGTTTTGCCTTTGCCATCCATGTAAGCTATCCCCTTCTCCATCTGTTCGGAGCAGGTTACTGGTCTTATCATCTGGAAGATGTCAGCTTCTATCTGTTTTTGCTCCTGCTCACGGCTCTGCACTGCAGCCTGTGCGGCATCAGCCAAAAAGCACAGAAGATCATTTTCGCAGCAGGAATCATGATGGCGCTGATCGCCCTGACTGTTCCTCCTGTTCTGCTCGGTCACAGCCTGAACGCCATGCTGCTGTACTCGTCCCTGCTGGATGGCTACAAGCTCCTCCTGTTTGGCTGGCTTATCGCCACGGCTCTGCTGAATCAGGAACAGGGCGGCGCCACAGACGGACCTTTACTCGCGGGACTGTGCGTCATAGCGGTGTCCCTTCTGCTTCAGACCGTGCTTCCCGTCTTCGAACCGGTGCTTTTTGGCCGTCAGACAGAGCTTGCCGGATTTCTGTTTGTCCTTCTCCTTGCAGGAGGGCTGTGGTTCGATACCGTCAGCGCCTATGCGGGCAGGGCCGCCCTTGCAGATCATGTGCGGCTGATGAAAAAACAGTTTTCCCTGCAGGAGGAAAACTATCGCATCATATCGTCGAACTTTGATGAGATCAGGAAAATCCGCCACGACCTGCGCCACCATCTGCGCGTCATCAGGGAATTGGCAGTACAACAGCAATACGGGGAGCTGGAACGTTATATCGACGGTTGTGAAAAAAATACGACTGAGGCAGCGCGCCCGGCGCTCTGCGAAAATACAGCGGTAAACGCAATCCTGAATTATTATCAGCAGGTTGCGGTACAAAAAGAGATTCCTATGGAGCTGAAAGTATCCCTTCCGGCAGTACTCCGGCTGGAGGGCTGGAATCTGGGCGTCATATTTGGAAATCTGATAGAAAATGCAATCGAAGCAGCCGAAAAACTGCCAAAAGAAAAGCGCATGGTAAAAATATACTCCCGGATTTCCAGGGAAAACCTTCTTCTGACCGTCAAAAACAGCTGGAACCATGACTTTCGCTGCGCCGGAGAACAGATTTTTTCCACCAAGCATGAAGGCTGCGGGACCGGTCTTTCCAGCGTCCGCAGCCTGGTAGAAAAAAACGGCGGGCAATTTTACCTCTCACCGGATAAAGAAGAATTTGAAGTCTCTGTTGTGCTGTGGAAACAGACCTCATAATGAAAAAAAGGCAGTGCCCCCAAAACGGTGCACTGCCTAAATCATCACAACCTCAGCTCTGCCTTATCGATCGAACACACATCCATTGTAATATTGCATTCTGAGATATGCTCATAATTGATTCCCAGCGAATATTCCACCAGCACCTTCAGGCTGTCCTCCTGCTCATCCACCTGGATCCGGTTCGTACTGACCTCCACCATCATATCGCCCATAGGGGTGGCATAGCGGGTCAGGTTCTTCTTGTCCTGTTCAAAGACCATATGGGCATTGGCAATCCCCTGCTTGCGGATATCCATGGAATCGGGCGATATCTTCACCGTATTGCGGATATTTCCCTCAAATCCTTCCATCACCTCGTCATAGATAATGTAGTGCTTTCCATTCTTCCTAAAATAATCGCCTGTCGTTATCATCTCCACGTCGTCAGCTTCCTCTTCACTGGCCATCATCTGAAGCCCGCTGATACGTATCAGTACCTCTCTCGTCATATCAGTACTCCTCTATATTGATCTTCCTGGTTTCTTTCACTTCATTCGGCAGTATGGAGGTCGCAAAATCAGTAAACTTCTCGGCCAGGTCACTGACAAAAAACTGGTATTTTTCGCCCTCTGCCGATATGGACGGATCACAGTCCAGCCCATGCTCCATCAAAAGTGCCTTTAGCTCTATGGCAGTCTCATAGGCCGGATTGACCAGGGTCACATCGTCTCCCATAAGCCGCCTCATCGTTGAGCGCAGCAGGGGATAATGGGTACAGCCCAGTACCAGCGTGTCTATGTATTTTCCCTTTAATACGCTCAGATAGCGGGACGCGATCTCATCGGTCACCGAGTCGTGCAAAAGCCCCTCCTCCACCAGTGGCACAAACAGCGGGCAGGGCTTGCCCACCACCTCGATCTCCGGGCGCAGCTGCTTCATAACCTCCGTATAAATACCGCTGCCAATGGTTCCTTCCGTCCCGATCACCCCGATCTTTCCGTTGTGGGTCGCGTTCACCGCAGTGCGGGCTCCGGCGTTGATCACACCGATGATGGGGATATCCAGATCCTTTTTGACCGTCTCCAGGGCATAGGCGCTCGCCGTATTGCAGGCAATGACGATCGCCTTGACCCCCTGCGTCTTTAAAAAGCGGATGATCTGCTTCGAATAACGGATTACCGTATCTCTGGATTTGCTTCCGTATGGCACACGTGCAGTATCCCCAAAATATACGATCCGCTCATCCGGCATCTGACGCATGATCTCCCTCGCCACGGTCAGACCGCCGACGCCGGAATCAAATACGCCTACAGGTGCATTTCTGTCCATCTCAAAATCCCTTCTTCCCTGTATGGTCTGTCTTTACTGCCCGTATCGCTCAAATGCAAGCAGGATCAGCTTGTCGATCAAAAGCCGCTTTGAGATGCCTGCCGCCTCCCACAGCATCGGATACATGCTGATGGCAGTGAAGCCCGGCATGGTATTGATCTCGTTGAATACCACCTCGCCGCTCTCCGTCACGAAAAAGTCCACTCTTGCAAGGCCATAGCCGTCCACCGCGTTGAAAATCTGCTCTGCGGCTTTTCTCACCCGCGCCGCAGCGTCGCCGGGCAGTTCCGGATGGATGATTGTGCGGGATTCCTCGTTAAAATATTTTGCGTCGAAGTTATAGAACTCTGCCGCCGGCAGGACCTCACCCACACCGGAAGAATGCACCGGCTTCTGGCCGCCGCCCAGCACCGCACATTCGATCTCATGTCCGACGATGGTCTCCTCCACCAGGATCTTACGGTCGTGGTTTGCCGCCTCTAAAAGCCCTTTGATCAGCCGGCTGCGGTCCTCAGCCTTGCTGACCCCTCTGGAAGAACCTGCATTGGACGGTTTTATGAATACAGGATAGGAAAATTTCTCTTCGATCTGCTTCACCGTGGCGTCCATATCCCTTTTCAGCTTCCACGCCATCACCGGCAGGCAGTCCGCCTGGCGGATGCCCAGATCGTCTACGATAGTCTTGGTATACAACTTATCCATGGACACCGCGGAAGAAAGAACGCCGCAGCCCACATACGGGATCCTGGCCAGTTCAAACAGGCCCTGGATGGTCCCGTCCTCCCCGTACAGTCCGTGTAGAACCGGAAACGCCACATCGATCGGTACTTCCCTGCTCTGCCCGTTTTCTGTCAAAATCACGCACCGCTTGGTCGCATCCGGGGAAACCACTGCCTCCACAGTCCCCTCTCGCCATGCCCCCGAGCGGATGTCTTCTACCGAGTCTGTCTTCAGCCAATGGCCCTCCTGCGTGATCCCGATCAGCAGCAGCTCATAGCGCAGGGTATCGATCTGCTCGATCACATTCACTGCCGACATGCAGGAAACGATGTGCTCGGAAGACTGTCCGCCAAACAGCACTGCAATTCTCTTCTTACTCATGATTCTGTCCTCACTTTTATCTGTTTTATATTTTTATCCTCTTTGGTTGATAATCTGATTAATTATATCATATCTGTCAATAATTAAAAACAGAATATGAAAAAAGGTTCAGGAAAAGAGGTATCTTTCATGATTGATTATAAAAAATACGCCCTGCTCTCTCTCAGCTGCCTGCTTCTGGCACTGGTCCTTTCCATGAGTCAGGTGCGGGCAGGCCAGGAAGCCCTGGCAGAGCGTCTCTCCCCCTCCCTGCTGCGCTTCCACATCCTTGCCAACAGCGACAGGCGCGAAGACCAGCAGGTGAAGCTCAAGGTACGGAGCCTGATATTGGATTATATGCAGAGCCATCTTGACAAAGACGCCGGCAAAGAGGAAACGATGCAGTACCTTGAGGCCAACAAGGCCCAGGTGGAACAGCTTGCCGACCGCTATCTGGCCGGAGAAGGGTTTGGCTATCAGGCCAGGCTGGAACTGACGAACTGTTATTTTCCTGCCAGAGACTATGGCGGTATGGTATTTCCCTGCGGGTATTATGATGCCGCCCGGATCACGCTTGGCAGCGGGAAAGGCCATAACTGGTGGTGTGTTCTCTATCCCCGGCTTTGTTTCGTGGACGCGGCCTGCAGTGAGATTCCAAAAGATACCGAGGCTGTTTTGCGCGAGGGACTAAAACAGAGCGATTATCTCGCCCTGCAAGATAACCGCCCCAAAATAGAGATTCATTTTTTACTGCTTCCATTTTTAAATCCGTGATCGTCATTCGATATCGACGAAACCTTTTACTGCCCACTCATAAGTCTCGATCGACAGCCTGAGCGCCATATCGGCAGATTCAAACCCTGCCTTCTTCTGATGATAGCTGATCATGCCTCCCAGATAATCGGCTTCCGACATCAGCCCCAGCCCATACATCCGCTCATATCCTTCTGCGCTCTTTTGCGCGCTTTCATATCCGGCCAGGGCAGCCTCATATGCCGTCCGCTTTGCCGCCACATCATCGTATAGCTGTCTCATCTTGATGGTCAGTTTCTGGTCGCCCTCTTCGATGTAGGCCGTACGTGCCGCTGTGCCGTCATTGGTCCTGCCAAGCGCGGAATGCCGCTGTTCAATCAATGTGTGATTGTTCCCAATCGCCTTTTTCGTATCGTTCTCCAGATCCATCGTCTCCATCCGTGACATGTCCACCGGAGGGATCGGCGCAATGACCGGATCGGCGTCCGCCGCCCAGCCTGTCAGGGTACACAGCGTCGGTTTTAGTTTTAACAGCCCGCCGTCGATGCTCTGGATACTTCCCTGGGCAGACAGCCTGTTCGTCTGTGCCGCCAGCACGTCCGTCTCCGTCGCCAGACCAAGTTCCTTTTTGTCAACCATCATCTGATACTGCCGGTCATACAGTTCCTGCAGCCTGACCAGGGTATCACGCTGCTTTGTGAGTGTGTCATAGGATATCATCAGCTGCTGTGCGATCTGGGTGATCGTATCTTCTCCCTGCTGCAGACTCGCCACAGTCTTTCGGTTCAGCATATTGATTCCGCCTGATTCCATACTCTTTGACACTTTTCCGAGAATCGCCTCCTGCGTGGCATAGTTCACAATGGCCGCCATATCACCTTCCTGTTTGGCAGACTCCTTTAGATTCTCCATTCTGTGCTGGTGGCTTTCAAGTTCCTCCGCATTGTTCAGGAGTTCCTGGCGTGTCTTTTCCAGATCGTCCCAGGTCTGACGGATATTGACGTTGAACTCATGGACCAGGTCAGGTATTTCATCATACTCCATCACATTATCCTGCAGCCTTACCCACGTCTCCTCGTCATATCCGGAATTCACCTTTACAGCCAGCGGACCCGCCGCCATGGCAGGAAGCGGAACTGCCGTCAGTACGGCGCTCATGGTCAAAAGCACTGCTACAGCTTTCTTGGATTTTTTCATATTTTCACCACCTTATGCTCCGGCAAGGCCATTGACTGCCCATTCATAATTCTGCACTGCCTGAAAAAGCCGCAGTTCTGCAGCCGAAACACTGAGCTGCGCCGTCTCTGTCCTGATCCGCTGTGTCAGATGATCCGTCTGGCTAATCTGTCCCACCTCATACTGGCGCTGTGCAGTCTCCAGATTTTTCTGCTCTAAATCTGCCTGTGCCACTGCCAGTTCGCAGGCCGTTTTTGCAGCCAGCACATTCTGATAGCTGGCAGTCAGGGAAGCGCCGATGTTTGCCTCGTTCTCCCTGATCGTTGTCCGGAGAGTCTCTTTTGTATCTTCGCTCCTGGCATTTTCCAGCTTCCGTTTGTTGATCAGAAGCGTATAATTGTTCGCCAGTGCCTGTTCTTTGTCAGCCACAGGGTCCATTGCCCCGATCGCCGCCTCATCGACCCCGGGAATCCCGCCGATCTCCGGGTCTGCATCATACCGCCAACCCAGCATGACAAACAGTTTCTGCTTTCCGGTATCGATCGCAGACTGGTCTGCCTGCAGCGCCTGTTCATTGGTCCGCAGCGCTTCCTTAGCCGTCAGCACACTTGTCTCTGTCGCAAGGCCGGTCCCGACCTTGTTCACCGCCGACTGGTATCCGGCTTCCAGCTGTTCCCGGTTCTTCTGGTCGATCTGCAGCTGGATCTGGTTCAGATAATAAGAGATCATCTCGGTCTGGGCAGCGCTCACCAGGTTCGCTTCGACCTGAAGGTTCGTCATGTACTTGGTATAGCTGTCTTCAACCGCCTTATCTGCCTTCTTGTTATAATCCTTGATACTCTGCTCATTGGCAATAATACTGGCCATGGTGGAGCCATAATTTGAGTCATCGATATCCGGGTAATACATGTTGTTTTCAAGGTCTGCCGCCAGCTGCCGGTACTTTTCAGCTACCTCGTCATTGGTATCGCCATACTCCTTGCGCCATTCATTGTAATCGATGTTGTTCTTCTGGACCGTCGCATTGTACTCGTGGATCAGCTCGGCCAGTTCCCCATACTCGATCTTATCATCCCGCAGTCTCGCCCACTCTTCCTCACTCCGGGCAAACTCCGGGCTTGCAGCCAGCGCCGCAAACGGCGTGGCAGCAAACATCATCAAAGCAGTTCCAAGCAAAAGCGCCCGTTTTCCTGTCTTCATGCTATCCTCCTGTGGCGCTCTCACCGCGCCCTGAATCCAATTTTTACATTACTCTGTGTCAGTGTCAATCATAACTCGGCTCCGGCTTTCTCTTCCGGCTCATAACAGCATAATAAATCGGAAGCATCAATAATGCAAGAACTGTCGATGCGATCAGGCCGCCCACGTCTACCAGCGCCAGACCCTGCATGCTCTCACCGCTGTCGCCGTATGCCAGCGCCATCGGGATCATCGCCACGATCGTAGTCAGGGTCGTCATCAGGATCGGCCGCAGACGGGTGGCTCCCGCCTCGATCAGCGCTGTTTCCATATCCATAGTCTGTCTGTACTGATTTACCGTGTCCACATAGAGGATACCGTTGTTAACCACAGTACCGGTCAGCATCAAAAATCCCAGAAGAGATGCCATATTGATCGTCGCATCTGCTATATACAGGAGTCCGAAGGAACCAATCAGCGCAAACGGGATCGTCGTCATGACCATCAAAGAGAACTTTGGTGATTCAAACTGAGCCGCCATGACTACGAATACCAGGAACACCGCAGTTGCAATCGCACCAAACAGTGAGGTAAACTCCTCCAGCATCGCCGTATCCATGGAGTTGACCGCCCGGCTTATGGTCGGGGTCAGATATTTTGTAACGACTTCATCATACAGCTTCTTCTCAATCGCATCCTGCTCTCTTGGATCGTCTGTCAGCACATCGCCGGTGATCGTAACCTGGTACTGCTTATCTTTTCTGGAAATGCTCGTCGGGCTGTCCTTAAATCCGATATCTGCCACATCGGTAAGGGCGACAGAGCTTCCGGTGTTGGTCGTCAGCACGATGCCCTGAAGTTTGTCGATCGTGTCGTATTCATCTTTCGGATACTCCACCATCACGCTGATCTCTTCGCCGTCCACCTCCAGGGTCGTCGCTTCCTTCCCGCTCAACATCATATTCACGGTAGATGCGATCTGGAGCGGAGTGATATTCTCCGCATTTGCCTTCAGCGCATCGATGTCCAGCTTGACAACCGGCGCTGCATTTTCCAGGGTAGTATGTACTTTGGTGACCTCAGAGCGTTCCAGCAGCTCATTCGCAATCTTGTCGGACGCCTCCTTCAGTTCATCGTACTGGGTACTCTGAAGGATGTATTCTACGCCGCTGCCCGACGACATCATGGACATGGATGAATTTGCCGATACACTTATATTAGCACCTACAACCTGATTCATCAACGGTTTCCATTCTTTTACAACTTCATCTGTCTCGCGGACGCGGTCATCTTTCAGATAAGCGGTCAGGGAAGCTGCCGAGCCGCCCAGGCTCATTCCGCTCGCCCCGTAAGTAAGCATATAGGAGTCTAAATCTCCATCCGCCGTCACAATAGACTCTACTTCTTTTAAAATCTTATCTACCTCGTCTACCTGCAGACCGGGCCTGGTCTCGATAGAGACTGAGATTGTTCCCGTATCATCCGCAGTCATCAGCTCCATACGAAGCTGGGTGGCCATCCAGAAGGAAACTCCCAGCAGCAGCACAGAAGTGAGCATAACCGTCTTGCGCTTGGGCAGGATGACTCTCATCATGCTGCGGTAGCCGTCCTGCATCCGTTTGATCACCCAGCCCACCGGAGAATTTTCCTTCTCCTGCGGACGGTACATGCAGTAACAGAGCGGTACGATAGTCATCGCACTGATCAAAGATGCAACCATACAGAAGATGATCGTAAATCCCAGGGGCTTGAACATCTGCCCGCTCATCCCCGTAAGGAGAGCCAGCGGAAGGAATACCACGCAAGTCGTCAGCGTCGAACCGATGATGGACTGGATGACGATCCTGCTTCCTTCCAGAGCCGCTTCCCGGTATCCGACGATTCCTTTTCCTTTTGTGGAACGGAAACAGCTCTCCAGCACGACGATCGAGTTATCTACCATCATACCGACGCCAAGCACAAGACTGCTCAACGTGATCACATTCAAAGTAAAGCCCATCCCCTGCATCAGGATCAATGCAGCAAGAATCGAAAGCGGAATCGAAGTTCCGACGATCAGCGATGCCTTGATCTCTCCAAAGAACAGGTAAATAATGACCATGGATATGATGACTGCCATAACCATCGTCTGCATAACGCTCTTTAAAGAATCCTTGATCGAATCGCTGGTGTCGCTGACCACGGTGATCTCCAGATCCGGGTCTGCCGCAACCAGTCTGGCTATCGTCTTTTTCACCGCATCCGAGACTTCCACCGCCGTGGCGCTCTGCTGCTTTTTAATTCCGATGGAAATCGTATCCATCCCGTTATAACGGGCAATTCCGCTGACGTCTTCCAGCGCCGTATTTACATTGGAGACGTCTTCCAGATAGATGACATTGCCGTTGCCCAGGGAGATCGGTATCTTCTTCAGCAGATCCAGGGTATCGTATTCCGTTCCCGCGCTGACCGACAGCTTCTGCCCGCCAACGATCGTATCGCCGGCCGGGAAGGTAAAATTCGCGCTTCCGATTGCAGAAGCAACCGAATCCATCTTTAAATGGTACTGGTTTAATTTTTCCGGAATCAGTTCTACCTGAATGTATTCTTCCTGCCCGCCTCCGACGCTGACGTCGGTGACCGTGGATATCTTCTCAAATTCAGGCACCACCGTATTGTTTACATAGTTGTACAGATTTGGTTCCGTTTTATGGTTCAGCGACAGATACACAGTCGCCATATCATCCATGTTCAGTTCCACTACGTTGGGCGACTGGCAGTCGTCCGGCAGTTTGCTTTCCACGGAATCCATCTTTTTCCTCAGATCGTTGTATGCATCATCCATATCCTTGCCGTACTCGTACTGAACGACTACGATCGATGCGTTTTCCATCGATGTGGACTGGATGTTCTTGATTCCGCTCAAAGAACCGACGGTATCTTCAATCTCTGTCGTCACCAGATCATTGACATCCTCCGGGCTTGCCCCCGGATAGATCGTGCTGATGATCAGCATTGGCATATCCATAGTCGGCATCAGTTCCAGCTTTGCTCCCAGAACTGACTGCAGGCCAAATACAATCAGGCACAGGACTACCAATACGGTAGTGACCGGCCGTTTGAGGACTGTTTTTGTTAATCCCATCGTTGTCTCCTCCTACTCTGCCGTTGTCTCTGCTGCACTGTCTGCCGTCTCAACCGGCTGCTCTCCCGCAGCCTGAACTCTGGAGCCTTCAAACAATTCAGAACTCCATGTTGTGATCACCCGGTCGTCGGCTGTGATCCCAGAAAGGATTTCCGCCTTCTGGGAATCGTAGATTCCCACCTCTACCGGAACCTTGTGAACCGTTCCATTATCATAAGTATAAACAAACGCGTCTCCGCCGGAATAGTAAACCGCATCGACCGGAATACTCAATACATTGTCAGCTTTATCGGAAGTCACATACAGCTTCACTGCGGAGCCGGTCGCAAGGGCATCTCCGTTCTCCACGGAAGATTTCACCTTGAAAAGGCCTGTGGATGCGTCGATCATGCTGCTGATCTCTGTGATCGTGCCCTGATATTCCATGCCGCTCTTTTCAATCGTAATGGCATCGCCTTCGTTCAGCTGCTTAACAATCTTTTCCGGAACTGAGAAGGACACTGCCTTACTGCCCTCTCCGGCGATTACGCTGATCAGATTCTGCTGGGACACATTGTCATGCACCTCGATATCACAGATTTCCACCTTGCCTGCTATCGGCGCGGTGATGTTGCTGAATTCCACCTGATTGTCATAATTCAGCTTGGCAGTCTCATACTGGATCTGTGCGCTTTTTGCCCCGCTCTGAGCCTGCTCAAACGCCGCCGGTGAGATATCTCCTGCTGCAAACAGGGCCTGCTGCCGTACCAGATTGGTTTGCGCATTATTTTTTGCTATCTCCGCGGACTCCAGTGTCAGCCTTGCGGCGTCCACCTGCTTGGTATCAATCTTGCAGATGGGCTGCCCTTCTTCAACGATATCTCCGGCCTTCACATAGACATCCGTGACTTCTCCCGCCATCTTGGGATATATGTAGACCACATCAGACGGCTCCACCTTTCCGATCAGGTTTCGGAACAGTTCGATATCTGCCGGCTCAGGATTTTGCACCTGTACAACCGGGACCACCTCTTCTTCTATGACTGCCTTTGGCCTCAATGCCTTCGGCAGTATGATGAATGCCGCAGCCGCCACAATTACTACTCCTGTAATAATCACACTTTTTTTCATTGCTCTCTCCTCTTGCTCTCACTCTTGTTGTTATATTACCCTGTCGCAGACACCCCATCGGAGTATCTCAAGTTTCTGCTCATACCAGCCCCGGATCTGTTCCAGTTTCTCCGGACACTTATAATATTGTGACAACGCGATCATCAGCGATGCCATCCCAAGCGTCATCAACGGTCCAAAGTCTTCCGGCGTCTTGATGCGCCAGTTGCTGGTATCGATGCGCTCCAACATTAAAGTCATCCACGCATCATCGCCGCTTTCACACAGCGCATCAGGGGAACTTCCAAATCCCATGATATTGGCATTTTCCTGATATGAAAAAATATTTCGCGCCATGTTGAGCATATCCTTGGTTTCCTGGAGTTTTTCCACAAACAACTCAAAAAGGTCTTTCAACATTTTGAAATAATCCCCGTTGCTTGCACTAAGGGAATCTTCGCACTTTCGCCTCATCTGCTCCTTGCTGTCTTCAAATATAAACGATACTACATCCTGCTTATCGGCAAAATACGTATAAAAGCTGCCTCTTGAGATATCTGCGTTCTGGATGATCTGATTGATGGATGCCTTTTCAAATGGCACTCTGGCAAATTCTTTGATCGCCGCCTCTCTGATAATCTGCTTTTTCTCCTCCGGCAGTCGGTAAAATCGATCCGTCGGCATGCCTGAACCCTCCCTTCTTTTGCCGGTTGGTCTCCAACCATGACAAGTTGTCACTTTCCCTGTGACAATATGTCACTCATTATAATGACACCCTGTCATTTTGTCAATAGAGGTTATATTTTTTTTATATTTTTTAACATTTGATTTACAGAAAGATAATTTCTGATGAGTAATCATCAAATTTGCCTGAGAATGGTCAAAAATAAAATACAGCAGGACGCAGCCCGGTAATCCCGCTGCATCCTGCTATATATATTCATTCACACACTGTTTTACTTCAACTGAAAAAATTTTTCATGAATCGCTTCCACCGCCCGCTCTGCATCCTTCTGGTCTACCAGCACGGAGATTTTGATTTCGCTGGTGGAAATCATATTGATATTGATGTTGGAATCATACAGGGCTTCAAACAGCCTGGCTGCCACACCGGGATGGTTGATCATCCCTGCGCCGACTACGGAAACTTTTGCTACATTGGTGTTTGTCTCCAGACGGCTGTACTGGATCCTGTCCGTATTCTGCTCTAAAAGCGCGGCCGCCCCGCCCAGGTCGGACTCCGCCACCGTAAAACAGATATCTTTTCCGTCTTCATGCCCAATCCCCTGAAGGATGATATCTACATTGATATGATTTTGCGCCAGAAGGGAAAACACCTTAAAAGATGTCCCGATTTCATTCGGAACCCCGATCAGCGCAATTCTCGCAATATTCTTATCTACAGCAACACTGCTGATATATGATTTTTCCATCCGTTTTACAGCCTCCTTCACCACAGTGCCCGGATTGCCCGAAAAACTCGACAGGACCTCCAGCTTTACATTGTATTTTTTTGCCATCTCCACTGACCGGTTGTGCAGCACCTGCGCGCCCAGCGTGGCAAGCTCCAGCATCTCGTTGTACGTAACCTCATCCAGCTTTTTGGCTCCCGCCACCTTTCTCGGGTCCGCCGTGTATACTCCGTCCACATCCGTGTAGATCTGACAGAGGTCTGCACGGAGCGCCGCCGCCAGCGCAACTGCTGAGGTATCTGAGCCGCCCCGTCCCAGCGTGGTGATGTTCTCATTGCGGTCTATGCCCTGAAAGCCTGTCACGATCACAATCTTTTTCTGGTTCAGCTCCGCTTCCAGGCGCTCTGTCTCCACCCGCTTGATCCGCGCGCCCCGCGCCACCGTATTCGTCACCATCCCCGCCTGCCACCCGGTCAGGGAGACCACAGGGCAGCCAAGCGCTTCGATCGCCATCGCACAGAGGGAGACGCTGATCTGCTCCCCTGTAGACAAAAGCATATCCATCTCCCGGTTGGATGCCTGAGGGTTGATCTCTTTTGCCTTTTCAATCAGCTCATCGGTGGTATCTCCCTGTGCCGACAGCACTGCAACCACCGAATTGCCTGCCCGGTATGTATCTGTGATAATCTTTGCCACATGACGGATCCTGTCGGCATCCGCCACAGAGGTGCCGCCAAATTTCTGTACGATCAATCCCATATATGTCCCTTTCCAAAATCATGTTTCATTTTCTATATGCTATTTTCACATGCCGGCCGCCATTTGTCAATCTGTGTTTATCCGGGCCGCGCAGCACTGCCGCACCTGTGCTGCGGCTGCAGTTCCATGACGGAATCCATGACGGAATGCCAAAAAAGGACTTGCTTATTTCCGGGTTCCTGCTTATAATATACTGTATACAATATAACGAAAAAATACAATTGCACCATTCAAAGGAGAAAACGCTTTATGATTAAGCATCTGGGACTCAAAGCCTATGGGAAAATCAACCTGGGGCTGGACGTCTTGCGCAAGAGGGAGGACGGTTATCATGATGTCCGTATGATCATGCAGACAGTCGGCATCTTCGACCGGATCGACCTGATCTGGAGGTCGGGACCGGGCATCCAGGTAGAGACGAACCTGTACTATCTTCCAAACAATGAAAACAATCTGGTCTATAAGGCAGCAAAGCTTTTGATGGATGAATTCCACATCCGGGACGGTGTCACGATTCACCTGAAAAAATTCATCCCGGTCGCGGCCGGCATGGCAGGTGGAAGCAGCGACGCGGCCGCCGTCCTTTTTGGCATCAACAAGATGTTTGGCCTTGGACTTTCCATGCAGGAGCTGATGAAGCGGGGCGTGGCGATCGGGGCCGACGTCCCCTACTGTGTGATGAGAGGAACGGCGCTGTCGGAAGGCATCGGGGAAGTGCTCACCCCTCTCCCGCCGGTTCCCCAGTGCCAGGTGCTGATCGCCAAGCCCGGCATCAGCGTCTCCACAAAGTTTGTATATGAAAATCTGAACGCGAATCAGCTGCGGCCGGAAGTTCATCCTGATATCGACGGAATTGTGGATGCCATTAAAGGCAGTGATATCTACGGAATCGCGGACCGTCTTGGCAACGTCTTAGAGACCGTTACCATAAAAGAATACCCCATCATTCAGGCAATCAAGGATAAGATGACGGAATACGGTGCAGTCGGCTCTCTGATGAGCGGCAGCGGCCCAACCGTTTTCGGTCTGTTCACCAATCCGAGGGCAGCAGAACATGCATATGAAGAGATGCGCTTTGGCTCTGCTTCCCAGCTTGCCAAGCAGGTATATTTAACCAATTTTTACAATCAGAAGGAGAATTCTCATGGAACACGAGCTTAAGGTCAATATGAACGAGTATCTGCCGCTGCGCGATGTGGTGTTCAACACCCTGCGCCAGGCTATCTTAAAAGGAGAGCTGGAGCCCGGCGAACGTCTGATGGAGATTCAGCTCGCTGAACGCCTCGGCGTCAGCCGCACCCCGATCCGGGAAGCGATCCGTAAGCTGGAACTGGAAGGGCTGGTGCTGATGATACCGCGAAAAGGCGCGGAAGTCGCCAAGATTTCCGAAAAAAGCCTGCGGGACGTGCTGGAGGTGCGCCGCTCTCTGGAGGAACTTGCCATCGAGCTTGCCTGCGCGCGTATGAATGAAGAAGACATCCAGAACCTGGAAGTGGCGCAGAACGCATTCCAGGAAGCTGTAGCACACGGCGATGCCATGACGATCGCCGAATCAGACGAACATTTCCACGATATCATCTATAACGGCACAGGCAACACCCGCCTGGTGCAGATTCTCAACAACCTGCGGGAACAGATGTACCGCTACCGCCTGGAGTATATCAAAGATGAAGATAAGCGCCAGATTCTTCTGGTGGAGCATGAACAGATTTTCAAAGCGATCCAAAACCGCCATGTTGCCGAGGCAAAGGCCGCTGCCAGAGAACATATCGATAATCAGGAGATCACCGTATCGAAGAATATCAAGGAGCGGCAGTAATCGGCCTCCAAACAGAAAAAGCCCCATTGTACGACGCAATTTTCGTACAACGGAGCTTTTTTCTATCTGCTGAATCTGTCAAAATATGTCTGCGCCTGCTGTTCGTCTACAGAAAAACTCGTTTGGATCTTCCGGACAATCTGCTCACGGGAAAAACCCTCGTCTTTAAAGCTGACGACCAGAGCCTGAATTCCCTGCTCAATTCCTGGTAGATTCTCTCGGTATCCATATGTACCAGATACGCCGGCTCCACTTTCAGTGTCAATCCATCCAGATTATAGACACTGTCGGCCTGCTCCACATCCGCCGTATAGATCACTACCATCTTAATCTGTTTTAACTCTCCAAGCTTCTTCTGGTCCGCATACCGCTTTACAACACGGGCAACATAATTAATATATTTAACAAAATTTTCCCGGTCAAAATCCGACTCATAATCAATGATAGAGATTCCTCCGTCTTTCAGTACAAACAAATTATCAAGCCTGAGTTCATTGCTCTCAATCGCCGGAAGATTGATTGGCAGCACTCCTACAATCTCGAGGTCCGGTCTTCCAAACGGTGCCAGGCTCCTTCCTACAAGGGCTTCCCCTGTCACTTTCGATGCAATATCTTTATTCTGATATGCAATTTCTCCCATATCCCTGTTCCTTTCTTTTATTATACTTCATTTTCAATGCCGTCTGCAAGGTAAAAATCCGCAATACCTCCCTTCCCCCTGTATCCCGCTGCTCCAAACATAAATGCCGGTAACTTCTGGCGAAATGCCAGATCATGATGAGCATAAAACACTCATTGAAATTATAGCGGATTGATTATCCGCGATAAGTATCATTAAACCCTAAAAGAGATGCCGAAAGCCCCCACAGCTTCGGCATCTCCACTTTTTCCCTGAACAACGTTTTGTTTTCTTTCACCGTTAAAACAGCATCGTCGCCAAATTATACCCGATAAAGGTATAGGCCAGCAGAGCGATCACCACCATCGGCGCGAACAGTGACATGATTTCCTTGAAATCCACAAGGTCCTTTCTCGAATGCAGGATTCCGCAATACGGAGAAGCCGCCGGTGTCAGCAATGCCACAAATACCATCATGATCACAGACATGCAGAGCACGGTAGAGTTGACCCCGGGATACTGGTCGGCAAAGGCCATCAGAACCGGAATCAGCACGATCGCCATACCCGCATTGTTTGCAAAGTTTGTGGTGATAATGGCAAATGCCAGAATCAGGAACACAAACATGATATCGCTGCGCCCTCCAAGCATCGGCTGGAGCAGTTCGATCAGGAACAGCTTGATGCCGGTCGAGGTATCAGACAGCGCATTGCAGGCATAGATCGCCGCAGCAACGAGGAAATACACATCCCAGGAAAACGACTGTTTTGCAACTGCCTTAAAATCCAGAAGCGATTTCCCGTGATAGGGAATCATCATAAGTGCTACAATACAGATACTGGTCACACCGAGCATCCCCAGATTTCCCAACGTCTTTACAAAGCCAATGGTCTTAGGCGCAAAATTCGGAATCAGCAGAGCCAGTATATAGATGATGATCATCACAAAAAATGATTTCTGCTGGAAATTCATCGGCGGAATCTTCTCGCGCAGCAGGTGCTCCGTCTTTATCGTCTTAAAATGGCTCACATCCGGCCGGATCACCAGTCTGATAAACACCAAGAACAGAATCAGCAGCAGCAGGGACATGATCACATTGTAAGCGATATAAGAGACATAATTTACCGCTGTGCCCGCTGCCTTTTCAAATGCGCTGACCACCAGATACGACGCCCCTTTAAACGGGAACATCGGCTGACCCAGGGTCGCCCCGAAATAGATGCCGCAGACTAATATGTAAAATACTTTATCCCCCTTTTTATACTGAAACTCCTCGCATACATCTGTCACCAGCGGCCAGAGAATCAGCAGGGCCGCCAGCGGGGTCGTCATCCCGGATATGACATAGGAACAGAGCAGGATGACAAAGATAAAGATATATGGCCTTCCCTCCAGAATCTTCCAGCTAAGGAAGAACCGGGACATATATTTGGTACAGCCCACATAAGATACCCCGGCAAACAAGACCATGTTCAATGTCACTGCGATGACCGTCTCGTTTCCAAATGCGTCCAAAAACAGTTTCTTTACCGCTGCATACCCCTGCAGATCCGGCACATATCCGCTCATTGCGATCAGCAAAAGTCCCAGCATACTTGGCCAAATGCTGTCCAGCGCCGACCACAGATACACCATACCGATAAATGCCCCCAGAACCGTCATCCCCACCGGAGTGACCGGTCCGAACGGTTTCAGCATAGGAAATAAAAACATAAACCCCAAACCAATCGCCAGATGAAACCAATAAGTCCATTTTACTTTTTTCATTTCTCCTGCCATAAGAATTATACCCCTTTATCCTACCGTAACCGTAACGCCGGTCTCATATTTTTTATCTTCCACGGTCAGAGTGATCCGGTAAGAGCCGGACGGAATCCCCTCTTTGCTGACCGGGAACTCTACTGCACGTGCATCATTATCAAGGAATGTGCCTACGCACATCGCAAGGAACGGACGCTTTGTCGTCGGAACGAAATAGCGGTGTACACTTCCATCCTCCGCTTCCAGATTCATCATGACAACCGTACCCTTTTCAAAACGGGCCTTCAATACGATGCGGTCGCTCTCTTCTCCAATCCTCACATTGTAGATATCCGGAACCTCTCCGCCGTCCTCGCCCGGAAGCTCGGTCAAAAATTCCTCCGTAACGCCCAGCGTACCCAGCGCCTGGCCTTTTCCAAAGGTCACCACATCCGCCTCGTCATACAGTTTTAATTTTTCTGCGCGGTAGAAATTTGCAGGCAGATGCATCTCATACATTACCTCATCATCCTTGATCTCACAGGTGATGGAATTCATGCTCAGCTTGTCCGACTCCGGTCCTCCTGCAAAACGGGTCGGCGGCGTATCCAGCACCTCGCCGTCCAAGCTTCCGATTCCGCCGGAATGCACCAGATAATGGCCGTCTTCATAGTACTCCACATTACAGATATAACAGGAGAAGAATTCTGCCCCCCGCTCCTTGCCATACTGCCATACCTGCTCGATCTCCATCTTATCGGTATCGATACGGTAGCGGACGCCTCTTGAGAAATTATCCTTTGCCGGAACGTACTGATCTTTGACTTTGGAACGCCAGTGCCCGTTGTCAAAGCACATCACATCGCCTTCCGGCGTGATCAGGCAGGCGTGCTGTTCATACTGCCAGTCAAAATGTTCCAGGTCTCCAACGGGTTTGAAGAAATATTTCTGCATCTCCTCCGGCCATCCGGTCGGATCGCCCAGAATCCAGTTCAGCTCTCCGGTTTCAAAATCCCGGTTGATGATAATATCCTGATGACGTCCCGAAAAGCTTAAGCTGTTGGTCTTTTTGTCATACCACACGGCATTGTTGTGGAACCAGTCGTGTCCGTCCTGGGAACCGGAGCCGCCTGTCGGATACTGGGGCAGGACATCCTGATGGTCGTACTGGCGCAGGATCTCACCGGTATTTCTGTCTACCAGCACGCAGCAGTCCTCAACCGTCCCGCGCGGCAGGATCTGGGTCAGAATCAACAGGTTTCCATCCTCCATCTCAAACTGGTCATGATGATATCCGCCTGGAATCCGGAATTCCTTATATATCTTTCCAATCATACCAATCTCATACAAACCTGCAGTGTGGTAAGGCGGAGCCACCAGACGGTCAGAACCGACAAGCAGACGGCCGTTTTTCGCACGCTTCATATCAAAGGCAAAGTTGCTGGTCGTATACCAGCGGCAGTCGCCGGCATAGTCATAGGCCGCGCTGTAAGCCGGGCTGGTAGGGCTGACAAACATGCAGTTGTCTTCCATATACTCAGCCGTCGTCTCCATCTTTGACGGCTTTATCAGTTTTTCATCTGCCTTCTCCGTCTGGATCTTAAGCACCTTTTCTTCTCCCGTGCTCAGGGTGATGACCACCGTATTCTCATAATCCGCATACAGTCCATATACCGGAATCACATGTTTCTTCGTATCGGATACCGGCCGGTACATCATGTCTGCCTGGGCTGTTTTCCCCTTTACAACCACTTTGACAAATGCTGCCTTCTCCGTCTCAAACATCACAAGCGCCGTAAGCGGGGCGATCAGATATGGGTTCAGCTTCACATATGGATTTTCAATGGTGTAGCTGCCTGCCTCATATTCGGCGAGAAATGCTTCCTCTGCCTTCGACTGCCGCTCAATGATACTTTCAAACTTTTTGTACTTTGCGCTCATTTCGCATCCTCCTGTTAAATAATTATTGATTTCGCTTACTTTATCGATAGAAATCTATCGATTAATTGTTTGTATTTTATCAAATATGACGAAACCAAGAAATAACATATGTTACTCTTGAGACATTTTCACCAAAAAAATAACGCAGGCCATCCTTTTTTCAGAATTGTCTGCGTTACTAATTTAACTATAAAAGCCTAAAAATATTTCAACTGCCGCCGGCAGTCAGCATATTCCCGCATCTTGTCATGGTCCAGGATGCGGATGGCGCTGCCTTTTTTCGATATCACGCCCTCTTCTTTGAGCTGGCGGATGATCCGCGCGATCGTCACCTTATGGACACACAAAAACTTTGCCAGATCCACATTGGTACTCTGCCCCGTGACCAGATAATTTCCCCCGTCACAGATGCAGCGGTCCAGCAACAGCTTGCACAGCCGGTTTGCCACCTGACCTTCATTCCGCATCACCAGCAGTTGAAACAGATTGGCATGCTCCCTCATCGCCAGTTCCACGACATGAACCAGCTCATCAGGATTGGCCAGCAGATATTCCATGACGGAATCCTTTGGAATCTTATAGCAGGTACACGGACTCATCGTGATAAACGTGCTGTTGGAAGCAAGATTTTCGTTCCCTGTAAACAATGCCAGGACGGCCACCATCGACGCAATCCCCTTAGACGCCGCCGTCTTCACCGAAGGCACGCTCTCATAGCCGTCCGGAGTCACCACCTCCCGGAATACGGTCCCCTTTACCAGATAATAAAGATGGGTAACCGGATCTCCCTGATAAATCAGGATCTGCCCCTTTTTATAGTGCTTAAGTTCTGCCCCCTTAAGTTTCTCCGCCTCTATCATAGTCGCTCCGTAACCGCCTCCTTCTTTCGTGTCCCCTCTGCCACAGCGCCATTTCCCCCGCCTGCACAGACAGCGCCCCGCTTACGGCTGCTCTTCGTCCTCGTCAGCAAACAGCGGACGCAGCTCCCGGTCCGGCTCCTCTTCCTTCTCCGGCATGTATTTTTCAAAAATCACCGCAAAAATATAGGAGTTGATAAACGCCAGCAACGGAAAGCCGAACAGGAATAAGACCGGCTGTAAAATCGGCGCTACAAAAAGCGCAAGAAACGGAATTCCGATATTGATGGCAAGCATACCGATCGTCTGCAGGAAATGACGGACCGACATAAAAAATGCGTTAAAAAGAGTCCGCTTCACCGGATTGTAGAATCTCGACTGGAGCGGGAACACAAAAAGACCGATAAACAGGTACAGAATGCCAAATCCGCCAAAGATGGATATCATCACGGTTCGGAACGTAGATGCCTCTGTCTGCATCATCAGGAAGAAATACATATCAAAACCGATCACGGCTCCTGCTGCCAGCATCAGCAGCCAGATAATGGTAGACTGCTTGAAATTCTCCCTAAACGATTTGAAAAAGGATTTGATCGTAGCGCCTTCCTCATCCCGCACAAGTTTCAGCGTCACATAATAAACGGCCGTAGTCGAAGCTCCAATCGTCACAATGGGGATGCTGCACACAAACCACAGCACATTTAAGATCATAATGTCAAAAAATTTGCCGATAAAACGCCATACAGGGTTATCATAATTAAAAAATCCAGAAAACATCCTTTTTCCTCTTTTCTGATATATTATTCACATTAAAGTTTATTATATCGGATTCCGTCGTAAATTGCAATTTGCTTTCCCATATCTGCCGCAATTTCATAAAAATTTTATGGATAGGTCTGGAAATTCTGTGATATACTAGAGTGCGTAATAACTCGTAAATAAAGTGCAAAGGAATCCATATATGAAGATTACAGAAGAATCATTAAAACAAAACGAACAGACTTCCCCTGTATCCCAGACCGACACCCCGGTTGTGGAGGAACCAAAATCCGAACGGGAAAAGCTGCGGGCCATGTCAGGCAGGGACCGCCTCTGGTATATCTGGGCCTACTACAAATTCCATATGCTTGGCGTATTGATCGCCATCGGAGTTATCTGGGGCATCGGCACTGCCATGTATCAGAAGAGTTTCGATACCGCCCTGTACTGCGTCTATCTGAACAACCGTTCCGAGACAGAGCTTGACACTACGCCGTTGGAACAGGACTTTGCCGAATATCTGGGGCTGGGCGCAAAAGAGCTGATTTCCACCGAGTCCACATACATCTCCTATGGAGAAGATGCTACCGAATTCAGCTATGCCTCTATGGCAAAGATCACGGCCCTCGTGGCTGCCAAAGAGCTGGATATCATCATTGGAGACCGGGAAAATACAGAGCATTATGCTTCCATGAACGGCCTGTCCGATCTGACAGAGGAACTGCCTCCAGAAACGCTTGATCTGGTCCGCGAGCATCTGATCTACGCGGTTGGAAGCGACGGCACAGAGTATGCCTGCGGGATATCGCTGGCAGGCACCTGGTTTGCAGAAAAATCCCATCTCGCCCAGGACCCGCCAATCCTCAGTGTCATCAGCAATTCCACCCATAAAGATACTGTAATTGCCCTGATTCATTATATCTTTGCCGAATAAATCGAAATCCCAGCTTCGAAAGAACGCTGCGCGAAGCTTCATTTTCCGGATTCGTGACCGCATACACCGGACAGAGCAGTTCCTGCTCTACAAAGTCCAGGATCATGCGGCACGCTTCCACGGCATATCCCTTCCGCCGGTATGGCGTAAACATATGGTATCCCAACTCCAGGCGCCCATCTTCTGCGCTGCATACGCCCGCCTTTCCCACCAAAACACCATCTTCCTTGCGAAAGACTGCCCACATCCCATATTCATAAAAACGGTATTGTCCTTTTATATAGGCTTCCAGTTTATCCTGCGTATAAAAAACCGTATCTGCTTCCAGGTCACAGTCTTCTTTTACAACCTTCGAAATATCATCAAGGATAAATTCCCGAATCACCAGGCGCTCAGATTCCCCGATCACCCAGGGCAGCCCCAGCTGCCGCCGCACAACCCGCTCCAGATACCGCTCATCCGCACCGTCCGGCGACCCGATGAGATATTCCGCTGCAGACAATTCCTGATCCCCGCCATCATGCAGATAACCGACAACGACCCTTCCTGCCGCTTTCGCTGCAAGAAGGGTCTTCTGGTCGTCAGAAACCGTGACGGTCACGTTCTTACCCTCTACCTGGATTTCACGCTCCTGTGTCATATCCTGATCCTCAAATTCTGTTCTCTGTATCGGCTGCCGGATGACCGGCTTTTGCCTTCACACTCAGGCTTTCTCCGGCTCCGGGTATTCCTCGCCAAAGGTATCCACGGTGATCGATTTGATCTTCTGCTCTTTCATCGGTCTGTCATTGTAGTCGGTTCTGGTCTCAGCGATCGCGTTCACCACATCCATCCCCTCCACAACTTTGCCGAATGCCGCGTAGGAACCGTCAAGATGCGGAGAATTCTTATGCATGATAAAGAACTGGGAACCTGCGGAGTCCGGCATCATGGACCGGGCCATGGAAAGTACCCCCGGGGTGTGCTTTAAATCATTGGCAAAACCGTTCTGTGAAAACTCACCCTTGATGGAATAACCAGGACCGCCGGTGCCTGTCCCCTGCGGACAGCCGCCCTGAATCATAAATCCCTGGATGACCCTGTGGAAGATCAGCCCGTCATAGTAACCTTTTTTTACCAGGCTGATAAAATTGTTTACAGTGTTCGGAGCCACCTCCGGGTATAATTCTGCACGGATCACGCCGCCGTCTTCCATCGTGATTGTAATCTCTGGATTTTTCATTGTTGTGTTTTCTCCCTTCGGATTATGCATGTTATGCTATCCATTACTATATCATTTATAGGGGGGTATTTCAAGATTTGTTCAAAAAATATGTTTTACAAATCCCCCACTCTCATTCACAATCTGTTCACAAATCATTCAAAAACCTTTTACACAATCAACATGATTTCTTCACGATTACTGCCTATACTATAACCATAGACAACAAACAAGTTGTTTATAAAACGCTTATAAGATTTTTTTCATAATACTCGAGCTGATAACCTTAGGTTGTCAGCTCTCCTCCCTTTTTAAACCTCAATAAATGATAATGAAAACGCCACTCCTGCTGCGGGGTGGCGTTTTCCTGTTGTACAAATGTTATACAGATCCAAAAGAAACATCATCTGATGCAGATATATACCAGATAGGCCGCATAGATTCCCAGCATGGTCAGCCCCTCTGCACGGCTGATCCGCTCTTTGCTCCTGCATAAAAACCAGGTGATCACACTGAATACCACCAGGCAGGTCGCATCGATGACCGCGAAGGAATTCACTTTGATCGGGCTGACTGCCGCCGACAGACCGAGCACCATCAGGATGTTAAAGAGGTTGGAACCGATGACATTGCCAAGGGCAAGTCCATTCTCCCCTTTTCGGGAAGCGACGACGGAGGTCACAAGTTCCGGCAGGGATGTCCCCAGCGCCACGACCGTCAGCCCTACCAACGTCTGGCTAAGTCCAAACGACAGCGCAATCTGTCTGGCGCTGTCCACCACCAGGTCGCCGCCCAGCACGATGGCAGCCAGGCCCCCGATGATATAAACCGCGCTGCGAAGCGGGGAAAGTACCTGAAATTCCTCCTGCGCGCTGGTGCGGTTGGCAAGTGCGTCCCGGACAGTCAGCACCATAAACACCACAAACATGCCAAGCAATAACAAAGCGTCAACCCGTCCCACATAAAAATCCCGGAAAATCATGATCAGCAGAACCGCCCCTGCGCCGGCCGAAGCTATAAAGTCCCAGCGCAGCCGCACTGCAAAGGGACGGATCGCGCCGCAGGCCCCAAGCACAACCAGCAGATTAAAAATATTGGAGCCGATGACATTGCCTACCGCGATCTCATTGTTCCCGGTCAGGGAAGCCGTCGTACTGACCGCCAGCTCCGGGGCGCTCGTACCAAAAGCCACTATCGTCAGTCCAATGATAATACTGGGAACACGCAGCACCCGTGCAATGGAGGAGCTTGCCTCCACAAAGAAATCCGCCCCTTTGATCAGCAGCACAAATCCAGCCAGAAGCAGTACATACATCATAATGTTCATAATCATCCCTCTTTTCTTTTGCTTTCCATTCCTGCCTGTATCTTCTATGATAAACAACAAAAAAGCAAGGCTTTTATCGTATCACAAAGACACAATAAAAGTCTCGCTTATTATATGCGTACCGGATCAATCTTACCCATATTCCGGGCAAATCAATCGTGATGACGACAGCGCATAACACAAAACTGTGCAAGCTACTCCCTCTTACTGGATTTCAGTATAGATATTTTTCGGGAGATTGTCAAGAATCATTTTTCCAAAACACTGAAATAATTGGAAATCAGCCGTCTTTTCCGGGAAAATGAACCTCTTTTGAAAGCCAGATCAGCGCCAGGATGTTCGGATACGCCATCAGCCCGTTCCAGATGTCGGAAAGCAGCCAGACAAGCTCCAGCCTGCTGACACAACCCGCAAATACCGCCGCCAGATAAAAGACCATATACAGCCGTTCCCCCGCCCGTCTGGCCGCTGCGCCGGAAAACAGCCGTCCAAACAGATACCCGGCCGTCTGCCTGCCAAGATAATACCAGGCAATAATGGTCGCAAATGCAAATACCACCATCGCCGCTGATACCAGGACCTCACCGGCAGCTCCGAGGCGTCTGGAAAAACAATGCGCCGTCAGCGCCGCTCCGTCATACATCTGCGCGCCTCCATACACCTGACCGATGCACAGGATGACCAAAGCCGTCAACGTGCAGATGACGATGGTATCAAAAAATACTTCAAACATGGCCCACATCCCCTGCTGCTCCGGCGTTGTCTCCTCCGCCGCCCCGTGCAGCACAGCCAGACTTCCAAGACCGGCCTCATTGGAGAATACGCCCCGCGAAAGCCCGTACCGGACACTGCGTGACAGCAGATACCCCGCCGCCCCGCCTGCCGCTGCCTTTCCATGAAACGCTTCCCGAAAGATACGCCCAAACACCGCCGGAAGGCTCTCATAACAGGACAGGATCACAGCCAGCGAGAACAGAATATAAATCCCGGCAGACAGCGGCATCAGCCGCTCCGATACCCTGGCTATCCTTCCAATCCCTCCGAGGATGACCGCTCCGGTCAGCACGGTGACTGCCACCGCGCTGCACCACGGCGGGATTCCCGCACTGTAGGACAAGGTCCCGCTCATCGAATTGGACTGGACCATGCTCCCCATGCCAAGAGAAGCGCAGACGGCAAACACCGCATAGAGAAAGCCCAGCGCCGGACAGCCAAGCCCCCGGTCCATATAGACCATCGGACCGCACATCCACTCCCCGTCTTCTTTCCGGTAGCGGTACTGCTGGCCCAGGCTGGTCTCCGCATACGCCGTTATCATGCCGATCAGAGCCGATATCCACATCCAGAACAAAGCGCCCGGTCCGCCTGCCGTCAGCGCTGTGGCTACCCCCACGATATTTCCCGTTCCGATCGTGGCGGCAAGAGCCGTACAAGCGGACTGGAACGGAGTGACTTTATGTCGTTTTGTATCGCCGCTTCCGCCGGAAACGTCATCTTCATCCGTCTCAAAATCCCCGTCTGAACTTCCTCTGATCAATGCCCCTGCCGTCGCGTTCCACCATCTTCGGATACCACGGACCTGAAAGCACCCCGACCGGAAGGTAAACCAGATTCCCGTCCCAAGAAACAGCACAAGCGTCCATGGTCCCCACACCATCTGGTGCAGCGTTCTGATCACTTCCATCTGCTGCCGCCCTTCCAACATACTCTTTATCTTCTATTCTGCCGGATGGCATTTTATACCTTCCTTTTTCCCTCGCATTTTCAGCCCGGATATGGTATGATGAGAATATCCTAATAATGAAAGAAGGGTTTTTATGCCTGGTTTTACCACACACTATATTCTTGGTATGCGTGCATATAACGACCTGCCTAACAACCAGCTCAAATACATTATTGCCAAATACCGCTGGCTCTATCAGCTGGGGCTGCAGGGTCCGGATATGTTCTTCTACAATATCCCCATCCTGCGCCATCAAGACTATCGGAATGTCGGTTCCTATATGCATGAACATCACATTCGTGATTTTTTTGAATGCTATCTGCGCAATCTTGGCGATATCCAGTCCAAGCAGCAGAGGGAAGAAGGATTGGCATACTTCTGTGGTTTTTTATGCCATTATATCGGAGATTCCATCTGCCATCCATATGTGTACGGCAGGATCGGTTACGATGCCAGGAATCCCAACAACCAGACCCACGGCATGCATGCTGCATTGGAAAATGATATCGATGCCCTGCTTCTGATGAAGTACAAAAAGAAAAAGCCGTCCCAGTTCAACCAGGCGGCTACCATATGCCTAAACGGCATGGAGATCCAGTTCATCTCCCGTTTTCTGTCCAAATGCATCAATGAAACCTATTATCCGATCTCTTTTAAAAATAACTTTCAGGTGACTCCACGTATGATTCACCGCTCCATCCTGGCCATGAGATTTGGCTGCCGTACTCTGGCAGACCCCTCCGGCAAAAAACGCGACCGGATCGCATTCGTGGAAAACATCTTCATGAAAGGACCGGTAGCCGCACAGAAGATCATCACGGATGAGGTATCCAACCCCCGCGGCGTGCTGAACTTAGACCATGAAATCTGGTGCAACCCCTGGGACCGCCGCCTTGCCTCAAAGGCATCCTTCCCGGACCTGTTTCGCCAGTCATTGTTAAAATGCTGCAATGTATATGCAATTATCAACGGGGATATCACCAGTGGTCCTCCGTCCCGGAACCGGGACACCAGCCGTCTGATGGACGAACTGGGCAGTTATTCTTATCACAGCGGACTTATTGTGACGGATTAGCACATCGTGCTAATCCGTCTTTTGTCATTACTGATAATCCATCATCAGCAGGGCGATCTGATAAAGAAGCATCCTGTTTTTGGCATTCATTCCCTGAAGCCTCTCGCTCCCGTCTCCGTTTCCCTCCACGGTGGCCGCCTGCATCTGGATGACATTCATGAGTGTGGCAAGCCTTTTGTCCTCACCCTGATACCCCAGCACCACATCTGTAGATACACCGAAGTAATCAGCGAGCTGTACCAGTACATCTGCCTGTATTGTATTACGGTTCTTTTCCATCCGGCTTACAATCTGCTGGGATACGCCAATCACCTCACCCAGGCTTTTCTGTGTCATGCCGCGCCGCTCACGAAGAGCCTTAATATTACTTTCCATACTTTCTTCTCCCTTTGTATACACCTATTTTATCAAAATGCCAAAGGTTGACTACTCATATATAAAGTACGTTTACTCTTCAAATTTGTTACAGGTTTTTCCAATAATTTCCTTTTTTCCTATCGGATCACCTGGTCTCCATCCTTCATCACATAATGTTTCTGTACGCCGAGCCTGGACATCCAGGCCTTCGTCTCAGCAATCGGCCACTTGCTTCCATCGTGGTTCCAAAGCCACTGCGGGGTCGGCCACAGGCAGATATCCGGGTTGATCGCCCGGTAGACTTCCTCTCCCACGCCGTTTTGTCCGTGGTGCGCCATCTGGACGATATCAGCTTTCAGCTGCTCTGCCCCTACGTCCGCCAGAAGACGGCGTCCGCCTGCCTCTCCCATATCGCCGAGGAACATCATCGTCTTGCCGTTCACCAGCATCTTATAGACAATGCTTGCATTGTTCCCCTTGTCTTCCGAGAGGTCATATCTGTCGTTCATAACCTGTATGATAACATCGTCTACCTGTATAAACTGGTTGCGGCTCACCTGATGGAGAATATTCTGGGGAAGCCCCGCAAAGGTTCCGATCAGACTCAGAGCCATCGTCTGCTCATCCGGGTCGTGGACCGGATACCACTCCGGCGCCGCAAAATTATAGTAAATTCCGTCAATCTGGATTCCTGGCGCCCCATCCTGTAAAATCTTGTAGATCGCGCCCACATGATCCCCATGAGGATGGGTCAATAACCATGCGCCCACGTGGCCGCCTCTGGCCTGAATCTGACTGAGCAGATAATCCCCGTCTTCTCCCAAACCGCCGTCAATGACGATCAGCTTGCCCTGGCTGGTTTCGATGATGACCGACAAGATCTGGCTGTTGGTCTGAGAGTTCAGCATGGTCAGCGTCGCTCCGCCAAGGATGGAATCCACCGGCATCCCCTTTTCTCCTTCCGTCGGAATAGACGTGAGAACGGAAGGTCCCGATGCGGGACGGCTTCCGCCGCCGGCCACTATCGTATTGCTGCCAGAACCGTTCTGACTGCCTCCCGGAGTGCCTGACTGCTGGGTATTCCCCTGTGGGATCCCGCTTTGGCCTGCCGTGACCGTACCGGATGTCTGCTGTCCGCCCGATTCCTGCTGCCTGCCTTCTCCTGCAACAACGGTTTTGCTCCCGCCGCTGCCTCCCGTCTGCTCTGTCTGGCCATTTCCCACCAGATTATCCTTCATCAACTGATCCTGCGTCAGCGCGGCGATGCCTTCCGTCACATACTCTGTCAAATGAAAATCACTCTTTTTTACAGGCAGTCCGCCTTCTGCTGCCGCCGGATTGGAGCCCGTGATCACTGCTGTTACAAAAAGTCCTGCTACCATGGTTCCGGAAAACCAACGTCTGGGTGTATTTTGTCTCATATAATCCTCACTTATCTGTATTGTCGTCGTATTGCGGGCAGTTCCTGCCCACCTAAGCCATTTTACCAAAGACTTCCGCCTTTTAACAGTGACTTTCAAAAATCGTCAGAAAAACGTCATATTTTCTTCTTGCAATTTTCTTCCATCGGTGCTATCATGTTCAATATCGGTTTAATTTTATTATTTTTGAACGCAAGCATTCTGGCAAATAACTTATCACTGCATCGGAGGGTATTTATTATGAAAAAGACATCATCTAAGGGACTGATCGGACAGTTGGATCTGGTCACAACACTGCTCCCCTTTTTCAGCATCGTTGTTTTATGCATCCTGTTCGTGCTCTATCCTGAAAGTTCCTCCCGCGTCCTGGAATCCATCCGGTATTTTCTGGGCGATCAGATGGGCAGCTATTATCTGATCATCGGACTGGGTGTATTTCTCTGTTCTTTGTATCTGGCATTTTCCAGATATGGAACCATTAAGCTGGGAGACCTGAAGCATCCTGAATATTCTAATTTTAAATGGGGCTCCATGATGTTCACCGCCGGTCTGGCAGCCGATATCCTGTTCTACTCCTGCTGCGAATGGATGCTGTATGCGGCTGAACCCCATATCGCTGAGATGGGATCGATGCAGGATTGGGCGGCGACCTTCCCCCTGTTCCACTGGGGGCCGATCCCCTGGGGATTTTATCTGGTCCTCGCCGTTGCATTCGGCTTC
This sequence comes from Lachnospiraceae bacterium, assembly GCA_030825115.1. Lineage (GTDB taxonomy): Bacteria > Bacillota > Clostridia > Lachnospirales > Lachnospiraceae > Brotaphodocola. The sequence continues at coordinate 44,700 of JAPJQL010000002.1, forward strand.
ATGCTGCATGTCAGAAAAAGGGATAAACAGAAATATTCAGAATCGTGCCGCGCGCTGTTGGGCAGACGGGTCGATGGATGGGCAGGCAGGCTGATCGACCTGATCGCGGTATTTGCACTGCTGGCAGGCACCGCCACCACCTTCTCCCTCGCCACCCCGCTGCTTGCCATGGCGATCAGCCGTGTGACCGGAATCGCATCTACGACCACGCTGACGATCATGATACTGGTGGTTGTATGCTGCATTTACACCTGTTCCGTCTATTTTGGCATGAAAGGGATCATCCGCTCTGCCGCCTGCTGTACCTACCTGTTCTTTACGCTGCTTGCCTACGTTTTCCTCTTTGGAGGAGAATCCCGTTTTATCATCGAGGCAGGCGTTACCTCCCTCGGCAACCTGGTACAGAATTTTATCGGGCTGTCAACCTGGACTGACTCCCTGCGGACCTCGTCCTTCCCGCAGACCTGGACGATTTTTTACTGGGCATACTGGATGGTGTGGTGCGTCGCCGCCCCGTTCTTCATCGGAGCGATCAGCAAAGGGCGTACCGTCCGGCAGACGATACTGGGGGGCTACCTCTTCGGCCTGGCCGGGACATACACCTCATTTATCATCCTAGGAAACTTTGGCCTTGGGCTTCAGCTTCACGGGCGGCTGGATATCCTGACTGCCTATGCAGAGAGCGGAGATTTATATACTGCGATCATCTCCATTCTAGAGCAGCTTCCGCTGTCCGGCTTTGTCCTGATCCTGCTGGTGCTGTGCATGGTGACATTTTACTCCACCTCCTTTGATTCCATCACACTGGTCGCATCCTCCTACTCTTACAAAGAATTAGGATACGGGGCAGACCCCGACAGACGGGTGAAGCTGTTTTGGGCGATCTTTTTGATCCTGCTTCCAGTTGCTCTGATCTTTTCAGAGAATTCGATGGCGAACCTGCAGACCGTTTCGATCATTGCCGCGTTCCCGATCGGAATCATCATCATATTGATCATTGCCAGTTTCTTCAAAGATGCGCGGGCATATCTGGACGGAAAATAAGATATAAAAAATGGGAAAAACAAAGATGACTCTGTTTTTCCCATTTTTATACTTAGAACTATCGTTCATCCAAATTCAAAGTCCTGTCCACAATATAGATCGGCCTGTCCTTCAATTCGCTGAACAAGATTGCGATATACTCTCCGATCACCCCAACGATCACAAACAAAATTGCAAACATAAAACAGATCAGCACCACGATCGTGGCATATCCGCTCGGCGCTCCCTGCCTTGTGAACAAGGTGTAGACCAGCACCGCCAGCCCCAGAAAGGCCGCAAAAATCCCGGCGTAAATCCCAAGCTTCAGGGGCAGATTGGAAAAACACATGATGGTATTGATTGAAAAAGCAAACAGCTTGCGGATACTGTATTTGCTTTCCCCTGCCACACGGTCATGGGCCTCGTATTCGATCGTGGTCCTTTCAAACCCGATATTCTGCACATATCCCCGCAAAAACCGGACCTTCTCACGGTAATTCTTCCGCAGGACATCCGCCGCCTTTTGGGATATCGCAAAAAAATCTGACGCGTTCGCCTCAAACTTCACATCCGACAGGGTATTGATCAGCTTGTAAAATGCCGCTGACGTCATATTTTTCATCCATCCGGCAGACTTATTCTTCGTCCTTACCATGCTGATCACGCCATATCCCTGCTCCAGTTTTTCCACGATCTTTGGGATGCACTCAGGCGGATGCTGGAGATCGGCATCCATACAGACGATCGCATCCCCGGCCGCATAGTCAACGCCGGCGATCATCGCCGCCTCATGGCCAAAGTTCCGGGAAAAATGGATCACCCTGACCTTTTCATCCTGCCCCGCCATCTTCTCGAGCAAAAGGCGGCTGCCATCCCGGCTCCCGTCATTGACAAACAAGAGCTCATAATCCCATGAAATATCCTCCAGGATTGGTTTCACCGTCTGATAAAACAGAGGCAGCGCCTGCTCCTCATTGTATACGGACACTACAACTGAAAGTACCTTTCTCATACCGTTTCCTCATCATATATCTCAATCTGCACAGACGAATGGGCAGGTACTCTCGCCTCCTTCGGCGGCAGCTTCATATAATCTCCGTAAATCCAGGTCAGGACCTCATGCCAGTTTTTGGGCGCCATCAGCTTAGTGTCACAGAAATCCAGATCCACCGTCTCCTCACACCAGTCCTTCTGCAAGGTCACATACAGGTAATCCGGCTGGTAATTGCTGTAATAGCGCAGATTGCTGCGGCCTTTTTTATCTTTCAGAGCCACCCCTCTCTGCATGGCAAACAATGCCTTCATCGGAACAGCCTTGCCCACGGTAGCCAGACCTCCCACGGCGAGCTTGTGGAACAGGCTGTATTTGCTGTAGTCCAGCCGGTAACGGTGTCCCATCGCAAGCCCGTAGATAGCTTTGTGCATGAGAAGAGTCGCCGTAGACGCGACTTTCCCCGACGGAAGTTCATCAATTGTAAACAGATCCACCCACAGATGGTTCAGCTTGCCCTCGTAGTACTGCATCTCCTCGCTGTCTTCATGGGTACGGCTGTTTTTATAGATGATCCGCGCGGTAAAGTCATAGAAACCTCTTCCGCCGCGGAAATCATCCGGCGTAAGGAGCTGCATGGTGTCGGGCAGTTCCCGCCGGACCACTTTCATAAATGCCTCATAATGATTTCTCGTAAATGCCACATCCGCATCATCGTCCCACGGGATAAATCCCTTATGGCGCACGGCCCCCAGCAGGGTTCCGGCATCCAGCAGGTATTTGATCCTGTACTTGCGGCAGATCCGGTCGATTTCTTTTAAAATCTTCAGATTGGTCTCATGAACTTTTGTTAAATCGTACTGCATCATTTCTCCCATATTTTACATCCCGATCGCCTGATGGATCACATCTGCCATCGTATCGATCATCTCGTCCGTCATCCCCGGATATACGCCTACCCAGAAGGTATCCTTCATGATCCGGTCTGCCACTTTTAAGTCTCCCACAATCCGGTATCCGGTCCCTGCCGCCCGCATCTGGTCAAAGCACGGGTGCTTCGTCAGATTGCCTGCAAACAGCATCCTGGTCTGCACGCCCCTGCTCTCAATATACTGCACAACGGCATTGCGGTCGGTCCCTTCTTTGCAGGTGATCAAAAATCCAAACCAGCTCGGTCTCGAACCGGGACACGCCTCCGGCAGGATCAGATATTCGGTGGTATCCGAAAGCGCCTTTAAAAGACGGTCAAAATTGTGGCGTCTCCGCTCTACAAAACCCGGGAATTTCTCAATCTGTGCACAACCGATCGCAGCCTGCAGGTCTGTCGCCTTTAAATTATATCCAAAATGGGAATAGACGTACTTGTGGTCATATCCCAGGGGCAGCTCCCCGTACTGTCTGTCGAAGCGGTGTCCGCACAGATTGTCCCGCCCGGACGGGCACACACAATCCCGTCCCCAGTCCCGGAAGGAGCGGATGATCTTATGGAGCAGAGGATTGTCCGTGTAGACAGCTCCGCCTTCCCCCATCGTCATATGGTGGGGCGGATAGAAGCTGGACGTCCCGATATCTCCCACAGTTCCCGTAAATTTTTCAACCCCGCCGATCGTATAACGGCTTCCCAGCGCGTCACAGTTGTCCTCCACAAGCCAGAGGGCATGGCGGTCGCAAAACACCTTTACCGCACTTAAGTCAAAGGGATTTCCCAGCGTATGGGCGATCATCACTGCCTTCGTCTTTTCCGAATAAGCCGCCTCCATCTGCTCTACATCGATATTGTACTGGGGAATCGTCACATCCACGAATACCGGGACTGCGCCGTACTGGATCATCGGCGTGACCGTGGTCGGAAATCCTGCCGCCACCGTGATGACTTCATCTCCGGGCCGCACCTGCCTGTCGCCCAAAAGAGGGGAGGTCAGCGCCATAAACGCATTCAGGTTTGCGGAGGAACCGGAGTTTACCAGGGAGCAGTACTTCACTCCGAGATAGCCGGCCAGCTTTTTCTCAAACTCGTCGGTGTAGCGGCCCGATGTCAGCCAGAATTCCAGCGCGCTGTCCACCAGGTTCACCATCTCCTGTTCATCGTATACCCTGGATGCATAGGGGATCCGGTCGCCCGGCTCATAAGGTTTTTTATTTTCAATATGGTACTGTTTACAGTAAGCTGCAACCAGGTCCAGTATCTCCTGTCTTGCCTGTTCCTGTGTCTTATCCATTTTTTCACTCCTGTCTTCTCGTCTCTGTTATGCTCTGTTCTATGTTTGCCGCGGGCTTACACCGCATCCTGAAACTCTCTGATCTGCCGGTCTGTCATCTCCAGCATATCCCGTCCGTCCAGGTAGGCTTTTGACCACGCGATCGTCTTTTCAACGGCTTTTTCGATATGCCAGCAGGGCTGCCACCCAAAGACGCTCTTTATCTTCGAGCAGTCCAGCTTGAGGAAATTCGCCTCATGAGGGCCTCCGTCATGCCGGTTGACCCAGGATGCCCCGTCTCCCCACAGTCTGCAGAACATCGTCACAAGATTCCCGGTCGTCACACAGTCGCAGTCATCCGGTCCTACGTTATAGTATCCCTGAAACCGGATGTCTTCATACTGCCTCTGCGCGATCATCAGATAGGCAAACAACGGCTCCAGCACATGCTGGAACGGGCGGGTGGAATACGGATTGCGGACCACGATCTCGCTTTCTGCCGCCATCGCCCGCACACAGTCGGGGATGATCCGGTCATTGGCAAAATCGCCGCCGCCGATCACATTGCCCGCCCGCGCAGTGGAAATCGCACATCGTCCGTCCATAAAAAAGGACTTCTGATAGCTGTGGGTCACCAGTTCCGAACAGGACTTGCTGTTGGAATAAGGATCGTATCCATCTAAGGGATCGCATTCCCGGTATCCGTACTCCCACTCCTTATTTTCGTATACCTTGTCGGTCGTCACGTTCAGGACCGACTTCACACAGGGATTTTGGCGGACACATTCCAGAAGGTTCACAGTTCCCATCACATTCGTCTCATAAGTATAGACCGGGTCCTTATAGGAATCCCGCACGATCGGCTGTGCGGCCAGATGGATCACGATCTCCGGCTGCACCCGCTCAAACACCTCCGCCAGATGCTTTCTGTCCCGGATATCTCCGATGACCGAATCCATCGTCTCCGGAATCCCCGCCACATAGAACAGGGACGGTTCGGTGGGCGGTTCCAGGGAGTAGCCGGTCACATTGGCCCCCGCCAGGGTCAGGATCCTGCACAGCCATGCCCCCTTAAATCCGGTATGTCCCGTCACCAGAACATTTTTCCCTTTATAAAAATCAAGATTTCTCATCTTTTCTCCTTTCAGACGCCATGTCCTGTCTTACTCCCAGATTTTCCACGGTGCTTTGCCGGACTGCCACAGATCTTCCAGCTTCTGCATCTCCCTCTGCGTGTCCATGCACTGCCAGAAACCATCGTGATAGAAGGACATCAGCTGCCCCTCCTCTGCCAGCCTCTGCATCGGAATCTGCTCGAATACCGTGGTATCGTCCTCCAGATACCGGAAAATATCCGGGTTCATCACCATAAATCCGCCATTGATGACAGCGCCGTCATTGGCCGCTTTTTCCCGGAAGGAATGGATCACATTGTCCTGCCCGATATCCAGGACGCCTTTTTGCTGTCCGATATTGACCGTGGTGATCGTGGCGGTCTTTCCATGCGCCATATGGAATTTCACCAGCGCATCCAGATCCACATTGCACACGCCGTCCCCATAAGTCAGCATAAACGGCTCGTCCCCCACATAGGGCTGGATCCGCTTCACCCTGCCTCCGGTCATCGTGTGAAGTCCGGTATCCACCAGCGTGACCTTCCACGGCTCGGAGTAGTTGTTGTGCACTTCCATCTTGTTGTTTGCCAAATCGAAGGTCACATCAGAAGTATGAAGGAAGTAGTCGGCAAAAAACTCTTTGACCACATACTGCTTATATCCCAGACAGATGACAAACTCATGAAATCCAAATTCCGAATAATATTTCATGATATGCCAAAGGATCGGCCTCCCGCCAATCTCGATCATCGGCTTCGGTTTCAGGTGGCTCTCCTCGCTGATCCTTGTTCCCAGCCCTCCGGCCAATATAACTACTTTCATCTTACTTCCTCCGTTTCCATCTGACTGTTCCTGCATTACGGCTGCCCGGCAAACACATTCCATCCATTGTCCTTTAAGATGGTCAGCGCCCGCCGTACCTTTGCGCCGCTGTCCGGCTCGTTTCTTCTATAATCAAAATGTTCTCTCAGCTCATCGTCGCCCACTTCCTCAAACCGGAGCGCAAGCGCGGCGATCCGCTCTACGTAGGCTTCTCTGTGAGGCGCCATACGGCACTCCTCATAGTTGGTATACCCTTGTCCTGCCAGCATGATCAGGCAAAATGCTCCTGCAATCACCTTTCCCGCCATCCCGCGGAGCTGCTTCCACAAAAGCCCGATCGTCAGGACGATCCCCAGGATGCCCACCTGATACTGAAGCGCATAGCGGGAACTCATCCCATAGTTTTCCTTCAGGAAAATAAACCGGGATATCAACACGATTCCATGATTCCCCATCCCTGCGACGATCATCATAAGCGGCAGGACCGTGCGTTTATAAAGCTTGTATTTCCAGTTCAGATACAGCGCAAGCAGGTAGGCAAACGCCACAACCGCACCCAGCAGATAGATCCTGCTGTCCATGACCTTTCCTGCCTCGGCACATTGCTTCAGCCAATTCGCGATCGTCTCACCTCCGACTACTGTCGAAGCCAGGGATTTCAGTAAAAATCTCGGGAAAAAGCCGGCAGCACTAAAAAGCGCCTCGCCAAGGGTGATATCCGCCGCCCCGGCATGGTCCTCCACCGCATAGGAATTGCTCCACAGATACAGAAGGAGCGGCACCATCACACTGATGCTGCAAAAAATCCAGTACCGCACCTGCCCGGCCACATGATGCAGGTCCGCCAGGTTCTTTCTTCTGCCCGGATCACGCTTCTGCTCCTGCATCTGCGCCCAGGCCGCGCCTCCGTAAAACAAGATCATGACCGCCGAATATACGGCACAGTAAGGTCCCGCGACTCCCAGCGTGATCACGAAAGGCAGCGCCAGCAGTTTTACCTTGTCATGAGGCTTCTCTCTGCCGGAAAGCACCCGGTCAAATACAATATAATGATAATAAAACCCTGCAAAAGCAAGAAAATGCCCCCAGCCGGTCCCGTTTGTCAGCATCTCCCATTTATTCAAACCAAACAGGATCAGGACAAACAGCAGATACCATCCCGCTCCCAGGTCCTGCTTTTTGCAGTAATCCGCCAACACCAGACCGGAAAGCCCCAGTCCAAGCACCCCCAGCACCATATCAAAGGTGGTGCTGTAGTCAAAAAACAGAACATTGACGATCCGCCCAAGGTAATGGATCGGAATCCGGGTCAGCACATCCGGCACAAAAAACTTTGCCGGGTTGGTGACATCAGGCAGATAAGAGTTGACCAGACGGATGTAATCCGTGTATACAATATTGCATGTCGCTGCTTTGATATACCACAGCAGCAGCACCGTGCACAGAACCGGCAGCCCGTAATAAAAGATTTTTTTCTGCTTCATCTTTGTCCTTTCCCGGTATCCCGTTTTCGCATACCGTGATAATATCACACTTCTACCGATTCATCAACATCCCACTGTCCAGAGCCGGTCTCTGGTCCGTCATCCGCTCCCCGGCTGAACTAATCTGCCGTGAGGGACATCAACACCGCCAGCCTCCGCTCTCCCCGCTGTTCTCTGGCATCCGGCACATAGAAATTCGTTTCAAACCGCAGGTTCACCGTCTCATAAGGCTGCAGCTCCAGGCTGACCTCCGGATCATTGCTGTCAAACCCCAGATACATCTGCGGCTCTCCGTTTACATAGACCGTCATCCACTCTTCTCCGGTCAGTTCCCCCGGATAAAAGAACTTCATCGTCACAACCCCCGTGCTGCCCGCCATCACGGCGACCTCTGCCCGTTCGTCCAGCCAACCGTCCTCATAGTAGCCGTAGATGCTCCTGCACTTCAGTTCCCGCACCGCCTGTGTGATGTCCTGGAACCCTTCAAACTCCGGTTCTTCCCGCAGGATCAGCATCTCATCCGTGACCAGCCCGATATCCCGCACATCCTCGATGTGGACGACCGAAGTCCCCTCTGCCAGCCGTTCCTCATCATATACCTTGAAAAACGTCCTTGCAGTAAAATCGCTCATCTCATAATCATTTCCTATAATATAGATTGTCTTTCCAAATATCTCGTCCCCATATTTTTCATATGTCTCCTCTGCCAGAGAATTATACCGGCTCTGGTTCGACCAGAAATACAGGTTCGGATACAGACCTCTGTAATACAATTCCACCGGCAGCATCAGGACCACGAACACGGTGATCATGCCAAGATAGGGAACTGCCTGGATCCATAGCCCCCGCTCCACCATGCCGTCGGTCAGCGCTCCATAGAGCCATGACAGAAACAAAAGTGCAGCGGCGAAAGATACGTAGACCCACCGCAGCTCCACCCGGATCGTCACGCTGGAGCACGCGATGCATCCGGCGATAAACCCAAGGAACAAAAGGCTCGTACAAAGATAACTGCCGCATTTTTTTTCTTTTCCAAGCCCGCTTCCGATCAGCTTTGCCACAAAAGCGACCACAAGCAGCACCAGCATCAGGTCGGCAACCGCCACCAGCATCAGTACCCAGAGCGGTGATTCCTGAAAGTTCTGGCCGTTCAGATGCTCCGGTCCCGCATTGATGCCAAACAGGTACAGAACCTGGCTGAACGCATACCCCACAGTCTTTGTGATGGAAAATCCATCTGCCACATTGGTTCCCCCCGTGCCTGCCGGAGAGAGGCCGCCGATCGTCGCCATGCGGATTGCCTGCACCAGGAAAAAGCTGCCTGCCACGCCCGTCCACAATCTCCAGTCCCGCGCCTTGCGGCACACCAGCACAAAGAGAAAGAGAGGAAGGAGGACCATATAGCGCTCATGGACAAAACAGATTCCAAAATATAAAAGGCATGCCGCCCAAAAACGGTTCTTCCCTCTCCCGCCTTTTTCGTTCAGATACCCATACAGCAGATACAATATCCCTATGGCCATCCACAGCGCCATCGTCTCCATCAGGCCGTATACCTGCGCGATCTGATAGGCGGACATCCTGGACGCCAGGTATGCGATTCCGCACAGCGCTCCGACATAGGTCGAGCGGCTAAAAGACCTGGCCATCCGGTATAAAGTAAATGCCACTCCGATATTTAACAAGATATTCATGGGGACAAACCAGTCCACATGATTCCCGGTCACCGCCAGCTGCAGCCAGGCAGCCAGATAATAGAGGAAGCGGAACCGCGTACTCCCCATCGGAAATACAAACTCGGAAAACGACTGTTCCCCATAACAGGACCACAGATACAGATCATCCATATACAGTCCTTTGATAGCGATTCCCCGGTTGATCCAGAATGCAAATCCTGCAAGCAGCAGGGCTACGATCACATCATTTTTCCAGGGTCTTACCACAACAGGCTCTGCCGTCTCCCTGTCCCGCTCTGTCTTTTTCTCCATATCTTCTCACTCCTTATGGTTCTCCGTATACATGGACCAGTTATCAGGGATGCTGGACATACCTGTTGTCAAATACATCCAGGTTCTGCGCCGCCATTCCAGGATCCGGCGCGCCCTTTTCTACCGTCAGGATCAGGTTGCCGTTCTCATCCCGTACATCGGTCAGCCATCCCTCTTCTACCAGCTTCCTCACAATCTGATAGATCCTCACGCTGTCGTCAACATATTCCTTTTCCATGTAAATGTAATCGGTCCCGGCAAACTGCAGATACCGGAGAAATTCCGGCGCGGCAGACACCACGACCGGATTGCCCCAATAACCGGACACATCCACATAGGACTGGACACTGCACGGAAAGGTCAGCACTCCCGGATGCTCTCCGAGTGCAATCACCCTGTTTTTCGGGTTCGAAGCCAGGATATCCCAGATCGCCCCGCTCCCCTGTGCCGCCCGCTTTTCCCGCTCTGTTGCCACGTGGTCATAATATCCCTTATTTACGGGATGGAGACCGCCCATGCCAAGCGCCCATGCCCAGTTGGTCAGGCAGCAGAGGATCACCGCAAACAGCCACGCCGGGATCAGTCCGACCCGGGCCGCCCTGCTGCGCCAGTCTCCAAAACGATCCAGGGCGATACAGCCTGCAAGGATTGTCAGAAAATAAAACAGGATATAATAATTTCCGTCAATCTGATACAGGGAGTACAGACTGACCAGGTTGATCAAGATCACCGCTCCCAAAAGCAGAGGCAAAAATTCCGGCGTCTGCCTTTCCTTCTCAGAATCCTTCTTTTTTCCTGCTCCCCCCAGCTTTCCCCCCAGCCACAACAGCAGGAAGGCAAGGGGCAGCACCGTTCCCCAGGCGATGATCACATGTCCCATGTCATCCCCCTGGGGATTTAAGAGCACCCCATATAAGCGTCCGCAGAAAAATCGGATTTTCTCCATCCAGGAAAGCTCATTTCCGGCGGACGGAAAACCGGCTGCATAAAAGGGGTATTTCACCTGAAAACCAATTTTTTGGAATACCTGATAAAATACCGACGTCACAGGCACTCCCACCAAAAAAAGAGTCCTTCCCCAGATTCCGGCAAGGGATGCCGCTGCCGGAATTAGCAAAAGCAGTTCCCGGCACAGCCACTTCGTTTGCCTTCCGCAAACTTGATCCACTGCCTGCCGCCTTTTGCCGGTTATCAACCGGTCCCACATAAGCCACAGGATTCCCATCCCCACGATGGCCGTGGAAAAGATAACGGCTGTGGGCTTCATCGTCAGGCTCACGCCGCCGGCAGCCAGCCCAAGAACCAGCCACTCCGGCTTCCGCTCTGTCTCATACCGCATCATTCCCTGTACCATCAAAATCTGAAAAAACAGCGTCATCATGTCGGCTTTTGCCGTGATGCCCATATTCATGATACCCGGGACGGCCGCCATAAGAAATGGGACCCAGAGAGCCGCTTCGCGCCTCATCCTTGTTTTTGCAGTCTCATAGGCGGCGATGAGCACAAACGCCGCCGCCCATATGTTAAACGCGATCGGAAAACTGTAAGACGGAAGCCCCGAAAGAGGCAAAGTCAGAGTCTCCCATCCCTTTGGATAAGTGTAGACCACGCCCAGCGTGCCCAGGTCCTCGTAGATCCCGTTGCCGCTGTTGAGCATGACATCCGAGCGGACGCCATACCAGATGCTGTCAAAATCCACCGCCCCGTTCATCCGGCCCATCTGGAGGACCAGAAGCATCAGGATGGCTGACATCATGAGAGCGTACCCGGCCGTCCTGCCACTGGTCTGCGCCCTCCGTTGCCTTTTTCCCGTCTCCAAAGGCTTTTTCCGCCCCCATAATCTCCCGGCGATCCACCAGACTGCTAAAAGCAGGCCGCTCTCCACAACCCAAAACCGAAGCTCGCGGATGCTCCCATGCCCCGCCAGGGACAGCAGGCAAAATACCGCAATCGTCACTGCCGCCCCGGTCATAAAGCACCAGGAAACACTCATGTCCCGCCGTATCACCCTGCGGCTCAGAAAATATCCGATCCCCGCCAGATATCCTGCGTACAGGCCTGCAGCCGCCATCGGCAAAAACACCATGTGCAGCCATGCCGCAGCGCCGACGATCAGCGCAGAACCTGCGATCCGGATCCGATCATCTTTGCTGTAAAAAAAGAGCAGAAAAAGAAGCAGCCATATGAGCAGCAGTTCCGCCGCCATCGCGTAAAATTCCGGCTGTGCCACATGCCAGGACAGTACCCCTGTCCCCAGCAGCTTCCATGCCGAATAACCGGTGACCGCCATCGCAAACGCCGATGCCGCAGCCATCCCTGCCTTTTTTCGTCCCATCATTTTCCTAAATCCTTTCCTGCGCCGAAACCGGCCTAATCATACGCCCGGTACGCCCTTTTGTAAAAGAGCATCAAAAACCATACCACCGGCTTTGGCCATATCTTTCCATACATCGCCGCCTCGTCCGCTTCCCTCTCCCTGTTCTGGATGCAGGCCCTGGTCGTCGCCTCCCCGTGAATCCGGTAATAGATCAGAGGCTTCTCCACACAGAAAAAACGTCCTTTTTTCTCTGCCAGCTTCCACATCGTGTCCCAGTCCAGGGCAAACTTAAACGGAGAGTCAAACAGCGGTTCTCCCAGGCTCTCCTTGTCATACGTACAGCTTGGGCAGATAATGGGATTCCCAAACATCAGCGCCGCCTTCTTCACCCAGGTACGGTCTGCGAACCGGCGAAGACGTAAGGGAAGCCGAAGCAGATGCTTCACAAACTGCACCAGCCCCGGCTTTTGCAGTTCAGTCTCCCTGACGATTGCACAGTCCGTCATAAATACGGTCGTATCCGGATACTGCTCCCAGCACTCCCGCAACGTCTTCCCATAGTCCCTGTGGTAGCAGTCATCCTGATGGGCGATCGTCACCAGCCGGCTCTTCGCCATGTGGTATGCAAAATTCCAGTCGTCCTGAATATCGCTCTCTCCCTCCCGCACATAGAGCGGTACGTCAAACAGCTCTGCCATCCCCCGAATATATTTACTCGGGGTCGAAGTGCAGAGTATGATCTCCGACTGCACCGACTGCCGCTTCAGCGACTTTAAGCAGGCTTCCAGATACGGGGAATCCTTGTAGGCGCAGACCGCAAATGTATGGCTTTGCATCATATTACTTCCTCATCTTTCCTCACGTTAAAAAAAGTGTTCCTCCAGCATCAGGCACAGGGCGTGATATACGGGAAGGTGCAGTTCCTGGATCCGGTACGTCTCCTGCTCCGGCACGATCACCGCCGCGTCTGCCCTCGCCCCCAGTCTGCCGCCGTCCTTTCCGGCCAGTCCGATGACTTTCATGCCTTTTGCCTTCGCCACGGTCACCGCATAATCAATATTTTTTGCATTGCCGGAGGTAGATATGCCAAGCAGCACATCACCCGGCTTTCCATAGCCGCACACCTGCTGCGCATAAATCATATCTCCGTCCACATCATTGAGAAATGCCGTGGACAGAGCCGGATGGCCGCTCAGCGCGATGGCAGGAAGGCCGCCCTGCAGCTTGTCGAAAAGCTCCTCTCCCTGCTCCTTGTCCGCCTGCAAAAGAGCGTCCCGCACCATGTCAGGAAGTTTTCTGCGCTTTACAAAGCCCTTCATCAGTTCACCGACGATATGCTCTGCATCTGCGCTGCTCCCGCCGTTCCCGGCGATCAGAAGCTTGCCGCCGTTTGCGTAGCACTCCTCCAAAATCTGATACGCTGTCTCAATCTGCTCCCCCACCGGCTGAAGCTTTGGATATCGCTCCAGCAGTTCATTCAGGATCTCTGTCTCTTTCATCTTGTCATCTCCTCCGTCATGCTCCCCGTCTCCCTGTCCCGGCTCACGGGGTATCAGCAGCTTCCCGCCCAACAATGGCTCTGGCGGCATCCATAAGTGTCTCTGCGAATATCTCATAGGGTGTCTCCCCCTTTTCCTTCTGCTCCCGGTGGACCTGTGTCCCATAGCCGGTGCCGACAAGCGCCGTGCGGACTCCGTAGCGATGTCCGGCATCGATATCGATCAGCTTATCCCCGATCATCCAGGAGTGTTCTTTATCCACTTTGATATACTGCTCCGCCATCTCAAACAGCCCCGTCTCCGGTTTCCTGCAATGGCACTGCCTGCGGTATGCCCCAATCCCATGCTCGGGATGATGGGGACAGTAAAAGAAGTAATCGATCTGTGCGCCCTCTTTCCTCAGCAGCCCGTTCATGTATCCGTGGAGGGCGTCTACATCCGCCTCCGAATAGTATCCCCGCGCCACTCCCGCCTGATTGCTCACCACGACGATCCGAAATCCCTGTTCTTTAAACAGCCGGATCGCGGCCGCAGCGCCCGGAAGCAGCCTTAGATCCTCCGGCCGGTACAGATAATTCACTTCTTCATTTATCGTTCCATCCCTGTCCAGAAATATTACCCGTTCCATTCCTGCTCCTTTTCCTCCGCTGTCTCCGACCGCCTGATCGTCACACGTCAAACCGGTATTCACCGTTTGGCATGTGGACTTTCACGCTGTCATACTCCCAGCGGCTTTCGTCCGCGCTCCAGGCCTGCGCCCCGCGCAGCTCAAAGTTCCAGTCGGACAGCTGTCCGCCTGCCTGCTCCATCCTTGCTGCCACCTTGTGCTTCACATTGTACGGGCAGTACATCAAAAGATATCCGCCGCCGCCTGCTCCCAGAAGCTTCCCGCCCAGAGCCCCGGCTTTTAGCGCCGCCTCGTACAGCTCATCGATCTGCGGGTTCGTTATCTTGCTGCTCATCCGCTTTTTGCTCTGCCACCCGTAGTCCAAAAGCTTGCCGAAGCTGTGAAGGTTGCCCCGCAAAAGCTCGTCCTTCATCGCGTAGGCGAGGGCCTTCACTTCGCACATCGCGTCAAACGCATCTTTCTTTTCGTAGTTCTGTACCTGGTCTTTGATAATATTGGCAGACACATGGATGTTGCCGGTATAGCAAAGCAGCAGGTTGTACTGGAGCTCATGGATAATGTCCTTTTTAATCCGCAGCGGATTGACCACCACGTTGTTGCGTCCGTGGAACTCGATAAAATTGAACCCGCCGAACGTCGCCGCATACTGGTCCTGATAGCCGCCGTCGATCTTTAAGTCTTCCCGCTCTACCTGATAGGCCAGGTCCGCAAGCTGATAACCGTCCATCTCCACGCCCTTCCAGCGCGCCATCGCGATCAAAAGCGCCACCATCACCGTAGAGGAAGTCCCAAGACCGGAACCGGGAGGCGCGTCGCACTGCAGATAGACCTCGCAGCCCCGGTTGATGTCCATCGCCTTTAACGCCGCTGTCACAAGGTCCAGCCTGCCGTCGTAGACATAGTTTTCCCTGGCATTGTATTTTACCGTCATGTCGAAGTCCAGAGAGTGCACGATGATCTGGTCATCCTCTCTCGGGACGATCGAGCAGTAGGCATACTTGTTGATCGTGCTGCCGATGATCGCGCCTCCCTGCTCCACACAAAACGGCGCGACATCCGTACCGCCGCCGCCGAAACTGATCCTCAGCGGCGCCCTTCCCCTGATCACCATCTGACGACTCCTTTCTTCACGTCCTCAATAAAACGGAAATAATCTTCCGGGATCCCGATATCGATAAAATAACCGTCATTCACAAATCCGCCAAGCTTCCGCCCTTCCTTCAGCCACTTCGGGATCATCTCATTCTCCAGGGATACCTTTCCCTGCGGAATCTCCTCCATCAGCTCCCTGCTCATCAGATAGACGCCGCCGTTGATCGTGCCCGGCACCGCGTCCGCCGTCTTTTCGTTAAACCCGGTCAGCCTGCCGCCGTCAAGCACAGCCTGCCCGTAGCGCGACACATCCGGCACCTCCCTGAGCACAAGCCCCATCTCAAGCCCCAGTTCCTCCCGAATCCGCAGCAGCCTGCCATAATCCATCTGATAAAAAGTATCTGCATTCAGCACAAAGAAACTGTCCTCCGTGACAAGCTTCCCCGCGTTTTTGATCGCGCCTGCCGTGCCCAGCAGCTCTTCCTCATAGGCGTACCGGATGTTCAGCCGTCCGCTTCCGTCCGCCGCCAAAAAACCGCTTCCGTCGCCGAAATAATCCTCCACCATAGACCCTTTATATCCTACGGCAAATATAATATCCGTAATCCCGTAACGGGACAGTTCATGTACCACATATTCCATAAACGGCTTATCCTTGATCAAAGCCATCGGCTTCGGACGGTCGCTGACCACGCTTTTCAGCCTCGTCCCCAGACCTCCTGCCAGTAAAACAGCCTGCATAATACTCCTTTCGGCCGCCGTAAGCAGCCCGCTTCCATACGTAATTCTGCTTGATTATAACATTTCCTGTTTCAAGATTCTACAATATTAATAAAAAAGTAAAAAACGGGACCGTTACTCCCCGATTTCGTAACGGTCCCTTCCATTCCGCTTGGCACGATATAGTATCTCGTCCACCCGCCGATATGATTCATCATAACTATACTGCGCCGGCACGATCACCCCGCCGATGCTTGCAGAGATCAGTCCCGGCTCATCGGAGCGGCAAAAATGCATTTCCCTGCACAAACTCCTGCAAATCTCTTCCAATTCACCGCGATCTGATATCTCAGGGAAAAACAGGATAAACTCATCCCCTCCGATCCTTCCCGCGATCCCGTCCTCCCCCGCATACCTGCGGAGGATTTCGGCAACTTTTACCAGGATCCTGTCTCCTTCCGGATGTCCGTAGGTGTCATTAACCTGTTTAAAATAATCGATGTCCATGAGAATCATGGATGCTTCCTGTCCCGGCCTCATATCCTGAAGCGCCTTCGTGATCGTATTCCGCGTGGATTCGGTGTTCAAAAGACGTGTCAAACCGTCTTTGGCCGCCCGCGCCAGAAGCTCCTCCTTCTCCCGCTTTTCCTGGTCAATATTGGAAATCTTGCCGAGCTTGTAGGCAGGCTTTCCGTCTTCATCCCGGACCAGGCGCATCATCATGCGCAGCCACCGGTAATTGCCGTCCGGGCATTTTACATACATTTCGCGGACTCCCTCTTCCATCGAGCAGACGGCGCTCAAAAATTCCATATAGCCGCCGTCTCCCCACAGATCCTCCCCGAATTTGCCCTCCGTCAGCTGATACCGCTCATTGTTTCCGACTCCCTCAGACTCGATGGCCGGATTTGCAACGGTCAGCTCCCCAGTTTTATAATTGTATTCCAACAGGTGCTCGCTGGACAGCCCAAAAACCTCCTGATACCTCCTTAAGTTCACCGCCATCTTCCGGTTCAGCTTAGTCCTGCTTCTCAGCACCCATGCCAGGAATAAAATAATACAGAACAGGAATAAACTGATCGCCACGATCGACTGGATCGGATTCTGCTTGACGATCTGCAGCAGGGTTATGTCTCTCTGGTAAAGCGTATTCCGATACAGGATATCCTGGATATGCTCTTCTTTCAGGCTGATAACCGCTTTGTTCAGGATGCTGAGCAGCTCCGTCTTTCCCGGCATCGGGACCCCAAAACTCATGAGGAACTCCCTTCCATCCTGAGAGAAGAGCCGGATATTGCCGTATCCCGGCTGATTCAGGTAATACTGGATCGTATAGCTGTTTCCATAAGCTCCGCGGACCTTTCCGTCCAACACCGCCTGCAGGCACTCTCCCGTACTGTTCATGACCTGGGCATCGGGAAAGATCCCGCTGTACTCCGGCGATACCGCCAGCGTCCCGTTCCCGCTCTCCTTGCCGGAAAGCTGTTTTTCATGGACTGCCAGGACAAACTGCGATGTGACATACGGTCTTGTCATTGCAACCCGCGCCTGGCGCGAAGCCTCATAATCATAGACAAAGGCCGCCACCATATCCACGGAGTGCTCCTCTGTCATTTTAGCCAGCGCATCCCTGCTCTCTGCCGGAACAAACTCAAACTGCATACCGGTGCGCCCGGCGATCTCCCGCAGCACATCGATGCCGATCCCGGCTGCATTCCCATCCTCATCCCGGTACTGGAACGGCGGCGCATCGGTCCGGTATCCCACACGGATAACCGGATTGCCGGAAAGAAAATCCTTTTCCTCGTCACTCAGGAGGATCTCCTCATTGTCAGTCAAAAAATACCGCTCATACATCATCGTGGAAAAATACGGGTCCATCTGCTCGATATTTACCATGGCACGGTTGATATCCTGGATGATCTGACGGTTTCCCTTCGTCGTGATGAAATAAAACGGCCTTGGGGCAAATCTGGCGATCTTACGCAGCTTCGGTTTCTGGTTCAGGCTCACATCCAATATAGCATCTGCGCGGCCGTCATACAGCGACTGAACCTGGTCCTCATCATCCTCGCAATAGACCAGGTCCACTTCAATCCCGTTTAACCGGCAGTAATCTTCCAGTTCCCGCAGCCTTGCAGACATCGTCGGAAGCACCGCCACCCTCAGGTTATAGCCACGTTCGCTGTCGATCACGGCCATGGAGACGTCCTCATAGGGCACGCTCAGCACCGTGTGCACCGTACCGTAGCTGTAACCGGCATAATCATAGCGCCCGGCCATCCCTTCGCTGTACATGATTCCGCCCATCAGGTCCAGCTCCCCGTTTTCCAGCATCACAAGCATCTCCGAAAGGCTCTCATTGATATCTCCGGGAATCTGGACAAATTCGTATTCCCACCCGGTATATTGGGCAATCTCCAGCAGATACTCATAAGTGTAGCCGGAGTAAACGCCCTCCTCGCTGTATTCTGACAATCCCGCCTGGATCGGATAGGCTACCCGGATCACCTGGCGCTCCGCTCCCAGCGCAGAACTGCTGAAAAAGCAAAGCAGAAAAACCAGCAGTGCCATGACTCTGTTTTTCATTTTTCTCTTCATATATTTAACAACTTTCTTTTATGATAATAAATCATTCTTATTCTAACGCACAATAGTGGTTTCATCAACTTGTTTTTTCATGCATTTTTTCTCTACTATGTAATCCCTTTGTCATTTTCCTTCATAACCAGATGAAGGAGGCGCTGCCGGCTGCAGCGCCCCCTTCCTGTTTTTATTCTTTTACTTAAAATCTTCCTCGATCACCCGCCAGGCCGCGTCCACGCTGAAATGGCTCTTGATGTAGGTCTGCGTCCTCTCGCAGAGTTCCAGGCAGGCCACGTCATCCTGATACAGCCGGACCACCGCGTCCGCAAACGCCCCCGGCTCGTCTTCCACCACCAGGACGTCTTCCACCTGCGGGATTCCTTCCGCACCGATGGATGTGGTGACGATCGGCGCCCCGTTGTAGATTGCCTCTACCACCTTGCCTTTTACCCCTGCTCCATATCTTAAGGGAACCACCACCAGCTTGCATCCGGCATACAGCTCCTCCAACTCCTCTTCCGATACAAAGCCCTTGATCACAATGCCGTTTCCCGGCTGTTCCAATGCTTTGATCTCATCCGTCACCTTGGAACCGACCACATAGAATTCTGGCGCCTGCGCCCCTGCTTGTGCCATGCGCTCCCGCACCAGCGGATAGATTTCCCTGGCAAACCAGAGCACGGCGTCCGCGTTCGGGGGATGGGCAAATCCGCCTACAAACAGAAGGCCTTCCCTCCTGCTGAAATCTTTTTGGAGATCCTGCCGGAACGATTCATAGACGTATGCCGTGATATCCTTTACGGGAATCGTCGGGTCGATCTCCCGGATGGCGTCCCGCTCGATGTAGGACGGGTAGTAGGACACCGCCGCCTTGCTCATCAAAGACAGCTCGACCGACTTCCAGTATTCCGCATCTTCCCGCTTGTTTATGTCGCCGGTCAGCTGGTATTCCCTCGTCTCCCGCAGGAAATGAAGATCATGTCCGTAATAGATCACTTTGATGTCCGTGTTGTCCAGGATATAATCCACGTACTTGGAGGCAATATGGGGACGGTTCAGATAGGCCACAGCGATATCATCCCCGTGGTCACGCAGCCAGTCCCATATCTTCCCCTGATACTCCGGTCCGTACAGCACCTCGATACCCATCTGCAAAAGCGTAGTCGTATACGGCTCTTCATGCATAAAATTGTCGCCGAGGAACTTCACGACATAGCCCTTTTTCAAAAACATCTTCAGATACTGGAACGTCGTCTTGGAACCGGCGTCCTTGTCATAGGTCGGGACATAGTGGTCCACCACCAGGATGATCTTCTTGCCCATGCTCCGCTCCCGAGCCCGGAAGGGGTCGGGATTTCCGTCATTTTCACACTGCTTTGCAAATTCATCCGCCCATTTTTCCTTCAGCTTCCTGCTGTTTGCCACCTGATACCGTTTCAGCCCCGAACCTTCCACATCGGTTCCGTTTGAAACGCCCTCAAAATGGATGATTTTGGAAAGGGGCTGGTATACTACCCGGTATCCGGCTTTCCGAACCTCAAAGGCAAGGTCGGAATCCTCGCAGTAGGCCGGGGCGAACCGGGTATCAAACCCGCCGATCTCTTTCCACAGACGGTTGGACAAAAGAATCGCCGCGCCCGAGATATAGTCCACATCTTTTACATAGTTGTATTCCGGCTTATCCGGATCGTCCAGCCTTCCATAGTTCCAGCCTGAACCGTCGCTCCAGATAATGCCGCCGGCCTCCTGCAGCCGCCCGTCCGGATACACCAGCTTAGAACCAACCATGCCGATGCCGGGGTCGGACTCGATCAGGGTTACGAGGGAGCTGAGCCAGCCGTCCGTCACCTGGGTGTCGTTGTTCAGGAACATGATATATTCGCCCTTTGCCTGGCGCGCCGCATTGTTGCAGTTGCGTAAAAATCCCTGGTTTACCGAGTTGCGGCAGATCACCAGGCCTTCTGCAAAATCAGACAGCCGCTCCGTGGCATCGGTCGACACATCGTCCGCGATGATGACTTCGTAGCTGACATCCGGTGTGTGCTCCAGAATGGACACCAGACAGGCGTAAGTATAGTGAATCTGGTTATACACCGGGATAATGATGGAAACCTTCGGATTCTCCACCTTCTCAAACTTCAGCCGTCCATGCCGGCGGTATATTTCCCCGATATGGAAATCCCCGTCCCGCAGGTTTCTGCCCTCCTCGGTCGAATAAAACTTCATAGAACGGACCGGATGGAGCAGATATTCCTTTTTATAGGCCAGCCGCTTTCGCTCCGGCGAACCTTTCGGATACTTTTTGTTAAATTTATCGCCCAGCTTTCTTCTCGCCTTGAACACAAGGGCTTCATGCCCGTTTAGATAGGTCAGGGTCTTTCCCATCTCATCAATCTCGTGGCGCAGGTCTTTGATGATGGCTTCTAAGTTCGTCACATGGTTGTTCGTCAGTCGCTGTACTTCTGTAATCTTTCGGATGGCCACATCCTTTTCCCGCGCGTGGATCTTCATCTGCTCAATCCGCTCCCTTGCCCGCGCAAGCTCGCTCTCCGTCTGGCGGATCTCCGGGATTCCCCTGGAATACACCATATAATTGCCCAGATAAAGCTGCTGGTTCTCTCCATGCACATAGTTCTGGAAGCTGATCTCCATCTGCCGGTACACATCCGCCATCTCCGGCGCGATCCCAAAGGCATTCAAAAATGCATCCAGACCAAGCCCTTTCATCAGGCTGCTGTACTGCTCATAAAAATAATACAAGATCCGGTAACGCACAAAATGTTCCGGCACCGGGAATAAAAATACCCACTCATAATCGAGGCAGTAGATCCCGTTCTCCGTAAGCAGCATATTCTCAAACAGCGCGTCGATGTTGGAGACGCTGCATGCCGTATCGTGCCCAAGAAGCTCCTCTGCACCCTCGGCCATCCCTTCTCCGAACACCTCCAAGAATGTCTCCGTCATCTCAAACGGAGTTCTGGATTCGGGGCAGATATCAAAGATCTGGTCCATCGCCGCACGCAGCGTCTCAAGCGGGGGACGCCCGCTCTCCATCTCTTCCCCCAGAGCCTCGGCCCAGGTCTTTCCGGTCAGGTATGGGAACCTTACGGCATTTTTATCCTGGCAGAACATGGGTTTTGCCACCTTTAAGGCGCGGTGCTGGCGTGCCAGCGCCTCATATTTCTGCTCAAAGGACAGGATATGCTCCACGCCGTCCAGGCTGAGAGCCGCTTTTTCCACATAGTGTGGTTCCGCATTTCCCGTCACCCGCGCATCCTCCCGGTCGGTACAGATCGCGGTCTTTATCTGGAAATTCTCTTTTCTCGTCTTATTATATTTGATAAATATCTGATCCTCTCCCGGATGCAGGCGCTTCCGGTCCTGACTCCAGAATACCAGATAAGAATTGGCGTACAGGTCAAAGACCTCCGCTTCGCAGACCTCGTCAAACCCCTCCCCCATATCCATCACATGATATCTGGGATAGTCATAGGCCGGAACTACCCGGGTTAAGTCTCCTTTTTTCGGAAGATAGCTGTCCGAATAGATACTGACCGGAGTCCGGTAATCCGGCATGGGGTAGTAAAAACGGGAATTTTCCTCTGAAAGAAGTTCCAACAGCTTCTTCTTCGAAAGGGCATTCTCCTCCCGCGCCGCCCCCGCCCAGTACTTCATCGCCAGGGAATTGGCCGCAGCCACAATCAGCACGCCGTCCGGTTTGAGAAGGGATTTTGCCGCCCGGATATTCTCTTCGTAAGGCGCACAGAGCGTCCCGGCAAATACCACATAATCGTAAGCCGCTCCCGGTCCGCCCGTCTGCCCTGACTGGCGCAGCTCTTCTGCGTAAGCTGTCAGGGAAGCTTTTTTATAACTGATATTGCGCGCCAGGGGATAGCGCTGCCTTACCGTCTCAAGGGCATTGTCATCCTCATCCAGAACCGTCACTTCGCCCACGCTTCCGCGAAACAGGCCTGTCATCGCGCCATAGTCCGCCCCCACCTGCAAAAGGCTTCCCGCCGGGTCAAAATCATACCACTCCAACAAAGTCTCCCGCTGGTCGGACAGGGCATACAGATAATCTGTCCTGTCATTTCCGGCAAGGGCCTGACGGATATTTCCATTATGTTCTTTTAAGAGCATCTGTATCTCATCATCAATTCTTCTCATCATGAATTATCCTTCTTTAAAACAGCCTGTACTTCCGACTCCATATCATAGACGCCCACCGTATTTTTGTTGGAGATCACGGTGAGGTTTGCCACATCATACAGCCGGTGGTAGACGACGTGTTCTCCCTGCTCGAAGCCGGTGCAGCTCATGGACAAAAGGTACTCCCCGCCCTGCAGGGTCATCTTCTGTGTGAAATCCACCTCGTAACAGTCCCCGCTCTTTACCGGTTTGATATCCGCGCCTTCATACATCGTGTTGGTTCCGGTCAGATCCGCGCCTTTTTTATCTTTGATGGTGTAGGTAAAGATAGGGGCCTGGATGTCCGCATGGAAACGGATTTTTTCCCTGATCGTAAACTTCTCGCCTTTCAGCAACAGATTGGTCAAGTTGCCCCGCTCATCAAACAGCCCCAGGTCGTAGATTTCCGCCCGGCCGTCCCCATACTCCGTCCGCTTGGGATTGATGGTCAGCTTGTCCTTCATCAGGCCTTCGCCGTGACCGCCGTGATTTCCGCCGCGGCCGCCCTCTCCTGCGTCCTGCATGCCGCCGGAAAAATCGTTCATATCCTGCAGCTCTGCCTCGAGATCGTCCATCTGGTTGGCGAGGATCTTCTTATACAGATCCACCATCTGCCCCGGTTTTCCCTCCGCCACAAAGTTGCCCTTGTTCAGCAGCACGACCCGGTCGCAGTATTTGATGATGCTTCCCATATCGTGGGTCACCATCAGGATCGTTGTCCCGTTTTTCCTGATCTCCTCCATCCGGCGATAGCATTTGGACTGGAAGAATACGTCTCCCACCGACAGCGCCTCGTCCACGATCAGGATTTCCGGCTCTACATTGATGGCGAGGGCAAAGGCGAGCCGCACAAACATACCGCTCGAGTAGGTCTTCACCGGCTGATATACAAAATCGCCGATATCCGCAAAATCCAGGATATCCTGAAGCTTGGCTTCCATCTCCTTCCTGGAAAAGCCCATCATCGTGCCGTTCATATAAATATTTTCAATTCCGGTATAATCCATATTAAATCCGGCGCCCAGCTCCAGCAAAGCGGAAATCACGCCCGCTACCTTAACCTCGCCGGTCGTCGGGGTCAGAACCCCGGTGATGATCTTTAAGATCGTGGATTTTCCCGAACCGTTCGTCCCGATGATCCCCACCGTCTCCCCCTTTTTTACATGGAAGGAGATCTGGTTGAGGGCAAAGAAGTCCCGGTGATAGCTTTTATGGGACAGGCTTAAGGACTCTTTTAAGCGGTCGATCGGCTTCTCATACAGCCGGTACACCTTCGTCACATCCTGAACCACAATCGCATGTTCTGTTGTATTTGTATCAAATGCCTTATCCGACATGGTTTCCTCCAAATCTCATCTACAGCACATCCGAAAAATGCGGACGC
This sequence comes from Lachnospiraceae bacterium, assembly GCA_030825115.1. GTDB lineage: Bacteria > Bacillota > Clostridia > Lachnospirales > Lachnospiraceae > Brotaphodocola. The sequence continues at coordinate 68,735 of JAPJQL010000002.1, forward strand.
AGCTTTTTAAATACTTTCAGGCCGATCAGCCCCACCACGATCGTCACCGCCCAGTAATAAATGGTCAGCGTCGGCCGCTCCCAGAACCAGTTTCCGGTCAGCATGCTGTCGCGGTAGCCCGCTACAATATAGTAAAACGGATTGAGTTTCAAAATGGTGATCGCCCAGGGCACGTCGTCAAAAAGGGATTCATGGTACATGATCGGCGTAAGCCACATCCCAAACTGAAGGCAGATGCTGACAATCTGGGCCATGTCTTTGAAAAACACATTGACCGCCGAGGTCAGAAACCCGATCCCAAGCGCCAGCATCGACGCCGCAAAGGTATAGTACAGGATCTGGATCCAGGTGACCAACGGCAGCCTGCCGTAACAGCCAAACATCACCAGCATGATCAGAATAAAGAAGCTGTGGACGATCAGGCAGGAGATCAGCTTGATCAGCGGCAGGATCTCAACCTGAAACACGACTTTCTTTACCAGATAATGATATTCCTGCAGGCAATTGGTCAGCGCGTTCAATGCCTCGCTGTAGAAAAACCACGGCACGATCCCCGGAACCAGCCACACCACATAGGGCACTCCCGGAACAGGGGGCGCATTTTTAAACCCGAGCTGGAAGATAAAGAAGTAGATGAGCACCGTCACGATCGGCTGCACAAACATCCACACCACGCCAAAATACGATCCGACAAACCGCTTTTTAAAATCCGCCTTCGCCAGGTCCCATATCAGTTTTCTCTTTTTTATGATTTCTTTCATCAGCGAAACCAGATCATTCATATCCCTATATTTCCTCTCATCCAAATTATCAGAACTTAAAGGTATCTTTAAGCCCGCTCCATTTCTGGTCCTTTTCAGAGATGATCAGCTCCACGCCGTCCTCGATCGGCCAGTCGATGCCAATCTCAGGGTCGTTCCACGCCAGGCCGCCCTCATCCCCCGGATGATAGAAATCCGTACATTTATAAGCAAACTCCGCCTCATCTGAAAGCACCAAAAATCCGTGGGCAAACCCCTCCGGAATATAGAACTGCTTTTTATTCTCGGCCGTCAGCACGACGCCGAACCATTTGCCGTAAGTTTTGGAATCGGCACGCAGGTCCACCGCCACATCAAACACGGAGCCGCGCACTGCGCGCACCAGTTTGCCCTGCGGATACTGTTTTTGGAAATGAAGTCCCCGCAGCACGCCTTTTACCGACATGGACTGGTTGTCCTGGACAAATACCATGTCAAGACCTGCCTCATGAAAATCGTTCTGATTGTAAGTCTCCACAAAATAGCCTCTCTCATCCCGGAACACAGTCGGCTCTATCACATACAGCCCTTCAATCTCACACGGAGTTACGGTAATCTTTCCCATTGCTCTATCCTCTCTTTTTCACTCTTTTATCTTTTCTCTTATCTCTGCCTGAACCCCTCTGTCACAGCCGCATGCTCACGATGCTGAACAGACGAAACAGCACAAAGGTGTTGGCGCAGCACATAAGATACAATATACTACGGTCTGCATTCTTTGTCAAAACAACAATGTCATTTTTCCATGTCATCAGCAAAAGCGGCAAAAACGGTAAGAAATACCTCCCCTGCACGCCGCAGATGATCCTGGAACTTACCGGGGTCCATGCGATCAGCATGGAAAACATCGTCCCGCCGGCACAGGCCGCGCACAAAACCCAGATCCAGAGGCGCCGTCCGCCCGTAAGGGTCAGGCTCTCCCCCGGTTTCCGAAACGTAAGTCCCAGCAGACATGCGGTAAAAAGGAGCACGGCCAGATACGGCACGTCCAATACCACATCCACATTTCCAAGGTATGCGCCAATCATGGTCAGATGCCAGTATTCCGCCTGCCAGATGACTGTATTGTAAAACATCTGAAACAGCTTTACCGGCTGGTGGAAAAGCCCGCTCATGGTAAAACCGGCCTCTCCCGCCCAGCTGATATAGTTCTCCGTCTCGGCCGCATAGGAGGCCACCGTCTGGCTGTTGACCAGTACCATTGCGACCGCCCATGCGCCCAGCACGCATCCGGCGGACAGGGCCCACCGGCCAAAGCCCCCGAACTTCCTGACCGGAATCAAAAGGCACAGCCCCATAAACACCGCATATACCATCTTGCACGGACCGACCGCCGCCATCACAAGGGCCAGAACCAGCACGTCCACAGGGCGCACCCGATCAGCCTCATAGGCCAGCCAGAGACAATAGGCCGTAAGATAGAACACGCCTGCCAGGATCAGCACATCGTAAGAAAAGGATGCCGACAGATGAAGCGTCATCGGAAGCAGGGCGACGCCAAACAGCAGGGATTTGCCAAACGGCAGCCTTCGCATGGCGAGATATGTCACCGCCGCATACATCAGAAGGTTCATCAGCCGCCCCATATAGAGCAGCCACAGGCTGTTCAGTCCCAAAAGCCGCGCAATCGTGATCCCGGCCGCCGGCATCAGGTAGCCAAGCGGAGTCGTCACCACCGGAAGATGGTTCGACAGCGCCAGTCCGCTCCCGGCCGCAGACCTGGGCGCTTCATACGAAAACGCCCCCTTCTCGTGAATCAGGCGGTAAGTCTCCTCCGTCAGGGTCTGCCCCAGCACCTTCGCTCCATCCGCCCCATCCTCGTCCGTGGCAAGCGCGCCGCTTTCCGTCCGGTGCGGCACGTATTCGCCAGTCGGGTCCTCGGCAAACCAGTCCTCTTCCCTCACAAATACTTTTCCGTCCTCTCCCGCCGCAGGTCTCCCCATCAACCGGTTCGAGAGCTGATATGCGCTCACATAATGCCGGATCTCATCCGGCGCCGAAAGCGGCGGCAGCACATAGAGATACAGTGCGCCAAACAAGAGTGCTGCAGCCAGAAACACCGTCTCCAGCCGGAACGGACCTCTAAACGGGCCGATCGGCTTTTTCCCAAAAAACAGCATGGCGCCAAGCAGCGCGGCAATGAAGATCCCGATCCCTGCCACCAGCAAATAATTCCTTACCAGCCAGAGATCGCCGCTCTCGACGGCTCCCGCCCTGGTGTCCATCAGATGAAACACGGCAAGCAGCGCCAAGACTGCAAGCCCCGCCGGATACAGTATGCTGCCGGTCTTTTCTTTACTCGTTCTTCCCTGTCTGTCCATCTTTTTGTACTTCCTTTGCCTTTGCCTCATCCAGTGCAATCTTCTGCACAAGCTCCTGCAGCTTTGTCTCCAGCTGGGAGATCCGGATCGTCATGGAAAATACCTTGACCAACAGCAGAAAGATCACCAGCGTAAAGATAAAGTTGGACGGAGAATACGTCCCAACAAGGTCCGACAGCCAGTATGCCACCTGCGGGAACACGCTGAATAAAATCAGTATGATAGAAAATAGTACCCAATAAATCGAATCCTCGATCCTTACCTTCGACCTGCGTATCTTGTGCATGATCCCAAACATCGTCAGAAACGAAGCCACGATCAGGCATATCCTGAGCATGAGTGTCATGATCTCCTCCAGCGGCGCATTTTTCGCGCCTTACCTAAATAATAATGTCAGTCTCTCCTGCGGAAATTCTGTATCAGCAGAATCGAAATCAGCATCCGCAGCATATATTTACCTGCATTGACAGGGGTCAGATAGCTCGCCCCCGCGAGGCGCTCTTCCATCCTGACCGGAACCTCCGCCACCTTCGCCCCATTTTTTATCAGATAAGACAACGTATCCGGCTCCGGCCCATAATTTAAGCCCAGGGCAAACTCCCGGATCATCTTCCGGTTAAACATCCTCATGCCGGAAGTGGGGTCGTAGATATCCGCCCCGGTCGTCATCTTAAGGGAGGTCTGGATTAGGTTGCTTCCCATCATCCGCATGGAGCGCGGCTTTTTTTCATCCAGGAACCGGGATGCGATCACGATATCATACCCCTCCCGGATCTTGTCAAGCATCGGCCGGATGAACTCCGGAAGATGCTGTCCGTCTCCGTCAAACTGGAGCGCATACTCATACCCGTTCTGCCATGCATACTTAAGCCCTGTCTGAAACGCCCCGGCAAGCCCCAGGTTCACCGGAAGATCGATCAGATGATAGCCTCTCTCCCGGCAGATATCGGCTGTCCTGTCTTTTGAGCCGTCGTTGACAACAATATAATCATATTGCCCGTAGTGGTCCTTAAGTTCCTCCACAACCCGTTCAATGTTCTTTTCTTCATTATAAGCCGGTATTACAATCAGTAGATTCGACATTTCTTATCTCCAGTGCGTCTTTAATGTCCGTTGTGTTTCCAATAATCCCTATTCATCGTCAGCCTGCAGACCACGCCTTTTGGCAGCCGCTTATACTGCTTTCCCAGCAGATAGCCCGCGTACTTGCACCCGCTCTGGGCTATTAGCTCCGGCAGCAGATACCATTTTTTCTGCTCGCACAGATACTTTGCCGTCTGCTTCACCATCCGGATGCCCTCGCCCTCGGAACTTACCTTGTCAAACACCTCCGGGTGGTCCGCCTGGGACACTGCAAGGTCGAAATTCCGTTTTAGCTGCTGGATGCAGCTGTAGTTGTGGGAGTGGATGACCCTGGCTTTCGCCGCATAGGCAATCCCATATCCGGCGTCGATGACCTCCGCCGCATACAGCATATCTTCATTAAAGATAGTCCTCGGCACAAACCCGTCCATGCGGTTATAGATGTCCATGTGATAAGCCGCGCAGACATTGGAGCAAAAATAAGTCTTGATTCCAAGACGCGGCAGATCTGCCCCGGTCTTTACAAAGCTTTTCTCCGGATAGTTGAAGCTTCTCGTATACCGCTCAAGCACGCGGCAGTCCTTGTCGGGAAGCTGCCTCGCATACGCCACCGCCACCGGATCGTCCATCTTTTTTGACAGGGCCTCCACCAGCCGTTCTACCAGATATTCATCCGCCGGAACCGCGTCCTGCGTCATGCAGATGCACACGTCCGCCCGCACATAGCGCATCCCCTGCCGCCTGGTCCCGCCGTGGTCAAAGGTTTCTTTTGTGACATGATGGACTTCCAGTCCGGGGATGCCATCATATCCCCCCTCGTTCCAGAGGCTTTTATCCGTATTCATAATGATCAGTTGTTTGACCGGATACGTCTGCCGTCCCAGCATCTGCAGCAGACGGGAGAACTTCTTATCCGGGCGGTAGGTCGGCACCAGCACCGCAACTGTAGGGTTTTTAAGCTCCATCACTTCACCTTCATTTTCTTTTTGCTTGTTTATAATGGAATGCGGTCATCATCCCAAAGCAGCAGGCCAGCAGCGCCATCAAAATCAGATAAGATGCCGCCCCGCCCAGAATCCCCCCGTGTCTGACAAAGACAGGTGAGATCATAACCGCGATCAGGCAGACCAGGACATAGCCCGCAAAAATCTGCCGCTGCCGCTTCATAATGACCAAAGTATAGTAAAACAGGTTCATCCACGCATTAAATCCACCGCCCAGGATGATCATCACCAGCGGAATCCTGCAGCCTGCAAGATCCCCTCTGAGGTTGGAATATAAAAGGCTGATAACCGGAATCCCAAGAAGGGCCGCGCCGCCCACGGCCAGCGCCGTAAGTCCCAGGATCACCACAAAGATCCTGCCGATCACGCCGCCAAACCGGCGGTATTCCCCCATCTCCCAATACAGGGACAGCTTCGTCAGAAACGGGCGGATGACAAACCCCGCCACCAGATTGATCACCGACGTAGGCATAAAGATCGCGCCATACACCGCCTGCGCTGCGTGTTCCATGTTTCCATCTATTGCATATTTTGCCGCAGAAAAGATATAAAAATCCAGAAATACGGAAAAAAACAACAAAATGCAGCTTTTCGTCAAATCCGCGCACGCCTTCTTGTCCCATCTCCAGTCGATGTTCTCCAGCGCGCCGATCACGGCTATGTCAAAAAGCAGGACGCCGGCCACCTGCGCCGCCACCGCGATCCCGCTGGCGAGCACCAGGTTATTCGTGGCAAGCAGCGCCGTAATAAAGCTGCCCACAGACAAAAGAGTCCGGAATGTATTGGATTTTCCCGTCAGGTAGAGCCGCCCGCTCCGCTGGAACTCCGCCTCATAGGCGTCGGCAAACCCGTCGATCACCTTGTAGCAGACCATCAGAAAGACGACCCACGCCTTCTCGGCCGAATATCCGTTCACCAGGATAAAGCCGATGCCGATCAAAAGAGCCGCCCCGCTGGTCACAAAACGCAGGTGAAGATAGTCCCCGAATGTATACCGGTTCTCCACATCCGTAATCTGATACGGGCGGATGCCAAAATACGCCACGGTAAACATCTGCTGTCCAAACGCGGTAAAGGCAAAGGTAAAGATCCCGCCCTTTTCCTCCCCAACGATCTGGACCACCGCTATGGTCAGCGCCATAGAAGCAAAGGCATATAAAAAGCTTCCCAGCATATTCCAGTTCATATTCCGTTTTTCCAGCGTCGCCGGATTGTCATTGATGATCAAACGTCGTAATACTTCCATGTGTCTCTATCCCTGTCTGTTCCCGGATGTAATCCAGGATCCTTCTATAGTCCTCAATAAAATCCACCTCCGCCCAGAACATCCCGGCGATATCCTTGACCGGAACCGGGTGGCTGGCGCTCAGGCTGTAGATGGCGTCTTCCCACCATTTGCCGTGGCACTGTTCATCGATCATCTCGTCCAGCCGTTTTAAGAACAGCGGCACGAAGCTGCTGCCCATCCAGGCGATCCCCACATACTCGCAGTCCCGCTCCTCCAGGCTCAGCTCTTTTCCATACCGCTTTAAGATTCCGTCCTCGGTTCCAAAGAAATAATCCCCGTCAAGCACCCGCCCGGAATCTCCCAGCATGTACATCTCCTCGTCCGCAGCCTTTGCCTTCATAAAGTCCAGGATCTCCTGCGACCAGAACACATCTCCGTTGGCGATGATCGTATCCTCATCCCCGTCAAACAGCCCCTGGCTCTGCGCCATCCACAGTGAGCCGATGCTGTTGGTCACATCGTAGAACGGGTTGTATACAATATGCACCGGGCAGCCTTCCAGCACCCGGATAATTTCCCTGTAACGATACCCCACAATCACGGTTACGTCAATCTTATTTTGCAATAACATCTCCACCGTCTTGCGGATCAGGGGCTGACCACCCACATCCAGGGTACATTTGGGGATATTGGGGATATTCTTGCTGATCCTGCTGCCCTTCCCGGCAGCCAGTAAAAATGCTCTCATCGGCAGTCCACCTCATAAAATGCGTTCAGAAACAGTTCCATATAGCGGCGGGCGCCCGTGGACACCCTCAGATAATCTTTTAGCAGCGGCGCGCCGTATGTCTTTACCAGGATATGCTTCTCCTGCTCCAGCGCCGTCGCCGCTTCCTTTGCCTCCAAAAACCTGGGGCGCACAAAGATAAAGTTGCCTTCCTGCTCCATCACATCGTACCCGGCGTCCTTTAAGGAATCCACCAAATACTGTTTTCCTTCCCTGGCTTCCCGCTCCAGCTGTTCCACCAGCTCCGGCCGCTCCAGCAGCTTTTCGGCAAACTTCAGCGCCACCCCGTTGACTTCAAAGCTGGGGCGCACATGCTTCACATATTCGATCAGCCGGGGATTTGCCGCCATGAATCCCATCCGGCAGCCCGCCATCGACATCAGCTTGGAAAACGTGCGGATCACCACCACGTGGTCCTTTGCCAGCGCCTCGCGGATAAAGGTCTCTTTGTAAAAATAATGGTATGCCTCATCCACGATGACCAGGGCGCCCACCTCTTTTGCCTTCTTTGTAATCTGTTCAAACTCCTGTGCCGTATAGGCGCGGCCAATCGGATTGTTGGGGTTTAGCAGGACGACGAGATCCGTGTCCTCCCCAATCGCATGAAGGATCTCCTCCACCGGCAGCGTAAAGTCCTCGTGATAGGTCACGGGGCGGTGGTTCAGCCCGAACACCAGACTGTAGATCCGGTACATCTCAAAGCTGGGCGCCACCGTCACAACGGTGCTCCCCGGTCTTGCAAACACCTCATACAGATAACGGATCGCCATATCCGAGCCGTTTGTCAGGCAGAGGTTATCTTCCGAAACCTCCAGATACTTTGCCAGCAGGTTCAGACAGCGGCTCTCCTCCGGGTACATCGCCAGATATTCCGGCGTAAGCTCCCGCTTTACTTCCTCCACAAAATCATCCGGCAGCCCGCCCGGGTTCTCGTTCATGTCCAGCCGCAAAAATCCGGCGCGCCCCTGCTGCCCTCCGACCCGCACGATATCTTTTATCCATGGTTTTACATACATGTCATCTATTCTCCAAAACTCAGTTTATAGGGGTAATGGGTCTTTCGTTTCTCCACCGGCGGAAGTTTCCTGTACTCTCCGTACTGGTTCGTCAAAAGCTCTTCCATGTTGTTGGGGAAGTTCAGCTTTAAGTCCTCAAAATCAAGCTTTCGCAGCGGATACAGCTTCGTCTTGTCTATCACATTCCAATAAGGGCTGGTGTCCGGCAAAAATGCCATCCTCCGGGTATCTTTATGTTCATACCTGCGGCACACCCGCTCACAGCGCCTTCTGAGCCATGCCGGGGAGATGTGAAGCAATTTCATCCCGCCGTGCACCAGGCCGCAGACAAACCAGATCGCCCTTGCCTTCCATCCTGTCTGGAACAGGTACGGTCTTGGAAGGCATCGCAGCACCAACAGCTTGCTCCAAAACCACGCCTCCCAGGACTGGAGTTCATAGGCGAGCTTTCCATCCGCCACATTGTCAAGAACATACAGATCCAGAAAGATCCCGCAGGGACAATGGGCGTCTTTTAGCGCCTCCTCGATAAACAGCGTCCCCTTTTTCATCAGCCGCGTCGTCATCATCGGAAACCGGCTGTCATAAGCGGCGTTCATGGGGATATAGCGGTCTGACAGCTCTGTCTTGGCAAGCTCCAGAAACCGGTCAAAATCCGCCCTCGGCATCGCCACATCGATATCGTCGTCCCAGGGGATAAAACCTCCGTGCCGCTTTGCCCCGATGCCGGTCCCGGCTATCCCAAAATAGGTCAGCCCGTTTTGGTCGCACAGATCCATAAAATCCCTTAAAATGTCAAGCTCCACACGCTGAAGCTTTTTTAAAGTCTCCGGGTCATAAAATGTCGGCATATCCGTCACGCCTCCCACTCCTTTGAAACTCTGTCAAGCGCCGATGCGATCACCTTATCCATGTCATAATATTTGTACTCCGCCAGCCTTCCGCCGAATATCACATGGCTTTCCTGCTGTGCGAGGTTTTGATAATTCTGGAACAGAGCCTGGTTCTTCTCATCGTTGACCGGATAGTACGCTTCCATCCCTTCCTGCCAATCTGCCGGATACTCCCGTGAGATCACGGTCTTTGGCTGGGTCCCGAACTCAAAATGCTTATGCTCAATGACTCTCGTATACGGGGTCTCCCTGTCGGTATAGTTTACAACCGCAACACCCTGGTAATTCTCCTCGTCCAGGACCTCCGTCTCAAAGCGCAGGCTCCGGTACTCCAGCTTGCCAAACTGATACTGATAATAGGCGTCGATCATGCCGGTATAGACTACCTTTTCCCCCAGCGCATCGTAATGCTCCCTGTGTTCCAGATAATCCACGCCAAGCTCCACGTCACAGCCCTCAAACAGCTTGTCGATGATGACATTGTACCCGCCGACCGGAATCCCCTGATACAGGTCGTTGAAATAGTTGTTGTCATAGGTAAACCTCACCGGAAGTCGTTTGATGATAAACGCAGGCAGGTCCTTACAGTCCCGTCCCCACTGCTTCTCCGTATAGCCTTTGACCAGCTTCTCATAGATGTCGGTCCCCACCAGGCTGATGGCCTGCTCTTCCAGATTTTTCGGTTCTCCTGAGACTGCCTGCCTCTGCTCCTCGATCTTTGCCTTCGCCTCCGCCGGAGTTCTCACGCCCCACATCTTGCTGAAGGTATTCATATTGAACGGCATGTTGTACATCTCGCCTTTAAAGTTGGCCACCGGACTGTTGGTATAGCGGTTGAACTCTGCAAGCTCATTTACATAATCCCACACCTTACGGTCACTGGTATGGAAGATATGCGCGCCATAGCGGTGGACATGGATTCCCTCCACATCCTCACAATATACGTTTCCTCCCAGATGGTCCCGTCTTTCCACGATCAGGCATGTCTTTCCACGTTTTACTGCCTCATGGGCCCAGACACCGGCATACAGCCCGCTTCCTACCAGCACATAATCATATTTTTTCATAATATTTATAGTTCTCCTGTCCTTAAACTACCTATTACTATACTATAATTGCCGGAAAATGTAAACTTACACAAACATGAACGGCAGCTTCCCAGCTCTTTGCCGCGGACTAGACCCCAGCATATCACCTGGCTATCCGGATCACATATGCCCCGCCATATGTATTATACTCCCCTTCTGCCTCTACGTATCCCCGCCTCCCGCTCACACAGATAGCGGCATAGCAGATATTGTACTGTGTCCGCATACAGAAGTCCTGAAACTGCTCCTCGGTCAGCCATCCGGCAACCTGCCGATACTGTTCATCATATACATGGACATAAGAAAATTTCTCATTTTCCGGAAGCTGAATACGCAACACATGCCCCGGACCTTCCCCGTCCCCCATGCGTACCTCCGGAACCTCCTGTGCAATATCCAAAAGGAGGTCCTTTGCCTGCACAAAATCCCCATGTACCCAGCCGCCGCTCATATATTCCTTCACCCATTCCTGGCACCAGTACGGAACGATTGTTTCCTCTCCCAAGCGCAGGGTAAGTCTGTCCAGATACCCCAGAATCTGATCCAGTTTCCCACAGAGCGCTTCAATACTATCCCGGGAATCCAAAGTTCCCATCCCCATCACTTGAAAGTCCCCGTCAGACAGCCTCCACAGACCTCCATTGCTTTCAATCTGGTATTCCTCAAGGATTTCCCCATATTCTCCATAGACTCGGATTTCATAAGCCCGTCCTGCCGAAACCATCTCACCTGGAAGGGAATTGCCCAGCCCTTTCCGGCACCGTATGGACTTTAAAAGCCGTTCCACGGAAGCCAGACGGGAGTCCTCCGCATTTAAATCCACAAGGTCTTCCTCTGCCTTCCCAGCCTCGTCCCACTCTGTGATTGTCACGGAAATCCCTCCAACCAGCGCGTCCGGCTCCACAAGCGGCTGCGGCGCCAGTATCCGGCATCCCAGGACCACCGCGCACAGCAGCATAAGCCCAATGCAGAATCTTGCCTTCATCTCCCATCCCCCCTTTCCATCTGCGCTGCGTCTTTTGTTATTACAACTATATCATATTCCCCAACACGGAAATTTAACATTTCCTTGCAAATTCAATAATATTTTAGTCAGGAACGCAAATCAAAAAACCGTTTCCGGCAGAAAGGACCTGATAAAATCCTTTCCGCCAAAAACGGTATCGCATTCCTAAACCTCAAAAATCAAATCGCCATAGCTCGGGAACGGCCACAGATCCTTATCCACGATCATCTCCAGCTCGTCCGCCGGCCTGCGGAGCGCTTCCATCGCCGGAACCACCGAGTCGTGATATGCGTGCGCCTGTGCCATCGCCCCGCTGACTGCCGCAGATGCCTCAGTCGCGTCGATCAATGCAGACAATGCCACCTTCATATCGGACAGCAGCGCGGAAGTCTCGGTCAGAAGCTCTGTCTGCACGCTGGTATCCGCCTCCGGACAGGCATTTTTCACCGCCACGAGAGAACCCGCCAGCTGGGTCGTATATTTGATGACAGCCGGGATGATCTGCTTGCTCGCCATATCGATCATCGTCCGCGCCTCGATGTTGATGACCTTGGAGTACGCCTCGTACTCCACCTCTGCCCTGGACTCCAGCTCCGCCCTCGTAAACACGCCGAATTCCTCATACAGCTTCACTGCTTTTTCGGTCGTCAGGGCCGGGATTGCTTCGACCATCGATCTGATGTCAGGCAGACCGCGTCTTTTTGCTTCCTCCACCCAGGCATCGGAATAACCGTTGCCGTTGAAGATGATCCGTCTGTGCTCCTTCAGCAGCTTCTTGATCAGGTCATGGACTGCGGTATCAAAATCATCGGCTGCCTCTAAAAGGTCGGCCGCCTCCTTGAAGGATTCTGCCACAATGGTGTTTAACACCACATTCGGAGAAGCCACGGAGTCAGAAGAACCTACCATACGGAACTCAAACTTGTTGCCGGTAAATGCAAACGGGGAGGTTCTGTTCCGGTCGGTCGCATCCTTATCCAGATCCGGCAGCGTTGCGACGCCGGTCTTTAACGTTCCGCCCTTCTTGGAGTGGGTCGCCTCGCCGGTACTGCAAAGCTGGTCGATCACGTCCTCCAGCTGCTCGCCCAGGAACACGGATATGATCGCAGGCGGGGCCTCATTCGCGCCAAGCCGCTGGTCGTTGCCCACATCGGCCGCAGATTCGCGCAGCAGGTCCGCGTGAAGATCGACCGCTTTTAAGATGCATGCAAGCACCAGAAGGAACTGGATATTTTCATGGGGCGTCTCTCCCGGGCTCAGCAGGTTTACCCCGTCGTCGGAGATCAAAGACCAGTTGTTATGCTTGCCGGAGCCATTGACTCCTGCGAACGGCTTCTCATGAAGCAGGCAGGTCAGCCCGTGGCGGCCGGCCACTTTTTTCAAGGTCTCCATCACCATCTGGTTGTGGTCTACCGCCAGGTTGCCCTGGTCGTAGATCGGCGCTAACTCATGCTGCGCCGGAGCGACCTCGTTGTGCTGGGTCTTGGCGGTAACGCCCAGTTTCCACAGCTCTTCGTTCACTTCTTTCATATAGGAACCGATCCTCTCGCGGATGGCGCCGAAGTAATGGTCCTCCAGCTCCTGCCCCTTCGGCGGCATTGCGCCAAACAGGGTGCGTCCCGCGTAGATCAGGTCTTTTCTCTGTAAATATTTGGCTCTGTCCACCAGGAAATATTCCTGCTCCGGCCCGACGGACGGACACACACGCTTTGCCGTGGTGTTGCCAAATAACCGTAAAATCCTCAGGGACTGGATATCGATCGCCTGCATGGAGCGGAGAAGCGGGGTCTTCTGGTCCAGGGCCTCGCCCTTATAGGAACAGAATGCAGTCGGGATGCAGAGCGTGACGCCGATCGCATCTTCTCTCAAGAACGCCGGAGAGGTACAGTCCCATGCGGTATATCCTCTCGCCTCAAAGGTAGCGCGAAGACCGCCTGATGGGAAGGAAGAAGCGTCCGGCTCGCCCTTGATCAGTTCTTTTCCCGAAAACTCCATGATGACCTTGCCTTCTGCGTCCGGCGCGGAGATAAACGAATCATGCTTCTCGGCGGTAACTCCGGTCAGCGGCTGGAACCAGTGGGAATAGTGGGTCGCCCCTCTCTCAATCGCCCAGTCTTTCATCGCATGAGCCACTACATCTGCGATCGACGGGTCGATCTCGGCCCCATCCTCAATCGTCTTTTTCATCTTCTTAAAGACGCTCTTAGGCAGGCGCTCTTTCATCACGGTCTCATTGAACACGTTCTTGCCGAAAATCTCTGCAACATTTACGATTTCGCTCATAAATTCTTTCCTTCCTCTCACTAGAATTCCCGTTCCCGGTCTTCTCGTAATCCTTAATTTGCTCATCTTTTTTAAGCCGTACTTCCAGGCGATAAAAAAATGGTGTTCTCCTTATGAAAGAAGAACACCATTGTCCCTTACTAAAATATCCTATCTCCTCTTAAAATGCAAGCACTTTTTAGAGGAATCAGGCAATTCGTAAGATTGCACAAAAGAATGGTGAAAATCAGCCTGGATTACGCTTTTCCTACCGAACCGAACAGTTCCATCTTCTCTTTTACCGTTGCCTTGATCGCCTCGGTGCCCGGCGCAAGCAGTTTACGCGGGTCAAAGCCCTTGCCCTGCTGGTCCTTGCCTGCCTCGATGTACTCGCGGGTAGCTGCCGCGAAGGATAACTGGCACTCGGTATTTACGTTGATCTTTGCAACGCCAAGATCGATGGCTTTCTTAATCATATCTGCCGGGATTCCGGTACCGCCGTGAAGAACCAGAGGCATAGCGCCTGTCTTCTCCTGTACGGCTGCCAGGGTCTCAAAGCTCAGGCCCTTCCAGTTCTCCGGATACTTGCCGTGGATATTGCCGATGCCTGCTGCCAGGAAATCGATGCCCAGGTCTGCGATCGCCTTGCACTCGTTCGGGTCTGCACACTCGCCTGCGCCCACTACGCCGTCTTCCTCGCCGCCGATCGAACCAACCTCTGCCTCGATGGAGATGCCTTTTTCATGGCACATCTTCACCAGCTCGGTGGTCTTTGCCACGTTCTCTTCAATCGGGTAATGAGAACCGTCAAACATAACGGAGGAGAATCCTGCCTCGATGCATTTTACACAGCCGTCAAAGCTGCCGTGGTCCAGATGCAGAGCCACCGGCACGGTGATGCCCATATCTTTCATCATACCGTTCACCATACCTACTACTGCGTGATAACCGGTCATGTACTTGCCTGCACCCTCGGATACGCCCAGGATCACCGGGGAGTTCAGCTCCTGCGCCGTAGCCAGGATCGCCTTGGTCCACTCCAGGTTGTTGATGTTGAACTGTCCTACTGCATAGTGTCCTTCTTTTGCTTTTTTGAGCATTTCTGTTGCGGATACTAACATGATAGAAACCTCCATTTCATTATTTATACTCTTTGCTTCTGAGCCTGAGCTCCGCAGTGTACCCCGGCTCCGCTTCGCTGCGCGTCCCGGCCGCGGGCTTCGCCCTATGAAAAAAAGCAGCGCTCATTGCCTACACGTACATTATAATACATTTTCCCGCATTTGTGAAGCGAAAGTTTGTCTATTTTTTAACAATTAGTTATCCAGCCCAAGGATACCGGCTACCGTACTCTCCATCTCATCCACATCACACTGGATATCATGGCGGATCTGTGCATTGCGGATCTCCTCCACCGCATTCGGGATCTCCACCCCGGACGCTTTGCACAGCTCATCGATGATCGCAAACTCATCCTTGTCCCCCTGATCGCCGAACACGGCGTCCATCACGCTGCGGGAGAACTTATACGGGCTGGCGGTTGAAGCAATGACGGTCGGGGTCTTATCCCCTGTCTCCTCTGCATAGCGGTTATAAACCGTGGCCGCCACGCCGGTGTGCGTATCGATCATATACCCGGTGTCGTCATAGATCTTTTTGATCGTCGCCGCATTCTCCTCCTGCGTAGCAAAGCCGCCTGCAAAATCTGCCATCTTTTCCCGCATCGCGTCGGTGACTGTGTATGCCCCCGCCGCAGACAAATCTTCCATCAGCTTCGCATTTGCCTTTGCATCGCATCCGGTACTCAGATAGATCAGCCGCTCTAAGTTGCTGGAAATCAGAATATCCATAGACGGGGAGTTGGTCAGGATAAACTCTCTCTTCTTATCATATGTGCCTGTCTGGAAGAAATCAAACAGCACCTTGTTGTCATTGGACGCACAGATCAGGGTCTTGATCGGAACGCCGATCTGCTTTGCAAAATACGCCGCCAAAATATTGCCAAAGTTTCCGGTCGGTACGGTCACGTTGATCAGGTCGCCGTTTTTGATCTCCTCGTTCTGAACCAGCCTGGCATACGCATATACATAATATACGATCTGCGGGACCAGTCTTCCTATATTAATAGAATTTGCGGAAGAAAGCTGGAATCCCTTATCAGCCAGCTTCGCCTCAAATTCACGGTCGCCAAATATCTTCTTCACTCCGGTCTGAGCGTCATCAAAATTGCCATGAATCGCCACGACGCTTGTATTATCCCCTTTTTGGGTCACCATCTGCAGCTCCTGGACCCTGCTCACGCCGCCCTTTGGATAGAACACGATGATCCTGGTTCCCGGCACATCTGCAAATCCTGCCATCGCCGCCTTTCCGGTGTCTCCGGAGGTTGCAGTCAGGATGACGATCTCATTCTCCACATGGTTCTTTTTGGCGGAAGTCGTCATCAGATAAGGAAGGATGGACAGAGCCATATCCTTAAACGCGATCGTGCTTCCGTGGAACAGCTCCAGATAGTATGCCCCGTCCGCTTTCACGAGTGGAACGATCTCCTCCGTATCAAACTTGCTGTCATAGGCAGAATTGATACAGAAACGAAGTTCCTCTTCCGTAAAATCTGTCAGGAAAAGCTTCATGACCTGGTAAGCCGTCTCCTGATATGTCATGTCCGCCAGCTTCTCCATCGGAACATCCAGTTTCGGAATTGCATCCGGCATAAACAGCCCGCCGTCAACAGACAGTCCTTTTAAAATTGCCTGGGAAGCAGTCAGCCCGCTCTCCCCGCCTCTCGTACTCTGATAAGATACCTTCATGGGTTTATTCCTTTCTATACGCCGTATTTACGCTATAGTCTTATAGAAGCAATAACTTAGTCTGCGGTGCGTTTTCGTAGATTGTAACACACTTTATTACGGTGCGCAAGCGCAGTCTGCGGAATGCCCACAAGTCAAAAGTTGTAGTGTTCCCAGTAAAAATATTGTAAATTTTCGCGAAACTATTGACTTTTCGTTTTTCAAAGCATATAATGCTTAAAAAGCAACACGTTAATTTCATAAAGCAGTAAGAGCAAAGGCGCTCAGTTCCCCCCTATCCTCAGGGGGCGTTCTGGGCGCTTATTTATATCGTTCTATCGTAGAAAGGTGGTAAGGATTATGATTAAAGTGGAAAATTTAAAGAAAAACTTTGGCAATCTGGAGGTACTCAAAGACATCAACCTGACTGTGGAAGAGGGCGAGAAGCTGGTTATCATCGGTCCTTCCGGCAGCGGCAAGAGCACCCTGATCCGCTGCATGAACTTCTTAGAAGAGCCGACAGCCGGAGAGGTATACATCAATGACCAGCTGCTGACAAAAAAGAACCGCGGCGAGATGGCGAAGAACTATTCTTCCATGGTGTTCCAGCAGTTCAACCTCTACCCGCACATGACCGTATTGCAGAACCTGACCCTGGCGCCGATGAAGTTACAAAAAGTACCGAAAAAAGAAGCGGAGGAAAATGCCATGAAGTATTTAGAGCGCGTAGGGCTGGCCGACAAGGCAGACGCCTATCCGCAGAACTTATCCGGCGGACAGCAGCAGCGTGTAGCGATCGCCCGCGCCCTGTGTACCAAACAGAAACTGATCCTGTTTGATGAGCCGACTTCCGCGCTTGACCCGGAGATGGTTCAGGAAGTTCTCGATGTTATGGTCGGGCTTTCCCAGGAGAATATCACGATGGTATGCGTAACCCATGAGATGGGCTTTGCAAGACAGGTGGCAGACCGTGTGATCTTCATGGACGACGGCACGATCGTAGAGGAAGGCACCCCGGAACACTTCTTCACCAACCCGGAGAACGAGAGAACGAAAGCATTCTTAAGCAAGATTTTACATTAGAGCGTTTCACGGAGCATCCTGCTAACTGAGGTTCTTTTCGGCTTCGGCCAGAGAGCCTTCTGATATAGTTAGAATTTTCAAAAAAGAGGAGGAAACAATTATGAAAAAAACGATGAAAACAAGTGCCTTACTCATGGCTGCCGCAATGATGGCGTCCGCTGCCTTAACAGGATGCGGAGGCTCTGATCCGGCTCCGGCTGCCACAACTGCCGCTGCTGCTGCCGACACCACTGCTGCCGACACCACCGCCGCTGCAGGTGATACCGCTTCTTCAGGCGACGTGAGTGCAGATGTCCAGAAGATCATCGATGCCGGCGTTTTAAAAGTAGGTTCCAAGGTTGACGTTCCGAAGTTCGGTCTGCAGAATACTGCTACCGGAGAGATGGAAGGCGTCGAGGTTGACCTGGCTTATGAAATCGCAGGAAAGATTTTCGGATGCACCGCTGAAGAAGCAAAAGAGAAAAAACTGGTCGCTTTCCAGGGCGTTACCGCCAAGACCAGAGGTCCGCTGATCGACAACGGCGAGGTAGATATGGTAATCGCTACCTACACCATCACCCCGGAGAGAAAAGAGACCTGGAACTTCTCATCCCCGTACTACACCGACGCGGTTGGCCTGATGGTGCTGAAGGATTCCGGCATCAACTCCATCGAGGATCTGGATGGCAAAGTCATCGCCGTATCCCAGGGTTCGACCACCAAGGACGGCTTTAGAAAATATGTTCAGGAAAAGGGCATCAATGTAAATCCGGAGTTTGAGGAATTTGATGGCTATCCGTCTATGGCTGCCGCTCTTGCAACTAAGAATGTAGATGTATTCTCCGTAGACCGCGCAATCCTTGCAGGCTACAACGATGATACCACGGTTATCCTGGAAGACCGCTTCGCAGAGCAGGAATACGGCGTAGCATCCAAACTGGATAACAAAGGCCTTGCAGAGCTGGTAGAGAGTGTCGTAAGCGACTTAAAATCCAGCGGCAAGATGGACGAAATGCTGAAAGGTTGGGGAATCGAGTAACTTATGATAAAAGATCTGTTTGACGTAAAACGCTGGGAGGCTTTTTTCAAGGTACTCCCCACGGAATACATACCAGGATTTATCATGACACTGAAAGTAGCGCTGGCAGGACTTCTGCTGGCGCTCGTTCTCGGTGTCATCTTTGGTATGATGTCCACGACGAAAGTAAAAATATTAAATTTCATATCGAGAGTATACGTGGAATTCTTCCAGAACACGCCGTTGGTTGTGCAGGTCTTCTTCTACTATGCGTGCCTGCCTTATGTCATCGGGGGAAGGGTTTCCAGGTTCACGCTGGGCGTGATCGGCGTCGGCATCTATCACGGAGCCTACATTTCCGAGGTGATCCGCACCGGTATTGAGGCAGTCCCGAAGGGGCAGTTTGACGCCGCCTATTCCCAGGGCTTTAACTATCTTCAGACCATGCGCTATATCATCCTGCCGCAGACGATGAAGATGATCCTGCCTCCGCTTACCAACCAGGCGCTGAACCTGGTTAAAAATACTTCCGTGCTCGCCATGGTTGCCGGCATGGACCTGATGTACCACGCAGACTCCTGGGGCAGCGACCGTGGATACTTTGTACAGGCATATCTGCCCTGTGCGCTGATGTATTTTTTGATCTGCTTCCCGCTGGCAAGACTGGCCAGATACCTGGAGGTCCGCTCCAAGCGCGTCCCCGTCCCTAAAAAACGGAAGGAGGTGGCGTAGATGGCTGAAGTATTAGGACCTATCTTTACAGGCGCGAACTTTTCCTTTATGATGAAGGGACTTTTGCTGACCGTGATCATCGCGTTCTGTACCATCATGCTGAGCCTGTTCTTCGGAACGATCATGGCGATGATCCGCCATTTCTGTACCGGGAAGCTTTCCGTCCTCTCCTGGATTGCCGGAGCTTATATCGAATTTTTCCGGTGTACGCCGAACATCCTGTGGATCCTCTGGATTCGGTTTACGATGCAGGGCGACCCTACTTTGAAGGCAATCTTTGCCTGTACCCTGTTTACGACGGCAGTAGTCGCTGAGATTGTCCGCGGCGGCCTCAACGGCATCCCGAAAGGACAGTTTGAGAGCGCTGCTTCCCAAGGGTTCAGCTTTTGGCAGACCATGTTCTACATCGTCCTGCCGCAGACTTACAAGAGCATCATCCCGGCAATGCTCTCCCAGGTCATCACGATCATCAAGGACACCTCTTTTTTGAAGGTTGTCGATATCGCGGAGTTCATGCGTAACAGCTCCATCGTCATGGGGCAGCTCCGCTCGCCGGCACAGATCATCACACTATACGGCTTTATCGCATTGACCTATTTTGTTATCTGTTTCTCCCTGTCCTGTGCAGTGAGATACTATCAGAAAAAGGTGCGGATTGCTTAACAGGGACATACGAAACAAGAGCAAACCGATCTTGCTCCGAAAGGATGACTGTAAATGTATACATACGCCTGGTATCACTGGATCACCTTTTTCTTTCTTTACTGCTTTTTCGGATGGATATTTGAGTCCACATATGTGTCTTTAAAGTCGGGACATTTTGTAAACCGGGGCTTTTTGCGTCTTCCCATGCTGCCGCTCTATGGCACGGGGGCCGTGATGATGCTGTGGGTGTCTCTTCCGGTAAAAAACAACCTGTTCCTCGTCTATCTGTCGGGCGTCGTGGCCGCCACCATCCTGGAATACGTAACCGGAGCTGTGATGGAGCGGTTATTCAAGGTGAAGTACTGGGATTACAGTGACCAGAAATACAATCTTCATGGATATATCTGCCTGTCCTCTTCGATTGCATGGGGATTTTTGACAATCCTGATGACAGAGGTCATCCATAAGCCGGTAGAACGGTTTGTGCTAGGTCTGAATCCTGCGGTGGAATTTACTTTGATCGGAGCGGTCGGAGTGATGTTCATCGCCGATTCCATCCAGTCCACCAGAGAGGCCCTTGATCTGGCTCGGGCCCTGGAAGCTATGACCAGAATGCGTGCGGAGCTGGAAGAGCTGCAGGTCCAGATTGCGCTTTTGAAGGCGGAGGCGGTACAAAAAGCAAACCGTTCCCGCCGTCTGATTACCGAAGCCAGATTCCGCAGGGCTGCCCACCAGAAGCCGGTGCTAACTGCAGAGTTCGCGGTATTGAGCGAACGGCTGCGGGAACTGTCAGAAAAACGGCAGAGCCTGACTCACCGCATCGGCACTACCCGCAGAAGAATCCTGCGGCGTAACCCGGGAGCGACTTCACGCCATTTTGCGGAAGCCCTCAAAGAACTGTGGGATACCATCGATACTCATTAAAATAAGACGGCATATCTTCATGCCGTCTTAAAAATTCTATTCTCCAAATCTGCAATCGTTACACATTCCATCTGTTCTCTGCAGGTCCTGTCCAGGTCGGCGTACAGCCCGTCCAACACGCCCGCCATTCCCGATGATATCATACAGCTCATCTCAGGATTGCCGCTCTTCCAGGAGGAAGTGACAAAGGCAGTCTCCAACGTATCTGCCACCGTCCTGAGGTTGATCTGATCTGCCGGAACGATCAGCAGATATCCGCCTTCCGCTCCTTCCTTCGTCTCCACCAGCCCTGCCTTTTTCAGCCGGGACAGGACTTTCCTGACCCTGGTCGGATTTGTACAGATATTTTCTGCCAGCACATCGCTGGACACCACCGTCTTCCTATGGCTCAGAACAACCAGCGCATGTGTGGCAATTGCAAATTCACTTGTCATAACTCTATTCCCCTTTAACCGTTTCGTAAGTCCAGTCGATAATCCCTCCGAAGTCATACACATTCGTATATCCCAGCTCCGCCAGCTTCCCGGCCGCCTCTTTGCTGCGGCGTCCGGACCGGCAGTAGACCAGCAGGACGGCATCTTTATCCGGGAGGAGCTCCAACGGCTCTCCGCCAATCTCCTCATTCGGAAGATTGACTGCATTCGGAATATAACCTTCCGCATATTCCCATGCAGTCCGGACATCCAGAATCGTCACTTCCTTTTCATCCATCATCTGCTTTGCTTCTTCACCGCTTATCACATGATAAGCGGTGTCTTTTGAAGTTCCGGCTGCCTTTGACCGGAATGAACATCCCGCAAGACCAAATGCCATAATCAACCCTATTCCTAATAATACAGCAATTTTCATGTTTTTTCACCAACTTTTTACATTTTTCTCCACGGACTATAGAGCTCAGTTCCGTTTTCCCGACATCGTCTGCTGTACGATGCTCTTCATCATATCGCCGCTCAGAGAGCCGCTCACATAGCCGAACACATTTCCGTCCCGGTCGATCATAAACGTCGTCGGATATGAGAACACGCCGTAATTCATAAACTGTTCTCCTGTCGTATCCATAAGCACCGGATATGTGTATCCATTCTCTTCCAGGAACTGCTTTACGCCTTCCTCGGATTTTTCTCCTCCGATATTGGGAGATGCGATCCCGAGAACGATCAGGGCATCCTCGCCTTCTGTGTCATATTCCTCATAAAGTTTCTGGATATCCGGCATCTCCGCCCGACATGGAGGACACCAGGTCGCCCAGAAATTCAGAAACACGGTTTTGCCTTTGTAATCTGATAACGTGTGGGTGTTGCCGTATTGGTCTGTCAGCGTAAAATCTATCGCGGGAGGAAGTCCGCTCATCGTCTCTTCTGCCGCAGGGTCTGCCTCTGTTGCAGCCGTGGTTTCCCCGGGATCTGCCGCCTCTGACTCCTGACCGGATTCCTCCGGCAACGCTACCTCATCTGACTCCGCGGATGCCTCTGCCTCTTTCGCCTTCTCTGTGTCCGGAACCCCGGACTCCTGTACCGTCGGCTGCGTGGTCAGTTCAGAGAGATAACCGGTGACAGAATTCATCTTTCCGGTAAACATCATGACACCCATGACCATCATAAGGATCCCGCCGATTTTTACCGTATATTTTACAACGCCTTTATGCTTCTTAAACAGTTCCAGCAGCGTAGTCGTAAACAGGCCGACTGCCAGGAAGGGAAGCACAAAGCCCAGCGTATAAACTCCGATCAGGACAAAGCCCATCGTAGTCGTGCTTGCAGATGCCGTCATCAGCAGGACGCTGGCAAGCACAGGACCGACACACGGCGTCCAGGCAAAGCTGAAGGTAAAGCCCATCAGCAGCGCCGTGACCGGAGACATCGCCAGTTTATCCAGATTCAACGGCAGGCGGCGCTCCTTTCCAAGCATATCGGAACTTCCGAGCGCCCCCAGCTGATACAGGCCAAACAGGAATACGATCGCCCCGCCGATCCTGGCAAACAGAAGCTGATTGCTCTTAAAAAACCCGCCCAGCGCCGAAAATCCAAAGCCCAGCGCAAAAAATGCAAAGCTGACGCCGACGACAAAAAACAGGGTGTGGAGGATAACCTTGCTTTTCTGATACACTACCTTCCCATCTTCCGTCTTCCTGGCGGTCCCGCCTGACAGATAGCTGATATAGATCGGTATCAGCGGAAATACGCAGGGCGAGAAAAAGCTGACAAGCCCCTGCAGGAACACGGTAAACACCGGTACGCTCACATCAAATGAAAATCCCATATAATTACTCCTATTCTCTCACAATTTTGTCATTTTATCAGTTATACCTGGAATAGATCGTTAAACGATTCGCTCATGGTCGGATGGGTATAGATGGCATCGCGAAGCACCGTATAGGGAAGTTTCGCATCCATTGCAAGCTTGACCAGGTTGATCATCTCATGGGCTTCATCACAGAACAGATGCGCCCCCAGGATCAGATCGGTCTCCTCGTCGATGACCACTTTGAGCAGTCCGGTCAGCTGTCCGGTCACCCGGGCTTTCGGGATGACCGCCACCATCAGCTTCCCGACTTTCACGCGGTATCCCCTGTCTGACGCCTCCCGTTCGCTCATCCCCACACGGGAGAATGGAGGATTTAAGAATACGCTGTAAGGCACTGCCCCGCGCTCCTTTAACGTATAGCTGCCGTCTCCCAGCACTGCTGATTGTACAATCCGGTAATCGTCAAGGGAAAGGTAGGTAAACTGCAGCCCTCCGGTCACATCGCCCATCGCATAGATATGGGGAACGGTCGTCCTCATGGAATCATCCACGATCACGCCTCCTCTGGCATTCAGCTCCACCCCCGCATTCTCAAGCCCCAGCCCGGCGGTGTTTGGCCTTCTTCCGGCTGCCACCAGGATCGCATCCGCCTCCAGGCGTATCGTCCGCTCTCCCTCCTTCACGGTGAGCACCGCACACTGACCGGAATCCTCTGCGGAAAGCACCTCAATGCCTGTCATGACGGTGATATCCCTGTCTGTCATACTTTTCAGGACAGCCCCGGCGATTTCCTCATCTTCTCTTGGCAGGAACTTCTTCCCATCCTGCAAGATTGTGACCTTACTGCCAAAATCTGCATATATGGATGCAAATTCGATTCCAATATATCCGCCCCCGATGATCGCCAGCCTTTTGGGAAGCTGTTTCAAATCCATCAGCTGGTCGCTGGTATATGCATATGGATTCTCTTTTAATCCATCGATCGGCGGAATCACCGGCAGCGCTCCCGTATTCAGGAAAATGGAATCTGCTTCCAAAATCTCCGTCCCCGTCTCTGAAACCACCTCCACCTCGTGGGGAGCCGTCAGTCTCGCCCTGCCGGTGATGACGGTGACATTCGGATTTAAAACTGCCTTTTCAAAGTTTTTCGCTCTCAGTGTTCCGGTCAGCTCTTCCTTGCCGGATATCGCCTCCCGGTATGCCGCCGACCGTTCTTCAAAACTGCCTCCGGTCATTGACACCTGTCTCGCCTGAAGCACCAGATACTTGGTCGGGATACAGCCAACGTTGATACAGGTTCCGCCATACATCCCTGACGACTGTTCCACCAGCGCCACCTTCTTCCCGGCTGCGCTCAGTGTTCCTGCAAGGGTCTTTCCGCCTTTTCCAAAGCCAATGATAACTGCCTCGTAATGATTCCTGTTCACGTTCATGATTTCCCTCCATCGCTTCACAAATTTTCAATCTGTGACTTTAAAACTCACAGTTTGTACTGTGATATTAGCAGATACAGTTCCATCTGTCAACAGGTTTTACAAAAATTGTAAATTAATTCTCCGGATCGGTCGGCACGATCGGAATCTCTGTCACCGGAACCGGCTGGGACGGCAGCGCTCCTGCCTGTCCCTCCCCTGCCGCAGCGGTGGTCTCCGTCCCTGCTTCCGTCGTCTGGGACCCTTCACCGCCAGCCCCTTCTGCCTCGGCGTTATTTTCTGTCCCGGCGGTCTCTGTACCGGTAAGCTCTGCCCCGGCGGACTCTCCCGCTTCTGCCGTTTCCTCTGTCATGACCGTGGTATTTCTCTTGATCTGTGCCGGCTTTGCCTTATAGGTGCTGTTATGGAGCGGCTCTTCTTTTACAACCGTCCCATTCTTTGTATAAACGCGGTATGATTTCCAGACGGACCCCTTCTGTGCCTGCTCCACAACTTTTTCCGTTCCGTACGGGAGACTGGGATCTTCCTCATAGACGGGCTCCGGCGGCTCCACATCCCTTATCTTTTCGGAACGGATGCTGACTTTCATCCCTTCCTCCAGCGCCGGGATTCCGACAACGGAGATTTTAAGTTCCAGCCCCTGGACGGATGCGCGCAGTACGATCGGGTCCTCCGTTGTATTCTTGAACTTCAGATCCGGTCCTGCATAACCGTCAAAGCTGACCATGGCATCCTGCCCCTTTTCCACGTAAGAAGGCGCAAAACTGTGGGCATTGCGCTCCGTCGTCTTAAAACCGGACTCGATGATGGAGTGGTAGAGGGTCGTCGAAACCTGGCAGACGCCTCCGCCCGGTTCCTCGATCAGCACGCCGTTGCGGTACGCCCCTGCCGGCTGATATCCCTTTTCGCTGGTCCTGTTCCCCGTCGTCGTGTTAAAAGAAAATTCCTCCCCCGGCTGCAGGATCTTTCCGTTGATCGCATCTGCCGCCAGCTTTACATTCTGGTTCCGGTTCGCATTGTTGGTCAGCTTCGTGGTAAACGTCCCGATCACCCGATATAATTCCTTCGTCTCTGTCCTGCTGCGCTCTGCCCTGGCCTCGGCAAACACAGCCTCCACCGGTGTACTGTAATCACGTGACCGGATCCGCTCCATAAGAGCCTCCGACAGCCGCTGCTGCGCCAGCGTCTGCCCGTCCTGTTCATTCGAATATTCATAAGTCCCGGTCGCCTTGTCAAAGGAGACCAGTTTGGAATTGACCGGACTCTTATCCCATGTCGCTGCAAGGGAAGAAACCTGTTCATCGATCCTTTCCCTGATCCTCTGTTCATCCAGTTCCAGAGCCTGACCGACGCCCGGCTGGGTATATATCTGTTCAAGAAGCCTCTGAATCTCCCCATCTACCGGATTTTCGACGGTCACAACCTCCTCACCGGCCTTTACCTCCAACGTCCCGGAAAGTGCTTCCCGCAGCTTTGTCCTGGCTTCTTCCAAAGTCAGGCCGGTGATATCGATACCTCCCACCGATCCCTCTGCGGTCTGTATTCCATCCACCGGTATCGTGATGCTCTCCTCGGAAATACTGCTTTCTACCACCTCTTTCTGGTTCCCTGCCTCAGCTTTCTCCTGTTTCTGCCACAAAAGTACGCTGACACATAATATTGCCGCCGCAATTCCGGCGGTTCCAATCAGGATGGCGCGATTTCTCTTTCTGCGCATCCTGGCTTTTCTTCTGCTTACACTGTTTCTTTCCACTATGATGACTTCCCTTCTGTCTTCCTGAAAATATGATTCCCCTACAATCTGTGATAATATCAGATACAGTTAATTTTGTCAACCGCCCAACTCATATTTCATACTATTTTAATAGGTTTTTAAACATTATTCTGTGGCGGTTCATGCTTGAATATGATAAAATAGCAGCATACAGAAACCTGATCGTTATCAGGGCTAAGAAAGGAATCGTATGTTATGTGGTCAAGAGGCGTATTGAAAAGAAATGCCATAGAATCATTGAGGAACTATTACTGGCCTGCCGTGCTGATCTGCCTGATCTCGGCGATCCTCAGCGGTACGCTGGTCGGCAGCGGCTCCCAGATCCAGCTTCAGTTAAACCGTAGCAATACCAACCCTGCTTCCGAGATCCAGATGCCGGACATATCCAGCTCGCAGTATTTCAGCTTTTTTGCGCTGTTTCTGGTCGTTTCCCTGATTGTATTCCTGGCAGTTACCCTGTTTTCCATCTTTGTGGGAAACATCATCACGGTCGGTAAGCTCAATTATTTTCTGGAAAGCCGGTATCAGATGAAATCAGCAGGAGTCGGACGTCTGTTCTGCGGCTTTTCCGAAGGACATTATCTGAATATTATGAAGTGCATGTTCTTCCGGGACTTATTTATCTATTTGTGGACTCTCCTGCTGGTGATTCCCGGAATCTACAAACGTTATGAGTATTACATGGTGCCATATCTTATCGCCGAATATCCGGATATGGACCGGAAGGAAGCATTCCAGAGAAGCAAAGAGATGATGGATGGCAATAAGCTCGCCACCTGGATTCTGGAGCTTTCTTTTATCGGATGGCTTTTCCTCGGCTCTCTGGCCTGTGGGGTCGGAGTCCTGTTTGTAAATCCTTATTATGAAGCGACCTTTATGGAGCTGTATCTGACCTTGAAGCAGAATGTCTACGGAACTGTACAGCAGGCGAATGCAGATGTGATCGATTCGTACTATACGATGCAATAAAGCAGGAGGCGGTGATCAACCGCCTCCTACTCTGTTTAAACAATTTTATATCTACAGAAGTTTGTCCACCATCGCCATCAGCGCGTCGCCCAGCGCTGCAGACTTCGCATCTGCATCCTCCAGGGAATCGCCCTTGATACCATAGTAGAACTTAATCTTCGGCTCCGTACCGGACGGACGGATGCACAGCCATGCATTGTCATTCATGTCATAGTAGAGAACATTGGAGGACGGAAGCCCGGTCGGGGTAACTTCGCCTGTCGCCATATCCTTCACGGTATCCATCTTATAATCTCTTGCCGACAGAACCTTGTAATCGCCGACTGCCGCCGGAGTATCGTTGCGGAATGTCTCCATGATGGACTGAATCTTTGCCAGCCCCTCAATGCCGGACAGACCGATGGACTTCACGGCATCTTTATAATATCCGTACTTCTCATACATCGCAACCATAGCATCCCACAGGGTCATGTCCTTCGTCTTATAGTAAGCAGCCGCCTCACACAGGGCAACCGTAGCGGAAACCGCATCTTTGTCACGGGCGTACGTACCGATCAGACAGCCGTAGCTTTCCTCCAGGCCAAACATATAATGTCCGACTCCGGTCTGCTCCTCCTTCAGGATCTGCTGGCCGATCCACTTAAATCCGGTCAGGCACTCAACCAGCTTGCAGCGGTACTCAGCCGCCACCGCATCGACCAGATTCGTGGTGACGATGGATTTTACCACTTCGCCGTCCGCCGGGATCGCATTCTGCGCCGCCTTCTGGCTCAGGACATATTCACACAACAGGGAACCTGACATATTGCCGGTCAGCGGGATGTAGCTGCCGGACTTTGTATCTTTTACGTAAACGCCAAGGCGGTCTGCATCCGGATCGGTCGCCAGCACCAGGTCTGCGTCCTTCTCCTTCGCCAGTTCCAATCCAAGCGCAAACGCTTCCTCCGCCTCAGGGTTTGGATAGCTTACCGTCGGGAACTCGCCGTCCGGCAGTTCCTGCTGGGGAACTACGTAGACATGCTCAAAGCCAATCTCCTTCAGCACACGGCGGACCGGAAGATTGCCGGTGCCGTGAAGCGGGGTGTATACGATCTTAATGCTGTCCTGCATCTTGTTGATGGCATCCTGGTTCACAACCTGCGCCTTGACATGGGCTATGTACTTGTCGTCGATCTCGGCGCCGATGACCTGATACAGGCCGGCCGCCATCGCATCCTCTGCGCTCATGGTCTTCACGGTGGAGAGGTCCTCGATCGCGAGGACTTCCTCGGTCACGCCTTTGTCATGAGGCGGGGTGAACTGGGCGCCGTCCTCCCAGTATACCTTATATCCGTTGTACTCCGGCGGGTTGTGGCTTGCCGTCACGTTGATCCCCGCGATACAGCCAAGCTCTCTCACAGCAAACGATAATTCCGGCGTAGGTCGCAGAGACTCAAACTTATAAGCCTTGATCCCGTTTGCCGCCAACGTGCGCGCTGCCTCATCTGCAAATTCCGGCGACATCCGGCGGGAATCATATGCGATCGCAACGCCCTTGTCTGCGCCGCCCTGGCTGATGATGTAGTTTGCCAGACCCTGGGTTGCGCGGCGTACTACATAAATATTCATGCGGTTGATACCTGCGCCGATGATGCCCCGCAGCCCCGCAGTACCAAACTCCAGATCCATATAAAAACGCTCTTTGATCTCGTTCTCATCATTCCCGATGGCTCTTAACTCTGCCTTGGTATCCTCGTCAAAATACGGGTTTGACAGCCACTCCTGATAAATCTTCATGTAGTCTTTCATATATTGTTCCCTCCTGTATATTCCTCCGCGGTGAGAGCATCCGCCGACGGTTCTCATATGATTTCATTATATAACAAGTTGTCTGAAAAAGCACTATTTAATTTTCGACTTTTATCATCGACAAAAAGTGCCTCCTCCCCTCCTCCTGTTCATCCAGGTTCTTCAACTTTTCCACATTTTTGGCGGGAACCCACGCCTTGTTGGCATTATAATAATAATTCAGCTGCTTCCAGTATTTCTCCGGATACAAAAACAGATAGTACAGGCAGGCGCGGTCTTCCCACTCCATCGGCAGGATCCTCTCATAGGCCTCCATCATGGACAGTCCCAGGCGCTCGTTCCAGTTATGCTTCTCCATGACTTTCCTCATAAAATGGTACAGATCCGTCATCTGGACTCCCCTGTGCATCTGGTTGAACTCGATAAACGCCACATCGTCCCGGCCCACCAGCACATGGTGCTGGTTCAAGTCCCCGTGGCATAAAAAAAGCCGGTCCTGCGCCCCGCTCTTTCGGAGCTTTTCCAGTCCTTCCTGTGCCTGGAGCGCCTGTTCGAAATAAGAACGGAAACGGCTCATCACACAGAGTTCAAATTCCGACTTTTTCCGCTTATTGCTGATAAATGTTCTCGTCCGCTTCATCTCCCGGCTGTGGCGCGCCATCTCCTCGTCTAACTGCTCCGGCAGCATGGAGCCAAGATCCCACTCCTCAAGCCACTCCACCTTCCGCAGCGCCTGATGGAGCCTTGCTATCCGGGACACGGAAAACAGGATTTCCCGGCTGTCTTTCAGATTGCACTCCCGGTCGGTGAACCAGTCTTTCAGGATATATTTTGTCCCATCCCCGGCGGCAGTCAGAAGTTCCCCGTCCCGGTTCCTCACATACTGGTCTACCTGGGTGATCTTCTCCTCCTTCAGGATTCCCAGAACCTGTTCTTCAAATTCCAGCCGTTTCAGAGTGCCGCGGTACTCCTTCAGGAGCTTCACCCCGTCAGTCCGCTCACAAATCCATGCTCCACGTCCCCGGCGAACCTCCGCTGTCTCTCCTTCATACTGCACAAGCACTTCCAAATAATTGTCGTTCACGCCCACCCCTCCACTCTTTCGCTTACCAGCTACTTCCAAAGTATGAGGAAGGGCAAAAGAATATGCCCGGCAATCTTATAAAATCTCGTTCAGCAGAATCTCCTTTTGATTCTTCTCCGGGCATTCCAAAACCAGGTCGAGCATCCGCGACAGGATCGCGCCGATCTCCCTGCCCGGCTTCACCCCGGCGGCGATCAGATCCTGCCCGTTCACCGCCAGTTCTTTTAATGACAGGCAGTCCCCTGCCTCCCGGATCTTCCTGGTCGCCAGGCGGATGTCTTCTCCACAGTCTTTCAGCTCCAGAAGGGCATCCCACACCTCCGGCTCCATCTGGCTCATCGCCCGGCGCAGGCAGACCGGATCCGCACAAAGCTCTGCATCCGCCCACTTCACCAGCGTCTTGGCTTTTCCAATCGTGTCGTTATCCAGCTTCAGGTCACGCATCACCTGTACCGCCTCTTCCGGCGTCACCAGCCTGAGAAAGGCCGCCCAGCGGACGAATTTTTTCCGCGGAAGGTTTGCCGGTATCCTGATCTGTTCAAAGGGGATCCGGGCAAATGCCTCTGACACATAATTGCTGATACCGGTCTCATATACTTCCTTCATCCGCTTGGGGCGGACGGAAAGCAGAAGCTTCGTCAGCTCCATCTGGATCCGTTCCTTGCTGACGTTGGCGATATTCGGGGCAATCTCTGAGATCGCATTCCAGGTCTCGTCCTCAATCCAGAAATGAAGCTGGGCGGAAAAACGGATCGCGCGCAAGATGCGGAGCGCATCTTCGCTGAACCGCTCCATCGCGTTGCCCACACAGCGGATGATCCCGTTTTCCAGGTCCTCCACGCCTCCAAAGGCATCCACGATCCCGGTATCGGTGCTGTACGCCATCGCATTGATGGTAAAATCACGGCGCTTCAAGTCCTCTTTTAAATCTGAGGTAAACGCCACTTCCTTCGGGTGTCTGCCGTCTTCATATTCCCCGTCGATCCGGTAGGTGGTGACCTCATACCCTTTGCGGTCCATCAGAACCGTCACCGTCCCGTGCTGGATGCCGGTATCCACCGTCCGCCGAAACAGCGCCTTTACCTGCTCCGGTTTTGCGGAAGTGGTGATATCCCAGTCCTCCGGCTCCCTGCCAAGCAGGGTATCCCGGACGCAGCCGCCCACGGCATACGCTTCAAAGCCATTCTGGTTCAATGTCCGAATGATGGTGTCCACCTGACGGGGGATTTGTATCTCTGTCATAAGTCATGTTCCTTTCCTTGCAGGTCCCGGCGGGCAGATTCCCCAGCGGACTGTCTGTTTCATGCAAAATACCGGCAATGCCTGTCATGCTTGCAGCCACTGCCGGTATTTTTTAATCTCTGTCTATCGCACGTTTACCAGGGAGCTGCAATTAATATGCTTTGCCCCAGTATACCATCTTTGTCGCCGGTTTTCCACAGCAAACACACCGGTCTGATATTCTCTCCTGCTCAAACGGCATGCAGCGGGACGTTGCGCTGGTCATCTCCTTGATCTTATCTTCACATTCCTGGCATCCGCACCACATCGCCTTTACAAATCCCGGCTTTTCTTCCACCGTCTTTACAAAGGTCTCAAAGTCGGCTGCCTCATAGGTATGGGCTTCGCGGTGTGCCTTTGCGCGCTCCAGCATGTCGCTCTGGATAGTGTCAAGCAGGCTGCCGACCTGTGCCGCAAGCTCGTCCAGGGAAACCGTGATCTTCTCGTGGGTATCGCGGCGCACCAGAACCGCCTGGTTATTCTCAATGTCACGAGGTCCGATCTCCACACGTACCGGAATCCCGCGCATCTCGGACTCGCTGAATTTCCAGCCCGGGCTCTTGTCGCTGTCATCCACCTTTACTTTGAAACCGGAGAGGACATCACGCAATTCATACGCCTTGTCCAGCACGCCCTCTTTCTGCTGCTGTACCGGCACGATCATCACCTGGGTCGGCGCGATCCGCGGCGGCAGCACCAGACCGTTGTCATCTCCGTGTACCATGATGATCGCCCCGATCATACGGGTGGTCATCCCCCAGGAAGTCTGGTGAACATACTGTAAGGAGTTGTCTTTCGCCGCATACTGGATGCCAAATGCCTTTGCGAACCCGTCGCCAAAATTGTGGCTGGTGCCGGACTGCAGCGCCTTGCCGTCATGCATCAGGGACTCGATCGTATAGGTTGCCTCTGCGCCTGCAAACTTCTCCTTGTCGGTCTTCTGTCCCCGGATGACCGGAATCGCCAGCACCTCCTCGCAGAAATCCGCATACAGATTCAGCATCTGGATCGTTCTCTCCTCTGCCTCTTCGGCCGTAGCGTGAGCGGTATGGCCTTCCTGCCACAAAAACTCTCTGGAGCGGAGGAACGGTCTTGTCGTCTTTTCCCAGCGCACTACGGAGCACCACTGGTTATATACCTTGGGCAGGTCGCGGTAGGAATGGATATCCTTTGCATAAAAATCACAGAACAAGGTCTCGGAAGTCGGACGCACGCACATACGCTCCTGCAGCTCCTCCAGGCCGCCGTGGGTCACCCAGGCCACTTCCGGGGCAAAGCCTTCCACATGGTCCTTCTCCTTCTGCAATAAGCTCTCAGGAATGAACAGGGGCATGTAGACATTCTCCACGCCTGTTTCTTTAAACCGTCTGTCCAGCTCATTCTGGATGTTCTCCCAGATCGCATATCCTGCCGGTTTGATAACCATGCAGCCCTTCACACTGGCATAATCACACAGCTCTGCTTTTTTTACGACGTCGGTATACCACTGGGCAAAATCCACGTCCATGGAAGTGATTGCTTCTACTAATTTCTTATCCTTTGCCATGATAGCTCTCCTTTAAAGATTGATTAATTTCCTCTGGTCTGTGATGGTCCGGGGACAGGTCCCGGCATCAAAAAAGGTCATTCGGTCCCTGTCTTTTGACAAGGGACCGAATGACCAGATATCCGTTCGGCGGTACCACCCTGATTAGCTTCCATATGGAAACTCTCTTTTTATCCGTTAACGCCGGAGATACGTTGTATTTTCATACAAGGCTCCGAGGCAGGTTGGGACGTCAGGGACACGGAAATCTCTCACCAATGATTTCCTCTCTGGATGTGTATGGCGGCTTAATAGTCCTCTTCATTGCCATTTTATGTTTGTATGGTTGATTCTACGGCATTTTTGAGGTTTTGTCAAGAGGGCGGGTATTCCCCAACAGCCCCTCCCATGGTACAATAAAACAAACGGCACACCAAACTCTCGTATGGAAAGGAATATCTCATGAAAAAAGTACCACTCGCCTGTCTTCAGGAACACAACGCCCTGCTGATATCCAATGTCCAGGACGGCATGCAGCAAAATCCCCATGAAATCCTGTCGATGACAGCAGACGAATACCTTCACTGGCTCCGCAAACTGGCGCTAAAGAGCCGGGAAACGGGATGCTTTGCGGACTTTTATTTCGGCAGGATCACCGCCAGTGAAAAGGAGGCGGTCCTGTCCCACCTTCCGGACAGCAGCCGGGAATATATCCTGTCCCTGGATGCCAGCTCCGACGACCTTTACTATCAGCTTGACGGCCCTGATGATCCGGGACTTGCCATCCTTGCGGATCTGAGTGCACGGGAGCTCTTGTTCTCCACATTTTACTTTACCCGTCCACGCTGTACCGTATGGGGAAATTATGGTTTGAAATACCCTGTATTTTACGGATGATCCCTTTATCGTCACTCATCCGTTTCGTTTTGTTCCCTGCTGTCTAAAAGCTGTACCAGATCCTCGATGAGCAAAAGCCCGACCGGTCCTAAAAGAAAACCTGCAATACCAAAAAGCTGCAGACCCACATACATCGATATCAGCGTTTCCAGGGGCGACAGTCCGACTCTGTCGCCCATCATCTTTGCCTCTAAGATTTCCCGCACAAAGTAGCAGATGATATAAAGGCCAAACAGCGCAAGCCCGTACCCCCATCTGCGGCGAAAGCACATGATGACGGCCCAGGGAATCAGCACGGTTCCCGTCCCAAAGACCGGAAGTGCATCCAGAATTCCGATTCCAATCCCCGCAAGAATGTAATATGGATTCCCCAAAAGCCAGAATCCCACCATGCAGATCGTCATCGTGAGAAGCATAATAAGGCCCTGGGTCTTTAAAAACGCATCCGCCACATTGGCAAGACGGCGGGCTATCAGGGTGAATTCCCGCCTAAATGCCGACGCCTTGCAGCGCTCTTTCCACCGCTCCATCTCCTGGATGGATAAGGCCACAGCCACCAGCATCACGACAGAGACCACTGTGAGCTGTATCCCGATTCGGAACAGGGATACGGAATTTACCATCAAATACGGCATTGCGGCATCCCGCAGGCTGACCACCATCCCCAAAAACATCTCCCGCATCAGAATGACCAGCATATTTTCCTTCAGGCATAACAAATGTTCCATCTGATGGCAGGTCTCCGTCAGCCACAGATCCAGGCTGCGCGTCCATTCCGGGATATGTTCCATCAAAAGGCAGGCCTCCAGACATAATTTTCTCCCGCCCAAATACAGTCCGGCAAAAATAAACGCCATGATAACCGTCAGCTCCGCAGCCCCGACCACGCCAGCCGGAATCCCCCAGGACTTCCCCCGGATACGGATTCTGCACCGCTTCGCCAACCACGCCGAAGATGGTCTCAAAAGCAATGCAAACCCATATGCAAATAGAAAGGGAACTACAAGGGGCAGCAAGTAGCGGAAGCTTCCGTATACTGCCCCTGTAATTCCCACAATTAGTATGATTTTCTTCAGTTTCTTATCCGGTTTACCCATGGACTCACCTATTTCTGTTTTGTACTTCCTTTGTACAGACTTTATTGTGTCCCTGGTCTTGTGGAAATATTCTTTTATCCCACATTTCTTTTAACGATTTTTTCCAATTTTTCCGTCTCTCCATGCTGCCTGATCCAATCCGGCGGCCGCGCACAAAAGCTCTGCAGCACGCTCGTAATCCGTAAGCCTGATCCGCTCTACACCTGCCACACGACAGTCCGTATCGGTCGCAAGCGCCAGGAGTGTCTCCGGACTGCAGACAGATTGTCTTGACACCGCTTTCCGCACCAATTCGATCTTGGGATACGGCGAATGCTTCTGGCCCTCCAACAATACCATATCAAAATCACAAAACAGTTCCACCAGGGATTCCAGCCGCCCGGGTTCCTCCCGCACCATCATCCACCTTCCGCCGGAATAAACCGCAACCCCTTCCGCGCCGGCAGCCCTCAGACGGCAGCTGTCGGTTCCGGGAACGTCCGGCTCAAACTCATGGCCATCATGCTTGATGACCGCAACCCGCCATCCCCTTCTGTTAAGGCAGGGAATCAGGTGTTCCAGAAACGTGGTCTTTCCACTGTTTTTCACTCCGCTTATGGCTGCGACATAAGGGCGCGGCGCTTTGCTCATTCTCTCACCACTCATGGCTCCTCCTGTTAAAAATGAACCCCTATTCCAGCATCCATACCGTAACTTCATCCCCGGCGGCCAGCGGACCGCTTCCTCCTGGTATATCAACCAGACAATTGCAGCCGGAGAGCGTTCCGATGCCGCCCGAGGAATGCCCCTTTTCCGGTACGGTCACGATGCCGCCCTCGATCCTGGCGCGGACGAACCGCCGCATCGCGGAACCTTTGGAAAATTCCCCGTTCAGGCGAGCCGTCACCCGCAGCGCTTTCCAGTGTTTCTCCCCCGCCATCTTTGCCAGTGCCGGTACGGCGAGCAGTTCAAAGGTAGCGACGCTGGCAAACGGATTGCCGGAAAGCGCCAAAAGTACGCTGCCGTCCCGCTCCGCCGCCAGCACAGGGCTGCCTGGTTTTGCAGCAATCCCGTGGAACAAAAGCCGGGTCCCTGCCCGGACGGCAACCTCCGGCATATAATCTTTCTGTCCGACAGACACCCCGCCGGTAGTGATCACAAGCGGATACTGCCGCAGCAGCCCGTCCGTAATCCGGGTCAGTTCTTCCAGATCATCCGGTCCTGAAGGACACATCACAGGCTCCACACCCATCTCCGTCAGCCTTGCAGCCAGCATCATACAGTTGGAATCATAGATCTGTCCCGGTTTCAGGGGCTTTCCGCACGCCACCAGTTCATCCCCTGTCGCCATGACGGCAGCCCTGACTTTTGGAAACACCTGCACCGTCCCAATGCCCTGTCCCGCCATCACTCCAAGATGTGCAAAGGACAGCCTGGTCCCTGCGGATACCAGCACCTCGCCCGCCTCGATATCTTCTCCCTGCCGACAGATATTCTGGTCGGACATTCCTTCACAGTAAAATGCGGCCTGTGCCTCACCCTGGTCTGTATCCTCCTGACGGATGACACAGTCTGCCCCTTCCGGTATCGGAGCACCTGTCATGATCCTCGCGGCACAGCCCTCCGGCAATGGAGCGCTGGCAGTGCCGCCTGCCGGAATAAAACAGACAACCGGAAGAGATACCGGGTGACCGCGGTCCGCCCCCCGGATATCTTCTGCCCTCAGCGCATATCCATCCAGCGGGCTGCGGGTAAACGGCGGCTGAGGGATCACAGCTTTCACATCCTCTGCCAGGATCCGTCCCAGCGCCTCATACAACGCTTTCGTCTCTGTCCGTTCTGGCGCTCCCACCGCCCCCATGATTCGGGCGATTGCCTCTTCTACCGGTATTCTTTCCTTTTTGTCCTGCGCCATTGTACCCTCCATCTTTTCTTGTGTTATTACACGCGTTCTTTTAAGTATAACACGACAGAGCCTTATGGAAAAGACTCTTCTTTTTTCAGCGGATTCATTGTATACTGTAAGCTGGAACAAATTTAAAATCAGGAGAACACGATATGAATATAGAAAGAAACAAAAAAAGTCCGGCGGATCTCACCATCGGGGCCTTGATCCTGGCAGGCGGACAAAACAGCAGGATGGACGGGCGGCATAAGGCGCTGCTCCAGTGGAACGGCAGAACCTGCCTGTCCTATCTGACGGAAGCCTTCGCCGCCTTTGAAGAAAAGATCATCTCCACGGGAGTATCCACGCTGGCAGAAGGCACAGGCTTTTTCGCAGTTCCTGATAAAATATCCGGCCAGGGACCTCTCGGAGGGCTTTATACCGCCCTGTCAGTCTGTAAGAGTGATGCCCTGGTAGTCTGTGCCTGCGACATGCCGTTTGTCACATCCCGGCTGACTGCCTGGCTTGCAGACCAGGTCCGCCTTTATCCAGAAGCAAAGGCCATCGCCATCCGCGACCGTTCCGGCCGCCTTCATCCGCTCTGCGGAGTCTACCGCAAGGAAGCAGCGGCTGTCATCCATGAAGCCCTTATGCAGGATGAGCGGAGGATGATCCGGGTTTTCAAGGCATTAAAAGGAGTAGAGCTTTCCCTTGCAAAAACAGATTTTGATGACCGGCTCCTTACGAATGTAAATACACCGGAAGAATTGGACGCCTTATCATAAAAACAGCCGGAACGCTATCACATCGGCCATTTGCGTTCCGGCATCTTTTATCATCCTATCTGGTTGTCTGGTTCAATTTTTTCAGCTCTTCTTTTAAGGCGGAAAGCTCGGCAGCTATCTCTGCCATTGCTTTGTCTTTCTCCGCCAACAACCGTGCCTGCTCCTCAATCTCTTTCTTCTGCTCCTCGATCATAAACTGTACCGTGTTTCGGTCCATGATTTCCAACGCTTTCGAATACATATTCACCAGCTCCTCCGGTTTTTGCTGAAACGCAGCTATCTCCGCATATAGTTTTCGGAACTTTGGGTATGCTTCCGTCAAACGGGCGATATCCGCCGGGTCATCCGATGCCAGAAACAAAAGCCATGCCTCCAGTTCCTCATTTATATTGTGATTGTTTTTTCGGTAAATGTCAAGGAATTTGTCAAATGGGATATAGATATATTCCTGAAGTAGTTCCAGATTCAGGCTGGTATCGAAAACCTGCCTGGCATGATGACGGTAATACTCTTTTTTCTCTTGAAATTCCACCCCGCTCTCATCCATCAGAACAATAGTATAGACTTTTTTCATGTCCCGGTAGGTGAAGTTCTGCTTTCGCCTGGCCCTGGCTCTTGCATACTGCCTTAACACCAAATCCGCCGAATAACATGCCCCCCGTTCTCCCGGGAAACGATAGCCGACCCTCTGCATCTCCACATTCGCAAGACCACCTGATTCCAACTCTACCAAAATATCCATGATCAGCAGGGAACCACCTGCCGTCAGGCGACTGGATTCATTCGGAAGCCCCCGCTTCACTTCCACTTTGTGTTTCAAGATAGCTGAAAGCAGTTCGGACAGCCGTTCTGCATGGACTTCCGGGTTGAATATCTCTTTAAAAACCGGGTCCCAGGTAACTTTCAGCCCTTTGTTCCCCATACAGAAAGCAATCAGGTCCTCCTGAAACTCCTCTGTCAGTTCCAGAAACCTGGCATAGACCACAGGGTCACGTTTCAACATCTTTAAAACTTCCTCCCTCTCCTTTTTCCCTCCTGTTAGCTCTGTTGTCTTTTGTTCCATAAACTTCTCCTCCTTATTTTTTCTGCTCATAGTGGAATAGCTGCAGAACCTGCAATGATAACCTCATTCTGTGGGAAAAGAATTTCCCAGCTGAATGTTTTTATATTACCAAAATACGGAGTGGTTGTCAAGCAGCCTGGACTGCTCGACAAAACAAAATATAAACATAAGAAAAGACATACCGGCTTCGCTTCCGCCACCTGTATGCCTTTCCATCCCGCTATACCCCTGCCGGTCACCCTCTCATCTCTTCCCCAATGTTAAGGATATGGTCTCCGATTCGTTCAAAATCCGTCAGCATCTCGGAGTAGATCACGCAGGCCTCATCATTGCATGTTTCCGCCTTCAAGCGTTTGATCTGGCTCTGGCGATATTCCGCCGTCATATCGTCGATACGCTGCTCCAGCTCCTCAATCTTCCGGTACAGGGCTTCCGGTTTCTCCTGTATGCAGGACAGATAGTCCATCGCCGTCAGGCTGACCCGGTGCATCTCCTCCACCTCTGCCCTCGCATCCTGCGACAGTGTGATGCGGAGTTTGTGGAACAGCTTCGCATAGCCGCCCAGATTCATGGCGTGGTCACTGATACGTTCAATATTGCCGGTCACCTTAAAGAGGGCGCTGATCAGTTCACTGTCC
Source organism: Lachnospiraceae bacterium (assembly GCA_030825115.1). GTDB lineage: Bacteria > Bacillota > Clostridia > Lachnospirales > Lachnospiraceae > Brotaphodocola. Next base: position 107,835 of record JAPJQL010000002.1, read on the forward strand.
CTGTCGTTGGATTCATTGACAATCATCCGGGATATCCCTTTGGTGATCTCCTGGTTCAGATAGTCGATATACTCCTCCTTCTCATTGATGATTTCCATATATTCCGGTTTCTCCTCCAGAATCGCTCGGAAGCTTAAGTCCACATTTTCCTTCGCCATATCCGCCATCCTCACCAGCTCGCTCCTGACGCTGTTGATCGCGATTGCAGAAGCGCCGATCGACAGTTCTCCGTGGTAATCCGTAGATTTCATAAATTCAAGCGAATAAACCCCCGGCTCTGCTCCCGGCAGTTCCGGCAAAAGTTTCTCTGCAAGGTCCGCCAGTTTCAACCCAAACGGCAGTAAAAGAAGCGTCGTACCCAGATTAAAAATCGTATGCATATTTGCAATCTGCGCAGCCGCATTCCCCGGAGTCAATCTCTCCACAACAGCAGTCAGCGGGAACAGGATACAGATTGCCGTAAATAATGCAGTACCGAAAATATTGAAGATCAGGTGGATCACCGTTGCGCGCTTTGCATTTCTTCCGGTTCCTACCGAAGCCAGGACTGCCGTAATGCAGGTTCCGATATTTTGTCCAAACAGCACGAAAACGGCATTCTCCAATCCAATGACTCCGCTGACCGCCAGCGCCTGCAGGATTCCTACCGAAGCGGAGGAGGACTGGATCACTGCCGTGAACACAGCGCCTGCGAGAATCCCCAAAAGGGGATTGGAAAACTTCGTCATCAATTCAACGAACGCCTGGGACTCCCGAAGCGGAACCATCGAACCGCTCATCATTCCCATCCCGATAAACAAAATACCAAGGCCGGCGATAATCTGACCGTAATGCTGTACATGAAGCTTCTTGATAAAAACAACCATCATCACTCCGATAAAAGCAAACAGCGGAGCCAGCGCACCCACATCCAGAGCGATCAGCTGCCCGGTAATCGTCGTACCGACATTGGCGCCCATGATGATCCACACTGCCTGCCGCAGCGCCATCATGCCGGAGTTTACAAAACCGACTACCATGACGGTGGTGGCGGACGAGGACTGGATCACTGCCGTGATTCCGGCGCCAACCGCCACGCCTAAGAACCGGTTCGCCGTCAGCCTCTCCAGAATCTGTTTCATCCGGTTGCCCGCAGCCGCTTCCAGACCGCTGCTCATCATCTGCATTCCATAAAGAAAGAGGGCAAGTCCCCCCAGTAAATTCAAAACATCTGCTGCTCCCATAAATCTCTCCCGTTTCTTATATTTTTCACCTCTGTACGCCTTTGTAAAATCCGGCAAAATGCATTGTAAAATACATTTAACAAAAGTATATCCAGAAAACGGGAGAAAACACAAGAGGGTTGACCGATGTTTAACTCAGATTTAACATGGATTTTACATTGGGACGATTCTTTGTTAATTGTTTATCAATATTGGACAGTTCCTTGAATCCTGCATGAAATATTTTGAAAACCTCTTGACTTAGAGCGCACTCCAAGTGTTATTCTTTTCTGTAGGATGGCATCGTTTTTGAATGCCCCAAAAGCAGCATATCAGGACATGAAAAGGAGTGTTACAGGATAATGGATAAACCAAAAGTATATTTTACCGACTTTCACACGATTGCATTTGGCGACGGTCTTCCCACAAAATTAAAAAAACTGATCAAAAAAGCGGGAATCGAAAAGCTTGACATGGACGGCAAATTTGTTGCAGTCAAGATGCATTTCGGCGAACTGGGCAATATCAGCTATCTGCGCCCAAATTATGCGAAAGCGGTCGTAGATGTCGTAAAGGAATTCGGCGGAAAACCTTTTTTAACAGACTGCAACACCATGTATCCCGGAAGCCGTAAAAATGCCCTGGAGCATCTGGAGTGCGCGTGGGAGAACGGCTTCTCTCCGCTGAGCACAGGCTGCCCCATCATCATCGGCGACGGACTCAAGGGAACGGACGACGTGGATGTTCCGGTAGAAGGCGGAGAATATGTGAAGGCAGCAAAGATCGGACGCGCTGTCATGGATGCCGACGTCTTTATCAGCCTGACCCATTTTAAAGGACATGAGATGACAGGATTTGGCGGCACGATCAAAAATATCGGAATGGGCTGCGGTTCCCGCGCCGGAAAAAAAGAGCAGCACTGCAGCGGGAAGCCCCACATTGAAGAAGACCTGTGCCGGGGATGCCGCAAATGCCAGAAAGAATGTGCAAACAACGGCCTGCACTTTGATGAAGATACGAAAAAAATGTCGGTCAGCCAGGACGATTGTGTCGGCTGCGGACGCTGTCTTGGCGCTTGTAACTTCGATGCGATCGTATTTGACAACGACGACGCCAACGAACTGCTGAACTGCCGCATGGCTGAGTATACAAAGGCAGTGGTGGACGGACGCCCGAACTTCCACATCTCCCTGATTGTGGATGTGTCGCCAAACTGTGACTGCCATGGAGAAAACGACGTTCCGATCCTTCCAAACATCGGCATGTTCGCCTCCTTTGACCCGCTCGCCTTAGACCAGGCATGTGTAGATGCCTGCATGGCTGCTGAACCGATGCCGGGAAGCCAGCTTGCAAAGCATCTGTCAGACCCGCATTTCCACGACCACCACGACCATTTTAAAAACTCCACTCCCGAATCCGAATGGCGTTCCTGCCTGGAACATGCCGAAAAAATCGGTCTGGGCAGCAGAGAATATGAACTGGTGGACTGCAGATAAAAGCGGATTCTCCTCATAAAAATGAGACAGGAAAGCCTTCCTCAGCTATCCTGTCTCATTTTTTCCAATCGATGGTTTTTCAGCCTGCGGAAATAAGAGCTCATCTCATCTCCCATCCCGGCCAGACGGTTGAGCAGCGTGGAAAAATCCGTCAGCAGCTCATCATCCTGAAAATAGGGATAGACGATATCATGGTCGATCTCGCTCCACCCTTCTTCAAACAGGGTCCTCCCCTGCACCTCCACATAGTATCCTTTATATTTGATAATATAGTGAAGAGAGCGGTAGATCCCATCGGACTTGATGTCGATCAGCTTCTCATCATAGATTCTGGAGTCCCCGTTTCTGCGGTACACCTTCGGCTGTTCCGCGATATAATAATGCTCCGGGTCCTCATCAAAATCCCTTAACCGGTCTTTGATATACAGCTCCGGGTCATTTTCAAATAATTCTGTCAGATGTTTATGAAAATGAATCCAGTCCTCCCGGTACAAAAAGAACACACGGATTCCAATCAGATCCGTCGCATACTTATAATAATTATCCCGGTTGATATGCTGATAGACATCCGGTTCCTCGCCGCGCTTCCTCACAATCTTCTCCAGCAGATGTCCCGGTTTTTTCGTCCGGTAACGGTAAGAGTGAATCCCGGCCTTCTCGATATCGTACAGATAATCTATCACAAAATCCCGTCCTACTTCTTTCAGCTTTGCTTCTCTCGCACAATAATCCTCATAGATGGAAAGCAGTTCTTCCCACTCCATGTCTGCCGCCTTCAATGTCTCCGGCCTGATATTATATTCCTTCAGAAATTCTTCTTTCTTTATCATAGAAACCTTCCTGTCTCTGGTTTTTGCATCCCATAGGTCCGGTAATCCCGGCACCTCCGAAAATTATACCATCCCGCGTGCCATGCCGCAAGAGCACATAGAAAAACCTTTTATGAAAATTCTGCCGCAAAGCTGCAAAAACACAAAATTTTCAAAAAAGACTTGACTCCATACAGGCTTCTGGTATTAAACTATACCTGTAGAACATGCAACATCAAACAGACCGGGAGGAACCAGCCATGACAATCAAAGAAGTAAGCCAAAAATACAATGTTTCCCAGGACACGCTGCGCTACTATGAACGCGTGGGCATGATTCCGTCCGTGACCCGCACCATAAGCGGTATCCGGGATTATCAGGAGGGCGACCTGCAGTGGGTGGAGCTGGCGCTGTGCATGCGGAGTGCAGGACTTCCGGTGGAGGCGATGATCGAATATGTAAAACTCTATCAGGAAGGAGATTCTACCATCCTTGCAAGACTCCAGCTATTGATTGAACAGCGGGAAGTCCTGATCGGGCAGCGAAAACAGATCGACGCCACACTCGAACGCCTGAACCACAAGATCGAGCGGTATGAGGCGGCGGCAAAAACCGGCAATCTGACCTGGGACGAAGGCTGACTGCCTCAGGTCAGTTCCCCGCTCTTACGTAGATGGGCCTGCACACAGTCCAAAAAACGTTCCCCATATTTTTCGTATTTAAACGCGCCTACACCGGAAACATTCAGCATCTCTTCCTTGCTCCCGGGCTTTACGACACACATGTGGGTCAGTGTTTTATCCGAGAATACAATGTACGGCGGCACTTTTTCTTCCCTGGCAATCTCGGTCCTAAGCAGACGGAGTTTTTCAAACAACGCCTCGTCTTCTGCAGTAAATTCCGTTCCCGCAAATCCTGCCGCCAGTCCTTTCGGAGATTTTTTCCCTTTTCCGCTCTTTTCCTTCGCCGGACGTTCCTGCTCCTTTGCCATCTTCATGACAACCTGCCCGTCCTCTTCAAACACCTGTTTTGACCGTTCCGTCAGCTTTACGATGGCATACTCGTCGTTTGTCACCGTCAGAAGCTCATGGAGCTGCAAATAGTTCATCACCTGCCGCAGCCTGTAGGATGGCACCTTTGCCAGCTCCCCATAATGAGGATTTTCGTCCATCCGGTAATTCCTGATCTTTGCCGTGTTCGCCCCATGTACCGTATCGATGATCACATTGGTCCCGTACCTCTGGCGGCTGCTCTCCACGCATCCGATGATCGCCCTGGCGATATCCGTCACATCCACCGTCTCGAACTGGCTCAGGCAATTCGAACAGTTTCCGCAGTAATTCCCGCCGTACTCTCCAAAATACCGCAGAATATAATCCCGCAGGCATTCGTTGGTAAAGCAGTAAAATGTCATCTTCCGCAGCCTGTCCCGGTCCCGCTCCTGCACGATCTGCCGGGTCATCAGATCCAGCTCCTGATTGTCCTGGTTGTTGTCGATGAAAAACTGGTTCGTGATCACATCCTGCCCGCCGTACAAGAGGATACACTCCGACGGCTCCCCGTCACGGCCTGCCCGGCCCGCCTCCTGATAATAAGACTCCATATTTTTTGGCATGTTATAGTGAATCACAAACCGGACGTTGCTCTTGTCGATTCCCATGCCAAATGCGTTTGTGGCGCATATGATCGGATAGCGGTCATAGATAAAATCATCCTGGTTCTGTTTTCGCTCTGCATCGCTAAGCCCCGCATGATACCGCGTCACCAAAAATCCATCCTGCCTCAGCTTCTCGCTCACTTCATCTACCACTTTTCGGGTCAGGCAGTAGATGATGCCGCATTGGCCCTGATGTGTCTCCAGATAATTCTTCACCGTCCCATATTTATCCTTTGGCGCCATCACCCCAAAATAGAGGTTTGGCCGGTCAAATCCCGTCGTCAGAACCGTCGGATTTTGCAGCATCAGGATGTCAATGACGTCATCCCGCACCTCCTTTGTCGCCGTCGCCGTAAATGCACTGACCACAGGGCGGACCGGCAGGCGTTCGATAAAGTCCATGATTTTTAAGTACGACGGTCTAAAGTCCTGCCCCCATTGGGACACGCAGTGGGCCTCGTCTACCGCGACCATCACAATCTTCACATGCATCGCAAAATCAAGAAATTCCTCCGTCACCAGCCGCTCCGGCGCCACATAGATGATCGGGTACCTCCCCTCTTTGGCATACTGCAGGGCTTTATAGTACTGCCCCGCTGTCAGGGAACTGTTTAGAAACGCTGCATGGATGCCCGCCTGGTTGAGCGCCCCTACCTGGTCCTTCATCAATGAGATCAGGGGCGAGATCACCAGCGTGATCCCGTCCATCATAAGCGCCGGAATCTGGAAGCACATGGATTTTCCGGCCCCCGTCGGCATGATGCCCAACGTATCCTTCCCTTCCAAAATGCTGTCGATCAGCAGTTCCTGCCCCTCCCGGAAATCATCGTAACCAAAATACTGCTTTAATACCTGCCTTTTATCCATCCTCTATCTCCTTTGTATTCTATCCTTACACAGCCCAGGCGGCCAGTTTTGTGACCGCCAGGGCGATCAAAATAATTCCTGACAGCCAGGACATATTGAACCGCAGCCGCGACGACACCCGGTTGCCTGTCATCTCCCCCAGCACCACTGCGAAGGTATTTGTAAAAAATGACGCAAGAAAAATAAGAACCCCATTGACCTCTCCCAGACCTGCGCCAAACCCTGCCGCCATGCCGTCCAGCGACAGTGCAAGCGCCAGAGAGCAGGCCTCCATCAAAGAAATGCTGCCTGAGCGGTCCACATCCGCTGCTTCCGGGTCTGCATATACGCTTAAGATAAACCTCAGATGGAATAAAGAGAAATGGATGTTCTTCGTCATCCTCCCCACTCTGCGGATGACCGATTTCATCAGATTGTCCAGAACTTTTGTCATCCCGATCAGAAACAGGACGGCAAAGCACAACACGGAACAGACCTCCGGCGGCAGATACGGCCGGACGATCCCTCCCAGAAACAGGAAAATCCCCAACATCCCGCTGCTGACCAAACTGATGATCAAAACTGTGGGGAACTGGATTTTTATATTGTTGCTCCCATATGCAAAGCTGGCAAGAAAGGCATCCACCGATAATGTGGACGCCAGAATTACCGCCTCAAGTATCATCATGCCCATGAAACTCTCTGCCTTATCCAGGTCTTGCTATATCCTATTCGTCCAGACGGCAATCCGTTACAAGCTGTTTATCGCTTTCTCGCCGGGCATTTCCTGAACAATGACAAAAAACGTTCCAAAAAACAAATCTGTTTTTTTGCTTCCTTCCGCTTCCGGTATTCCGTCAGGTACGCTTCCTGCTCACGGTCTTCTTCTTCCTGCGCCTGTTCCCAATATGTCTTCCTATCCATCAGGTCAACTCGCCTTCCCATCCTATTTCTTGTGCATAGACAACAATTTATCCAGATAAATGGATTTTAACTGTTTGCTCGCCAACGCCTGTTTCATCGGAGGAAGTTTTAAGATCGTCCCGAAAACTGCCGCCATCGCCCTGTGATTGGCAAACGCCTGATTGTCAAAGATCAGGTTCTGCAGCGTCCCCTTTTCGATCGCCTGCAATACAAACCGGTGGGTGCTGTTGACCGGGGTGATGATCTGCTCCGGCCTCCGCTTCAGTTCGATTGCGTGAAATGCACAGTTTCTTGCACAGACTCCGCAGCCAAGACAGATCTCACGGTCCACCACAGCTTTTTTCTTTCCGGACTCCCCTTCCTCCATCGTGATCGCAAGGATTGGACACACCTTTGCACACTTCCCGCATCCTGCACAGGTCTCCAGGGAGATTTCCGGGATATAGCTGGTGGTCGCCACCGGCTGCATCGGGGCAAACCGCCTTGCCGCCTGCAGAGCCTCGCAGCAGCATCCGCAGCAGTTGCAGATAAATGCCGGATGCTCCCGCACATTTTCCCCAATCTGCACCAGATTGCTGGCATAGGAACGCTCCAGCGCGTCCAGCGCCTCTTCCCTGGAAATCAGTCTTGCATAATCCCCATGCTCCGCCAAAGACCTCGCCACATTGTCAAAGGTCAAGCAGACATCCCACGGCGCGTCAATCTCGCACGGATGCCCCGCATGGTACATCTTATGGCGGCAGTAGCACAATCCCAGTCCGATATACTCAGCCTCCTCAACGATATGGGTAGCCCGCTCAAAATCCAGGATATGATTGGTCTTGTCGTTGGCCAGAACCGGTTCCTGTACAAACACCCTCCCCAGCTTTGTCTCCGTCGCAAAAAACAGATCCTTGATAAAATCTTCTTCTACATTCATGTACTGATAATAGAGCTCACTGAGGAATTTCTGGTCAATATCTCCCCGCGTCCGCATCAGGGCAAACTCGATAAACCCGGCCATAGGCGGCGGCATCACAAACTTCCTGGTTCCGTTATGCCAGGAATCTACCAGCAGCGCCTTTTCGCAAAGGTGGTCTAACAGACGTTCTGCCTTATACTCGGTCGTGCCCCAGACTTTGGCCGCCTTCTTCGCAGTAAACGGCCGTACCGGCAGAAGCGCCACCCATTTGGCTTCCTTTTCCGTATACAGGACCTGCAAAATCTGATACAGCGTCTCTGTCGCCGGAGCGCCCTGGGTGAACCAGTTGATACGGTCGCCCAGATTCCGGTAAGCATCCCTTGTGGTCAAATGTCCCATGCCAATCCCCTCTTTCTTCTATCATATAAACGATTCTACTTAATCATTCACCGGAATTTGCTGTTTTAATCCTGAAAATCCTTCTGACCGTCAACTATAACGCAAAACAGCCGCCGGGGTCAGACCTCAGGCAGCTGCTTTTCTATCATCATTCCTGTTTTTCCCAGATGGTATCATCATACCGTTCCCACTGGTTTCCGTCAATCATTATCTTGGAAAATCTTTGGCTTTTATCCCGGTTTCCAGATCTTTTATCATCGTATCCGTGGCCTGGATACCGCCTTCTGAGAGATACCATACATCCGGCGTCAGGTATATGATCTGATCGTTCTGGTATGCATCCGTTTTGCGGACGATCTCATTGTCCATCACCTCTTTTGCCACCTTTGCCCCCTCGGAGTTAATCGCCGTGTCACGGTCGAGCACGAAGATAAAATCCGGGTTCTTCTCCAGAAGAAGTTCAAAAGATGCCGTATCACCATGCGTTGCATTGACATCGACGGCTGCATTTTCAAATCCCACTTCATTGGTGATCAAAGAGCAGCGGGAGCCGTTGCCCAAAGTAGAAACCGAACCACTTGTGACAAGGCCTGTGAGGGAAGTTTTACCCTCTGCTGCCGCCTTAAGAGTCTCGATCCGCGCCTCAAAATCGGCAAAGATACGCTCTGCCTCCTCCGCTTTTCCATAAAGGGATGCGATATTTTCCACATTTTTGCGGGCCGAATCCAGGTATCCCGCCTCATGGTCGATCTGCACGCCGATGGTCGGGGCAATCTTTGCGATAGCCTCATACTCAGATGCCAGACGGCCGCCGATGATGATCAGGTCCGGCTCTAAGGAGTTTAAGGCTTCCATGTCCACTTCCTTGACGGAACCAAGATTCACGATCTCACTGTCGTCGATGTAGGATGTCAGGTAGCTGACAGAGGATTTCTTTGGAATCCCCACAACCTTGTCTCCCAGCCCCAGCCCATCCAGGATATCAAGGGCTGCCAGATCAAGCGCTGCAATCCTCTGCGGTTCATACGGCACCTCCGTCGTTCCCATCGTGTGAACTACGGTCACGGTTTCCGGTTTTTCTGCTGCCGTTTCCTCCCGGATGGCGGCTTCAGCCTCCGCGGCAGCCGGGGTTGTCTGAACCTGTGCTTTTTCATTTTTCGTGCAGCCTGCCACAGCAAGCGCCATCACTCCTGCAAGTACCAAGATACCAATTTTTTTCTTCATGATCGTCTCCTCTTTTTCCTTTTTTGTCTGTGACACATCTGCGGACCACACATATATGCTATCCGCCGTCAATAATAGATAGAAAGCGGCTTTCCGCCCACCTCCCGAATCTCAAAATCCACCCGGTACAATTTTGAAAGGACTTCTTTTGTCATCACTTCTTTCACCGTCCCGAACTTTGCCACCTTCCCATGCTCAAAGGCACAGATATAGTCCGAATAAAACGAGGCATAGTTGATGTCGTGAAGCACCAGGATCACGGTCTTTCCCAGCTCGTCACACAACCGGCGCACCATCTTCATCATGTTGGTGGCATGGTAGATATCCAGATTGTTGGTCGGCTCGTCCAGCAGCACATACTCCGTATCCTGTGCGATCACCATCGCGATATAGGCCCTCTGTCTCTGCCCGCCGGACAGCTCGTCAATAAACCGCCCTTCAAATTCCTGAAGTTCCATATAGGCAACCGCCTCGTCAATCCTTCTGTTGTCCTCTTCCGTCAAACGCCCCCGGCTGTAGGGAAACCGTCCAAACGCCACCAGTTCCCTGACCGTCAGCTTCATATTGATATTGTTGCTCTGGGTCAGGATCGCAAGGCGCTGGGACAGCTCCCTGCTCTTCCAGCTTCCGATTTCTTTGCCGTCAAACTCCACCTCACCTCCATCTCTTGCGATCAGCCGGGAGATCATATTCATCACCGTGGACTTTCCGGCTCCGTTTGGCCCGATGAAAGAAATCACCTTGCCTCTCGGAATCTCAAAGCTGACCTCATCCACAACCTTCTTCTGTCCGTATTTTTTCATCAGTCCGCGAACCCGCAAGACATCACCTCCTTAAACGCGCTGCATGGCGCTGTTTTTCATCAGCAGATACAAAAAATAAACTCCGCCTCCTATATTGATAAATACCCCAATGTTGGCGCTGAAGCTGAACATGTGCTCAATCAGCGCCTGCCCGGCAAGCAGCGCCGCCATCCCCAAAAATGCCGCGCCCCACACCAGCACCATATGCCGGTAGGTTTTAAACATCTGCCGGGACAGGTTGGCGATGATCAGCCCCAAAAATGAGATCGGTCCCACCATCGCCGTTGCGATGGCGATAAACAGGGTGACTCCGATCAGCAGTTTCCTCACTGTCCTGTCATAATCCACCCCCAGATTGACCGCCTGATCCTTTCCAAGGGTGATTACGTCAAGCAGCGCCAGTTCCTTTCTCAGCCACAGGATGATTCCAACGATGGCCACAACCGAAAGCAGGATGATCCCGGAATTCACCTTGTGAAAACTGGCAATCAGCGCATTCTGTAACGTGGCGTATTCGTTGGGATCCATCACCCTCTGCAAGGTGCTGGTGATGCTGCCAAACAGCGTCGCCATCACCGTCCCCGTCAGCAGGATATACAGCACATTCCCCTTTGCCTTTCGGAACAGGACGCCGTAGACCAGCACCGACGCTGCCGCCATCACCGCCATATCCAGCGTAAAGGACAATAGCTTTGAGGTCACAAGCACACTGCCCGAACCAAACAGGAACACCATCAGCGTATGCACCAGGATGTACAGGGAATTCATCCCCAGAAGGCAGGGCGTCACCACCGTATTCTGGATGATGGACTGAAATACGACCGTCGCACTTCCAATGCAGAACGCCGTCAAGATCATCACCACAAGTTTCGGCGTCCTGATTCCCATTGCAAATCCAAAATGCTTCCAGTCCACAAACAAAAACTGGTACGCCGCTGCCGCCGCCGCGATGGCCGCCGCAAGTATGACCATTTTCCTCATATGGATTCCAAACGTTCTCACGGCATATCACCTCCCGTCGATTCCAAAACCCTGTCGCATCCGGACCTTCTGGCAGCTTTCACCATCACACGGCTTGCCGCTGCCGCCTGCCCTCTGCCCCATCTCCGGCCAGACCGCTTCCCGCCGCCCAGCCTCCGGAAGATCAGGGCGATAAAGATCACGCTTCCGAGGATTCCCACCGTCAGATTGATCGGCAACTCGTATGGATAGATCACAACCCGGCCGACCATATCGCAGACCAACACGAACACCGCGCCAAAGAGGCAGGTGTCAGGCAGGCTTCCTTTGATCCTGTCTCCTTTAAACACCGAAATCACATTCGGAATAATCAAACCCAGATAAGGAACGCTTCCCACCGTCACCACCACGCTTGCCGTGATCAGCGCTGCGATTGACAGCCCCAGGATGAGCACCACCTGATAGGGAACTCCCAGATTTCTGGAAAAATCCTCTCCCATGCCGACAATATTAAAATGATTGGCAAACAAAAACGCAGCGACAATCAGCGGCAGGCATAAAAACACGGCCTCATACCGCCCCCGGATGACCAGGGAAAAATCCCCCACCAGCCAGGAGGAAAGAGCCTGCACCATGTCATACTTATAGGATAAGTAATCCGTCACTCCGGAAATAATATTTCCAAACATGATCCCCACAAGCGGTACCATGATGACATCCTGAAACCGGATCTTCTGCATCAGGTATACAAACACATAAGTCCCTGCGATCGCCGCTCCAAAGGCAAACGCCGCCTTATCTGCCAGCGAGGAATCCGGGAATACCAGCATTGCCAGAAGGATTCCAAACTGCGCCGAGGATATCGTCGCTCCGGTGGATGGCGATACAAACTTGTTCATGCAAAGCTGCTGCATGATCAGTCCCGCCACACTCATCCCCGCCCCGGTGCAGAGAATCGCCAAAAGCCTTGGAAGCCGCGAGATCAGAAGAATCTCAAGCTGTTCAAAATCGCCGCCAAGGATTGCTTCCATCTGCAGCGGAATCACGCCGAGGAACAGGGAGGCCACCGACAATATACACAGCAGCACCGCCAGCGCTGCCGTTACCCTTTTTCCATTCATAAGACTTCCCTCTCTAAATATTTTTTGCTCAGTTAGCTTTTACTAACCAACATGCAGGTTATGTTACCATGACACCCCCGCCAAAGTCAAGCAGTTGGATGCGAGAATAATTCTCAACTAGCTGCCAGACAGAGCCGGACGCATAAGAAACGGGAACTTGGGACAAGATAAACACGGAAAGAACACGAAGAAAAGAGGAGAAAGAACATGTTTGATATCACCAATCAAAACGGCATAACCTATGACCGGGATCAGTCCTTTTGTCTTACAGATATGAACGGAGAAACCGGACAATCCCATTCATATTCCCTCAATAACATGAATGGGATCACCTGGGACGACGATATTTTGCTCAGCATTGTCAGGATGAATCCCTGCCGCTGCTGCCTTCGCCCCGCTTTCGGTATTCGGACGGAGAACTCCCCGTATACTTTTTAAATGCTGTACTGAAGTAAGGGATATTGTCATACCCCGACTCCATCGCCACTTCATAGATCTTCCGCGACGGATTCTTCATCAATTCCTTTGCCTTTTCCATCCGCGTCCGCAGCAGATATTCCGTAAACGTCATCCCCGTCTCATTTTTAAACAAGGTGCTGAACCGGCCCGGACTCAATCCTGCATCTGCCGCCACCTCTTCCATCGAAAGAGCAGGATCGGCAAAATGAATCCCGATATACCGGATAGCTTTATACACCGCTTTCGAATACGCTCCCGCCCTCTGGCTGCCGACATAGGCGCATACGCGCCCCAGATTGTCCCGCAGTACCTCCATCGCCTTTTTTATCGTTTCACAGGCGATCAGCTTGCGATATTCATCCAGAGGATTGTCAAATACAAGCTCTGCCCCGATGCCGGCCTGGTCCAGCTCTTTGAACACGCTGCTGTACAGATTTCCTACCATAAACTGCATATAGAGATAGGAATCCATTCCCATCCCCTGAAGCCGTTTCTCCAGTTGGATAAGTTTCTCTTCCAGCAGCTCCATATTCCCATTCTTCACCGGGGTGATCAGATCTATGTTCAGAATTTCCCCCGTATCCTCTGCCGACCGGCAGCCATCTGCCTCCCCGTATGCCAGGTTCTGGTTCTCCCCCCGGATATATTTCAGCTTCAGCGCCTCATGGGCTTCCTCGTAACAGCGGCTAATCTCCCTGACTCCATCCCGGATGCTGCTGAACGCACAGGTTACCGCAGTTTTCTTATCCTCAAACAGCTTTCTGACCCGCCCCATACAATAATTACCCTGCATCTCCACGCTCAGGCGGGACGGCAGAACGATTGCCGCCTCACAGCGCCCCTCTTTCTGTGATAGAATATACGCTCCCTGCTCCTTCATCCACTCTGCCGCTTCCGCCATGCTGTGGCCACCGGATCCCGTCTCAACCACCAATACCATACAGCTGTACCGCTCCATCTCCTCCATCTGCTTCCCACTGCATTCCTCATACATCAGAAGTTTCCGCAGCAGGTTCTCCCGCTCATTGTAGGAATCCGCTCTGGCCATATCAAACCGCTGTACGCAGCCTGTTACCAGACGCACCAGTTCCTCGATGTCGATCGGCTTGCTCAGGTAATCCTGCACCCCAAGCTTCAGAGCCCTTCTCGCATACTCAAAATCGTCATATCCACTGAATACGATCGCCATCAGATCCGGATTTTGCCGTTTTCCTTCCTCAATCAGCTGCAGACCGTCCACATGGGGCATTCTGATATCAGACATCAAAAGCTGGGGCCGGCATTCTTTCAGCAGCCGCAGCCCCTCCTTCCCGTCTCCCGCCGTCCCGACGATATCGACGCCAAGACTCTCCCAGTCGATCACAGAACACAATCCCTTTAAAATAATCTCATCGTCATCACAGATAATCGCTCTCATCCAGTTTTCCCCCGTTTTTATGAATCCGCAGCGTGACGATCGTACCTTCGCCCTCCACAGACTGTATCTCAACACCGCACGTTTTCCCGAACACGATCTTAATCTTGTCGTTGACATTCCTCACACCGTAACCGGTCCCCTGCTGGTCTGAGGATACCGATGCCAGCTCCATGTTCAGCTTCTCTACCCGCTCCTTCGGCATCCCCATACCGGTATCCTCCACCCGCATCAGGATATCGTCTCCCTCTGAAAAAATATGGATATAGAGATATCCAGTCCCTTCCTTCGGTTTCAGCCCGTGATAGATGGCATTCTCCACAATCGGCTGTAGAATCAGCTTCGGCGTCCGGCATCCAGGCAGCGCCGGGTCCACATTGATGTCATAGTCGAACTTTTCCCGGTAACGCTGATGCTGGATGCTTAGATAGCTGCTGACATGCTTCACCTCTTCCTCGATGGTGATGATATCCTTCCCCTTGCTCAGGCTGATCTTAAAGAAATCCGTAAGCGCCGCAAGCATCTCAATACTCTCCTCCACCTGCTTCATCCGCAAAGACCAGATGATGGAATCCAGCGTATTGTACAGGAAATGTGGATTGATCTGCGCCTGAAGCGCCTTTAGTTCCTGCTTTCTCAGCGCCTCCTGCTCCCTGTAGATGGCATCGATCAGCCGTTTCATCTCGCCCGTCATATGGTTGAATGACCGGTACAGCACGCCAATCTCATCGGTGCGCCCCGTCTGCACCGATACATCCAGATTCCCGACGTATACCTGTTCCATCGCATCCACCAGCGTATCAATCGGACGTGTCACCGATTCTGCCACCAGCTCAGCTACGATCATGGACACTGCTACGGCTACGGCTGCAAGCATGATCATCAGGATTTTAATATAATTCACCGACTCTGTGATCGCGCGTTTTGGTATCACGCCGACGATCTTCCAGTCCGCCTGATCAAGCGTCTGGTACACCACAAGCTGTCCTCTTTCCTCCAGCACATGGGATACCCCATACTCCGGAATCTCGCTTAAGTTATCCTCAACGATCTGCCTCGCCAGTTCTACGCTTTCCCCGTTTCTCCACAGGCTTCCGCTTTCCGGCAGTGCCGACAGGTTCATGATCCGGTTCCGCTCGTCCATCAAAAAGACATCCCCGTTTCCGCTGACCGCCCGCCCGGCAATCTCCGACAGTTTTTCCGATTCAATATCTGCAAGCACCACGCCCTTTGTCCGCCCGGTGGCTTTATCGATAAACGGAATTCCGATGGATACAAAGGAGATGCCCGGAGTCCGCACCACATAGGAATTTTCATGGGGCGGAAACCACTGCGGCTTTCCGGTAGCATGGATAATGCGGTACCACGGGGTATCCATCAGATCCGACACCAGAAACGATGCCGAATTGCTCTTGTATCTCCCTCCGTTATCCCCCAGCACGTACACGCCAAAAATGTCCTTATTGTAGGACGGAAGCACCATCATCTCCATGCTGCCTTCCAAATCGCTGGAAAAAATCTCTTTCTGCGAAGAAAACTCCCTCCGCACAAGCCGCTGCATCCCGATATCGTCATTCATCGCCGAACACACCTGGTACGTCTGCAAAAAGAGCTCATTGATGTCGCTGCAGGCATTGCCGATCATCTGTACCGTATTCTGCTTTGCCTCCGCCGTGATGCGCGACGCCGACATCTGATAATGGATCAGACCGAACAAAATGACAATCCCGGATGCAGACGCGGCAAAATAAAGAATCATTTTTTCTTTCAGTTTCAGGTTTTTAATAGGCATTTTCAAATAATTCCTCTGCATTCTCTCCTGTATAAATCTGGTTTTTTGTCATCACCCGTCTGGGTATAGGCTCCCCTTTTTCATGTTGCTCAATCAGGTCAAACACTTCCTCCCCGTATTCCGGGTCGCTGCCCACCGTCGCCAGGTACTCATTTGCAATGATCGCCTTGAATACATCCTGGATTCCCTCGATCGACACGATGACCACATCCTTCCCCGGCTCCACTCCCGCCAGCTTCAGGGCCTGCAATACCCCCAGCCCGTCTTCATCGCTGGGCGCAAACACGGCGTTAAAATCGATGTCCTGATCCGCCACCACCAGCTCCGTAGCTTTCTGCGCCGTCAGGCGGCTGCCGTTCGACTCCACGCGCTTTGAGACGTAGAGGTTGCTGTGCCGGCGCACCCCATGCATAAAACCCAGATACCGTTCCCACGCCATCCCAGATTTCTTGTCTCCCTGGATCACCATTGTATGGCAGGGCTGGATGCCAAAGTATTCCGAAAGGATATCCGCACACAGCTCCCCTTCCTGATAATAATCCGGCGCTACAAAACTGAGATAATATTCTTCCGGAATATATTGGTCATCCATCTCCACTTCCTGTTCTGCAAGGATCACAGGAATCCCCCGTTCCCTGGCTTCCACCAGAATGTCATCATAACCGGTACGTACCCTGGGAATCAGAATCAGATAATCAATCCCATCTTCAAACAATTCCTGTATATCCTGAAGCTGCCATTTTAACGTCTCTGATTCCGGGCTGTGGTAGACCAGTTCAATTCCCCGCCCTGCAGCAGCCTCTTGAAAACTGTTGAGCTGTGCAGTCTTCCACGGCGTCAGCGCCTCCGACTGGGACAGAGCCACGCGGATTTTATCCGGCGCCTTTGCCTTATGCCCCGGACGCTGCATCCCATCTGTTACAAGAAGGAACAGACAGGCCAGTATAATGCCAAGGCATGCCAGCATGATCTTCTTTCTCATGTTGTACTCCTGTTCTAAAGCGTATCCGCTCTGCTGTTTTCTCTGTTTTATTATAGCAAATAACTCCCTGAAAAGACAGGTCCTAATGTCCTGCCTTTCAGGGAGTATCTTCATCTTATTAATAAAACAGATTCACCAATCCGGTTGAGAACACCGGCACATATGCCATCAGAAGCATACAGATGAACAGCATGATATAAAACGGAATGGATTCTTTTATAAATTCTTTAATCTTACACTTTGTAATTCCGCAGGTGACAAAGATCAGCGCCCCCATAGGCGGTGTCACACCACCGCATGCCATTGTGAAAATATACACCATCGCAAAATGGATTGGATCAATTCCATATGCCTCCGCTACCGGAGCCAGAAGAGGAACCAGCACGATCAGAGCCGCATTTCCCTCGATAAACATTCCGACCACGATCAAAAACAGGATGATCACCAGCAAAAACAGATATTTGTTGTGGATGGTAGCAAGCACCAGTTCTGTGAACTGCTGCGGAATCTGCTCTCTCGTCAGGATCCAGGCAAATGCAGATGCCCCTCCCACGATCAGCATGATCGACGCTGTGGTGGCGACCGTCTCTTTTAAACCGGTGCGGATATCCCCCAGCTTCAGCTCCTTATATACAACGCCAAGCACCAGAGAATACACGATGGCAACCGCCCCGGCCTCGGTTGGGGTGAAGATTCCAAGCCGGATACCGCCGATGATGATGACAGGAAGACAGAGAGGCAAAATAGCCCGTGATATCTCAGGCATGGCCTGTTTCATCGTCAGTTTTTCCGTCCTCATTGGTTTGTAGCCGCGCTTTTTCGAAATAAAGTGCACCAGAACCATCATGGCCACGCACAGCAGCACGCCAGGACCAATTCCGGCAATAAACAGCTTGCCGATAGAAAGGTTCGCAATAGAACCATACAGGATCATCGCAATCCCCGGCGGAATCAGCGGAGTGATCATGGATGACATCGCAGTTACCACCGTAGAAAACTGTTTGGAATAACCATGATGTTCCATCTCCGGCACCAGCATCTTCGCCTCCATCGCCGCGTCTGCCAGATTGCTGCCAGATAAGCCGCCCATCAGGGTGGAGAGCAGGACGTTGACCTGGGCCAGACCTCCGGTCATCCTTCCAGTCATGACATTACAAAATCCCATAACCCTTTTCGTGACACCCGAATAGTTCATAAACACACCGGCACAGATGAAGAATGGGATTGCCAACAGCGGGATGCTCTCCACGCCTGCAAGGACTCTCTGCCCCAGAATCTTCGTGAATGGTCCGCCTGTCAGGAAAAAATACACCATCGACCCGGAAAGGATAGAGATAAACACCGGAACCTTTAAAAACAACATGACCAGCAATACAACCGTCGCAATCAATATAATATTCGTCTCCATGTTACACAGCCTCCCCTTTCCCGGTTAAGTCCCGGAACGTATTGATACAGACCTGCACCGCCATCGTCACACATCCAATCGGAAGGGGGATGTAGATCAGGCTGTATGGTATCTTCAAAATATTTGTGACACGGTGAAACCGCACCATCTGCATAATATAGCGGATTCCCTGATATCCCACATAGGACAGAATCACCACCGCCGCGATTGCAGCCAGTACGCTGACAGCCTTTTGCACCTTCCTTGGAAACATCTCCACGATCACATCGATCGCCGCATGATTCCCGCAGACAAATGCGTACCGTCCGCCCAGGAATACCACCCATACGCTGAGCGCAAGCTGAACCTCTTCCTGCCATACAAACGGATCACCAAAGCAATAACGCATGATCACCCCAAAAAAAGTCACGCCAATCAAGAGGACCAGTGCCACACATGCAGCCAGTACATCCAGGTTGCACAGCCCCTTTATCAATCTGTTTTCTGTTTTCATTCTGTTTTTTCCAGCTCCTTCCCTAAAACATGATTCCGTTACCCTGCTGTTTCATATCCCGCATTAATTTTCGATGATCGCCTTGATTTCGTCAATCAGCCCTTCCGACCACATCGCCTTGATCTCCGCATCCTCGTAGAATGCCTCTCCGGCCACTTTAAAATCTTCCGGAGTCAGTTCACTCACCTTGACCCCTGCCGCTTTCAATGCCTCCAGCGCTTCCTCATCCGCCTTTTCTATCTGCTCACTGTTGAACACGCCGGCCTCATCGCCGCATTCCATCAGAATCTCTTGCTGTTCGGGAGTCAGCGTGTGGAAAAAATCCGCCCCCATGATCCAGCAGGTCATATCATAGGTATGGGCATCCAATACCAGGTTCTTTGCAACTTCCTGATATGCCCCGTTTAAGATAACGGGAAGCGGGTTTTCCGCACCGTCAATGGTTCCCTGCTGCAGTGCCGTGTAGATATCGCTCATCGCCATCGGTGTCGGCGTCGCTCCCAGAGACTCGAACACTTTGATCAGAATCGTCTGGTTCGGCACACGGACTTTTTTTCCTTTTAAGTCGCTGACCGCATCAACCGGCTTCTTTGTGATCGTATGGCGGATTCCATAGCGCCAGGTAGTCAGGATCTTAAGTCCCACGTTCTGCTCCAGCTCCTCTGCCTTCCCGGCAAACCACTCGCTGTCTACAACTTTCTCCACATCTTCCCAGCCTTCAAACAGGTATGGAGCAAACAATACGCCGAAGTCCTGAATCCCTCTGTCCTGGAAAAACGGCCCGTTTGCCAGAGTGATGACACAGTCTCCATTTACAGCCTGGTCGATGATATTGTCCTTGCTTCCCAGCTGGCTGGACGGATACAGATCTACCCGCATCGTGCCGCCGCTTTTTTCCTCGATCAGCCGTTTCCACTCCTGACACGCAAGATCGATCGGCTCTCCCGGATTGTTTTCATATCCTATCATGATGCGGACCTTCTTGCCGTCCGCCTCCCCTGTCTGTCCGTCTCCTGCGTTCTTTGCACCGCAGCCGAGCAGTGATACCGCAACCGCACAGCTCAAGGCAAACGCCAATATCTTTTTCATCTTAACCCCTCCTGAACATGGTTATTTTCTGTTTGTTTCCTGATTATCACCGTTATTATAGCCTGTTTTGACGTTGTTTGTACATTCACTCTTATCCTGTTTTCTTATAAAATGATACTGTTTTTGATGGGGTTGCATGAAAAAAAGACGTTCTGTACTGCACAGAGCGCCCTTTTCGATATGTTCTGATTCTATTTGATTCAATCTGCCGCCTTCTCTCCGACTATCTCACACCATATCGCCCGCCGCCAGATATACCCCTGCCAGAAACGTCTCCGGCAGCAGGCTGATACCGGCGTGGACGATCTGCTCTTCCGGCCTTTCGACCATGCCGGCGATCACCCGCCCCGCCATGACAGCCCTCGAACGCCGGTCTGCCAGGTCCGCCAGGGTTCTCGCCTCCGTCTCTTTGACACATGCCCTCAGCTGCTCCTGCCATGTGTCATAAGAATAGATGCGTTCGCTGTCAAGTCCGAATATTTCCCCCGCCACTTCCGCACATACCAGCGCTTCCGCTTTTTCATCCTGCCCTGCCATTCCGTGTTCTTCAAAAATCTTTTCTACCTGTTTCGAAAACAGCTTGTCCAGCACAAATCCCACGCCGCCTTTTTCCAGGACTTTTGCCAGAGGCAGATAACTTCGCATCTGCTCCGTGACACGTCCGGCAAAATCCAGGGAAAACGTAAATGCACAGCCCTCATAGACCCCAAACGCCTTGAGCGTGTCCAGATATCCGAGACGGATATTGCGCCGTATGACTTCGCGGTCAAATACCAGCGTGGGGCCAAGATTCCAGTAACAGCGGATACAGGTCAGGTGGTTTGCGAGCGCCAGCATCTCTTTTCTGACCACGCCAAACGCCTCCAGATCCACCGCGATAATGTGGTCCGCTCCCTTCTCCAACGCCATCTTTACAGGCAGATTGTCATAGTAAGCGCCATCCAGATACCGCGCACCACCTATCTTATACGGCTTGAATGCCGGGTAGATCGACGCGCTGGCAACCATATAGTCGATCATCTTCCCGTCAGGAATATCCTCCCGGAATAACTCGCAGGGAGTGTTTTTATCCATCTCGACTGTGACAAGACCATACTCCATATCAGACTTTCGTACTTTCGCTTCCTCGATGAAAGTATGAAGTGTCCGCTTCAGGGGATCCGTGTCTGTACCGCCCTTTTTTATAAAATTGACCGCAAATGACCGGTATGTCTTCCATACCTTTTTCTTCAGTGGATTCTCCTCTTTTACCGGCACGTCAACAACCCGGGACGTCTCAATCCTGTCCCACAGAGATGCCGCCTTCTCATAATCTCCCTGGGCCACCAGTGCGCCGTTGATCGCACCGATGGAGGTTCCTACCACCACATGGATCTCAATTCCCAGTTCCCTCAGAGCTTTCCAGACCCCAAGCTCATAAGAGCCCCTGGAACCACCGCCGCCCAGTACCAGACCTGTCTTTCTATTCAATCCCGTTCTCCTCCTGCCGTCTTAGGCGTGACCGATTCCGTTTTGCCATGTCCATCACGGACCATATCTGAATTAAAGTGTAGTCTGAAACCGGATGCTTGTCAAGATTCCAGAAAAGCAGGGAACTTGAACGGGAGCATCTTCCTTACTCAACAGGCGGCGTATCCTGATACCGTACCATCTCTTCTACGATCCGTTCCATGGCATTTAAGATATTCTCATACCCGGTGCACCGGCAAAGATGCCCTGAAACAAGTTTTTTCAGTTCTTCCCGGTTATATTTTTTCCCGGTTCCCACGATCTCTACCGCAGACATGATCAGTCCCGGCGTACAGAATCCACACTGCACCGCCGCCTCCTCAATAAATGCCTGCTGGATCGGGCTCAGTTCGCCGTTCGGTCCTTTCAGCCCCTCCACAGTCATCACGCTCTTCCCGTCTGCCCACATGGCCAGATAGATACAGGAATCCACCGCTTCCCCATCCACCAGCACCGTACATGCGCCGCATTCTCCGACCTCACAGCCTTTTTTTACGGAAGTAAATCCCATCTTCCTCAACGTATCAAGCAGTGATTCCCTGTCATCCACCGCTACCTGTTCCATCTTTCCATTTATCTTAATCTCAATAATCCTGAGCATTTGTCTCTCCTCCTGCCAAACGAATGGATTCTTTCAGCGCCCGCACTGCAAGTTCTCTGATCAACTGTACCCGGAATTCCTTACTTGCCCTCCAGGACGTTCTTGGATTCACCTCTGTCAGCGCCGTTTCAGAAAATACCTGATACAGCCCGGGATCATCTGTACGCATCCCCTTCACCGCGTCTTCTGTCGCCCTGCACCTGATTGGTGTCGGCGCAGCGACGCCGTAGGCGAGGCGCACATCCTCTACCGTTTTCTTATCCGCAGACAATTTCACCCGAACCGCACAGCCAAGGGTTGCAATCTCCATCGCCTTCCGCTTTCCATACTTGATATAGTGGCCTTCCCAGCCCTCGTACTCCTCTTTTTTTATCAAAAACGCAGTACAAACCTCATTCTGTTTCCGGACCGTCCGCCCCGGACCTGTATAAAACTCCGTCACCGGGATTTTCCGTACCCCATCCGGTCCTTCCAGCCTCACAACCGCGTTCAGCGTGCACATTGTAGAAGCAGAATCTGCCGAAGTCGCTCCGTTGCAGATATTTCCGCCTATCGTCGCCACATTTCGAATCTGCGGTCCTCCAACCTGGTCTACCGCTTCCCCCAGCATGTTCAGATGCCGTTTGATCAGTCTATGGTTCGTGATATGGGAAAATGAAGTCGCCGGTTTTATCACGATCGTCCCGTCCGCCTCCATCTCAATCCCTTTCAATTCCGGGATATTGTGGATGGACACCAGGCTTTTTCCTGCGTCCTTCCCTTCCCTCACCCGAATCAGCACATCGGTCCCACCGCAGATGACCTGTGCGCCCGGGTCTGCACTCAGCGCGGCGATCGCATCCGCCACGGTCTTCGCCTCATAAAACGACTTGATATCAAACATCCCTCTTCTCCTCCTATATCAACCCTTTTTTCTGAAATGCCGCAATCAGCTTCTGCGGTGTCATCGGTAACTCATTCATGCCTACGCCAGTTGCATGCAGGATCGCATTCCGCACCGCCGGCGCTACCGGAATTGCCGGGGGCTCTCCCAGGGATTTATTTCCATAAGGTCCTGTCGGGTCCTGCAGCTGGATAAATTCCACATGGAAGTCCGGGGAATCCATCGCCGTCGGAATCTTATAATCCAGCAGGTTATCATTCAGAAGCTGCCCTTTTTCATTATAAAGAAGTTCTTCCGACAGGCCATACCCCAATCCCATCGACATCCCCCCGTGTACCTGTGCCTCCGCCAGCTTCGGATTGATCAGGATGCCTGAGTCATGGACATTCACAATATCCTTGATCGTAACGCTTCCCAACGGCATATCCACCTCAACGTCCACAAAACAGCAGCCCGACGAAAAGGAGTTATCCTTACACTGGTTTGTCACCTCAGCCGTGATATGTT
This sequence comes from Lachnospiraceae bacterium, assembly GCA_030825115.1. Lineage (GTDB taxonomy): Bacteria > Bacillota > Clostridia > Lachnospirales > Lachnospiraceae > Brotaphodocola. Next base: position 131,314 of record JAPJQL010000002.1, read on the forward strand.
CCGACCGCTCCAGAGAGTAAAATGCCGTCATCGCAAGTTCCGACATCGGCAGCAGCTCTTTGCCGCTCTCTTTTTCCACGATGAAGTCATGGTCCACATCCAACTCCTCCTCCGGTCTTCCATCCAGCATAAAGCTTGCATATTGAAGAATCCTCTCCTTCAGCTTCTCTCCGCATTTCTTCACCGCCATTCCGGTCACGTAGGTCTGCCTGGATGCATATGCCCCGGTATCAAAAGGTGCGACATCCGTATCCTGCGTAGAGACGATATATACGTTCTCAAAACTGATTCCCGTCGTCTCTGCCGCCATCTGGCTAAACACCGTATCCGCGCCCTGCCCGATCTCTGTCGCACCGAGCTGCAGCTGCATCGAACCATCCTGATTCAGGACCATTCTGGCAGAAGCAGTCTCCAGAGAGATGGGATATACGCCTGTCTTATAACAGAAGATCGCCATCCCCACGCCCCTGCGGACCGGTCCGGTCTGGTCTTTATATGCCTTTCGTTTTTCCTCCCACCGGATATATTCCGCTCCTTTTTCCATACATGCCTTTAAACCGTAAGAATGGAAGGTTATCCCGTTTGCCGGATCCACAAATCCCTCCGGCATGCAGTTCTGCATACGGAATTCGAGCGGATCTGCTCCAATCGCCGTGCAGATATCATCCGTCAGCGCCTCAGAGAAAAACGATGCCTGCGGAATCCCGTAGGCCCGCATTGCCCCCGCCGTTGCGGAAGAGGTCCAGACCGTATAGCAGTCCACCTCAGCCCCCAGCCGGTCATGATAGATGTCCTTAAATACATTGCCGCAGTTTGCACAGATTGCATGTCCGTGGGATGCGTAACCACCATTGTTGGCATAGGCCTCCAGCTTCCTTGCCAGCATCTTTCCATCCTTCGTTGCCAGAGCGCGGCATTTTCCGTCGATCGCATGGCGGGTCCTGGTTCCGTAGATCGTCTCCTCCCTGCTGATCTCCAGTCTTACCGGCCGGCCGCCAACAAGCGTGGTCAGCCATGCATTCAGCGGCTCATAGAGCACATCCTGCTTATTTCCAAACCCGCCTCCTATGTAAGGTTTGATCACCCTGATCTTTCCGGCAGGAAGCCCCAGTGCCTGGGATATTACCCTGCGGACGATATGGGGAATCTGGGTTGAGGAGGTAACTGTAATCTTTCCGTTTGGCTCCTGGTATGCCCAGGATACCGGAAGTTCGATATGACAGTGTGAAATCCTCGGCGTATGATATTCTGCTTCGAACACAGCCAGATTTTCTTCTCCATATTGCTCCTTTGCCTGTAAAAGCCCTTCTTCAAAGGTAAACTCCGAGCCGCCCATCGTCACATGGGAATGGACGATCACATTATCTTTTCTGAGGTCGGGATGCAGCGGAGTGGCGTCCTCTGCCATCGCCTGCTCCACTGTTACGATCGGCGCATACTCCTCATACTCCACGCGGATCAGCCGGGCGGCCTGCTGGCACGCCACCTCATTCTCCCCAATCACCACGGCGATATCATCTCCATAAAGGCGCACCCGCTGGTTTAGCAGTTTCCTGTCGGCGATATCCTGATGCGCCGCTTCCACGCTCCACGGATGCCCCGCCGTCGGGAACTGATAATCCGGCACCTCAAAACAGGTGGCGATCCGCACCACTCCCGGTACTTTCATCGCCTCCTCCGTCTCAATCTTAGTCACCAGGCCATTGGCGATCGTGGCATGGATGACTTTGGCACAAAGACAGTCCTTCGGCTCCAAATCTGCCGTATACTTCGCTTCCCCCGTTACCTTTCCATATGCGTCCACCCGTTTGAATGCTTCTCCTACAACTTTCATATGTCCTCCTTTACTTCGGTACGGTATCTTGATTATATGTATATTTTATACAAACTTCCGCACTCAAAAAAGGACAAATGAGCATATATGACTATATTTTTTTATAAATGCTCTCTCCATCCGGTCATGCTACTTCTGTGACATCGTTGGATTCCTGCCATTTAATCCCCAAAAATCAACCATTCTCCGCTCCCCGCTTCTGCTATAATGAGCTGCAAAACCATAATCATATCAGGAGCTGTTTATGAACGAACAAATATCCAATACACCGCTCTCCCCCAGCCGGGAGTTATCTGAATACGGCGCCGCCCAGATCCAGATATTAGAAGGCCTGGAAGCTGTCCGCAAGCGCCCTGCCATGTACATCGGAAGCACCTCCTCCCAGGGGCTCCACCACCTGGTCTACGAAATCATGGACAATGCCGTGGATGAAGCCCTTGCCGGATACTGCACCCACATCCAGGTAACGTTAAATCCTGACGGCTCAGCAACCGTGACGGACAACGGCAGGGGGATTCCCGTGGGCATCCAAAAGAAAACAGGGCTGTCCGCCATGCAGGTCGTGTTTACCGTCCTCCACGCAGGGGGAAAATTTGACAACGAAAACTACAAAGTCTCCGGCGGGCTTCACGGCGTAGGCGCATCCGTCGTAAACGCCCTCTCCCACTGGCTGGAGGTGACAGTACATCAGGATGGGCATTCCTTTAACCAGCGTTACGAACATGGGGTTCCAACCGGAGATGTCCGCTGCATCAAAGCCTGTTCTCGGCAGGTTCACGGGACTACTGTCACCTTTCTGCCCGACGACACCATCTTCCAGGAAACCTGCTTTTCCTATGAAGTGCTGAGAGAACGGCTGCGGGAAACGGCATTTCTGACACAGGGGCTTACCGTGTCCATACAGGACGACCGCGTCTCATCGCCAAACACCCTGCAAAATCCATCTTCTGTTTCCGCTTCCCGGAGCGACTCGTTTTGCTATCCGGAAGGGATCCGGGATTTTGTCGCCCATTTGAACCGGGAGCAGAATCCGCTCTACCCGCAGATTGTCTCCGGAACGGAGTCCGGGGATGACATCCAGGTGGATTTTGCCTTCCAGCATAACACCTCCTATGCCGAGCAGATTCACAGTTTTGTCAACAACATTTCCACGCAGGAGGGCGGGACTCACTTAACCGGCTTTCGCAGCGCACTCTCCCGCGCAGTAAACGATTATGCCAGAACGCACAACCTGCTGAAAGAAAACGCCCCTTCCTTTACGAGGGAGGAGCTGTCGGAAGGGCTGACCGCCGTCATCAGCATCAAATTGAAAGAGCCCCAGTTTGAAGGCCAGACCAAGCAGAAACTGGGCAACCGGCTCGCCCGCGCAGCCGTGGAATCCCTTGCCTTTCAGAGGATTACAATCTTTTTTGAACAAAATCCGTCCACCGCAAAGGTCATCTGTGAAAAAGCTCTTTTAGCACAGCATGCCAAAAATGCGGCGCGGCACGCAAGGGAACTGACCCGCAGCCGCCAGGCCGCGGCCGGAATCTCACTTCCCGGAAAACTTGCCGACTGTTCTGAACGAGATCCTGCAAAATGCGAACTGTTTATCGTAGAGGGCGACTCCGCAGGAGGCTCCGCAAAAATGGCGCGCTCCCGGCTCACCCAGGCCATCCTGCCCCTGCGTGGAAAGATCCTCAATGTCGAAAAAGCCCGCCTTGACAAAATATACGCCAACGCGGAAATCAAAGCCATGATCGCAGCCCTGGGCACCGGCATCTTGCAGGACTTTTCCATTGAAAAACTGCGCTATCACAAAATCATCCTGATGACCGACGCCGATGTGGACGGCGCCCATATCACCACTCTGCTGCTGACCTTCTTTTTCCGTTTCATGCCGGAACTGATTCGGGGCGGGTATGTATATCTGGCACAGCCGCCGCTCTACCGGGTAGATAAAAACAAAAAAATCTGGTATGCTTATCATGATAACGAGCTGTCAGATATTCTGGATGCCATTGGGCGGGACACCAGCAACCGCATCCAGCGGTACAAAGGGTTAGGAGAGATGGATGCCTCCCAGCTTTGGGAAACCACGATGGACCCTGAGCGGCGGGTGCTGCTCCGCGTCACGATGGAAGACTGCGGCGAAGAAGCTTCCCGCCGGCTTTTCTCCCTGCTCATGGGAGAGGATGTCGCGCCCCGCAGGGACTTCATCTTCGCCCATGCCAGATTTGCCACCGGGATTGACCTCTGACAGCAGAAAAGAGGATATGTGCATGAACCGGGATGACCTGGAACTTTTTACGGCGATATTGGAAGAAAAGAATCTGGCAAAGGCGGCAGAGCGGCTCTATCTGTCCACCTCCACCGCGGGCGCCAGGCTAAGAGCGATGGAGACAGAACTGGGATTTGAGTTATTTGAACGAAAAAAAGGAGCAAGGACTGCCCTTCCAACCGCGAAGGGGCTGTCATTTGCTCCCATTGCCCACCAGATGCTCTCCCTGTGGAATGACTGCGACCGATTGAGCCATGCAGCCGATTCTCCGGCGCTGACCATTGCCACGGTGGACAGCTTTCTGGACTACAATCTGACGCCGCTCTACCGGTCGCTGATCAACGAGCACGGGTTTTCTCTGGATATCAAGTGCTACCCCGCCGACATGATCTACTCCCTTGTCAGTAAAAAACAGGCGGATATCGGGTTCGCCTTATACCATGCGGATGCGCCCAGCCTGAATATCACACCTGTCATATCCGACGAGATGGTACTGATCACGCCACAACGGACCGCGGCCGCCATCGTCTCACCGTCCGAACTGGATCCCGAGAAAGAACTGTTCGTCGGCTCCCGCTACAACAGCAACATCGGCTGGGGACCGGAATTCATGTTATGGCACGACCGTCATATCGGTACCAGCTCCCGCCCGATGCTGACAGCTACCAGCATTTCAATCCTGACTGGATTTCTGGATACAGACGAGTTCTGGAGCATCGTTCCGCAGACCACCGCAAAAGGTCTGCAGGACTTGTATCCGATCCAGATCCATCATCTGGACCCGGCTCCTCCCAGACGGACGCTCTATTTGCTTACCCACGTTTCTCCTTCCCGCATCTCCGCCCAGAATGTGGAGCATTTTCTGGGATATCTCTATCCTTATCTGGAACAGCGCGGATTGCAGTGAGCCATGCGGCTGCTATCCGCAGCTGGAAGACAGCCATTACATCAGGCTGCAGAAACGCCTTTCATTTCTTGTCAACTTTCTCAGCAAATAGGCCTGATCCACCCTTTTGGTGCTTCAATTTCTCCCAACTGAATCCCTGTCAAGGTATCATAGAGTCTTCTGATCACCGGCCCCATCTCGTCCATTCCACTGGAAAAGCAGATTTCTTTTCCATGATCCACAATCTTCCCGACCGGAGAAATAACCGCCGCCGTGCCGCACAGACCACACTCTTTAAAATCTGCCACCTCCGATAATTTTACCGGACGTTTGGTCGCCTTCAGCCCAAGATACCGTTCTGCGACCTCCATCATGGAACGCCTTGTAATTGAGGGAAGGATAGAAGATGATTGTGGGGTTACAATCTCATCATCCTCTGTAACAAACAAAAAATTGGCCCCTCCCGTTTCTTCCACATAAGTTCTTGTCGCTGGGTCAAGATATAAGTTTTCATCATATCCGTCCTGGTGCGCTTTTACATAAGCGCGCAGACTCATGGCATAATTCAGTCCCGCCTTGATATGACCTGTTCCATGAGGCGCTGCCCGGTCAAAGTCACTGACACAAAGCGTCAAAGGTTTTGCGCCTCCTTTAAAGTACGGCCCTACCGGCGTACACAGAATCCGAAACTGATACTCTGCTGCCGGTTTGATTCCGATAACCGGGGCGGAGGCAAACATATAGGGTCTGATGTAGAGAGAAGCGCCGCTGCCATAAGGCGGCACCCACGCTTCATTGGCTTTTACCACCTGATCCAGCGCTTTTAGAAACTGTTCTTTTGGAAACGGAGGCATCTCCAGCCCTGATGCCGAATCCATCATCCGCTCCGCGTTCAGGTCCGGACGAAAAGTCACAATGCGACCATCCTTTGTCCTGTATGCCTTCAAACCCTCAAAAATCCCCTGTCCATATTGAAGGATTCCGGCACATTCATTCAATACAACCGTCTTATCCGAAGTCAAGGTTCCTGCATCCCATGCCCCGTTTTTAAAATTTGAAACATAACTTTTTTCTGTTTCTCTATAAGCAAACCCCAAATCCTTCCAGTCCATATTTTCCATCTGCATCACTGTTATTTCCTTTCCTCACCGCCGCTTATCCCTCAACTGCCCGTAAAATCTTTCTCGCCTCAGATACCAGATTTTCTACTGCCTGTCTGATATAGGCCGGGGCGGTTGCCAGGTTGATTCTGATAAAACCTTCATACTTTTCACCGAACCACTCACCATAATCTACCGCCATACGGCACCTGTTCTGCACAAGATCACGTACCTGTCCTGCAGGCGCTAATCTCCTTAAATCCACAAGCACAAGATACGTGCCTTCGAGGCTGCATACCGTAACCTGAGGCAGTTCTTTTTCCAGCGCCTCCTTCAAATACCGGTAATTATCGCGGATTATATCCAGCACATGGTCCAGCCACGCTTCTCCGCCGGCATATCCGGCAGCCGTTGCAATCATTCCCATGATGCTTACCTCCGTCCGGTTCAATCCTGACGCAAACCTGTCATATCTCTGTCTCAGCCCATCATCGGGAATCACGATGTGAGAATGCAAAAGGGTAGCCAGATTAAATGTCTTAGACGCAGAGGACAGCGTAAGAAGCATATCCCGGTACGCCCCGCCTGCCACGACCGCCGCCGGGACAAAGGGAGAATCCCCCAACACCAGATCCTGATGGATTTCATCACTTACCACCAGCACCTGGTGCTTCCGGCAGATTTCCAACACCTGCTCCAGTTCCTCTTCTCTCCAGACTCTGCCGACCGGGTTGTGAGGCGAACACTGCAAAAACATCTTTACATGATTTTCTACAATCGCATGTTCTATCGCTTCATAATTCATCGAAAAGTAACCGTTATCGTAATCCAGTTCCACAGTAACAAGTGTCCGGTCATTGTTTGTAACCACATTGAAAAATGGATAATAAACCGGGGTCAGGATCAGACAGGCATCCTTCGGTTTTGTAAACGCATGAATCATCCATGCGATCGCTGTCACGCATCCGGTGGAAAAGCGCACCCACTCTTTCTCTATCGGAAAACCGTACCGCCTTTCCATCCAGTCCGAAAAAACATGATAATAGGAATCTGGGACGCTGGAATATCCAAACACCCCATGCCTGCACCGTTTTTCCAGTTCCTCTGTAATCGCATCACAGGTTTTAAATTCCATATCTGCAATCCACAACGGAATCAGGTCCCGCTCCCCGAACTTTTCCTCCAAACCATCCCATTTCACGGAGTCTGTTCCCTTTCGGTCAACCACATATGTATCTAAAAATGCCTGTTTATCCATGTAATCGCCCCTCCTGCTGTTTATTTGACGGCAATTGCTTCAATTTCACATAACACGCCCTTGGGAAGTGTCTTGACTGCCACACAACTTCTCGCCGGTTTGGACACAAAATATTTTGCATAAACTTCGTTAAAAGCAGCAAAGTCACCCATATCAGCCAAAAAACAGGTTGTCTTAAACACATCCTCAAAACTGCTTCCGGCCGCCTCAAGGATTGCCCCCACGTTCTGGCAGCTCTGTTCTGCCTGCGCGGCAATTCCTTCCGGCACTTCTCCATTTGCCGGATCTACCGGAATCTGCCCCGATGTATATACCAGCCCGTTAACTTCAAATCCCTGGGAATAGGGTCCAATTGCCCCCGGTGCTTTTTTTGTATCAATGACTTTCATGTTTTTGTCTCCTTCTTCTTATTTTTGTAATTCTGTAAGTTCTGCCTGCTTTTCTTCCCTGGTCCTCAGCAGCCCAAACTGGATGGTAATACAGGTGAACAAAATCAACAGTACCGGATAAAATGCGTATTTTAAAATGTCCAGATAAGAACAGCCTCCATACTGCTGTACCAGGAGGCAGCCGCTGTCATGCGGCACCACCATCAAAATGGCGCATGAGAAAATATCCAACAAAGAGGCAAGCCTTTTTGGAGCAATCGTATATTTCTGCCCAAGCTCCTTCGCAATCGGAGCGCTGATCAAACATGCGACAGGATTGTTTAAAGTGGTTCCTGAAATTGCCATAGACAACAAGCCGATTGCATACTGGCAGCTTTTTCTGCTCTTGATAAATTTCATAGCCGTATCTACCAGCCACTGGATTCCGCCGTAATATCGGATCAGCTCCATCATACCGGAGACCATCATGGCAAACACTGCCAGCCAGAACATATCTTCCATGCCTGCCCCAACAGCCTGTGCCCATCCAAAAAAGTCAACGCTGCCCACCATTATCCCGATGATACAGGAAAGACCTGTGCCAAGAGCCAGCGCCAGAATCACATCCAGCCCTACGATTGCAAGGATAAGAACTGTCAGATATGGAATAATGGTCAGCAGGTTATAAGCTCCTGCCTCAGCCGCCGTGACTGCGCCGGCTCCCTTTAGGCTCATCACCCCATACAGCACCATTGTCAGCACAGCCGCCGGAACTGCAATCTTGAAATTCATCACAAACTTATCCTTCATCTCTGCGCCAACACCCTTAGTCGCAATAATCGTAGTATCCGAAATCATAGACAGGTTATCTCCGAAATATGCTCCGGCAATGGCGGCCGCGCCAGCCATACCCACATTGAGTCCGGCCCCCTGCGCCAAAGCAATGGCAATCGGAATCATCGTAACCTGTGTCCCCATAGAAGTACCTATGCAGGTTGATATCACACAGCAGATCAGAAAAATCCCCGGAATCAGAAGCTGCGTGGGAATCAGGGATATCCCCAGATTCACCACAGAATCCTTACCTCCGATTGCAGCCGATGCACTTGCAAAACCACCTGCCAGCAGTACGATGATTCCCATCAGCATCACACCGGAAGCGCCGGCTCCCTTGCAGTAGATATCTACTTTTTCCGAGAATTTTTTATCTCGTTCGAAGCAGGTCAGAGCAACCAGAATTCCTATCATCAGCGCTACATAACGCGGCATCATCCAAAACGGCGACTCTGCCCCCAAAATTGTAAAAACAATGCCACAGCCTAAATACAATCCTAAAAATACCAGCATAGGCACCAACGCCATACCGCCGTAAGATTTTTCACTTCTCGTTTCTTTCATGGACGTAATCCCCCTGTATATTTAATTTTCCCCTGTATACTTCACCGTATGTTTCGTATTAACCGCCTCACATATTCTCTTCAACCCTTCTGCCAGTACTGATTTCGGACATGCCAGGTTCAGACGGATAAATCCATCGGAATTTTGTACAAACATATTTCCACCCTCTAAAAGCACCCCTGCTTTGTAGGCAAAAAACATTGGAAGCTGCTCATCCGGCTCAAAATAAGCGTTCAAATCCACCCACGCCAGGTAGGTTGCCTCTGAAATCTCATACTTTGCTTTTGGCAGATGTTCGCTCAGATATTCGCCGGTAAACCGAAAGTTCTCATCCAGATATCCCCTCAGTTCTTTAAGCCATACATCCCCCTTTTCATAAGCTGCCTGTGCTGCCGCGACACTCAGTGGATTGTCAAAGTTATAATGCCTCTCCAACCAGATTCCCCGGAGCGTTTCATCCCGGATGATAATATTGGAAATCATCATCCCCGCCAGGTTGAAGGTTTTACTGGGGGCCATCGCAGTCACCAGTTTCTGGTATTTGGGCATCACCTTGCCAAGCGGAATATGCTTCTGGTTCAGGCGGAGCAGGTCGCAATGGATTTCATCAGAGATTACCCACAAACCGTACTTTTCGATGATACCGGCCATTTTTTCCAGTTCCTCTTCTCTCCACACACGTCCGCTCGGATTATGAGGGTTACATAAGATGAACAACGTTGTTTTCGGATCTGCCGCCTTTCGTTCAAAATCCTCAAAATCAATGGAGTATCTTCCGTCCTCATAATTAAGGTCAGAGCATACATAATCCCGTTTATTAAAATCCGCCGCATATTTGAAATATGCATAGGAAGGCGTTAAAAACAGTACCTTCTCATCCTCCTTACAGATATACTCCACCAGCTCATAAAGCGCCGGGATGATGCCATTTGACATTACCAGTTCCTCTCTGTCAAACGTCCACCCGTAGTGCTTCTCACACCATCCGGCAAATGCATCATAATAACTTTTCTCAAACACTCTTGTATAACCGAAAATACGCTTGTCCAGCCTCTTTCGCATCCCATCGATGACAACATCCGGTGTCGCAAACTCCATATCTGCCACCCACATCCGGATAAATTCTTCATCTTTATACGGAAACGTCATCGTCTCATCCGCATGAAAGATATAACTGCGAAATCCGTCGGTATTCATCGCATTTGTGTGACGTCTGTCGATTATTTCATCAAAATTGTACATTTCTACCTCTTTCTTATCATTTTTTTGTGCAGCCTGCATCTTACAGGATGATTCTAACAAGAAATAGAATTACCGTCAAAAATGGTTTGTTTCCTGTAAATGGAAATTTTTTTAAATTTTTCTCTTCACAGTTGATTTTTATCACAATATTTGATATCATTTTTGTATACATATTAAAACAGTAAAATTTCATTTTATTTTGTATTTTCAGGAAACTTTTTAGAGTCGGAGGAATTCTCCATGAATGAAATAGGGATAGAAATCGGGAAACGGATTCGCAATTTCCGCAAGATGAGACATATGACACTGGAAGAGATGTCCGGAATAATTTGCAAGAGCAAATCTGCCATCTCCAAATATGAAAAGGGCGAGATCGCAATCGATATCGAAACATTATACGAAATCGCAGATGCCCTGCACATCCATGTGGAGCAGCTCTTATACTGCCGTCCCGACAGAACCGTATTCCGCGCTTCGGAAACCCACCCCGCTTTTTTCAATGGCGGCTCCCAATTTTTTTCCTATGTGTTTGATGGCCGAAACAACCAGATCATCAGCAGTGTTTTTGATATTTTATCAGAGACGGAAAACAATCAATATAAAGTTATGATGTATATGAATTTTACAGATTATGAGCACTATCAGAACTGTGAGAATACCTATTGGGGATATATTGAACATTACGATGCCATTACCAATATCATCCTTACAAACCGTGATACTCCTATGGAAAAGGCCAGCGTCCAGATTCTGGCTTCTTATCTGGATGCCGACACCAAGTGGGGCTTATGGAACGGGTTCTCTTCCCGCCCCATGATGCCCATTGCCACCAAGATGCTTTTTGCAAAGGCACCTTTGACCAAAGATTGTGAACTTGCAAAAAAGCTCAAAATCTCCAAGGAAGATATACGCCTGCTAAAGCTGTATAATATGTTGTCAATTACCTGATGCTGTACTCCCGCGCTCCAACTGTCTCAGGCTGGATTTTGTTTTTTCAATTGCAGAAATCGCCCCCACGGAGCAGATCCACCTGGAAGTAAAAAGCTTTTTCGAAGATTTTAACTTTGATTCACCGGGAACAGGATTCTTTAGGAAAAGAAGATATGCTTCGTATGGAATCTGTTTTGTATGCATTCGCCTTGAAATTTTTAACAGAAGCAGAACTGAGTTCACTTGAGGAGGTGTTTCAAATGACCGTACTTGGACAAATGCTGGAAGCAAGAGGCATTGAAAAAGGGATTGAGAAAGGCATTAACGCCTTTATTTCAGACAAACTGGAAGATGGAAAAACCGAAGAACAGATTCTTGGTAAGCTGGAACAACATTTTTCTCTCAGCAGAGAAGCTGCAAAAGAATATTATGACCATTATATCCGTATGATGCCTGCATCTGATCATTGATGCCCGTTATGAAAAGACGCTCTGCACCGCCTTTTACCCGGCGATACAGAGCGTTCTGCTCTTTTTTGTCATGACTGACTATATAAACATCGGCGCTCCCGGCCCTAAAGGCAGTCCAAACACCATCCACACCACTAAAAGCACAGACCAGCCAACCATAAAGAAAAGGCTGTAAGGCAGCATCGTCGCAATCAGCGTTCCGATGCCGGACTCCTCGTCATATTTCTTTGCAAACACCACGATCATCGCAAAATACGTCATCAGCGGCGTAATCAGGTTCGTACAGGAGTCACCAATCCGGTAAGCCACCTGCGTCAGCTCCGGCGAGTAGCCCAACAGCATGAACATCGGCACGAACACCGGCGCAAGTATCGTCCACTTGGCAGAGGCCGAGCCCATCAAAAGGTTGATAAACGCCGAAAATATGATAAACAGTATCATCAGCACCGGACCGCTCACGCCTGCGTTTCCAAGGAAATCTGCGCCTTTCAGCGCCAGAATCGTCCCCAGCTTCGTATAGTTGAAATAGCTGATAAACTGCGCAGCCACAAATGCCAGGGCGATATAGCTGCCCATCGCAGACATATTGGTGCTGAGCTGCCCGCATACATCCTTCTCATTCTGATATGTCCCGGACAATCTTCCATATACCACCGACGGCAAAAAGAACAGCAGGGAGATCAGCACGATCAGTCCTGAAATAAACGGAGAATTGGACATCAGGCTTCCTGTCTCCGGATTTCTTAAAAATGAATTCTGCGGAATCGCAATCGCTGCCACAAACACGATAAAGGCAAAAAGAGTCCAGTTCGCCGCCCGGAGCGCTTTTTTCTCCTGTGTGCTCAATGCCGTTGCGTCTGCCACGTTCTCATCTGTATGGCGGTGAGCCGACAGTCTCGGTTCCACGATCTTATCTGTCACAAAAGTTCCGATCGTCACGATCACAAACGTGGATACGATCATAAAATACCAGTTGGATGTAGCCTCCACCACATACCCCGGATTGATCATCTTCGCCGCCTCGGTGCTGATTCCCGAGAGCATCGGGTCCAATGTCCCAATCAGAAGATTGGCGGAAAATCCGCCGGAAACCCCGGCAAACGCTGCCGCCAGACCGGCTAACGGATGACGCCCGTAAGCCATAAATACCACCGCGCCAATCGGGATCAGCACGACATATCCGATATCCGAAGCCACGTTGGACATCACGCCAAGGAATACCAGCATCGGTGTCACGATCATCGCCGGTGTCACCGACACGGCCTTTTTCATCAACGCGGACAGATACCCGCTTCCCTCAGCACATCCCACGCCAAGCATCGTCACCAGCACCACGCCAAGAGGTGCAAAACCTGTAAAATTATTCACTGCCTGTGTAAGCATATAGGCAAGACCTTCCCGGTTCATCAGGCTGACGACCTGAATGGTCTGTTCCGATAATTCCATTGTCTTACTATCGATCATCTCTCCTGTAGCCGAGACTCCCAGTGCCGAACAAAGCCCTGACAGCACCACAATTCCCAACGCCAGAATAGCAAACATGGTAATCGGATGGGGGAGTCGGTTGCCTGCAGTTTCTACAAGATTCAGAAACCTGGCAAACCATGTCAGTTTTTCTTTTTTTGCTGCATGTTTCATTTTTCCTTACCTCCATCTGTTTTCACGCAACGCGCGCTTTCCCATTATATAGGAAATCATAGCTCTGCGTCAACAGATATCGACAATCTGACAGCAATTGCCACTTTTTACTGCCAATCCGCGCAGCTCTGGAAATTCTGGAATATCTTTCCTTCCGGCTTTTTGGAAAACGTCATGCTCCTGCCTGTAACCGGATGGAAAAACGTCAGCTCACAGGAGGAAAGCGCCACATGTTCTGGTCCGCGGCCTGCCTGCCTTCCAAACGCCGGGTTATATTTATTGTCCCCCCAGAGCGGCAATCCATGCCCTGCCATCTGCACCCGGATCTGGTGATGTCTTCCGGTCAGAAGCTCCACCTCCAGCAAAGACAGTTCCCCATACGGCTCCACAATCCTGCTTTCCAGCTCCCGGAATCGCAATTCTGCAGGTTTTCCACCATCTGTCCACTTATCCACAATACGAGAAGTATTCGTTTTTCCGTCTTTCAACAGATAATCCACAAAGTTATCCACCTTATCCACAGGTTTTCCACATACCACCGCAAAATATTTTTTCTTCATTTTCCCGTCCGCAACCTGCTTACTCAGCGCTGCTGCCGCACTTTTTGTCTTTGCATACACCATGACGCCACTTACAGGCTTGTCCAGTCTGTGGATAACTCCCACATACGGTTCTCCTGCTTTTGGGGATAAATTGTGAATATGGCGTTTTATCTCGCTTACCATGTCCGCCCCAAATCCCCTGCTGCTCTGGGATTCGACTCCCACCGGTTTTTTTACTACGATAATCGCCTGGTCCTCATATAAGACATCCAACATCTCCTGCTCCTTTATCATCTTTTGCAATTGCTTTCCTAATCAAAGAATTGCTGTATTTTTATAAAACCACTTGCATTTTCCTCCGCAAAGCTGTATAGTATATAAAACAATACTATGTAGTTTTCAAAACTACATATAGTAATATTCACACAACTTCCGGCCAGCGCCGGGATATTCCCATACAGAAACAGGTAAAGGAGGAATTATTATGAAACTGAAAATCAAAGACCCCGGCAGCGCCCTCACCCATTTTATCGGAATGCTGCTCGCACTGTTTGCGGCCACCCCACTGATCATCAAGGCCGCACGCACACCGGGATATACCCACGTCCTGGCTCTGTCTGTCTTCATCGTGAGCATGATACTGCTTTACAGCGCCAGCACGATATACCACACGCTGGATATCTCTCCAAAGGTAAACCAGATGCTGCGTAAGATCGACCACATGATGATCTTTATCCTGATTGCCGGAACATACACGCCGGTCTGCATGGTAGTCCTGGGGGACCGCACCGGATGGTCTATGCTGGCGCTCGTATGGGGCATTGCAATCGCAGGCATCATCATCAACGCACTGTGGATCACCTGCCCCAAATGGTTTTCTTCCCTGATCTATATCGCGATGGGCTGGGTCTGTGTCCTTGCCTTCAGCAAGATCGTAGCCGCACTGCCCCGCAGCGCCTTTGGCTGGCTGCTTGCCGGCGGCATTATCTATACCGTGGGCGGCATCATCTATGCACTGAAGCTGCCGATTTTCAATAACCGGCATAAATACTTCGGTTCCCACGAGATTTTCCACCTGTTCGTGATGGGCGGAAGCTTATGTCATTATATCATGATGTATGCATTTGTGGCATAAAAATATGGAGGGTCCGGCCCTCCTTTTTTATACCTGTTCCATCACCTGCCCCACCGCCATCTCAGGGTTTTCCACTCCTGTAAATATGATCTTCAGCAGATTGTCGTATAACATCTCAATATCTTCATATCCATAATCCGCCGCCTGATACTTCACATAAAATTCCAGCCCGGAATCTGCGGGATTCTGCATGACCGTCAGATAGACCGGCTGTACCGCCGTACCATTGCTGAACCACATCGTCCGGCAAGGAATCCCTCTCAGACTTTCATGCTTTAAGCATACTGGCATCGGCTGATACGTCAGCGCCACGCTCTCATAGATTGTATTTTCCGGAGCATGATAATGATCCAGCATCTCCCGGATCACTCTGTCAGAGTCATAATCCACATGACGGTAAATCTGGTTCTGCAGATTCTGTATGATGGAGACCCCGTTTCGGAATCCCGTTTCCGGCCCAATGACGGTCCGGCAGGGATAACAATGCGCCCGGCTGCCGCCTGACCGCCTTGCCAGCCTTGAAAAGCGGCGGGACACATAATTTCTGAGACTTATGTCTGTCTCCCCGCCATTCTGCCTTGACAGATACGTCCGAAGACCCATTAACAGCAAGTTTGTCATGGAGACTCCATGCTTCCCACAATACGCCGCCAGCCTCCCTGCAGGTTCTGCTTCCAGAAAAAAACTTGCCTGCCCTTCCCTGCAGTCCTCCTTCTGCCGGTCTGCCGCCCTGAGTTTTGGGTTTTTATGCCGTATGCGGCTCTCAGCCAATCGCCCCGGTCCCCTGATATCAGTATAAACCGGTTCTCCCATCTCCATGAGCCGCCGCCAAAATGCCTGGTCTGCCCGCGTTCTCACCGGGTCCTGCTCCCGCTCCAAATCCCGCAACGCCGCATCCCGGAATGAATAACAGATTCCCGGCGCCGGAGCGCCAAATGCAAAGTGGCAGTACAGCTCCATCACATCATTGGCAAGCGTTATGATACAGCAGGCGTCTGCAAGCAGATGGTCAATCCTCAGATACACTCCCTGATACCCGTCTGCAAGCTCTACCAGCCGAAATTCACACATCGGCCCGTCCTGTTCAAAGGGAACTCCGGTCCAGCTTTTCATCCGCGACATGGCTTCCTCCATGCTCAGCCCGCTCAGGCAGACAGACGGAATCTCTATCTCCCCACAGGGCGCAATATACTGCATCACGTTCCCCATCTGATCCGGCGCAAAGAAACGCAGGCGCAGGCAGTCATATCGCTCATATTCCAACCGGATGCATCGCTTCAAAAGCCCATGGTCCAGAGGAGCCTTGAGAACCATACATGCCCCAAGGCAGGTCACCTCCGGTTCGGAGTGCTCCTGCTTCATATGATAGATCATCTTCTGTGCCGCTGTTAACGGAAACCACTCTTTCTCCATACCGGTACCATCCCTGCTATTCCTTATCAGTATAAAAGAAAAATGTGTAAAATATGCCTGGAACCTACTCCTGATCCCGTTTTCCAAACACTGCATCGATGTCTTCCACAATGCCCTCATCCAGATGACCGCGCGCCGCCATGTTCCGGAGCATCATCACAGCCTTCCCATGGTCCATTCCTTTTTTATAAGAACGTTCTTCCACCAGCGCCTGATAGATGTCGATACAGGCCATCAGCCGGTCGATATGGCTCAATTTTGCCTCCCCAAGGCCAAACGGATAGCCGCTGCCATCCAGTTTCTCATGATGCCTTGAGGCCCAGCGGGCGATATCCTCCATCCCCCTGACCTGTGATAAAATCTCCCAGGTATACAGCACATGTTTCTGGATATACCGGTATTCCCGGTCATCCAGCTTCTCCGGTTTTTCCAGAATATCATTGGTGATGGTGAGCTTTCCCACATCGTGCAGCGCCCCGGCAAAAAAAAGTTTTTCCTGCATCGCCTGATCAAATCCATAGTACCTGCCCATCTGCTCTGCCTTCCCGGCAAATCCCATGGAATGACGGCTGGTAAAGCCGGATTTGTAATCGATGATCCTGGCAAACAGCCTTGCCGCTGGATACAGGGATCCGTCTCCCGCTTCCAGCTCATGAGGAACGGTCATTTCTTTCAGATGTCTGTCCAGATCAAGGCCGCCTAACCCTATCAGACGCTCTTTCGGGAATACCTGCTCAAACAGCTCCACAAGCTCCGCTTCAAACACCGTTCCCCGTCCCTCCTCCAGATACCGGCTCACCTTCCAGTGATCCTGTTCCGTAAGCGCCCCCAGATTACAGACCGAATCCAGCCTGTCTGCAAAATGGATCAGCCGCGCCGCCAGCGGTATCTCCCAGGGAAATTTCCCAAACGGGCCGCCGCCGTCCGCACGCTCATGGTGATAGAGGACGAAACCACCGGTATCGCCGAAAAAAGGAAGTTCCTGTATGTTTCTCTCCCCCATCGCGCAATGGCTTTTATCCTGTGAACCGCCATGCAGCTTTTCCTGGATATATTCTGTAATCGCACAGTCATGCAGGACCGCACAGGCCGACAGATCGGAAAGCGCACGCCCGTCCAGCCCCAAAGCCTGTCCCATCACGGCGCTGATATATGCTACCCGCTTTCCGTGATGGCGGGATACGAAAACCAGCTCTGACTCCACGCAGTCAAGCCCATAAGAAAGCGCATACAAAATATCGTTAACATTAATTTTCGTCATGTCCACTCCCTTAGCCGGCGCAGCCGATCAGCTTCAGCTTTTCCCCGCGCGGCAGCCTTTTGATCGCAGCCTCTCTCCGCATCGCCTCCTGTTTTGTCTCAAACACTTCAAAATAAACCAGCTCCACAGGTCTTCGGCATTTGGTGTACTTGGCGCCTTTTCCCTCGTTGTGGGACCGGACCCTTTCTTCCAGATGGTTTGTCCACCCACAGTAAAGCGTCCCGTCGGCGCATCTTAGCAGATATGTGTAGTTCATATTCACCTCAAGCTATGTAAACGGCACGGGTGCTTGCAATACACTCCTGCCGCCCAGGTCTCCCTGTCATCTATCTGAAGCACCAGCTGGATGCGGGTTGCCATACTTTATCATATACCGGACGCATCAAATGTGTGCTAATCAGACTTACAAAAAATAGTATCTCCGAAAATCTTCGTACTATTATACCTTTTTTTTGCACAAAAAGAAAGCAGCATCCAGATGAATTTACCGGGCTGCTTTCGTTTTAACTGTTTAAAAATCTTTTTAATCCCGGGCGATCTCCTTCACCAGAATCAGACTGTCTCCCGGATGGATCAGGTCCGAAGTCAGTCCATTGGTCGCCATGATATTGCCCACCGTGGTATGGAAGCGTTTTGCAACATCCCAAAGGCTGTCTCCCTCCTGGACAATATACCCCACGATTCCGGGCATCTGCTTCAGTTTTTTTGTGTCCAACGGAGCCGTATCGGCCCGTAGGATAACCGGCTGACAGACAGGCTTCAGCACCAGCATATCCAGCAGGATGACCGCCTTCACCTCCACCGTGTCGCTTCCCAGCATCACAGCCGTAAGCTGCTCCGCCCCCGTTTCCAGATACCACACGCTGTCCTCCCGGATGCCGGGAACCTCCGCTTCATAGTGGAACGGCACCATCTCCGTAGAAGACTGGACCGGCTGGCTGTCATCATCGGTCAAAAACAGGATCTTTACCTCCAGCACACCATCCATCGAAAGGATGTCTTCCTTTGCCTCCACTTCATCCAGTTTCACGCTTCCTGTACTGTGGCAGATCTGCAGGATCCGTCGTCCTGTGCTCATGTTGATTTTTTCCGCAAGCTTGCATTTACCGGTATTCCTGGTCAGTATGGTATCAAAACATGCCTCGCCGCCTTCCACCGTCAGCTCCCGGTTCGTGGCATACAGATCGCTCAGCACTTCCAACTGCTGTTCTTCATACAGACGGATATCCAGTTCGATGACCGCGTCCACATCCAGTTCCCGCATCTCCCCGTCATAATCCGGCTTCTCTTCGATGCCTTTATGGATCAGCCGCACGGATATCGCCGGAATCATCTCCTCCACAGCTCCCGGCATCTCCACCTCGCCTGAAAACGGGATGCTCTCCTCCACCCACTGGATCATGGCATTTTCGCCCTCACCCTCATAGATGACAAAGACCATCAGCGCCCCTTCCAGATGGACCTGACCGTCCAGCGGACGGGTGGTCACGCCGTTTAAACGCATTTCACTCCAAAGAATCCGGTCGATTGCCGGCTTGCTGCCGGAAAGGGTGATCTCCTCCTTTAAGCGGTATGTGTCCTTTCTTCGCAGCGCGATGGCAGCCACATCGATCTTGCGGGTCAGAGTCTCGATCTGGGGCGTGCCGCTCCCGTCATCCAGAGAAGTCCCGAGGCTGACCGCCGCCTCCGTGTCAAACAGGGACTCCACCTTGATCTCCAGCGTCACGATCGCCTTGATGCTCAATTTTCTGGAATTGATAATGCCTGCGTCCAGATCCTCAAGCTGCCAGGTAACCCCCACATAATCCCGCTCATCAAGCCCCGGCACATTGATGGTTTCCTCAAAAGGAATCAGCCCTCCCAGCGTCTGCAGGCTCCCCTCGTCGCTCCGGTAGAGCACGTGAAAATCCAGCTTTCCCCTTACCGTCACCTTTTCACTCTGTGTTTTTACCGGTTCAATCT
This sequence comes from Lachnospiraceae bacterium, assembly GCA_030825115.1. Lineage (GTDB taxonomy): Bacteria > Bacillota > Clostridia > Lachnospirales > Lachnospiraceae > Brotaphodocola. The sequence continues at coordinate 151,011 of JAPJQL010000002.1, forward strand.
GAATCTCCCCCGCATCCAGAATCACCTGCGCAATATCGTTCATCGTGTCCGGCACGATAAAATCATCATCCAGGGTGACCTGTGTATTCACCTGATTTTTCCAACGGTTCATATGTATATTCTGTCTCACCAGCTCCAACATAAAAAAGCACCCACCTTACCTTCTATACTTTATAGAAAGTTTATGTGGGTGCGTCCCTGTTTATGATTCCGGGTCATATTCTTCCAGAAAATGATGCCGCTTTCCATGTTTCACATATCCGATACAGGCGTCCAGATTTACATTTTCCACGCTCTTAAAAATATTGGTCTCGATATGGGGATTGATCTGGCGGAACTTGTTGATCAGCTCCTTCATCTCCTGCCGTTTGGAGGTATGGATCTCCTCCTCCATCGCCCTCTCCTTTGCGATCTGCTCCGTAAACCGGCAGGCGCACTGCAGAAAACGGAGCCCGTTGAACTCCTTCCACGCCAGAATGTCCTCTTCCTTGACCAGATACAGGGGACGGATCAGTTCCATCCCTTCAAAATTGGTGCTGTGCAGCTTTGGCATCATGGTGTTGACCTGCGCGCCGTACAGCATACTCATGAGAATCGTCTCAATCACATCGTCAAAATGATGCCCCAGCGCGATCTTATTGCAGCCAAGCATCTTCGCATTGGCATACAGGTTGCCCCGGCGCATCCTGGCGCAGAGATAACAGGGGGAACCGCCTGCATCTACCACAGTATTGAAGATATCCGACTCAAAAATATGGATGGGAATGCCCATCGTTGCGGCATTTTCCTCGATCAGCCGCCGGTTGTCAGGATGGTAACCCGGGTCCATCACGATGAATTTCAGCCCGAACTCCATCTTTCCGTGCCGCAAAATCTCCTGCATGCATTTGGCAAGCAGCATGGAATCCTTGCCCCCGGAGATGCAGACGGCGATGTTATCCCCTTCTTTTATCATGTCGTACTCATTCAGCGCCTTGACAAAAGGGCGCCAGATTTCCTTGCGGAACCGTTTGATGATGCTGCGCTCAATGTCGCGGCACCTGCTTTCCGCCGGCATCGGTGTGTTCGTTTTGCCTTCCATTTGTTGCTTTCCTTTGTCGTATTATTTTTTATGTTCCAGCTCTCTTATCCGGGCCTGCATCTGCTGCACCTGCCGTTCCAGCTCTACAATATTCTCCTCCATCCTGCATACATGCTCCGCAGAGGCAGAACCGTCCGGCTTCTTTGGAATCGGCACACCGGCAATCTTGACCGGGCGGGCCGGAATCCCCACCGCCGTGGTATCGTTGTCAAGCGGCTTTAAGAGCACTGCATTGGCGGCTATGGTACAGTTATCCCCGACTTCAAATGAGCCCAGGATCTTCGCCCCCGCACCGACCGTCACATTATTTCCAAGGGTCGGATGACGCTTGCCCTTGTTCAGCCCTACGCCGCCCAGGGTCACGCCCTGATAGATGGTGCAGTTATCTCCCACCACCGTCGTCTCCCCGATCACCACGCCGCAGCCGTGGTCGATCAGGATTCCGTGTCCCATCTGCGCGCCCGGATGGATCTCGATCAGCGTAAAGAACCGCGCCAGCTGGGATATCAGCCTCGCAATGAAAAACATGTGATGCCGGTAAAACCAATGGGCAAACCTGTGCCATATCAGGGCATGTACCCCCTGATACAACAGCAGTACCTCAAGCGCATTCCTCGCGGCAGGATCCCGTTCCTGTACCGCTTTGACATCCAGCCATATATCTTTCAATATCATATCCGCACCCTCTTTTTCTCGCATTAAAACGGTTGTTCCCTATCATAACATATGAGCCATGCTGTTTACAAGTGCAGATTTAAAGAGAGCCAGAATCACAGGCATTCTGATTCTGGCTCTCTTTTCTGTTCCTTATTCTGTTTCCTACTGGAAGATCACCGGATTTTCCAGATATTCGGTCTGAATGACAATATATGGATAAGATGCTTCCACTCCGGCCGTCTCTCCTTTTTCCGGTCCGATGAGCTCCGTATCGATCACGATGGAATTTTCCGTCAGGTACAATTCATTCACCGTAATGCTGTATCCCCCCGTTGCCTGCTCCCCATACCCGGTCACTATGTAAAGCCCCTGGTCGTTGCTGTAAGTCAGCTTAAACGGAGCTGTTTTCTTCTCCGCAATGATCTGGGCCAGCTCTCCCGGCACGTCTGCTTCCCCTACCACAGTAAACTCCAGATCGCGCACCTTGTCCTGATGCTCCTTCTCCACACTGCAGCCGGTCAGCATCCTGACGACCATGACCCATGCCAGCAGGCATACGATCAAAAATACTTTTCCATTTAACACTTTCTGCATAACAGCCTCCCCATAGAATTTGATTATTACTAATTTATTCGGGGGAGGCTGTCTCTATGCCGAAAATCTCAGCCTCCCACAAAAAATTCCTGGTTCCTATGGGTCTTACGGTATCCGGAAGGCGTCATCCCGGTCACAGATTTGAACACCCGGTTAAAGTGGGTCAGATTGGAAAAACCGGTCTGCCTGCTGATCTCGGTTATGTTCAAATCTGTCTCCATAAACTTTCTCTGAGCGTTCATAATCCGTGTGACATTCAGATACTGGATGATCGTGCTGTTTGTATACTCCTTAAATTCCCTGCACAGATAATAGGGGCTGATATAAAACTCACGCGCCAAAAGTTCCAGATTAATATCCTCGTGGTAATGGTGATGGATATATTGGATCACCTGGTCCATCCGGTTCTTTTCCTCCGGCTTTGCCTCTGCCTGCGTCCGCTTCTGCCGGACCAGATTGTACAGCAAGAGGTTTAAGAGCACATGTTGGTAATCCTTCTGAAAATCCCCCGGATGGTCCTGCTCCCACAGCAGACTTTCAATGACTCTTCGGATGATCTGCCTGTCCTTTGGCATCGGCAGATACATTCCGTTTCCCTGATCCAGTGCCTCTAAAAGCTTTGGAGAATCCACCTCATCCCTGTGAAAATAAAGTACCACCCGCTTAAACGGCACATCCTCCGGTCCATAGGAGAAATGCATAATATATGGAGAAAACAGCATAAGCTCCCCTGGTTTTAAAATATAAAGATCATCCTGGTTTCTCTGATACCGCAGACCTTCCTCCAAAAAATAGATTTCATAATAATTGTGGTAATGAGACTGGGTCATATTGTCGTTGACTCCACTGATTCGCTCACACGCAATGCGGTTTCCCTGTGCCATCATGATACCTGCCTGGTCCAGCATGTTATTCTTCCTCCTCTCTCCATTCTCGTCCCTTATGATTTTATAACCGACCGCCTCAAAGAGCAAGATATGTAAAATTTATATCACAAAACTGCAATTTTTGTCTAGTATTGCTCCTTTCTATTTTTTAAGATAATAGCATAAAACCGATTGAAACAACCCAAGAGGAGGTTCCCAACAATGAAAATCTGCACAAAGGCACTTGCAGTAACACAGCAGGAAAATTATTTTTCCGTCATGACAGACGGTGTAGAAATCCGAATCCTGTTCTTAACAGATTCCATCTTGAGAATCAGAGCCGGCTTCGACGGCGGCTTTGCCGAAGAATCCTACAGCTTAGTAATGACCGCATGGGAAGACCGCATGGATAATTTTCTGCGTCAGTCCCGGACACGGATCACCCCGGCAGAAGCCAGGCTGAGCGACGGGGATAACGAAGCTGTCATACAGGGAAAAGAGCTGAAGGTAATCATCGAAAAAGAGCCGTTCCGTATCTGTGTCTATGACAGAGAAGGCACTCTGCTCCACGCGGACATCGTGGACCTGGCTTACCTGGAAGACAGCAACCACCGACGAATCCACACCAGTGAAATCTCTGCCGACGACTGCTTTTATGGTTTTGGAGAAAAAAGCGGCGACCTCAATAAGGCGCAGAAGTTCATGGGAATGAGTCCAAAAGATGCGATGGGCTACAACCCCAAAGAAACGGATTCCCTGTACAAACATATCCCGTTTTACATCAAGCTGAACCGTTCCACAAAAAAAGCGGTAGGCTACTTCTATCACAACACCTACGAATGTGATTTTGATATGGGACGCGAGAAAAGCAACTACTGGAAGATGCACAGCCGCTACCGCACCGACGGAGGAGATATTGACCTGTTCCTGATTGCAGGACCGTCCGTCAGGAAAGTCGTAGAACGCTACACGGACCTGACCGGCAAATCTGCCATGCTCCCCCGCCATGCCCTTGGGTACTTAGGTTCCTCCATGTATTATCCGGAACTGGACTCAGACTGTGACGACGCCATCGTAGAATTTATCGATACCACGAAAGAAGAACAGATTCCCGTAGACGGCTTCCAGCTTTCCTCCGGCTACTGCACCGTGGAGACGGAAAAAGGAATCAAGCGCTGCGTCTTTACCTGGAACAAAAAACGCTTTAAAGACCCAAAGGATTTCTTCCGCCAGATGAGTGACCGGGGCATTACCGTGACCCCAAATGTAAAACCAGGCATTCTCCTCATCCACCCCATGCTGGATGAAATGAAAGAAAAAGGTATGTTCGTAAAATCCAGCGCCAGCGAAGAACCGGGTGTCGGAACCTGGTGGGGCGGCAAAGGCGTCTTCGTTGATTTTACCAGCCAGGATACCCGTAACAACTGGAAGAGTCTCTTGAAGGAACATGTACTGGAATATGGAACCAGTTCCGTGTGGAACGACAACTGTGAATACGACAGTATGGTGGATAAGGACTGCCGGTGCAGCTTTGAGGGCAAAGGCGGTACCATCGGCCAGCTTAAATCCGTCATGTCGAATATCATGTGCCACATTACCGAGGAAGCTATACATGAAACGTTTGACAATACCCGCCCCTATATTGTGTGCCGTTCCGGACACAGCGGAATCCAGCGTTACGCACAAACATGGGCAGGGGATAACTTAACCTGTTGGGATGCCCTGAAATACAACATTGCCACCATTCTGGGCATGAGCCTGTCCGGCGTGGCAAACCAGGGCTGCGATATCGGCGGATTCTACGGTCCTGCACCGGAAGAAGAACTGTTCCTTCGCTGGATTCAGAACGGTATCTTTCAGCCACGTTTCTCCATCCACTCCACAAACACCGACAATACGGTGACAGAACCGTGGATGTACAGCCAGATTAAAGAGGACATCCGCCATGCGATAGCATTCCGCTACGCCTTAAGCCCGTACCTCTACTCCCTGACTGCCCGCGCACACGAAACCGGGCTGCCAATCATGGAACCGATGTGCAGTGCGTTCCAACATGATACAAACTGCTATGAAGAAGGTGTGGACTTCATGTTCGGCGACTCCCTTCTGGTGGCCAACGTAGTGGAAAAGGGAGCTTCCACCCGCAGCATTTATCTGCCCAAAGACAATACCTTCTATGACTTCTACACCAGAAAAGCTTACGAAGGCGGGCAGACCATCGAAGTTCCGGTCACCCTCAGCAGCATCCCGCTGTATATCATAAACGGAGCCATCATCCCGATGGCAGGAAACAAACTGGACAATCTGATGACCCAGAAGGTCACTGACCTCACCCTCCTCTGCGCCGCGGACAAAGACAACCAGTTTACCCTGTACGAGGATGACGGCGTTTCCATGGATTATGAAAACGGAGGTTATCTAAAGACCTCTATCACAATGACAACAGGAGAACGCACCTGTCTGGACTTTTTGCACGAAGGCAGTTATGAAACCGCAGTCGAGACCGTATATGTCGATATGATCCACAGGGATAAGGCACCTTACTGGGTGACTGTTGATGGAACGCATATTCCCCATTTCCTCCACAGAAGGAAATTTGAGGAGTCTGAATGCGGCTGGTACTACAGCCAAAGCCTCAAATCCGTACAGGTAAAATATCCAAACCCGAAGAAGGACTACCAGTTATTGATTTCATTTGAACAATTTGATTTAATAGGAATGTAAAGAAGGGGGTAATCGCATCATGAAAAAAATCGCATCTATCCTGCTGGCACTTGGCCTGGCGGCCGCCAGCATGACCGGCTGTGCCAACAGCGGAGCCGCAAACAGCGCGGAAGCCACTGCCCAGAATCCAATGGTCCTCACCCTGGCTCACGGCCTCAGTGAGACGCATACCGTCCACATCGCCATGACAGAATTTGCCGACCGGGTGAAGGAACGGACCAACGGACGGATTACCGTCCGCATCCTGCCAAACGGTCAGCTTGGCTCTGAGAATGAGAACATGGAGCAGCTCATGGCAGGCGTTGTCTCCATGACCAAGGTATCCGCACCCGGTCTGGCTACCTACAATGAGTCCTACCATACATTCGGACTTCCCTATGTCTTTGACGATACCCAGAATTTTTATCACGTCATGGACTCCCCCCAGATGCAGGACTTCTTCCTGTCCTCAGAAAAGGACGGCTTTGTAACCCTGACCTACTATACCTCCGGCGCCCGTTCCTTCTATACAAAGAATAAAGCGATTCGGACTCCGGAAGATTTAAAAGGTCTGAAAATCCGTGTCCAGGATATGAAATCCCAGACGGATATGATGAAGGCCCTGGGCGGTATTCCGGTCGCCATGTCCTACGGCGATGTATATACGTCCCTGCAGACCGGCATCATCGACGGAACTGAGAATAATGAGACAGCCCTGACCACCGGAAAACACGGCGAGATCTGCAAGGTATACTCCACCGACCAACATGCTATGATTCCTGATGTCATGGTCATGAGCGCAAAGATATGGAAAACCATCAGCCCTGAGGATCAGCAGATCATATTGGAAGCGGCCCGCGAATCCACCGAAAGCCATAAGATTGCCTGGGACGCAGCAATCGAAGAAGCTATTGTGGAAGCTGAGACGAAAATGGGTGTAGAATTTGTAAACGATGTCGATAAGGAAGCATTCCGGCAGGCAACCAGCGGCATGATTGATGAATACTGCCAGGATTATCCGGGTGTGCAGACTTTGCTCGATATCATTGATTCCGTAGAATAGGGGGAGGTTCCAAATGAAAGAATTTTTAACGACCGTCAAAAAATATATGACAAAACTTCTGGCCGGCATTGCCACAGTACTGCTGTCTATCATGACCTTACTGGTGCTGTACCAGGTATTCACCCGCTATGTCCTCAACAGCCCTGCTGCCTTTACTGAGGAACTGGTACGTTATTTCCTGATCTGGACCGGTTTTATCGGAGCAGCCTATGCCTTTATCACCAGAGAGCATATGTGCCTGGTGCTGCTGCGTGACAGTTTAAAGCCAGTAAACCGGCAGATTTTGATGACCGTCATCGACGTACTGATACTGGTCTTTGCCGTCTTTGTCATCACAATCGGAGGATTTAAACTGGCCTTGAGCGCCGAGAAGGTATATTCCGCCCTGTTAGGGATTCCTAGAAGCCTGATCTATGCCATGGCCCCGATTTCCGGACTGTTTATCATCGTCGCACAGATTATCAACATCTACGAAGATGTCACCGGCACTACGATTGAAGGAGGAAATGAATCATGAATATTGCACTGACTACGATCATCCTGTTTGCGGTGTTCGGCATCCTGCTATTCCTTGGCTGCCCCATCTCCGTCAGCATTGTGATTTCTTCCATTGTCACCGCTATGTCTTCTCTGTCCTGGGACCAGATTACATTCATCACCATGCAGAAGATGAACAGCGGTGTGGAGAGTTTTTCCCTGCTGGCTATTCCCCTCTTTATCCTGGCCGGCAACATCATGAACAACGGCGGTATTGCCAGACGTCTGGTAAACTTTTCCAAGCTGTTCGTCGGCTGGATCCCAGGCTCCCTGGCACAGGCCAACATCGTCGGAAACATGCTTTTTGGCGCACTGTCCGGTTCCTCTGTGGCAGCTGCATCTGCAATGGGAGGCTGCATCTATCCCATCCAGAAAGATGAGGGCTATGACCCGGCGTTTGCTACTGCAGTCAATATTGCATCTGCACCGACAGGACTTCTGATCCCGCCTACCAGCGCGTTTATCGTCTACTCCACCGTAGCAGGCGGCGTGTCCATATCCACCCTGTTTATGGCCGGATATATTCCGGGTATCCTTATGGGCGTGGGATCCATGATCGTTGCCTTCCTCTATGCGAAGAAGCACAAATATCCGGTATCTGGCAGGACCTCCATGAAGGATGCAATGAAGATCACTCTCGAGGCATTCCCCAGCCTGCTGCTGATCGTCATCGTCATCGGCGGTATCGTTGGCGGTGTCTTTACTGCAACCGAGGGCGCCGGCATCTGCGTGCTGTACTGCCTGGTGCTGTCCCTCTGCTATAAGAGCCTTTCCATGAAATCCTTCATGAAGATTCTCGTAAGCAGCGCCTGCACCAGCGGCATCATCCTGTTTTTGATTTCTGCTTCCTCCGCGATGTCTTTTGTTATGGCATACTCCGGCATTCCAGCAGCAATCAGCGCAGGTATTATGTCCATCTCCACCAACAAGATTGTGATTTTCCTGTTAATGAATGTAATCTTGCTGATTGTGGGAATGTTTATGGACATCACCCCGGCTATCCTCATTTTCACCCCAATTTTCCTTCCGATCGCTGAGAGCCTTGGGATGTCCAATATCCAGTTCGGCGTTATGCTGATTTTCAATATGTGTCTTGGAAATATCACGCCGCCGGTCGGATCGGTATTGTTTGTCGGCTGCGGAATCAGTAAAATCAGTATTGAAGATGTTACAAAAACATTGCTTCCTTACTTCGTCGTATTGTTTGTCCTTTTGCTGGCAGTGACTTATATTCCGGCGCTGTCGCTGGGGATTCCTACTTTGATGGGATTAATGTAAAAAGATGCGCCAGTTCCTGCCCAAAACCGGGCCAGGGACTGGCGTTTTATCCTATTGCGGCTCTTTACTGCACATGGCAAGCCTGTGCTGGTACTTCTCCTTTGTCGCCAGCCCTCCACGGATATGGCGTTCCGATTTGTTTACATTGAGTACAACCCGCGCCTGTGCGGCTAACGACGGGTTGATATGCTCCAGGCGGTCCGTGACGTCCTTATGCACCGTGGACTTTGATATCCCAAACCGCTTTGCTGTCTGCCTGACCGTTGCATTATGGTCTATGATGTAATTGGCGATAGCTACCGCACGTTCTTCAATATAATCCTTCACGAAAATTCCTCACATAGGATGTTTTTTACAAGATATGCCGGGAGAGGTGCATGTATTCCAGCGTCCTTAAAAACCCGGAGTTAAAAGCTGCCGCGTCTCCGGATGCAGTTCCCGGGATGATTTCATCTATCATAGTGAAAAAGGCAGGAAAGCTGTCTTCACTTTCCTGCCTGAATTTACTCAGTTTTACTTTTTCACATATAAGCGTGATCTGCGCTCCCCCTGTTCTCCCAGCATACCCTCCTGAACCATCTGCTTCAATACCCTTTTTGTCGTGGATTCAGCCAGACCCAACAACTCTCTTGCTTCTTTATTGGATATGCTTCCTTTCTGCTGTACATACATCATAATTAATTGCTGTCTTTCTACTATTATCGGCTTTTTTTATCAGCTTTTTATCGGCTTTTTTTATCGGCTTTTTATCGGCTTTCCGGTAGAGATTCACCCGAAATGTATCCCCGATTTCTAAAAATTCAGGCTCTGGCAATTCATACTCTTCCGCCCTTTTTAATATTCTTCGGATTCCGGTCCCCCACTCCTCAATCAACTCCATCCTGCTGAATACTTCCGCAATCGCCCGATTCCGAATTTTAGACCGCCCGCTCATAGCTTCCTCCAAAGTCACTCCGCCACAACCCGTCTCCCATCCTTCACCCCGCTCTCATAAGGCTCCGTCACAATCAAATCCCCCTCCAAAATCCCGGACACGACTTCCACCCGCCCGTCTTCCGCCATTCCGGTAATGACCTGAACCTCCACTGCCTTCCCATTCTGAATCACATACACGATACGTTCCTTCCCATTCGGCACAATCGCGGCCGCCGGGACCGTCAATACCTGCTCCGCTTTTACAAACCCAAACGTCGCAGCTACTTCCTGACCTGCCCCCAGCCGCTCCGGCATCTCCTCCGGAATCAGCTCCACCCGGCACCTGCTCTCTTCTATCCCTGTGGACGAAAGAGCCTTCTCCGCTGTCCGGGATATAAATGTCACCTCGGCGCTCGAGCAGCTCCCGTCCGGATAGACCAGTTCCGCTTCCATCCCGCTCTCCAAAAATGCGGCATCCTCCGTCAGAACCGATGCCACAACCTTCATCTCACCCATGGAATACACCTTTGCCACAGGCTGGTTCTGCGTAAGATATGCCCCTTCCTGCACATAGATCTCCCATACCACGCCATCGTAAGGCATCGATACAGCCCCCGGGCTTACCACTCCCGCCAGTGCCGTAAGCTGCCGTTCCAGAGAAGCAATCTGCTCCTGATACATCCCTTTCCGTCTCTCCGAAAGATTTTCCCGCGCCTGTACATACTGCTGATATGCCACTTCCCGCTCATTTTTCAGGATTTCCAGTTCTATCTGCGCCAAATCTCCGCCGGACGCCAACACCTTGCCGCTGTCATAGTTTCTCTGTGCCAGCAGATATTGGCTCTCGGCCGAGGCAAAGGCAGACTGTGCCTCACCATGTTCCCCATACATCCGCTCATATTCCCTGCGGGCCGCATTCCGTTGCTGCCGGATCTGCTCCATCTGAAGGTCCATGTTTATTTCCTGAGAGGCATCTGTCTTCAGCAGGATCTGCCCTGCCTCCACCTCCATGCCGGCCTGAAAGAGAATCTCCTTTACAGTACCTGCCGCTGGAGCAATGAGCACCGTGCTGTTCACCGGCCTCACCTCTGACTGGACGGTAAAGCTCCGCTCAAGATTCCCCCTGACTGCCGTTTCAGTCTGAACAGGAAGAGGGCTCATCAAGGAAACTCCCCACACCGCCAAACCCGACAGCACAATTATCACAGCCACGATCCACTTATACTTTTTCTTCATCCCTTTCACCCCTATTCCCGCTCCCTCAGAAACTCCACAGGAGATATTTTACGCAGCTTGCGCAGCATGACCGCAGATCCAAGCCATACCGACACGCCAATCAGCACGGCCGCCCCGAGAACCGCTTTCCCACTTAGCATATCAGGAAGTGTATACATATCGCCGGACATACTGTCCGTGATCAACCTGCTGACCCCCATCGCCAGTGGAATTCCAATCACTACCGAACCTGCCGCCAGGATCCACTGGCTTACCGACAGCACATCCAGGCACTCCCGGCTGTTCATCCCAAGCTGCATCAGTGTGGCCAGCTCCCGCTTCATCTCTTCAAACCGAATCATAGAACTGACACAGACCACCGCAAATCCGGTCCCCACGCCAATCAAAGACATCGACAGCAAAATTCCGCTCATGCTTCCCATCACCGCCTGATACTGCAAAAGCCTCTCCTTCCGGCTCTGGATCAAAGACACTTCTCCTTTTCCCTCCAGCTTCTGACGCAGCTCCAAAAAACCTTCTTCCGGAATCCTGATATAAACCCCATTCCACACATTCCGGTAGCTGCTTACTCCCGCCGCTCCATCATAGGACATATACGCCGTACTGCCAATATATTGGGCTACGATATCCGTCACCGTCACACAGGTCTCTTTCTTTTCAGGATACGTCACCCGCACTTCCACCGCATCCCCCCGGGATACGCCCAGCGTCTTTGCCATATGCTCCGTCAGCACAATTCCAGCCCCATTCACCGAAACGGGAGTTCCATCGGCACGGTACATAAAAAGCATGGAAGAGTCTTTTTGGATGGCCTGCACCGTACAGTCCATCTTCCCGCCGCTTCCCGCCAGCGTCACCGGAAATTCCATGACGCCTTCCGCCTCCGACAGCATGGGATGCCTTACTGCCTCCAAAGCATCCTGCGGCCGCACCGGCCGTTCAAAATAGACCATGGCATCCTGACGCTGGGTCTTCTCCCAATAATCAAACACAAACACGTCAAACATTGTATTCATCGATACCAGCGTCGCCGTCAGCATATAGGCGATGGACATACCCGCCAGCGAAAATGCGGTCCGCTTGCGGTTCCTGGACAGGCTCCTCACTGCCATCACCCCGGGAACTGTAAGCAGCTGCATAAAGCCCGGTATCTTTTCAAGCACTGACCGCCTGGCCGCCCCCGGCGCTGCCGGGCGCAATGCCCTCGCCGGTTCCATCTTCCCCGCATTTCCAGCAATCACCCAGGAGATGCAGCCGCAGAATACCGCAGAACCCGCCGTTCCGATCAGCAGATAACGCGTATCAAGCGGCGTCGTAACCGAAGGCAGGCTAAAATACACCCGGTAAAAATCTGCCATTGAACCTGACGACAGATAGCCGGAAACAGTCCCAAGCAGTCCGCCCACAGCCCCCACAACCGCCCCATAGCCCATATAATGCAGACGGATGCACCAGTCAGGAACCCCCAGCGCCTTCAACGTTCCAATCTGGGTACGCTGCTGTTCCACCATCCGGCTCAAGGTGATTGCCAGGACGACTCCGGCAACCGTTAAAAACAGGATGGGAATCACCCCTGCCATTCTCTCCAGCTGCTTGATTTCCTCCCCAATCATTGCCACGCCCATCTGGTCATCACTTTCATAGCTCCCAGTCAGCCCATACGGCTCCATCACCTGCTCAATCCGATCCTTCACATCACCCCAGGCCGTCCCCGTATCCAGACGGATCAAAAAGCTGTTGGCGCTGTTCTCCCTGCCGGACAGCCACGATGCCGTCTGATAGGAGGTAAACGCCGCATCATAGGAGGCCGGGTCCGGAAACAGTTCATTCATATCCCGGATCATGTAGATGTTCTCCGGCGTAATCCCGACTCCCACGACCTCCATGGAAACCCGTTTTCCCCCGGCAACCACATCCACCGTATCTCCCGGTCTGAGTTTCCGGGCTTTTGCCATGTTTTCACCGATGATCAGCTCTGCTTTCCCCGGCTCCGGCATCGTCCCCTGCGACAGAACCGGACGGTTCATCTGCCCATCCTCCCAGGATACCAGATGAAACTCTGCCCCACCGCCAATCTCCTCTCCCTTAATCCCTACAATCTGGACGTCCCGGACCAGACGGCTCTCGGCATCTGCAATCCCTTCCAGGGCACGGAGCCGGTTTATGGCTGAACGGTCCGTATATACCGTATCAACAAATCCGTCACAAAAATCCGACTGCCGGAAAAACAGCTGCTTTGCCAGGGTCAGGTTATCATAACAAAGTTCCAGCACGCTATATCCCCACAGCCCCATCATCATCACCAGAATGCACAGAACATAGGTCATGATGGCCGACCTGATATCTCTTATCATTTTTCGAAACAGCAATCCAGCCATAAGCCCCCCTATCTCTATTACCAGTCCAGCTCCGCAGCCCTGCACGGATGCGCATTCACCGTGATATCCATCCACAAGTCTTCCATCCTTCATATGGAATACCCGGTCCGCTACCTTTGCCATCTCGGCATTATGAGTGATCGTAATGACCGGGCAGCCCACCGACTCCCTGACATCCAGCAAAAGCTGCACGATGCCGATGCTGTTCACACTGTCAAGCGCCCCTGTCGGCTCATCACAGAGCAGCAGGCCCGGACGTTTCACCACCGCCCTGGCTACAGATACCCGCTGCTGCTCCCCACCGGATAGCTGGGACGGAAAATGCCGCTCCCTTCCAAGAAGCCCCACCAGAGAAAGAGCCTTCCCCGTATCCATCGGCTCCCTGACAAGCGTCGCCGCCAACTCCACATTCTCCCATGCCGTCAGGGATGGAATCAGATTAAAGAACTGAAACACGAACCCCACCACATGTCTCCTGTAATCTGCCAATTGATCCGGCGTACTGCCTGTAATCTCACGCTTCTGATACCAGAGTTCCCCCGCCGTAGGCTGATCCATCCCTCCAATCACGTTGAGCAAGGTGGATTTGCCGGACCCGGAAGGTCCCAATACCACGATGAACTCCCTTTCTTTTATTTCAAAAGAGACATCCTTAAGCGCGTCTACCGCCACGCCGCTTCCCTCGTATCTCATACACAGTTTTTCACCGCGAATCACCGTTTTTTTCATTTGATCCCCCGTCAAGACTCATCATCCAGAAACTCCGGCCGATAAGCGATCCGTTTCATCCGTTTCTCCCACCGGTAATATACATCCATCAAATCTTCCATCACAAGAGGCTTTCCCATCCGTTGGCGGCTGTGGATGTATCCATCCGTCATCCAGGTCAGCATATCAAAGATTTCCCTGGGGGACACATCTTTCCTGAATTTGCTGCAATCCACATTTTTAAAATATGCTTCGAACGCTCCCGAGGTGGCGTTGATCACCGTCTGGCTCAGATCCATCGTCGCCGTCTCACGGTCTGCATAAAAACAGCGGACCACAAATTCGGTAAGATAGGGATTTTGCTCTAAAATCTTTATTTTCTCAAGCGCCGCGAACTCCACCAGTTCAAAGAAATCTGTAATGGTCCGAAACCGCTCATTCATCACCTGTTCCATGATCAATTTCCCGCAATATTCATACAGATAACGGAAGAGACTCTTTTTATTCTTGAAATAATAAAACAGCAGCCCTTTGGATATCCCCGCTTTCCGGGCAATCTCATCTGTTACGGCATGTTTGTAATCATTCTGTGAAAATACCTCCAGAGCCGCATTGATGATTCGCATCTGCTTCTCCTGGGGCAGTTCATAAAATTGTTTATTCAACTAAAATCCTCTCCCTCTGCGCTGTTTTGACCAATCCGGTCAATTTCATTGTATAACATTGACCAGAATTTACAACCCCCCTTTTATTATTTTGCCCTATAAAAAAGACAGAAACAAATTTTCCTTTGTGCAAGCACAATGTAAATTTGTTCCTGTCTTTTTTCGCACGGATCATTGCCTGCGTAAACGCTACTCCTCCGCCAAGATATCCGCAATCTTCCGTATCATCTCATCTTCCTTAAGCCTGAACTTGATCTCCACGCGGCGCGACGCCTCCATATTGACCCCCAGCCCCGGTCCCAGGTGAATCGGGCTGCTGAACGACCTCCCATTTACCGTAAGGAGCTTCTGCAGCTGTGATATTTTTTCCTTGCTAAGCCCATTCTCAGGATTCATGCAAAACTGCGCTACGGAACTGGCCCTTTCATAGGAAAGCACCATATTGCTCTCATAGCTGCCGATCGTATCTGTATGCCCCTCTATGATGATCTCTGCCACATAGCTCCTGTAGCTGTCCTGCAAAAGCACCCCTAGATACATCGGGATAATTTCTTTTAATGTATCTTTACTGCTGTTCGTCAGAGTAGAGCTGTTATACGCAAACAGTACATCCGAAGAAAACGTGATGGAGCCTGTCTGTGCATCCACCTTCATGCTGGAGTTATTGAATTTGGACTGTAGCTCCCCTATGATATCCGTCCGGATTCCCACGATATCCTGCAGCTCGCTTTTTGTTGCGGCCAGCTCTGCCCGGGCATTGTCAATCTCCAGATGGGCGGCTTCCAGCTCTTCCTGGGTCATCGCCGCCCTGTTCGACTCTTCCTTAAGTTTTTCCAGCGATGCGGCAAGCTCTTTATTGGATTTTTCAATCTCAAGGCGGTAATTTTCCAGGTCCGCGCGGGCCAGGTCAAGGTTTTCCTGGGCAGCATTGAGATCCTGTCTGGTCCGGTCCAAATCTGTCGTCTTCTGTCTGTAGATGGCAAGCGTTATGGCTATGATTAAAATAAAGATCAGCAGCAGCGCCGCCATCATATCCGAGTACGACTGCCAGAAGCTGTGTTCTGAAAAAGCCGCCCGTTCCCTGTGTTTATTTTTCATATGTAACCTCATTTCCGCAAAACGCTCCGGTTTCCCTTCATTCGCTCCGGTCTGATTCCTTCATCTGCCGGAAGGTATAGAGCTGGTTGCTGATTTCTTCGTCCAGGCTTTTACAAGTGTCCGCAAGGATTGCCCGCTGCTGCTTCAGCTCTTCTGCAAACTGATCCTGTCTGGACGTTATCTGTTCCAGCCCCTCCAAAAGCGTCTGATTAGCAAACAACAGCTTCTGGGCGGCATCTTCCATGCCGCGGCAGTTGGCAGTGCTGATCTGCTGGGACTCCACCACCTTCTGCATCGACCAGCCCAGCTTCTCAAAATCCGCCCCCAGGCTTCCGGTCAGCTCATCCGTAAACTGCTTTACCATCCGTTCCACACCCATAACCTGCTCGGAAGCGCTCCCCTTCAACAGTTCCACAACTGCCTTCATGGAATTCGCCATATTGGCCTGATAGATCAGCATCGCCGCGCTGTTTTCATCTACACTCGACACCTGCGGCATCACGCACTCCCTGAAAACTGCATGGAACTGCGACAGTTTCTCATACGCATCCGCCATCAGCGCGCGGTAAACCACATTAAAAATCAGGGAAAAGAAGATACCATACACCGAAGTATGGAATGCCACCTTCATGCCCTCCAGCAGAGGTCCCACATTATCCGATATCGTATAAATGTCATTTCCATTGAAAGAATTCAGCCCAAGGGAAAGTCCGATGAACGTGCCAAGGATACCAAGACCAGTCAGCGTCCCTGCAATCCCGCTGTTAAAATGAGTCATCCCAACCTGGTCGAGCAGATCCTCATTGATATACTCCTCAAGCTCACAGCTATTCGTCAGGCGTCCCTTTTTCTCATAGCCTTTCATGCGGGTCCGGTATCTGTCAAACGCCTCCTCAAGGACGGGATTGTCAAATACTTTCTTTCTGTCCCGGTATTCTTCCCACAGGCAGCCTCCTTTTATGGAATACTCCTTCTGCATCAGCTCCGCCGCCTTTGCCAGCACTCCGGTGCAGGCATTGAGCCGGCTAAAACTTATAAAAGATATCACGAACAGGACACCGATCACCAGCAGGAACAGGGCATTGATCATCACATTGCTCCAGGACAGGACGTCCCCCGTAAACACCCCGTTGATATACAGAATAAACACCGCCATGATCAGGTAAAGAGGGGAAAGCACATAATATAACTTATTTTTCATCACTCACTCCGTTTCCGTGCATCTTGCAGACCTGGTAAATCAGCCCGCACCGCACCTGTTTTTCTGCTTTTTCTGTCATAACACTACACTATCACAAAGATCGGGCTATCACAATACAGCGGCGGGAATCTTAATTAAAATGTAAGCATAAAAAAACAGAGGACTCTCCACGGTACCGTAAAGATATCCTCCATTCATATCATCTCTGTGCCGGCTGAGAAGACACACAGTACACATTCACCGTCTTCCCCATCCTGCTGTTAAAAAAGATCCTGTCGCCGCTGTGGCTGTAGATTGGGTGGGGATGGGCATCCTGCCCCAGCCAGTCGCTCTCATGCCTGCAAAGAGGAATCCAGTCCAGTGTCCCGCGCTCCCAGTCCGGCAGAACCTTGCAGATATATTCCGCATCCTTCTTATGCGGGTCCGGTCCATTGTCCGTACTGTTTTCCCGCACCTTCTTCACTTCCCAGGGATATTTGAAATATCCGTCACACACGAGATTTCCCTGATGGTCCATCGTAAAATGTCCATAAGCGTCATAATCCTTTGGAAGCGCGATCTCCCAGTACCTTCCCGTCCCCGGCTCATACTTTCCAACCATAGCAGGGCCATCCACATAACCGCCGTGGTAGATGATGGACTTCCCGTCATCACTCCACATCTCATGGCAGACCCAGTCTGCCGCTTTTCTCGCATATCCGCCCGGGTTGCCAAGCGTGTCCTCTCCCTCCGTCCTCACACGGATGACCGCATCGGACGCATGGTCATAGATCCAGATTCTCCGGATCCCGCAGTCGAAACTGGACCACTCATGGTTGTACATGATCTGCTCCGGATTCTGCGGGTTAAACTGCACATGGGTGATCCAGCATTTCGGGATTTCCTTCTCGTACAGCAGCCTGCCCGTCTCCGTATCATATACGCACAGATAACTGCTTAAGTTCTCCTCCTGGCAGCGTCCGTCAATATCATACACCGGTCTCTTATCCAGCCCGCTCCCTTCCGTCTCAGGGTCAAAATCGAGACAGCGACCGTCTGTCATCGGCACGCACAGCAGCTTTCCGTCCGCGCTGACATGGGTAAACGCCGTCATCCGTCCGTCCGGCACGGTATTCAGGACAGAAACTCCCCCGTCCAGGCCGGCCTTACAGATCTTGTCATCCTGGATGAAGTAGATGATATCCCGGTCTGCATCCAGGCACACGCTTGCCTTGCCCAGTCCCTGGTTAAACGTCCCGTCAAAATATACGTAGCTTTTCAGCGTCCCGTTCCGGTTGTCCGTCAGCAGCCGCTCTTCTCCGGTAAATAGATCCCGCACCATCACATTGGGATGTCCGGTACGGTCCGTAAGCATATAGATCCTCCCATCATCCCTGCTCAGGGATGAACAGGTGAAATATAAAAGCTGGGTATTGTAACCTTCCCTGTCGGCGCAGCCGCCAACCAGCATACGCCCATTTAATCTTGCATTTTCCATAGAAACCAACACTCCTTATCTCTGCGCCTACTCCAGAAAACGCAGTGAATTTTTCTCATACAACGAAAGGTTGCTCCTGAATATAATCTGGCTTCCTACCACGAACAATTCCTCCGGCGTAATATCGCGAAGCAGATAATCCGTCAGGAATTTGGTGGCAAGAAATGCCTGGGCATATGGATTTTTCTGCACCAGGTTCTGAAATACCCCCCTGCGCAGGAAATCCTTGTTCTCCTCAAACAAGTCGCTGCCGACCGCCACCAGCCTGCCTGCCCGGCCGCTCTCTTCCAATGCCCTTCCCAGCATCACGCTGGAACGCGAAGAGACGCAGCATGCGGCAGCCACATCAGGCCTTTTCACATGGTTCAGGATACTCTGGTATGACTCCTCCGTGATCTGGTTGGAATTTTCCTTATAGAGCAGATTCTCGTGACCGTTTTCCTTCATATATGCTTCAAATCCCTTTTCAATCTTATGATGAGAAGGATATTCCGCCCTGCCGGCGCAAAGCAGGATACTTCCGCAGGAGGCAATACGGCCCAGCACCATCTCTGCCATCGTTCTGCCTATACTGTCATAATCCGCGGCAATACAGCACAGACGGCCGCTTCCCGGCACATCCGTATCCACCAAAGAAAGCGCCAGCCCTCTGTCAACATAACGGCGGAGCTGACTGACCGTAAACGGGCAGTTATTCCCCTGCAAAACCAGCCCATCGAACTTTCCGTCCTCCAATAATGCCGTCAGATCCCGGATCGCATGTTCCCTGGCGCCGTCTAACTCTTCCCTGGCCCAGTTCTCCGGGTAAGAAAATTCCTCGCAGGTAACATTAAAATCCTTAAGCGTCTCCATACAGGCGCGAAGTCCGTTCCATAACTGCGGATAATAAAAACGGTTGTCCCCTTCTACACTGGGAAAACATGCCGCCAAATGAAGCGTCTTCCGCTTCAAAGATGCCGCCACCGCATTGGGATGGTAATCCAGTTCCCGCGCAAGCGCCTGGATGCGTTCCCTCGTAGCCGCGCTGACCCCCGGCTTGTCATTTAACGCCAGATGCACCGTTCCAAGCGAAACACCGGCCTGTGCCGCAATATCTTTAATCGTAGCCCTTTTCTTCATCAGGCATCCTCCATCAGTCAACTCATATTGGCAGGCTTCCAACCTGCGGTTTTCTTTCTGACCGCACTAAAATCCAAAATATTCTTTTACATTGTAGTAACAGATACCCCGGACTGTCTTTGCCAGCTCCTCTTCTCCGGAAAAATACTCCCCGCGCTCCACCAGCTCGCCCAGATAATTGCACAGCACACGGCGGTACAGCTCATGGCGCGGATAGGACAGAAAGCTTCTGCTGTCTGTCAACATCCCAACAGAAAGGCTGACCGGATACAGGTTGGCCGCTGACCGAAGCTGACGGTCAATCCCGTACACCTGGTCATGGAACCACCACGGCGCACCTAACTGTACTTTTGCACGCGTCGATTTTTCACAGAATCCTGCTGCAAGTATAGCATAATTTTCCGTATTTGTGCCATCAAGACAATATAAAATTGTTTTAGGCAGCATATCCTCAAGCGTCAGACGGTTCAGAAGCTCGCCTACGCTCTGAACGCTGGTCGTATCATCTGCACAGTCGAATCCCGTGCTCTGCCCCACCTGTTTCACATATTTTTTATTGGCGTCCAGATAGGTCCCGATATGGAGCTGCATCACATAACCATTGCGGCAATACATCTTTCCCATCTCATAAAGGAATGCCGACCGGTACTTGTCATCCTCCGTTTTCGTGAGCGGTTCCCCTCCGCATGCCTTCCTGAATATCCTCTCAATTTCTTCCAAAGAAGCATCCACCCAGGTAAAACTGGGGATCCCATTATCCGAAACCGTCGTCCCGGTTGCCTCCTGAAAGAACTTCAGACGGCTCTCCAGCGCAAGCAGCATCTCTGCAAAACTTCCGGTCGGCATCCCCGATACCTCACTGAGCTTTTTCATATAAGAACCAAAGTCCTCCCGCCCCGCAAACATAGCCTTATCCGGGCGGAATGCCGTTATGATCCTTGTTTTTACTGATGTATCCTGTTTCATTGCGATATGGTAGCGAAGGTCATCGGTCGGGTCCTCCGTCGTACTGACCAGTTCCACCCGAGACAGCTCCATGCACCAGCGGGGCGTCATATTCTTTTCCCTGATCATCGCCTTTGTCTGCTCATAGATCCGGTGGGCATTCTCCCCGCACAGCGGCTCATCAATCCCAAAAAACCGTTTCAATTCCAGCGCGCACCAGATATAAACAGGGTTTCCAATCAGCTGGGGAAGGATTTTTGCAAACTCCATGTATTTTTCATAGTATGAAGTTTCGCTGCCTGTAATATATTTTTCGTCAATTCCAAAGGTACGCATGGCGCGCCATTTGTAATGGTCTCCGGACAGCCACATCTCCCCCAGGTCTTCAAACTGTCTGTTTTCATAGATTTCCTTCGGCTGCAGATGGCAGTGGTAATCAATGATCGGCATCGGCTCCGCATATTTATGGTACAACATACGTCCTGTCTCATTTGTCAGATACAGTTCCTCATTAAAACGTGTATTCATTTCACGGTCCCCTTTCTATTTAAAATCCGATCAGAGCGCCGCCATCCACCGGGACGCAGGTTCCGCTGATATAGCGGGCGGCATCGCTGCAAAGGAAAGCCGCGCACATTCCCACATCCATAGGGTCTCCGACCTTCTTTGCCGGAATCCGTCCCATGATCTTTCCAAGGCGCTGCGGGTCCGTATCCGTAGCTTTGTGGAACATCGGCGTGTCAATCCAGCCCGGGGCAATCGCATTCACAGTGATCCCAAATTCAGCAAGCTCAGCCGTAAGCGTGTGGATCAGTCCCAGATATCCGGCTTTTGCCGTGGAATATCCTGCCACCTGGGGCTGTCCAATATAGCTGGTCATACTCGCCTGGAACAGTATGCGTCCATGTCCCAGCTCCTTCATCTGCGGTACCAGCGCCTTCGTCAGTGCAAATGCGCCAACCAGGTGGACGTCCAATACGCCCACATACTCCTCTACGCTCATCTCCCAGATGAATTTTTTGCAGTGGTTTCCTGCATTATTGACCAGGATACTGACAGGTCCGTGCTCTGCTACGATCCGGTCCACAACCGCCTGGGTCTTGTCCGTATCCGTAATATTGAACTGATAATATGCGGCCTTCTGCCCAAACTCTGCCATGGCAGCAGATGCCTGCTCCGGGGTCTCCATACTGAGCACGATCACTTTTGCCCCGGCACTGACCAGACAGCGGGTAATTGCAAGACCCAACCCGGTGGAACCGCCCGTCACCACGGCCGTCTGCCCTTCAAGGCTATAATATTTCTCTATCCTGAATTCTTTCATCCTTATATCCTCCCTGCTTATCTTTCTTTGCATTCCCGCTGGAAAACAACCTGTTTGTCCTGATATTTATAGGGCACAAAATACTCCCGGTGACCCAGTGCCTCGCTTTTGCTTGGCATTCCCGATGCGACATCCGCCACCATTCCTGCCAGACGCATCGCGATCTCATCCTGGCTGCATTCCCCCCGCAGGACCGGACTTGCATCAAAATCCATATCCTCCTCCATCTTTCTGTAGGTATCATGGTTCCCCGTGATCTTGATGCAGGGGCTGACTGCGCTTCCCACTACATTGCCCCGCCCTGTCACCAAAAATACAATATGGGCGCCGCAGCTGATCAAATCCATCAGCCCCTCATTGTCATTGGGATTCGTGATGCCAAACTGCATCCAGTAAGGGTCCGGTGTAGAGTCCAGCAGCCACAGGCCCGGGCCATGAGCCTCCCCCGAAACCTTCAGCACGCCTTGGATTGGCCGGCTTCCGCTCTTGATGACAGCTCCCATGCTCTTTTCTTCAATGGTAGAAAGCCCTCCGGCAAAGTTTCCCGGACTGACGGAATACTGGCGGACCGACCGACAGTATTCCAGCGCCTTTTCATATGTATGCCGGATCTCCGCCGCGGCCTTTTGATCCACAGCCCGCGAAACCAGCAGGTCCGAAAGACCTATCGCCTCCACGATCTCCTCAAATATCGCAGTTCCGCCCAGATCGACCAGCTGATCGTAAAAACGTCCGACCACCACGTTACCGGCCAGGCCGCTGGTATAATCACTGCCTCCACATTCCGCGCCGATGACCAGATCAGAAAACCCCATGTCTGCCCTCGGCGTATTTTCCAGCGCTTTCAGCATCTCCTTCACACAGTTCACACCCTGTTTTATGGAAGGTCTGGTCCCGCCGGTCTCCTGGATGAACATCCACGCCGCTTCTTTCCCTTCCTCTTTGGCAATCCGGCTCAGCCACTCAGGCTGGACATATTCGCATCCCAGCCCCACTGCCAGCACACCTCCCACATTCGGATGGCGGATCAGGCTGATCAGCAGGTTTACCGCATACTGGTTATCGGTACAGCCATCAAATCCAACCAGCTCCACGTCCGGGCTTTCTGCTCTCTCCACAATCTGCCGTGCCACAAATTCACTGCATTTGACCGTATAAATCACCAGTATCCGGTTGCGGATCCCTTTTTTTCCGTTTTTCCGTACATAGCCCTGCCACCGCAGTTTATGCCATTCCATAACCATCCTCCTACTCATACCGGATATCTTTCGGCGCGCCGGTTACGGCATCCAGATGGCTGGAGCGTTCATCATAATTGCTGCAGATATTATGCAGATGAACCCAGCTGCCTTTCGGGATTGCATCCGTTGCCCGTCCGATGACTACTCCGTATTTTACGATCATCTCCCCCGCCTTGATATCCACAAGGGCAATCTTATGTCCTGCCGGAATCTCTGACACGGATTCCAGCTCCGTCTGGCCTGCATCGCCTCTCAGTTTTACAGTCCCCGGTTCCAGCGGCTCCAGAGCCGTCGCCACGTTATCTGAATAGTCAATCTGAAATGCCGTCATGTCATATATCTCCTTATCCTTGCCTACAAAATGCCAAACGTTGCAAATGCCTCCGTTGCGCTCATGCCATTTTCGATCGCTTTTCGCACAGTTTTCTCACCGGCAGCTTTTTCCAGCGCTTTTTCCAGAACTTCTTCGGCTACCTCTTTTGGAATGATCAGCACGCCGTCCACATCGCCAAACACCAGATCGCCGTCATGGATGGTCACCTGCCCAATCTCTATCGTGCATCGAAAATCATATACATAGGTCCGCACACTGGAGTCCTGCGCCCAGCAGTTCCTCGCAAATACCGGCCAGTTCAGCCCCAGCACCTGCGGCGTATCACGTGTAAAACCGTCCACCACGGCTCCTGCTGCCCCGCGTGCCTTAGCCGTAGTGGTCAGCAGCTCTCCCCACAATGCGCTGTTATGCGCTCCTGTTGCCACATAGATTTCATTCGGGCGAAGCTGGTCCAGCGCCTCCGTCAGATACCCAAACGGCTTCTCCTGGGCTCCATAGACGTCATTTTCCAAAACGGTGCAGGCATAACCGGCCATCTTCAGACGGTTATCCGGCTCTCCCTGCGCCGCAAAGCACTGTACCGGGACCAGCGCTGCCAACGGGCGGATTTCAGCCGGCAAAAACTGATGGGTGTATCCCATCTGGTCCAGGATATCCCCCACCACAGGGGTATATAATTTTTCCTTCATCAGGGCAAACATTTCTTCGTCATTTTTCCACAAAGCCATAACGGCAGCTCCTCCTTATCATTTCAGTCTTAAAAATGCTGCTGCATTACCAGAAGTGGAAGCGCAGCAGCCTACAGTTTCATATCATTCCTTTATGCACCGATGCCTACCGGCATGATCAAATCCGGGAGGAACATAACAAATGCCGGGAAATAGGTAACAAGAATCAATACAACCAGCATAACGAGATAAAATGGCAGCATGCTCTTGGCCAGACGCTCCATCGGAACTTTGGAAATCGCAGCGCCGATAAACAGGGTAGAGCCGACAGGCGGCGTAATGAGTCCGATGCCCAGATTCACGATCATGATAACGCCAAAATGCACCGCATCAATTCCAATGCTGGTAGCAATCGGCAGAAGGATCGGAGTAAGTACAAGGATGATACAGCTCATATCCATCATGGTTCCAAAAATCAGCATCAACACGTTCATCATCATCAAGATCAGATACTTATTGCTGGTGATTCCAAGAATTGCAGCAGAGATGATCCCCGGCACTTTCAGGTACGTGAGCAGCCATCCAAATGCAGATGAGGTCGCGATCAGGATCAGTACAATAGCAAGCGTATTCAGTGCATTTTCCAACACCTGCCATACATCTCTGAACGACATCTTCCGGTAGACAAAAATGGATACAAAGAATGCCCAGACAACAGCCACTGCCGCGGATTCTGTCGCAGTAAAGACACCTGCCACGACGCCAACGACAACGATCATGACCGTAAACATGCCCCAGATTGCATCAATAGTTGCCTTGAGCAGCTTTTTCAGACAGAATGCCTCTCCCTTTGGGTAATTCTTTTTTACGGAAACATAATAGCTGTATATCATCAGCGCAATTCCGAGAATCACGCCGGGACCGAAACCGGCAAGAAACAGACGGCCGATCGAGACGCTGCCCGCTACCGTGGCATAGATGACCATGTTGTGGCTTGGCGGAATCAGGATTCCCTGAACGGAGCTTGCCATAGTTACATCCGTTGCAAAGTCATCATCGTAGCCCTGGTCCACCATCATCGGGATCAGTATGGTTCCCAGAGACGCCGTATCTGCCGCAGAAGAGCCGGAGATCCCGCCAAAGAACATGGAAGCCACGATATTTACCATAGCAAGACCCCCGCGGATCCATCCAACCAAAGCATTGGATAACTCGATCAGGCGGTCGGAAATCCCTCCTTTTCCCATGATCTCACCTGCAATGATGAAAAACGGAACTGCCATCAGGGAAAACGAAAATACGCCTTTTACCATCAGCTGCACAACCTGCATCAGCGGCAGCCGCAGATATGCCATCGTTATGACACTGGACACACCGATCGCATAGGCAACCGGCATACGGAATGCAATAAACCCAAAAAAGGTGATCAGTAAGATTGCAATTGCAACAGATTCATTAACCATGTTCTGCCCCTCCTCTCTCTTCGTAACCGGCAGGCAGCTTTCCCGCCTTATTCAAAAAATATATGATCAGGCGTTCACTTTGCATCAGCAGCATGCAGATTCCTGCAATCGGCACAGATGCGTAAAGAAAACTCTGTTTACATCCCAAGCCCGACATGATGCTGTTCTTCATCAAAATCGTGAACTGCACCCCATAGATGATCATAAACAGGCTGAATGCAAAGATGCACACATGGCTCATAGCCTTCAAAACTTTGATCGCCTTTTCCGGCAGCAGATAGTCGATCAGCATCACACGGATATGGGTATCTGTCCGGACAGCCAAAGATGCGCTGATCAGCGCCATATATACCATGCACAGCAGGATTGCCTGCTCTCCCCACCGTGGTGTGGAATGCAGGATATAACGGCAAAATACTACATAGGATGTAATGCAGATAGAAGCAATAAAAACGAGCTTGCAAAACGACATAAACAGCCAGTATACGGTATCATAGAACTTCTTCACCCGGTATCTCCTCCTAACGAATTTAGTGAGGGGCAAAAGACCTGCTTTCGCCCCTTTATCACAAACATCTGCAACATTTGTTTACTGCTGGATCTCAACCATTCTCTTTAACAGATCTTCGATGCCAACCGTATAATCAGCCCATACGCCCTCGCATGCAGCCTGAGCTTCGGCCTTTTCCTCTGCACTCACGTCGATAATGGTAACTCCTTCTGCCTCCAGGCTCTTACGCAGTTCCACTTCCTCCGCCTCAATCTCACCCTTGTTCCAGTCAGATGCTTTCTGACCTGCTTCCAGAAGGATTTCCTGGTCTTGTGCACTTAAAGCGTTCCATTTTGCTTCTGCCATCAGCACAATGCCCGGGCTGAATGTATGTCCGCTCAGAAGGTAATAAGGAGCAACCTCATAAAATTTATTGGAAGAATATCCCGGATACCCATTCTCTGCGCCATCCACAACACCAGTCTGCAGAGAACTATACAGCTCACTGTAAGAAATCGGTGTCGGCTGTGCGCCAAGGGCTGTCATGGTATCCATCATCAGCGCTGTTTCGGGAACACGGATTTTCTTGTTCTTAATATCGCCAAGACCGCCAATCTCCTTTGTTGTAAACATATGTCTTGCACCTTCATCCGTATAGAACAGACCGACCATGCCTGCGCCAACTTCCGTACCTTCGGATAAAAATGCCTGTCCAAGCTGTTCATCCTCCAATACTTTCCACATCCCTTCACGATCCACAAAGATGAATGGGAGACCAAACATATTCAGCTTCTTAAATCCATAATCTGCCAGAGAGTTTGTGTTGCCGCGGTACATATCAACCGTACCTCCGCCCATCTGCAATGCATTCAGGCAGGTTTTCTCATCCCCCAGCGTAGACGAGGAATACACCTCGATCTTAATCCTGCCGCCGGACAGTTCCTCTACATATTCCGCAAATTTATAACCCACTTTTGCATTGATATTATCATCGCTGTTCAACTCGGCAAATTTAAAAACGATCTCCGGCGCTGCCTGACCGCTGCCGCCTGCTTCCGATGCCGCGGGTGCTTCCGTTGCGTTACCGCCAGCCGTTGTCGCTGCCGGAGCTGCCGGAGCTGCCGTTGTTGCCGTCCCTGAACCGGAACTGCACGCAGTCATGCTGACCGCCATAGCCGTTGCAAGCGTCATTGCTAATAATTTTTTCATGATTCATCCTCCTGAATAAAAGATTGATTAATTTGTATGTTGCCGACATTACTAAAACGTTTCGAATGTTTCTAACATCAGATTACTTCATTTTTGTGTTTTTGTCAATAATCGAATCATTATTTCATGATTTTTTGTATATTTTATCTTTTCCAGCCAAATGATTCTTGAGTCTCTTCTTATATAATTTTAACATATCATCGATTTTTAAGCATTTTTTACAATTTTTATATTATTTGCACATAAAAAACGTTTCATTATTTACTTTTTTTGCGCCATATGTTACGATGATTGTATGAATTTTAACGCTGATAAGAAAATGGAGAGGTTGTTTATGAAAATTACAAAATTTGAAACCTGGTGGGTCAGCAGGGAACACTGCCTTTTTGACAAAAAGCGCCAGGGCAACGCAGCTATGGACTGGGATGTCATCGCCATACGCATCGGTACTGATACAGGCATAGAAGGGATCGCAACCTGCCTGGCCGCACGCAGCGGCGCCGTAACCGAAGCCTATCTGTATGACAATATCGCCCCTGTCCTTATGGGAAGAGACCCGCATGACCGGGAAGCCATCTGGCATGAACTCTGGAACGTAGACCGCCACCTGACCTTCTTCCCCGTTTACCTGCCCGGTCCCGTCGATGTTGCACTCTGGGATATCTGCGCCAAAGAAGCCGGTCTTCCGCTTTACAAATACATCGGCGCATACCGTAAAAGCCTGCCGGTCTATGCCAGCGGCAATTTCCACTCCACCGTGCAGGAATACGTGGATGAGGCGCTGCATTACAAATCGTTGGGCATTCCCGGCTACAAGGCGCATCCCGCAGGTCCTGTCAGCTTTGATATGGAAGTACACCGCGCACTGCGAGAAGCAGTGGGACCTGATTACGTCCTGATGAGCGACCCGGTAGCCGAATATACCATGGGAGACGCCGTTGCCGTAGGGCGTCAGCTGGAAATGCTTGGTTACAAGTGGCTGGAAGAGCCGTTCCGGGATTTTGAATTATACAAATACAGCGAACTTTGCCGCACGTTAGACATCCCGATTGCCGCTACTGAAACTACCCGCGGAGCGCATTGGGGAGTGGCACAGGCAATCGCACAACGCGCTGCCGATATCGTGAGGGCAGATGTCAGTTGGAAAGACGGCATCACCGGCACTCTGAAGATCGCGCACATGGCAGAGGCCTTTGGCATGAACTGCGAAATCCACACAACCACAATGAATTATATGGATATCGTCAACCTACATGTAAGCTGTGCCATCCGAAACTGTGAGTATTTTGAATATTTTGTTCCCGAAGAAAACTACCAGCTCCCCATGAAAGGCAGGCTGCCAATTGAAAACGGCATCATCACTGCGCCGGAAGCTCCCGGCGTCGGAGTGGATCTGGATTGGGAACTGATTGAAAATACATGCCGCAGCCATCGCATGCTGGAGTTATAAGGAGGAGAGCAAATGAAAGAACTGGAAGGACGCGCCGGGATCGTGACCGGCGGAAGCAGCGGAATCGGTCTTGCAATCGCCAATACCCTGGCACAGGCGGGAGCCACCGTATATATCATCAGCCGCACCGGAACTACCAAAGAAGGGTACGAAGAAAGCGCCGCTGGAACGGTCAACATCAAAGGCGACATCACCGATTTTGCCGCCATGGAAGCCATCTGTGCAGAACTGGCAGATTCCCACGGGGGACACCTTGACTTTCTGGTCAACAACGCCGGAGCAACCTACAAGTGCCCTGCCCAGGATTTCCCCGCCGGGGAATTCGACCGCATTCTAAATGTAAACGTGACCTGCGTATTCCGCATGAGTCAGATTTGTTACCCTTACCTGAAAAAAAGCCCTCACAAAGGGCGAATCGTCAATATTTCAAGCATGAGCGCCCACCTCGGCTTCTCTCAGGTTGTTCCTTACTGCACCAGCAAGGCGGCCGTGTGCGGCATGACCCGCGGACTTGCCGTGGAATGGGCTTCGGATAATATCTGTGTCAACAGCATTGCTCCGGGCTGGTTTGCCAGCAAGATGCTGAACGATATCATGGATGACGAGCGGGGAGCAAAAATCCTCGGGCGCATGCCGATGCATGCCTTAGGAGACACAAAAGACCTTGGCGCTCTGGCAAAACTCCTGATTGGTCCAAATGGAAGCTATATCACCGGCCAGGATTACGCACTGGACGGAGGCGCACTGGCCTATGGTTATTAGATTCAGACGCATCATCTTTTATTCCGCTCTCCTGCTTTTTTGTATGTTCTGCGCAGCCCCGGCATTTGGCAGCGAAACCGCCGGCAGCAATGCAAATCAAGCCGGTACCCTGATTCTTGATGCACAGGAGCTGTGGAAGCTGCAAAACAGCGGCAGCCAGAATATCAGACTGGCCGGTCAACAGATCTGTGCAGATTCTCCCGATGCCGTCTGTATCGTTCCGGTCACTGCGCCTTATTTTGACAGCGCCGTCCTTTGCTGGACCGGCAGCGGCTCACCAGTCGTCTCCCTGCGCGTATACGATGCAGAGACCGGCTTGTGGGGCGACTGGCAGCCGATTCCGGAAAGCGGGCAGCGGTATCTGCACAGCATGGGCGGGATCTTCAGTTTCCAGCCATTCCATGCGCGCCCTGAACATCTTGATCTGGAACTCTGCATCGGACTGGATACAGACAGCACGCTGCAGTTACTTTCTGTCAGCTTTTACAGCGAAGAGAGCAATATCAAATCTTCCGTTGTCATGATCTTTGTCATGATCCTTGCCGGAAGTGCCATGTACCTGCGCCGCAGACGTATGGCAGCATAAAAACTGCAGCTAAATTGCAAAAGGGCCGGAGATGCCATCACTTTCGTCATCTCCGGTCCTTTTTTACTGCCCTTTCTTTTACTGCTCCATCGGATATACCATCCCCCACTGCCTCCGCAGCTCATCCATCCACCTCATCATCCGAAGCGTCTCCTCATGAGGCATCTCCGGGCATTCCAGATCCCCATTCTCGATCGCGCGGACACAGGCTTCTACTTCATACTCATAACCGCTGATCTGCTTCGGCGTCTCATAAGCCGCCACCAGATTCCGGTTTACGTCGTACACGCGGATTCCTTCGCAGTTGTTGATATTTTCCACCTCAACAAACCCTTTGTCCCCATATATGACACCCCGGCGGTCGCTCAGCCCCATCGCACTGCTGTTCAACACCGCCATCCTTCCGTCCTCATAGACCAGCGTCATGCTGTTCTGCGCGTCTACGCCAAGCTCCGTCAAAACAGCCGTTCCCACAATGGACTTCACATCGGTGCCAAAAGCCATCGCCGCAAAATTAAGCGGATAGATACCCACATCCAGAAGCGCCCCGCCCGCCAGCTCCGGCTTCATGATCCGCTCTTTTCCACTGATCAGATAACCCAGATTGGCAGTCAGCATATGCGGTCTTCCGATCACTCCGCTCTCAAGCACTTCATCCAGAGTCTTTCTCATGGGCATATATCTTGTCCAGATCGCCTCCGTAAGCAAAAGTCCTTTTGCCTTTGCCAGCTCCAGAACTTCCCTTGCCTGTCCTTCATTGATGGTAAAAGATTTTTCGCACAGCACATGTTTACCATGATTCAGGCACAATTTAATATGCTCGTAGTGGTGGGAATGGGGCGTTGCAATATAGACAAGCTGTACCTCTTCATCCTGCACCAGCTCCGCATAAGAGCCGTAGGCCTTGCAGAATCCATAGGTTTTTGCAAACTCGTTTGCCCGGTCATAATCCCTTGCAGCAACTGCATGACAGGAGACCATATCCATCTCCCGAAGCGTTTTTGCCATGATCCCGGCAATCCGCCCTGCTCCGATGATTCCTACCTTAATCATATTCTTATCTCCTTTATCAGCTCATATTTCTTTCATTCTACTACACTGCAAAATCATCTGTAAACCGTTTTTTCACTGTTTCGCCCGAAACCGGAACCCTGGTTTTCCCTCCGCATATATTTAACTATATCAGCAGGCACGCCTCAAAGCATGTCCCGCGCCGCCACAGCAGAAAGGAAACAAATCAATATGTGTGGAATTGGTGGATTTTACAGCCACAGAAAAAACTATACCGATTACAGGGAGCATTATTCCGATGTACTGACGCAGATGCATCAGATACAGTCCCGCCGCGGTCCGGATGGTCATGGGATCTGGCTGTCTCCCCATGCAGGACTCTCCCATGCCCGTCTTTCTATTATCGATTTAACGACCGGCGGACAGCCGATGACCCGTACCGCCGGCGAAGCCACCTGGGCTATCGTTCACAACGGAGAACTGTACAACACAAAAGAACTCCGGGAAGAGCTGACAACCCGGGGCTGGACCTTCCATACCACAAGCGATACGGAAGTTATCCTGCTGAGTTACCTGGAATACGGTCCTGATTTTATAAAAAAACTAAACGGCATCTTCGCCACTGCCATCTACGATCCAAAAAAAGAACAGATTTTTCTCTACCGGGACCGCAGCGGCATCAAGCCGCTCTTCTACACGCTCCAAAATGAGGAACTGGTCTTCGCCTCAGAACTGAAAGGGCTTTTTACTGTCCCCGGAATCCATCCCCGCCTGGACAGACAAGGGCTGAACGAAATATTCAGCATCGGTCCTGCCCGCACCGCCGGATGCGGTGTTTTTCAAGATATCCACGAGGTGCTGCCCGGGCATTATCTCACATATGGACAGGACGGTCTGAAACAGACCTGCTATTGGAAGCTGGAAAGCCATCCTCACGAGGATGACTATGGAACAACCGTGGAAAAGACAACACATCTGGTTTGGGATTCTATCCGCCGGCAGATGGTCTCCGACGTTCCGATCTGTACCTTCCTGTCCGGCGGCGTGGATTCCAGCCTGGTATCGGCAGTGTGCGCGGCAGAACTGCGTAAAAAAGGAGAACAGCTCAACACCTTTTCCTTTGATTTCACAGGCAATGACCACAATTTCAAAGCCTCATCCTTCCAACCATCCCAGGACCGCCCCTATGTAGATAAAATGGTAAAATACCTTGGCTCCAACCACCGGTATCTGGAATGCAGTACCTGCGACCAGATTGGTCTGCTGAAAAATTCCGTTGACGCCCATGACCTGCCTCCCATGGCGGACGTAGATTCCTCCCTCCTGTACTTCTGCTCTCAGGTAACGGAATATAACAAAGTCGCTTTAACCGGCGAATGTGCTGATGAAATCTTCGGCGGATACCCGTGGTTCCATAACAAAGAATGCTTTGACGCACATACCTTCCCCTGGACGATGAATCTAAATGCCCGCAAGGTGCTGCTAAACGATGATTTTCTTGATTATCTGAAAATGGATGAATACGTGGCATTCCGGTATGAGGCCTCGATCGCCAAAACACCGCGCCTGAAAGAAGACAGCCCCAAAGAAGCCAGAAGGCGTGAGATTGCTTATCTGAACCAGCAATGGTTTATGCAAACTTTATTAAACCGCATGGACCGGACCAGTATGTACTCCGGCCTCGAAGCCCGCGTCCCGTTTGCGGACCACCGGATCATCGAGTATGTATGGAATATCCCCTGGGATATGAAGACAAAAGACGGCGTCGTAAAAGGGCTGTTGCGGGAGTGCGGAAAAGACCTGCTTCCCGGCGAAATCCTCTTCCGGCGCAAATCCCCTTATCCCAAGACATACGACGCCGGATATGAAGCCCTGCTCGCAGCCAGGGTAAGGGACCTGCTCGACGACCCGGAAAGCCCGGTTCTGCCATTTCTGGACAGAAAGAAAACAGAACAGTTCCTCACCGCTCCCTCTGATTACGGAAAGCCCTGGTACGGACAGTTGATGGCGGCTCCGCAGATGATGGCTTACATCTGGCAGGTGGATTATTGGATGAGAAAATATCAGATTACCATCCACACCTAAAACAGGGCAGTTATAACAGGCTGGTTCTCCATCCCGGATGCCAGCCTGTCCAGATCCTTCTCCCTAATACTGCATCAGATTCCATATTCCTCAAACAGCTTCTTTTGATACTCCTTATCCTGTGCCGACCGGATAATGTCTTCCATTCTGGACTGCTCGGTCAGCCGCCTGATCAGCTGGTTCACCCGCGCTTCACCGGCTTCTATACCAGCTTTTTTTCCAATCTCCATTCCGGCCTTCTCCCCAGCCTCCATACCAGCCTCCATTCCAGCTTTCTTCCCGGCCTCGTATCCTGCTCTCCGGCTCTCCTCTTCCAGCATCCTGCGGTATTCTTCTTCGTCAAACTCTCTCAGAATTGAGTTCATAACATCCCCTCCATACTGTGTAAGTATATCCGACAGGATTCCATGACTGATGCAAAACTTCACCGCATAACGCATTGCGTCTTCAATATCCATCCCTTCCGCCAACTGTTCCCGGATTACGGCAATAAATCTGGAGTAGTCCTGGAGCTTCTTGCACTTCTCCATCAGCTCCCGATTTTTTCCCCAGTTAATATTCAGGACAGTGGCAACACATTCAAGCGCCGATGCCTGTCCTGATTTTCGGGAAAAGCACTCCGAAAGCCGCAGTTCCTGCCGTTCCTCCCTCTCAGATATTCCATTATAAAACACCAGAAACTGAGGCAGCGGAAGCTCAATACGGCTGTTGGAATACAGATTCCGCCCTTCCTTCTCCAGATAATTACGATAAAGTTCCGAAAAATAGAACAGACCACGCAACGGCAGGTTCGGGGACCATGTGCTCTGATGCTCATAGAGATTCAATATGTCACCAATCAAAAAGGAAATGTCATTCTTTACACCCATATAGATGACGTCCTCCAGGGTATGAATCTCCAACGTGTCCGGATTTTCATAATCCGTCCCGTTAATGGCGTTATAAAGTTCCAATAAGCTCTCCTTGTCACGAAACACAATGCGGAAAACCCTGTCTTTATACTCTCTATTCAATTGTTTTTTCATGTTTCCTACCTCCATTATAAAATGATTTCAACTTAAATACAAGGAAGGTCAGAAATTTTTCATAGGCAACACCTCATCTCTGCGATACCTTTTTAAATGGGTTTGTTCGGACGAATATCTTTCCGATACACGATCTGCTAATCCACAGAGGAATCTGTGGGACATGCCCGATACAGGTTGCCCCGCACCGGATGACACAATACTTCTAAGCGATATAAAACCTTCGCCTAATGTCGATATTATACTATATACAAAAGCAGGATTCAAGTTCTTTTTTCAGACAGCCCCCTGTATCCTGTCCCGCAAAAACAGGCGGCAGTGCCATTCAGCCTGCCGCCCTCACTGTTTATCCTCATCCTCCCAGCAGCACCTTCAACTGCTCCAGCAGCGCCCCTCCGCCTGCCACATTGATATTCCCCACCTGTGTGCAGATTCTCTCGAGGCACTCCAGCTCTTTCAGCTTATACAGCGTCTTATTCTCATCCATCAGCTTCGCCGTATTCAGAAGCGACCGCGTAGACGCAACCTCCTCCCGTCTTGTAATCACATTGGCCTGCGCTTTCCTCTCCGCAACCAAAACCGTATTCATGATGTCACGGATTTCTCCCGGCAGGATGATATCCTTAATCCCCGTATTCAAAAACTCAATGCAGTATCTATCCTGCACGGCCGTCAGCCGTTCAAAGATAAAGCCGCTGATTTCCTCCTTCTGCTCCAGCAGTTCATCCAGCCTGCATCTGCCGATATACTCCCGGATGATAAGCTGTACACAGGAATACACCTGGCTCTCCAGATTTTTGATGGTTTCCATCATCCGTTTCGGCTCGGTGATCCGGTATGTACACATCAGGTTTACCCGGATGCCGATCCGGTCAGCCGTCAGGATCTCCTGCCCATTGATTTCCAGCTCCTTCGCCTTCAAATCCACCACCCGACACAGTACATCTTTCGAGTACAGCCAGTAGTAGTAAGTTCCCGTCGCCAGCTCCCTCACCACCTCATTGTCATAGAATAAAATCCCCACCTCACCCGGTTGGATCTCAATCTTCTTATAATATTTCATCGGGATGTGAGCCAGATACGCCTTGCACACAGAAGCATCCATCTCCGGCCGGCGCATATCTAAAAGCTCATATTCATACCGGTTCCAGGTATTCCAGAACAGATACTCCGGCTCTGTCAGCACCTTCTGCACCACGCCTTTATAACGCAGGATGCCAATGAATCCCTCCGGAACCCGCACGTGCATAACACGCTCCTTAAGCACCTCGTCCTGAAGCAGCACTTCCACCGGAACCTTGTCAAATCCGACCAGCCCCGTCATTTCCTCAACCACCATCTCATAGCCCATAACACCCGGATAACGGTATTTCCCGTTATAACATGTTTTCACAAAACATCCGTCCTTCATCAAAAAACCACACTGGTTCTGGTTCAATCGATATCTCATTTTCTCACCTCATATATAAACTTATCTTAATTTCAGTGATGTAATCACGGAACGCATCACAGAAAATCCGCGGACCGTCCAGTATCCGGTTTCGGCAAATACCCGGCTTTCCGACATCTGCAGCCTCTGACCAGGGCTGGTTTTGCCGGAACATGGGGCATCTTCCTCCCCGGACAGCACGAACGATACTGGCATCAATCTGCTGCCGGCTCCTGTGAGCCCCGATTGGCTGTGCCTGACGGCAGCACCCTTTCGAGACTCCCATTGCCCGCTGATGCGTTCCTCTCTTACATCGTTTCAGAGTGACACTTAACGGGTGTCCAAATACTTACTCTACCCACTGAGTTACGGTTCTTAAACCGGCGGGAGTCGAACCCGCGACAAAGTATGCGCCCTGTAAAGCGGGGCACGCTGTGGTGGCAGACACATGGCGGCGAAGCCATGCCTGCATTTATCATAACTCCTGCGGCATACCAGACTGCACGGCAGCCGGCACCACCCAGCACTTGAGGCTGCGGTACGGCAGGGAATTATCCTTTTATCCTTTCACTACCCCGACGGTCTTCAGCCGTTTTACGACCTCCACGAGATCCGACTGGTTCTCCATCACGGTTTCGATATTTTTATAGGCAAAGCGGCATTCCTCCGCTACATCCGACTTCTTGTTCTTCCCAAGCACGACGCCCTGCGCCTTTAAGTCGCTTATGACCTGCTCACAGGTAAATGCCTCCATCGCGCCCTTTCTGGAATACGCCCTCCCTGCGCCGTGGGATGAGCTGCAGAAGCTTTCGGGGTTGCCTTTCCCCTTTACAACATAGCTGTAGGAACCCATCGCCCCTGGTATCACGGCCAGTTCCCCATCGCGTACCCTGGTAG
The DNA here is from genome assembly GCA_030825115.1 of Lachnospiraceae bacterium. Lineage (GTDB taxonomy): Bacteria > Bacillota > Clostridia > Lachnospirales > Lachnospiraceae > Brotaphodocola. Next base: position 187,506 of record JAPJQL010000002.1, read on the forward strand.
CGCCTTTCCGGTGTACCCAGACATTTTTCCCATAATGGTTCTCAAGGGCCGCATAGTTGTGATGGCAGTTAATCTCTTCCTGGAACCGGACTTCCTGCCCAAGGAACTTTAACACCTTCGCCGAGACAACTTCCCGCACGCGCTCCATCATCCGCTCCCTGTTTTCAAACGCATAATCCATGGCCAGATTCATCCAGGTAATATACTCCCTGCCTTCCTCCGACTGCACCGGCAAAAATGCCAGCCGGTACGCATCCGGCACCTCACTGTGCCACATAGCGTTCAGTTCCCTCGCCTTCCCATGGTAGACATCACAGATCTTTTTTCCAAAATGACGGCTTCCCGAATGGATCATAATTCCAAGATATCCGTCCTGATCCTCCTGAAGCTCGATAAAATGGTTCCCGCCCCCAAGCGTTCCCACCTGGAAATATGCATCCTCAATCAGAGGAAACAGCTCCTGGCTGGCCCGGTATCTGTCCGCCTGCTCCATTGCGGCATCCAGCACCCGGGACGGCTGCTTCTCCTTGTGTGAAGCAAAGCCTGCCGGCACATTCCGCATGATATCGGATATCATCGCCTGCACCAGCGTCCCGTTTCCTGTCATCACCTGACGGATATCCTCCACCTTCACATTGGTGGCGGCAAAGTTCATGCCGCAGCCAATATCCACGCCGACCGCATTGGGGATGATCACATCCTCAGCGGCAATCACACCGCCAATCGGCATTCCCATTCCTGTATGGGTGTCCGGCATCAGGCACACCCATTTATGTATGAACGGCAGGTTTGCCAGGTGATACGCCTGCTCCAGGCAGCTTTCCTCAATCTGCTCCGTATTTTCCAGCCAGACTTTAATCGGCATTCTTGTTTTATCATTATAGATTACAAACATGACATCCTCTCCTTTTCCCGTTTTCCCTGTCTTTTGTGCCCTAATCATACCACCTCATATCCGTTTTATCATTTTAAAAAAGTTGCGAACTTCCATAGTTATCCATTATAATGATACGTAACAGCCCAGGACGGCGGGGGAAGTGGAAAAAAAGCAGCGTCAAGCTGGCTTGTAAGCAGCTTTTTCTTCCACTTCCCCCATCGGATGGACATCCGATGCTTCTTGACCAGCTTTTCCGGTCAAGAAGACAAGCCGTCCGTACCATACACAACCATGAGGAGGCCCCCCAATGTCAGACTTCAGCGAACTGGTCAAACGCTTCGACAAAATCCGTTCCTACGTCCGGGACTTCTATATCTACGGCTTCAAGACCCGGGAAGACTACCAGGACAAAAGCAGCCGCACCTACGACAACGAGCGCCGCAGGATAGAAAGCTGGTTTTCCAACTACATCCGCCATGACTACAATTCAGCCCATAAAAAATCCGTCTCCATCACGCTGGACAGCAACCGGATTGCCGTCAATCCGCTATACGAAGCATGGAAATCCAAAAGCTTTACAAAAAGCGATATCATGCTCCATTTTTTCATCCTGGATATCATGCAGGAACATACATACTGGAATGTAGAAAACCTGACCGACGAACTTCAGAACCGTTATCAAGTTCTGTTCGACCCTCAGACTGTGCGTAAAAAGCTTGTAGAATATGAAAAAGAAGGGATTCTGATTCTTAAGAAGGAAGGGCGGCAGAACCTGTATCGCCTTGGCTCTGACATCCGGACGGAATGCCCGGAGCTTTTCCCTGCGCTAGACGACGCCATATGTTTTTTCCAGGGCGCGGCCCCATTCGGCTTTGCAGGAAGTACCATTATGGATTCCTGGCAGGTTGCAAACAACCTGTTCCGCTTCCGCCACGACTACCTGGTCCATACGCTTGAAGATGAGATCCTGCTGCCTTTGCTGAATGCGGTCCACCATCGGCAAAAAGTCCGCCTGTCGCTGAAAGGCACCAAATCCGGATCTCTCAGGGAAGTCCTGTGCACGCCGCTAAAGATTCTGGTCAGCACCCAGACCGGACGCCGCTACGCCTGCGTCCGCAAGGAAACATCGAAACGCCTGGTATGCTACCGCCTTGACAGCATCCGTCAGGTGGACCTGCTGGGACCAGACGAGGCTTTTTTATCCCATATGGATGCCTATGAGAAAAATGCCCCTTACGCCTGGGGAGTTTCCTTCGGCACTTCCCGAAAGCCGGAGACCATACGGATGCAGATCGTACTGGATGAGGAGCTGGAGCTGCATATCATAAAAAGGCTTGAGCGGGAAGGGAGAAACGGGCAGATTACACGGATCCGGCCGGGACTGTATGAGTACACCGTTTCCTGCTGGGACAGCGGCGAGATGCTTCCCTGGGTCAAGACCTTTACCGGAAGGATCTGTTCCTTCACCTGTTCCAACAAAGCAGTGGAACAGCGCCTGTGGTCCGATCTGCGTGCAATGAGGGATATGTATTTGTGTGATGACGGAAAAACCGAAACCGGAGAATCCGGCGGTAAAGACAGGAGCTGATAAGATAATGGAACTATTCTCTGAGATTTATAACTGCTATTACCAGGTAGTCGCGCGTATGATGGAGGAATGCCGGACACGCCCGCTGACCAGGCAGGAACTGACCCGGATCACGGATACATACGGCTACGAGGAAAGCGCCCTGACCATCATCCCCAACCTGATGGACGGAAGCTGGAAGCTGCTTACCACCTCCGAAGGCAGCGGGGAAAGCGGCCGGGAGAACGGCCTTTCCTACCGGACGGTCTTAAAGCACACGCCCGCAATGCCTCTCACCGCCCTGCAAAAATCCTGGCTGAAATCCCTGCTGGAAGATCCCCGGATTTCCCTGTTTTTTACGGATGGTCAATTATCTGCCCTGCAGGAGTACCTGGCGGATGTAACCCCTCTATACCACCCGTCCGACTTCTGCTATTTTGATCAGTATGCAGACTGTGACCAGTTCGGGCTTACCTCTTACCGGAACCATTTTCAGATTATCCTGAAGAGCATCCGCAGCCGTCAGGCACTGCGTATCTCGTATTATTCCGGCAAAAACCGCACGCTGGAACATACCTGTCTTCCTGCGCGCTTAGAATACAGCCCAAAAGACGGCAAGTTCCGCCTGTACGCCCTGTACCGCAAGAAAAACGGGCGTTACCGCATCGACCAGCTCAACATCGGCCGCATCCTGCGTATCGTAGAAACCGGTTTTTTCAGCCGGGAAACCATCGATATCGACCAGTATATGGACTCATGCCTCTGCAGCCAGCCGGTTGTTCTGGAAATATCCAGTGAACGGAACGCGCTGGAACGGACCATGCTCCATTTCTCCTGTTATCAGAAGAAAGTGGAGAAGCTGGAGGCGGAAGGCAGATACCGCTGCTCCATCTATTATGACAAGACAAGAGAAACAGAGCTGCTGATCCAGGTACTTTCCTTTGGGCCAGTTGTAAAGGTCGTGGGACCGGAATCATTTTTGCGTCAGGTGAAGGAACGTGTCAGAAGGCAGGCCGCACTGGGCAGCCCTGCCCTGCCTGCTACCCTATAACCCCCGCATCCATCAGCCGGGCAATCTCTTCTGCGAAATATGTCAGATAAACTGACGCCCCCGCCCTAAACGTGCCGACCGCCATCTCTGCGATGATCCGCTCTTCCTCGATAAAGCCCAGCTTCGCCCCTGCCTTCACCATCGAATATTCCCCGCTCACGCTGTAGGCGGCAACAGGGACTTCTACCAGGTCGGCAACTTCCCGGATGATATCCTGATAGGCGAGCGCCGGCTTCACCATAATGATATCCGCGCCTTCTTCCACATCCGTCAGCGCCTCTTTGATGCCTTCCTTCCGGTTGTGGAAATCCATCTGATACGATTTCCTGTCGCCAAACGCAGGCGCAGAGCCTGCCGCATCGCGGAACGGACCATAAAATGCAGATGCGTACTTGACTGCATAGGACATGATCGGAATTCCCGTAAAACCGTGCTCATCCAGCATATTGCGGATCGCAAGCACCCGTCCGTCCATCATGTCGGAAGGAGCTACCAGATCGGCCCCCGCCTGCGCATGGGACAAAGCCGTCTTCGCCAGCAGTTTTAGGGTTGGGTCATTGTCCACCTCACACCCGCACAACACGCCGCAATGTCCGTGAGAAGTATACTCACACATGCAGACATCCGTCGTCAGATACAGCTCGCTGCCGAATTGTTTTCTCGCCTCCCGAAGAGCCCGCTGGACGATCCCGTCCTCTGCATAGGCCCCGCTGCCAGCTTCATCCTTGTGGTCCGGGATGCCAAAAAACATCACGCTGTCCACGCCCGCTTTTTTCAGCTGCTCCAGCTTGTAGGGCATCTGGTCAATGCTGTAGCGGAACTGCCCCGGCATCGTCCCGATCTCCTCCCGGATTCCTTCCCCGTCCCGCACAAACATCGGGTAGATCAGGGCAGATTTATCCACCCGCGTCTCCCGCACCATCTTTCTCAACAGCGCATTTCCGCGCAGTCGTCTTGGTCTTTGTATCATTTCTTCATCCCTCATTTCCGTTTAAAATGCCACGCTCCTACTCCGCAAACCGCTTCAGCCACATCTGCATCTGCCCGGTGATCTCCCGCGCCAGCCCGTGGTCCTTCCCGGAGGTCGTAACCCCCGCCACAATCTGCCCTTCCCGTGCAATCCCGGGGAAATAGAAGTCACACTGCCCTTTATCCCCCGCATTGTTCACCAGGATGTGACGCGCCTTACACTGTACCGCGATCTCCGTATTGAGCCCGGCATCGCTTGTCGCCGCAATTACCATATACTTATCATCGATATCCCGGATATCAAATTTCCTGCGTTCCCACCGCACCGTGCCTTCCCGGTCGAGCCTCTCCATCAGCTCCGCCCCGTCCGGCGCCACTACCAATACGTCGGCTCCGAATTCCGCCAGGATCTCCGCCCGGCGCGAAGCAATTTTTCCTGCGCCCACAATCAGGGCAGTCTGCCCCTTTATGTTGAAAAACAGGGGAAAATACGCTTCCTGTCCGGCTCGTTTCCGCTTTGTCCTCGGCGCCGGCCGGCTCTGTGCCGCCAAAGCGATGTCCTCATTCACCTGTTTTACGGTTTCCAAAAAGCTGTCCACCTGCCCGGTCGTTCCCGCTTCCCTCATCCGGTAAAACAGATGGTTGATCGCGGCTTCCGCCCCCTTTTCACAGATTTCCTGTACAATCGTCTCCTTCAGCCGGTCCATCTCATCCCGGTGGGTCTGAAACATCAGCCACTTGTAAAACTGCGTCTCATACTCCTCGATAATCCGGTCGGCCGTCTGGATTTCCGCCTGCTTCTTTTCATTGTTCCGGCGCGCCAGCTCCGCCATATCCTCGATATTAAAATACCACGTCCGCGGAATGCAGGCAACCGTCTCCTCGATATCCACCGGAACTGCCAGATCCAGGAACACACGGTCCTTATCCGTCTTCCTGTTCTGCTCTGCCTGCGCCCTGGTAATGGTATAATGGGGGCTTGTCGTCGCACTCAGGACCACATCCATCTCATCCAGCCACCGGTATCGTTCCTCAAACGGGATCATCGTGTAGCGAAGGCCATGCCCCAGCTTTTTTGCGCCGGAATGTCCCCGCATCGTGACATAGATGTCCAGTCCTTTGATGTCCTGTACGTTCTTGAGCACAATATTGCCAATCTTTCCGGTTGCGCCGATGATCATCAGCTTTTTCCCGGACAGACCGCCCAGCTTTTCCTCCGCCGCCTTCACCGCAAGGCTCGCCGTAGAAACCGGGGTCTTTGACAAAATCGTATCCGTCTTCACCTTCTTCGCCCCGGTCACCGCATCCCGGAACAGCGTATTTAAAAATGTCTTGCAATATCCGCGCTCCCGCGAAAAATCATATGCCTGCTTCACCTGGCCCAGGATCTGGTCCTCGCCAATCACCATAGAGTCCAGCCCCGCCGCCACCTGGAACAGATGATGGATTGCCCCGCGCCCGCAATACCGGCGCAGGTAACGTCTCATATCCGGCACCTGACCGGCGTCAGCCGCCCGGACAGCTGACGCCTCCATCACCTCCAGCACCCGGTTTTCCGCGTCCTCGGCTCCGTCGTCCGCCCCATGACAGTAAATCTCCGTCCGGTTGCAGGTCGAGAGCACAACCGCCTCGTCCACCAGGCCGGAAGAAAACAGCTCTTTGAGCACCTGCTCCTTTTGCTGCTCCGAATATGCAAACAGGGACCGTATCTCAAGCGGTGTTGTTTTATGGCTCAAACTAAGTAAATATATTCCCATGACTCCCCGTTTCCTATCCCTGTTTCCTGCGTATCCATCTGCATGTTTCTTCAATCTCCGCATCCGTATGCGCCACAGAGACAAACATTGCCTCGAACTGGGACGGCGCCACATAGATGCCTCCCTCTAACATCCGCCCAAAGTATCTGGCATACGCAGCCGTATCCGAAGACGTCGCACTGTCATAGTCACAGACCGGAGCTGACGTAAAGAAGGCACTGAGCAGAGAACCGATCTGGTTTACCCAGATTGCCTCGCCCGTTTCCTTTGCCCGTTCCCGGTAAGCCTCTGCCAGCTTTTTCGCATTCTCTTCAATCTGGACATAGTACTCAGGATGCGCCTTCAGGATTTCCAACGTCCTGATCCCCGCAGTTGTCGCGATCGGATTACCCGACAGCGTGCCGGCCTGATATACCGGGCCAACCGGGGAAACCATATCCATGACTTCCTTCCTGCCGCCGTACGCCGCCATCGGCATCCCGCCTCCTACGATTTTTCCCATCGTCGTCAGGTCAGGACAAATGCCAAAGTATCCCTGCGCTCCGCCGTACCCCAGACGGAAACCTGTGATGACCTCGTCAAAGATCAGCAGTGTCTCCTGCTCCTTTGTGATGTCCCGCAAAAACTGCAGAAAATCATCCTGCGGCAGTACCACGCCCATATTCGCCGCTACCGGCTCCACGATGATGGCAGCCACCTGCCCTTTGTACGTTTCCATCAGCTCCCGCACGGAATCCTTGTCATTGTAAAGCGCCACCAGCGTATTCTGCGTGTAGGACGCCGGAACGCCCTGGCTGTCCGGCACTGCCGTTGTCAGGGCGGCAGAACCCGCTTTTACTAAAAGACCGTCCGAATGGCCGTGATAATTCCCTTTGAACTTGATAATCAGATCCCGGCCGGTATAACCTCTCGCCACACGGATCGCGCTCATGACTGCCTCTGTCCCGGAGCTGACAAGGCGGACCTTCTCTACGGAAGGCATCGCCTCACAGATCAGCTCGGCCAGCTGCAGCTCTTTTTTTGTCGGCGCGCCATAAGTCAGTCCGTCTGCACAGGCCTTTTGCACCGCCTCGATGACCTCCGGGTGGGCATGGCCCAGTATCCCGGGTCCCCAGGAACAAACGTAATCCAGATACGTATTTCCGTCCACATCTGTGATGTGGCTCCCTTTGGCGTGGTCGATAAACAGCGGTGTCCGCCCGACAGAACCGAAGGCCCGCACCGGACTGTTCACCCCGCCCGGAATTAACTGTTTTGATCGTTCAAATAACTGTTCTGATTTTTCTGTATTCATCATCTGCCAATCCTTTCTGTCCTATCACGTTTCACGGTCCACGGTAAACGACGTCTTACATATAACCGTTCGCTGCACGCCGTTATCACAATCATCATGTACCGTCTCGCACAGCACCGCCTGCTCCCGCATCACGTCCGCCAGGATCGCCTCCGCAATCCCTGCAGCCGTGTACTCCGAAGCACTCTTATATACCGGAAGCCCCAGTTCCTCTGCCACCTTTGTCGTAGAAGGCCCGATGGAAACCACCTTCGCATCAAACGTCCTGTATTCCGGCACCATCCCGCAAAAAGCGCGCACAGCCGAACCGCTTGCCACCGTCACATAATCCGCCTGTAAGACTGCGCGGTTCAGTTCATCACTGCGCCGTTCGTCCACCCACGTCTCATACAGAGCCACGTCTTCAAACGGAATGCCCGCCTTCTCAAGCTCTTTTGGCAGCACGGACACACCTTCCCTGGCGCGCATCAGCAGCACCGCATCCTCCCTGCCAAGCTGTGGAATCCACTCTTTTGCCAAATCCGCCCCGGAAAATTTCGACGGCACAAAATCACACCGGATACCGTAATCCGCCAGCGCCTTTGCCGTATTTTTCCCCACCGCGGCAAATTTGAGGTTCATAAGGCTTCGTATGTCCACGGAACATTTTTTCATCGTGTCAAAGAAGATTTCCACACCATTTCCGCTGGTAAACACCACCCACCGGTATTTTGCAATATCGGAAAATGCGGCCTTCACCTTTTCATCCATCAATGGCATGTTCTCAATCACGCTGATCGCAACTGTCTCCGCCCCCAGCGCATCAAGCTCCGCCTCCATCTCCTTTGCCATGTAACGGGTTCCCGTCACCAGCACCCGTTTTCCAGACAAAGGCTTCTGTCCAAACCATGCAAGCTTATCCTCCAGAGAAACCACGTCTCCGACGACCGTGATGGCAGGAGTCTGGATCTGGCAGCGCGCCGCCTCCTCCACGATGTGTTCCAGCGTCGAAACCGCTTTTTTCTGCTTTGCCGTAGTCCCCTGCTGGATCACTGCGGCCGGAGTGTCTTTCGCTTTTCCATGTGCCATCAGCTGCCCCGCTATCTTCCCCAGGTTCTTAAGTCCCATCAGAAAGATCAGCGTGCCCTCCTCTTTTGCCAGAGTCGCATAATCCAGCACCTCTTCTGCCTTATGCGCTCCCTCATGCCCCGTGATCACATGAAAAGAAGAAGCCATCTCCCGCTGCGTCACCGGGATTCCCGCATAGGCCGGAACGCTGTAGGAAGAGGAAATCCCCGGCACCACCTCAAATGGTATGCCGTGCTTTTGCAGCTCCATCGCTTCTTCACCGCCGCGCCCGAAGATAAAGGGGTCGCCGCCCTTCAGCCTTACCACATATTTCCCCAGCTTCGCCTGCTCCACCAGCAGAGCGTTGATCTGGTCCTGGGTCAGATAATGGTTGCTGGAACGTTTTCCGCCATAAAAAAGCTCGGCATCCAGCCTTGCCTCGTTCAGAATCGATCCGGAGATCAGATTATCATAGACGATGACATCCGCCCGGCGCACACACTCCAGCCCCCGCTGCGTAAACAGCCCTGCATCCCCGGGTCCTGCGCCCACCAGGGATACCTTCTGGTAACGCACCTGCATTGCCAGGTCGTCCGCCAGCGCTTTTGCAGACTCTTCCAGATCCGCGGGACCCTGTACCGCCGTTTCCAATCCCGCCGCTATGTCCCTGCTGCCTTTTTTGTACACCGGATGCTTCCCATCTGCCGCATACATCGCCGACATCACAAGCCTGCCGCCTGCTCTCCGGCAGTAAGCCCCGCAAGGCGCATTGCAGCCGCCTCCAAGCACCGTCAGATACTCCCGCTCCGCAGCCAGCATCGCCGCAGCCTCCGCCGAATGGATCGCCGCCATCACTTCCGCCAGCTCTCCCTCGCGGATCTCCACAGCCAGGATTCCCTGCCCCGGCGCAGGGATGAACTGCTCCTTGTCAAGATATTCCAGATGAAGCCCCTCCGGCGCATCAAGCCCAAGACGCTTAAGCCCTGCCGCAGCCAGCAGAATCCCGTCGTATTCACCGTCACACAATTTCCCGAGTCTCGTCTGCACGTTTCCGCGCAGCAGCTTCACCCGAACCTGCGGATTCAGCTTCCTGATCTGCAGTTCGCGCCTCAGGCTGCTGGTTCCGATCACGCTGCCTGCCGGAAGTTCCCTGGCCTGGATGCCGCTTCTCGTGATCAGCACATCGCCAGGGTCTTCCCGGTCAAGCACCGCTCCAAGGGCCAGCCCTTTTGGAAACTCCATCGGCATATCCTTGGCGCTGTGTACCGCCATGTCCACGCTCCCGTCCAGAAGCGCATCCTCCAGCTCTTTCGTAAACACGCCCTTTCCGCCAAATGAAGTCAGGGAGCGGTCCAAAATCTTATCTCCCTTGGTGCTCATCGGCACCAGCTCTATCTCCATCTCAGAAAACTTCGTCTGAATCATATCCCGCACCAGTTCTGTCTGAACCATTGCAAGCCTGCTCTTTCTTGTTCCAATCCGAATCTTCATCCTGCTCCCTCTCTCCATGCATATTACCAGTCCCATACAGTATACAATTCTTCCTTACAAAACTCAAGCCCGCCATACGCCGGCGGGCCTGAAATTTTATCCAATATATTCTTTTTATGCCTGTGGGCCTGCATGTTTGTGCTGAGACAGCGGCATTACGTGCATATTGCCGCGCTGCTCATTCTCTGCCCAGTAGATGTCATCTGCCATCTTAGCTTCCGGATTGAACTCAACACCTTCAAAGATGTGTTTTACGAACTCTTTGTAGCCGACACGGTCGATCAGATGTCCGCCATGCAGGTACTCCGGCTTGTAATCCAGCGCCCATGCAGAGAACTTCTGCCAGTTTGCGAACATGCCAAGTACAACATCCTCGTCTACCCAGTTCAGGAACAGCTTGCCGGAACGCGGGTTCTGCTTGCCGGTACGGCCGCCCAGAGTCACGCGGTACAGTTTCTTCGGGTTTCTGGTCCATGCGCTGGTCGGGCAGATCAGTACGCACTCGCCACAGCCTACACAGCAGCAGGCATCTTTATCGATCTTGCCGTCCTTGTTCAGGGACAGAACGCCGGTTGCGTGATGCTCGCAGGCTTTCGCACATGCGCCGCAGCCGATACAACGGTCATAGTCATATACCATCTTGTTGATGCCCATAACGCCGAAATCGTTGAAGTTTGCCTTTACACAGTCGTTCGGACAGCCTGCAACTGCAACTTTGATATGGTAATGGGACGGGAAGATCAGCTTCTCGATCTTTCTTGCCATCTCGTAGGTATTGATATTGCCCTTGATACAATGTGCATTACCGATACAGGACATGATATTACGAGCGCCGATGGTCGGATAGCCGTGGTCTACGTCGTACTCAGCCGGCTGGCCTGCGATCGTCTCCATGTCAACACCACACATCTGGATATCAACATCTTCGATATACTCTTTAATCTTTTTATTGCATGCTTCAATATTCTCGTATTTGATCCCCGGTACGTTCAGGGTCTGTCTGGTACCGATATGGAAGGTTCCATTACCATAAGTCTCACACAGCTCCTGCACCAGACCCAGATGCTTTGCATTGATCAGACCACCAGGAACACGTAACTGCAGCATGAATTCTCCTGCTACTTTGGACTGTCTATAACAGTTCACACGGACTTTCTTAACATCAATATCGTGATTCATATATTCTTACGCTCCCTTCCTTAGTCTACCAGATATTTTGCCTGGGTGTAGTTAAATACCGGGCCATCCAGACATACATATACTTCGTCGATACGGCAATGTCCGCACTTACCAACTGCACAGGACATCTTACGCTCGAAGGATACCCAGATCTTCTCATCCGGAACGCCGCACTTGCTGCACTCGATTCCGGTGAACTTCATCATTGGCGGCGGTCCAACGATCACTACCTCGTAGTTATCGCCAAAGCTTGCCCAGTCAACTTTGGAAACGAACTCCGTAACAAAGCCGGTGTTCCATCCCTCTTTCTTGTCTGCATCCAGAGTGTACATGGTGGTGAATTTATCTTTCCATGTCTCCAGCTCGCCCTTGAATACGATACCTTCTTCGTTCTTGAAACCGCTGATCAGCGTAACGCTCTCTACATAACCAGGATTGTTGTAGAACAGGTTCAGCATACTTCTTACAGGAGCCAGACCAGTACCTCCGGTGATGACTACCATATGTTTGCCCTTAAACTGCTCTACCGGCCAGCCCTTGCCATATGCGCCGCGCAAAAACAGAGTGTCGCCCGGGCGCTTCTGGAAGATTTCATCGGTTACCTTACCTACGGAACGGATCGTAAAGTCCATCCAGCCGTCGCCGAATGCACTTACAGAGATCGGCGCCTCGCCAACCTTCGGGATGGAAAGCTGTAAGAACTGTCCGTGCTCCGGTTTGATATCGGTTTCTACTTTAAATGTATACTCCAGCAGACTCTCTTTTGTGATATCCAGAATCTTGCATGGAACTGGTTTAATAATGTTATTCATCTGTATGTCCCCCTTCCTACTTGCCTTCTTCTGCAACGATTTCGTCGATTGCCTTTGCCATCTTTCTCACAGTTGCCGTGATGGAGATGAACTCCGGACATCTGCTGGTACAACGTCCACAGCCTACGCACATATGGTAATCCTCAAAACGTGCCTTGTAGTCGTGGAACTTGTGGAGAACTTTATAACGCATTCTCTCAGCTGCAGTCTTGCGGAACACATGTCCGCCGGCCATATCGGTGAAACCTTCAATCTGGCAGGAAGCGGTGGTTCTCTTTCTCTCACCTACATTGCTGTTCTCATTGTAGATGACATCTGTGGTCGTGAAACAGGTACAGGTGCTGCATGCAACCGTACATGCGCCACAGGAAACACAGCGCTTGTTGTATTCATTCCACATCGGATGGTTTTTCAGCTTTGTCAGGACTTCCTTGTTCGGAATCTCCGGAATCTCCAGCTCGATCTGGTTCTTCTCGATGAACTCCGGTGTGAAGTCGCATGCGGAGGAGTCAGCAAACAGGGATGCAAATGCTTCGTCTTTCACCTCAACAGACAGCTCGCCCTCTCCGGCGCGTACTGCCAGCGCATAGTCGTCCGCTTTGTTGGAACCCATGCTTACGCAGAAGCAGGTATCCCAGCCTTCGGTACACTCGATCATGACGATCTTTACTTTTTCATTCATTCTCTGATAATACATATCAGCGAATCCACCATTCTGAAGGTAGATCTTCTCCTGATGATGCTGTGCGTTGATATCACACGGACGCATGAAGATCAGCAGCTTTTTGCTGGTAGCCTTGCTCTCACGGAATTCGTCTTCGGTGAAGTAGAACAGGGACTGGGTAATCGGGCTTAATACTTCCTTTGCCGGATAGTCTGACTTCTCCTTAAACTCGATCTCCTCTACTGTCGATACCTTATCATATTTGATGATGTCCGTATCAGAGTACCGGCCCTTCCCGGCAAATCTTTTCGGAGCCCAGATCTCGTATTCATCCTGGAGCTTGTCAAAGATTTTATTCACTTCTTCGAAGCTTACTTTGTATCCCATACTTTCTTATCCTCCTTTTGATCTTAGGTGTAACAAACCCTGCCCGGTTCCCCGCTCCGGGCAGAGTCACTCTTAAATTACTGTTATAATTTTATCATAGTTGATGATTTTTATCATTATCTTTTTTCTTATGATAAGCAAATTTCTGCTAATGGCTGGACATGCTTAACAATGGATCTGAACCCCGGTCTCATATTTCTTGTCATCTACGATCACGCGGACATCATATGTTCCGGAAAGACCGTTCTTGTTAATCGCGGTCCTGGTGTTTCTCTCGTCAGAATCCAGGAAAGTTCCGCAGCACATTGCCAGGAACGGAACTGCCGTGGTGGAGATGAAGTATCTGTGCTTCTCCTCACCCTGCTCCAGCATCAGCATAACCAGCTGGCCTTTTTCGAATCTGGAGAAGAAGGTGAAGCGGTCCTCCTCATCCTCGATTCTTGCTCCGCAGCTCTCCGGCAGCATCTCGCCGCAGGACTCCAGCGGAATATCGGTCTCAAATTCTTTCGTTACGCCCATAGAGCCAAGAAGCTGTCCTCTGCCCAGCTCCAGATTGATGCCGTCGCTGTACAGTTTCAGTTTCTCGCCGCGGTAGTAGTTGCCCGGCACATGCAGTTCCAGCATCTTTTTGTTGTCCGCGATCTCTACGGTGATGGAGTGGAGGGAACCGCCCGCATCCTTTGCAAATGCGCCCAGGGCCTCGGACGGGTTGCCGTCTTTGTCATAGGCGATACCGCCGGAGTGAACCATATAGTGCCCCTCATTGTAGTACTCCACGTTACAGATATACGGGGAGAAGAACTCCGCGCCTCTGTCCTTACCGTACTCCCAAACCTGCTCGATCGTCATATCGTCGGTGTTGATCCTGTAGCGGACGCCTCTGGAGTAATTGTCTTTTGCAGCAAGCTGATGCTCGGTGTCTGCCTTCTTCGCACCGTAGTGGTGGTTGTCGAAGCACATCACATCACCGTTCGGAGTGATCACACATGCGTGCTGCTCATACTGCCATCCAAAGTTGTTGCCAACCGGAGTAAAGGTATATTTCTTTAAGGTCTCCTGAAGCTCTTCCGGCCAGCCCGTCGGATCGGTGATCAGCCAGTTGATGTCGCCGGTCTCATAATCAATGTTCATCATACAGTCCATATGACGGCCGGAGAAAGTCATGGAGTTGGTGTTCTTGTCATACCATACGGCATTGTTGTGGAACCAGTCATGTGCAGACCAGCTTCCGGACTGACCGATGCCCTTGGTGTTAAACCACTTGGAAGCGTCTTCGCTCAGATCGCCAAACGCCTTCTGGAAGGACTCTTTATAATCCCATTTGCGCAGGATCTCGCCGGTGTTGCGGTCTAAGAGCACGCACATATCCTCTACGGTCTCGCTGTTTAAATCCTCGGTCAGGCACAGCAGGTTGCCGTCTTCCATCTCGAACTCATCATGATGGTAGCCGCCCGGCACACGGTACTCTTTGTAGATCTTGCCGCAGGGGCTGATCTCATACAGGCCGGACATATAGTACGGCATCTGGATAATACGGCTGGAACCCATGATCAGGTTGCCGTTTTTCAGTCTCTTTACGTCGAATACGCACGGCACGTTCATATGCCATCTCACATCCCCCGCATAGTCGAATGCAGAAGCCAGGTCCTCTCCTGCCGGAGATACCAGGATCACATTGTCCTGCAGGTATTCCGGCGTGGTGTCCATCGAATAGATAACTTCCTTGCCGTCAAATACGTCTGGTACCATGATCTCGATCGTATTGGATGCCCCTCTGTAAAGTCTGATCTCCACTTTATTGTTGTAATCGGAGTACAGGCCTACGATCGGAAGCACATGTTTCTTCGCCTTCGGGAAGGTATGGGAAATGTTGCCCTGCGGGGTCTTGCCCTTTACGGTCACGGTAACCGCTACCTCTTCCTCCGTATTGAAGCAAACCACTGCGGAAAGCGGATTTACCAGATACAGGTTATATTTTACCAACGGGTTCTCGATGGTGTAATTTCCTGCCTCAAACTCTTTTAACATTGCTTCCTCTGCATCGCCCTGACGGTCGATCAGATGCTTGCTGAATGTGTACTGAACTGCCATGTGTATTCCCTCCTCTTAAAATTAGCTCTGCCTATTTGTTGTCCTGGATCATTTTCACGATCACCGGTTTCTGCTGTAAGCCCTGAAGACGTCCTGCCTCAACGCCGTCTTTCAGCAGCACCAGGGTCGGATATCCGGTCACGCCGTACTCTGCGGTCAGTTCCTTATTCTGGTCGAAATCTATTTTAAGGATGGTCAGGTCATCGCCGAACTCCTTCTCCACATCTTTAAGTACGAAGCCCAGCA
Organism: Lachnospiraceae bacterium; assembly: GCA_030825115.1. Classification (GTDB taxonomy): domain Bacteria; phylum Bacillota; class Clostridia; order Lachnospirales; family Lachnospiraceae; genus Brotaphodocola. The sequence continues at coordinate 202,938 of JAPJQL010000002.1, forward strand.
TCTTGCACGGCCCGCATGTGGTAGAGAAGAAGTCTGCCAGCACCAGACCGGTCCCGCAAAGTTCTTTAAATTCTGCACTGTTTACTTCTTTTAACATGATTCGTTCCTCCTCGTTCTTTTGCATGGATTAAGTTTATCGTAACAGTTCAGCGGTGCTCAAATCATCCGCCAAACAGTCAGTTATGAATTTTGTACATAATGGGATGCTTCCTGGGCCGCGATCGCACCGTCTGCACATGCCGTGATAACCTGGCGCAGAGTCTTGGTCACACAATCTCCCGCCCCGTAGATGCCCACAACCCTGCTGTGCATCTTGTCGTCAACTTCGACATATCCCATCTCATTGAGTACCCCGGCATCCTTCAAAAATTCGGTGGTCGGGGTCAGTCCGATATACTCGAACACGCCGTCACACTTCACCGTATTCTCCTCGCCAGTCTTTGTGGACTTAAAGTGGACGCCTTCCAGCTTGCCGTCGCCGACAAACTCCAGGATATCCTGATATGGATAAATCTTTACATTGTCCATCGCACGCAGCTTGTCACATGCCATCGGGTCTGCGGTCAGGTCAAACATGGTCACGATCGTCAGGGATTTTACAATGCCCGCCAGGAAGATGGACTCTTCCACCGCAGAGTTTCCGCCGCCGATCACCACTACATCGCGGTCGCGGTACTGTGCCCCGTCGCAGATCGCACACCAGCTAATGCCGTTGCCGCGGAAATTATCCTCACCCGGAACTCCCAGGCATCTCGGTCTTGTTCCAGTGGCAATGATCAGGGCTTTTGCAGTAAAAGTCTTGTCATCCTCCACACAGACAACCGTCTTTTCTCCGTTTTCATCCTTGATTTCCTTCACGGTGGCATAATCGAAGGCAATATTCTCAAACTGCTGCGTATGCTCAAACATCTGATAAGCAAGTTCTGCCCCGTTTATCGTTCCGACGCCCGGATAATTCTGAATTTCGTTTGTATTGATAATCTGTCCGCCCGGCGCCAGTTTGTCCAGCATCAGTACATTCATGTCCGCTCTTGCCGCATAAATAGCCGCTGTCATTCCGGCAGGTCCGGCGCCAATAATAATCACGTCATATTGTGCCATTTTTTAATCCTCCTTGCTTTCTGTTCATGTTAATTTCCTAACAAACCAAGGTAAAGAAAAAGACATTGCCGACTGTCAATATCACCAATATCTTTTTCCCTTCCCCGACGCTTTAGGTCAATTTTATCACATTTGCAATACAATTGAAAATAGCATGGGTTATATTATTCTTTTTTTTTCAATTAATTTCGGCTGTTTTTTGTCAATCCAGCAGCCCCAGGTGCTCCATCGCATACCAGATCCCGTCTTTTTCCACGGTTTTCGTCGTAAACGAGGCAAAGGGTTCCAGCTCTTTGTCATGCTTTCCCATCAGCACCGCATTCGGCACATGCTCAAACATGGACAAATCGTTGGTGCTGTCCCCGAACACATAGGCGTCCTTCAGGCTCATCCCAAAGTGCTCCAGCACCACATCGATCGCAGTCGCCTTCGAATGCCCTGCCGGGACGCATTCATAAAACCCGTCTCCCCGGTCGATCACATCGATATCCAGCCCCAGCTTCCTGAAAAATCCAGCCCGGTCGCTCTGCTCATCTGCGATCACGCAGAACTTGTCAATCTCTCCGCATTCCTTAAACCAGTCCATAGAACGGATGGCAAAGCCAATCCCTTTGCGGATTCTGTTTCCCGCTTCAAAACGGGAGGTTTCACTGGGGACATAACAGCCGTCCTTTCCTTCCAGCACACCGTCCATGTCGCACTCCACGATCGCTGTCCGGATCAGGTCCGCCTGCTCAGGCGGCATCGTGCGGTGGTAAAGTACACTCTGTCCTGCCTCCACATACGTGCCGCAGCCGCACAGCCAGCCGTCCACCAGGGACTCTCCCAGCATCTCCTTGATCTCACCCAGTTCCGAGTAGGAACGCCCGGTGTTGACAAACACCAGATGCCCCCGCTCCCGCGCCCTTAAAAGAGCCTTTTTCGTACTCTCCGGCACGGTTCTCGTCACCTCGCTGAACAGCGTCCCGTCGATATCAAAAAATAAAACTTTTCTACTCACGCCTCATCACCGCGGAACACGATCGTTCCGGTCTCCTCATCCATACTTTCCACGATTGCAAGGGATTCCAGGCGGATTCCTCTGGAACGGATAATCTCTCCGCCCACCTGGAAGCCTTTTTCTATCACGATGCCCGCGCCCACCAGCTCGGCGCCGGAATCTTCTACCAGCTGCGCCAGGCCCTCCAACGCCTTTCCGTTTGCCAGGAAATCGTCGATCAGAAGCACCTTATCCCCTTTGCCCAAAAATTCTTTTGACACGATGATGTCGTATACGCGTCCGTGGGTAAAGGATTCGACCTGGCTGGTGTACACGTCCCCGGCGATATTCTTGGTCTTCGTCTTTTTCGCAAACACTACCGGCACGCCAAAGCTCTGCGCCACGACGCAGGCAATGCCGATTCCCGACGCCTCAATGGTCAGGATCTTGTTAACCTCCAAGTCGGCAAACCGGCGTTTGAACTCTTTTCCAATCTCCTGAAACAGATCGATATCCATCTGGTGATTCAGAAAACTGTCCACTTTCAGTACATTTCCGGCCTTGATTTTTCCATCCTTGCGTATCCTGTCTTTTAACAGCTGCATAAAAGATTTCCCCCTGTAAAATTTTAAATGATTATTTAACCACTGCGTTATCTCTGATAAAAGCGACCACCTTATACATCATCGCACTCTCATCCACAATCTCGGCGCCGTAATTCTTGTTCAGGTCTTCGACGGTCATATTCATCTCCTTGGCCACGCGTTCCCGGTCTGCGTCTTCCACCTGCAGCCCTTCTTTTTCTGCGATTGCCGCCGCCAGGATCTGCTGCTTGATGCCAAGCTCTATACTGGTCCTTATGGTATCCTTCATCTCCTCTTCCGTCATGCCGTACATCATGGTCGCATAATCGGCAAGGGACATCCCGTACATCTGGATCAGACTGTTCGTGTATTCCATCTGGGTGTTGAACTGCTGGTCCACATACGCCTCGTTCAGCTCAAACTCTGAATGTTCCACTGCCGCCAGCAGGGCATCATTCTCAAGCTTCATCTCTGCCTGTTTTTCTTTTTCCACTTCCATGTCTGCCAGCGTATCTGCCTTCCACTCATCCACAGAAGTCAGATCGGAAATCCGCTGTACAAACTGATTGTCCAGAACCGCCTCCCTGATCTCTTCGATGCTGTTCACAGTCACATCGAACACAACGTCCTGGCCCGCCAGGTCAGCATTGCCGTAATTCTCCGGGAATGTCAGGTTCAGGCTCAGCTCGTCGCCGGTCTTTGCTCCTACCAGCCCCTCTTCAAATCCTTCAATAAAGCTATGGGAACCGAGTTCCAGGTCATATCCTTCAGACGTACCGCCGTCAAAGGCTACGCCGTCTTTCATTCCGACAAAATCAATATTGACGACATCGCCATTCTTCGCCGCCCGGTCTGTAATCTCTATGTGCTCCGGGTTGGCTTTCAGGATGCTCTGGATCCTTGTCTCCAGCTCTTCATCCGTCACCTCGGTGGACATCTTTGTGACCTCCATCCCTTTATATTCTCCCAGTTTGGATATCACTCCCTTGTCCAGCTCAGCAGCCTCGGTCTCTGCTGTCTCCGGTGCAGCCGTAGTCTCCGGCGCATCCGTCTTCTTTGAGCAGCCTGCGACAAGCATCGCAGCCGCCAGTCCGCACAGTGTCAGTTTTACATATTTTTTCATAATACTTTCCTTTTCTCTGTAATAGAAGTTACCGCAGGTCCCCCCGGGTACTTCCTACAGTTATAACATAACAAGCCTGTTTTAAAAAGCATTTCTATGGAATTTCATAAATTTTCATAAATATTTCATGATTCCTTCTATTTATAAAATGCCAGAAATGCCCGGTATGTATTGTACACATCCAGCTTGGAAGCCAGTTCAAACGGCGAATGCATCGAGATGATCGGCACACCCAGGTCCACCACGTCGATATTCATATGGGCCACGTATTTGGCGATCGTACCGCCGCCGCCCTGGTCTACAGCGCCCAGCTCTCCTGCCTGCCAGTACACGCCTTCCGCTTCCATCATGCCGATCACCTTCGCCATGACCTCTGCGCTGGCGTCATTCGACCCGGACTTGCCGCGGGCGCCAGTATATTTGGTCAGCACGCAACCTTTGTTTACATAACTTGTATTATTTCCCTCAAACACATCCGGGAAGGTCGGGTCAAACGCCGCGTTCACATCCGATGACAGGCACAGCGAATTTCTGAACACCTCTTTCGGGTTTGCCCCCTCCATCTCTGCCAGATATTCGATATAGTGCTTCACATAGTCTGAATTCAGCCCCGTATTGCCTTCCGAGCCGATCTCCTCCTTGTCCGTCAGGATCGTCACCGTCGTATAGGTCGGCAGTTTCGTCTCGATCTCCGCCATCAGCGCCGTATACGCGCACACCCGGTCATCCTGCCCGTAAGCGCCGACCAGGCTGCGGTCCAGCCCTACATCCGATGCCTTCTGGGCCGGAACCATCTCAATCTCCGCCCGGTAAAAATCCGCCTCGGTGATCCCGTACTTTTCATTCAGCAGTTTCAGCGCAAGCAGCTTCACCGGCTCTTTTACCTCATCATCCAGAAACGGAACAGAGCCTACGATGATATTCAGCTCCTCGCCCTTTAGCCCCTCGGCCAGTTTGCGCTCATTCTGTTTTGCCGCAAGATGGGGCAGCAGGTCGCTGACACAGAAAACCGGATCCCCCGCGTCCTCGCCGATGCAGATATCCACCCGCTCTCCGTTCTTCTTTATCACTACGCCGTGCATCGCAAGGGGCACCGTCCCCCACTGGTACTTCCTGATCCCACCGTAATAATGGGTCTTAAAATACGCCATGTCGCTCTTTTCATACAGCGGGTTCGGCTTCAGATCCAGCCTCGGAGAATCGATATGGGCGCCGTTGATCCGCACGCCCTCGCGCACCGGTCTCTTTCCAAAGGTAGTCACCGTGATCGCTTTGTTTCTGTTTACCTGGTATACCTTATCGCCGGGATTATATTTCTTCGTCACATCCAGCTTTTCATAGCCCGCTTTTTTCAGAAGTTTCTTCGCAGCCGCCACGCACTCCCGCTCTGTCTTTCCCCGATCCAGGAATTCTTTGTATCCTTCGCAGAACTGTGCCGCCTTCTCAATCTGCTCCGGAGCATCTTTCGCAATATGCGGAAATTTCCACAGCAGCTCTTCTTCCAGTTTTTTTCCTTCTGTCATCTCTTTTTTACTCATCTCTTTTGTCATCCTCTCTAACATTTAAATCCAGGACTTTAGCGGACTCCCTTTTCGTCCCCTTCCAGCACCAGGGTAAACGGTCCGTCATTCACCAGCTCCACATCCATATGCGCCCCAAAGCTGCCCCGCTCCACCTTGGGGACATGCTGTCTGCACCGCTTCATAAAGTGCTCATAGAGCTCCACGGCAAGCGCCGGGGCCCCCGCCCCGATAAAGCTTGGCCGTTTTCCCTTATGGCAGTCCGCGTATAAGGTAAACTGGCTGACCACCAGAATCTCACCGCCCACATCCGCCAGCGACAGATTCGTCTTGCCTCCGTCATCCTCAAAGATCCGCAGCTTACATATCTTATCCGCCATCCTGTCCGCTATGGCAGCCGTATCCGTATCCGCCACACCGAGCAGGATCATAAATCCCTTTCCAATCTCTCCAACCGTCTCTCCGTCCACCGTAACCGACGCACGGGAAACCCGCTGTAATACTGCTTTCACAATCAAAACCTCCTGCTCACAACCGATCCGCTTTCCGGCAGCATCATCGGAACACCAGTCTCAGATACTCCAAAAGCGTCTCCGTCGCTTCCTCTCTATATATGATCTCGCGGGCAAGCACCGGATAATCCGTGATCAGGTTATCAACCCCAAGCAGCCGCAGCCGCTCCATCTCACTCTTTGTATTTACCGTCCAGGCATGGACCGCCTTGCCTTCTGCGTGTGCCTTCTCCACCAGATCCTCGTTGACAAAGCTGGAACGAATGCTGATAAAATCCACCGCATCATTGGAATAAAAATCTCCATAAGCCGCCGATATGATATACCCGGTCCGCAGCCCCGGAGCCAGTTCCCTGACCTGCTTTAGATAGTTCAGGCTGGTAGATGTCACCACGCACTGCTCTTCCATGCCATGTTCCAGGATCAGCGCCACCACTGCTTTCGGCAGCGCGCTGTCCTTGCCCACATTCTTAATCTCGATATTCAGGCTGATCTTCCCCTTACAAAGTTCCATCACCTCTGCGAGAGAAGGGATTCGCTCTCCTGCATACTGCCTGGAAAACCAGGAGCCCACATCAAGTCTCTCAAGTTCCTCCCAGGTCATGGAACTGATGGCCCGGTTGATCCCTGCCACCCGTTTTAAGTTGGCGTCATGCCCCAGCACCACCACTCCGTCTGCCGTCATCTGTACATCCAGCTCCACAAAATCTGCCAGCTCCTCGATCGCAGCCCCGATCGCGGCCATCGTATTCTCCGGGGCCGTCTTCGAACTGCCCCGGTGGGCCGTGATCTGGGTCTCCACCAGTATTTCATCTGACAGAGCCGAGCCGCTGTGTACCAGATCAAAGATATAAAAAAGTCCGACGGCCAGAATAATACCCAGGACCGCGCCCATACGCCTCCTGCTCTCCGTTCCTTTTGCCGGATAGCTGAAATCCCATCTGGCTTCATGGTAACGCCGGTTGCCGTACTGGTAATAGAGCACCGACAATGCCCCAAAGTTCACCACCACCAGTAAAATCCCGCCGATAAACAAAAGCAGCAGCTCCAGCTTATCCGACGCGGACAAAAGCACCGCCATCGCCAGATTTTTATCCGTAAACACAACCACGAACACGGCGGCGACAAACACCGACAGCAGGTAAGACAGGATGATGAGAAACACCACCGTCAGATTGCAGCAGGCCAGCAGACCGACCGATTTGACCCGGTGTCTTTGAAGCAGCCATCTGCTGCGCGCCATGCCGTCCCAAAAAGACTTCTGTTCCACCATACAGCCATAGCAGACAAACAGTCCCGGGACCGCCGCCAGGGCGCATACGATCAGGGCTCCCACAACCAGCAGCCGCGTCCACGGCTCCTGCATCAGCTCCTGTATCACAAAATTCACCGGCTTGATATGGGTAAGCGCCCGCCAGATTGGGAACAGGTTTATCAAAAAATAATGAAGCAGCACGATCCCGCACAGCTTCAGATTCTTTCGTCCTGTCTCATCCGCCACCTTCTGCAATCCGCCCCAGAGGATATGCAAAGGGGTCAGCCGTTGTCCGTATGCTGACCCTTCAAATGCAGTGATTAATCCGGCTATTTCCAGCATCAACAGCATCGTCCCCACAACTCCCGCCACCAGGATGGTAAGCAGCGTCCACGGCTGTATCAGAAAGATTCCGATATTGCCTGCAGTCAGGTAGCTGTACCCTGCCATCTTAAGCGCAAACCGCAGTCCGCGGTTTACGAACCGCAAAAAGACCGGCAAGGTGATGGCGCGGTAAAGAAACTCGAACAAAAGGACATTTTTCAAGTTCAGCCTTACAATCTGCCACGTCTCTTTTGCTAATATTTTCATAACCGTATATGTTCTCTATTCTTCTTTTTCTTCCCGCTTCACTTCTCCGCCAGCCAGGATCGACTGGTTCAGGGAGAACATCTTCGCATCCAGCATATCCACCATATCGGCGCACGCCTTCAGCTCTGCCTGCAGGGAAGCAGGGGCATTGCCCTCGTATTTATAATAAATCTTATGTTCCAGGCTCGCCCAAAAATCCATCGCCACGGTACGGATCTGAATCTCCACCTTCGTCTCCACCGGTCCGTCCGTCAGATAGATCGGTATCGTCACGACCATATGGTAGCTCTTATACCCGTTGGGCTTTGGCTGCTTGATGTAATCCTTCACATACAGGACGGTCACATCCTCCTGCCTGGCTATCATGTCCGCAATCTGATAAATATCCTGCATGAACGAGCAGATGATACGGATGCCCGCAATATCGCTCAGCGTCTCCACCATGTTTTCGATGGTGACCTCCTGCCCGTCCCGCTTTAACTTCTTTACAATGCTCTCCGGCGTCTTCAGCCGGGATTTGATATGCTCGATCGGCGTATAATTGTAAATATGGATAAACTCATTGTTCAGGATCTCTATCTTGGTGTTAATCTCCTTCAGCGCAGAATCATAGAGGAACATAATAGATTTCCACTGGTCGATCTGGCTGTATGTCTTCGGGATATTGATCATGCTTATCCCTCCTTTACATTCGATATCGGTCCTGCTGCAAGCTTCTTACAGCTTAATCCCCTTTAACAGGTCGCCAAGTCCTGTCGTAGCGGCTGCAGTCTCCTTATAATCGTAATCAAATACTTCTTCCTGCGCGTCGTCCGCATTCTCAAGCGCCTTCATGCTCAGGCTGATCTTGCCGTCCTTCAGCGCGATGATCTTCACCGTAACCTTCTGTCCCTCTTTCAGAACAACGCCCGGGTGTTTGATCCTCTGGTTGCTGATCTGGGATACATGGATCAGGCCGGATAAGCCTCCTTCCAGATTTACGAATGCGCCGTAATCTTTCAGGCTGTCAACGGTGCCCTCCACAACTGCGCCGACCTGCACAGCTGCCAGCTTCGCTGCCTTCTCTGCTTCCTGGCGCTCTTTCATCACTGCCTTGCCGGACAGAACCAGCTTCTTGTGCTCCGGGTCCACGGTGATCGGCACAACCTCCAGTGTCTTACCAACCCAGTCTTCCAGCTTCTCCACATAGGAGGTGGAAATCTGAGATGCCGGGATGAAGCCCTGGATCTCACCGATGTAGGTGACAACGCCTGCTTTTACCGCTTCTTTGATCTTAACCTTGGTCACGGTCTTATCCTGCATCATCTGAACCAGTTCCGCCCATGCTTCCGCATCCGGACCTTCCTGCTCCTGATATACGTTCCTGCGCTCGTCAAATTCCTTATAGGAAGCTTCCAGCTCATTGGCAAAATCCGCCATCGTCTCCTCTGCTTTCACTTCCTCTGCCGCCTGTACGGTATCTTTTAATTCTTCGCTCATTTGATCATTCTCCTTTTTCTCCCTCATTTGCCGCCATGATGCTATGGCATATACGTTGACTTTACCACATTTTCGCCCTTTTTTCTATAGTTTTCTGCACAAAAGTGTGATATACTGTTCGCGAATATCATTGGAAAGGAAATACCCATGACTGATATAATGGATCTGCATACCCATACCATAGCAAGCGGGCATGCATACAATACCCTCTATGAGATGATCCAGTCTGCTTCCGATCAAGGCGTGAAGCTCCTTGGAGTCACAGAACACGCGCCGCGGATACCGGGCGCCTGCCATCCTTTTTATTTCATAAACTTTAAAGTCGTGCCAAGAGACCAGCGCGGCGTCAAGCTGCTGCTCGGCTGTGAGCTGAACATCATCGATTACGACGGGCACGTCGACCTGGAAGAGCAGTACCTGCGCGGGCTGGATTACGGGATCGCCAGCATCCACGACCCCTGCTATGACAGCGGGACTGCCGCACAGAACACTGCAGCCTATCTGGGAGCGATGAAACATCCTGCCGTCCAGATCATCGGGCATCCGGACGACGGCCGTTTTCCGATCGACTACGACACCCTGGCAGCGGCTGCAAAGGAGCACCATGTCCTCCTGGAGGTCAATGCAAGCTCCCTCCATCCCAACTGCCACCGGCAGAACGCACGGGAGAATTATCTCACCATGCTGGAGTACTGCCGCCATTATCATACACCCATCATCATCAACAGCGACGCACACTGTGAGATCGATGTGGGAAACCACGGACGGGCGCATCAGCTCCTTCAGGAGATTGATTTTCCGGAAGAACTGGTCGTAAACACCTCCATCCAGAAAGCAGCAGAATATATCCCGGCGCTGAATCAGCCCGTTTATACAGGAGGATCCCATGATTAACTTTCTGAACCTGGAATATTTCCTGGTTGCAGCAGAAGAACTGAACTTTACCAAGGCTGCCAGGCGTCTGTTCATATCCCAGCAGTCTTTAAGCAACCACATCTCCAATATGGAAAAAGAATTCGATGTGGTCTTGTTCAACCGCACCACCCCGCTCACCCTGACTTATGCAGGGCAGGCGTTAAAAACCCGGTCCCGGCAGATTCTCGACCTGAAGGAAGAGACTTACCGGGAACTTGCCGATATCAAGGATTTCTCCGTAGGCCAGCTCACTCTCGGCGTATCCCATACCAGGGGACGAGTCATCCTGCCGGAAATCCTTCCTGCCTACAAGGAACGCTTCCCCAATATTGAACTGCGCCTGGTGGAAGGCAACTCCTCCGCCCTCGCAGGCGATATGCTGCACGGTGACGTGGATCTGATCATCGATATGCTTCCATTTAAAGTGGAAAATGTAGAGACAGTCCCCATCTGCGAAGAAGAGATTCTCCTTGTAGTTCCTGACGCGGTTCTCGAACGGAACTTTCCGGGCCGTATGGAGGAAGTCAAGGACCAGCTTGCAAAGCATATCGACTTTTCCCTGCTTGCAGACTGCCCCTTCCTTCTGATCAATGAAGGCAACCGGGTCCGCACGATCGCAAACGAGATTTTTGAAGAATCCCAGATCACCCCGCATATTGTGCTCGAAACAGAAAATATCGAGACGGTGCTGGCGTTGGCGGCAAAAGGGATGGGCATCACATTCTATCCCAAGATGTTCATCTCCGGGCATCAGTCCCTTCACCAGCTGCTCCGGAACAAAGTGGCCGAAAAGACCCACCTGAACTTCTATCCGCTGGACTATCCCAAGGCCCACGGCACCCTTGCCGTCGGCTATCACAAAGGACATTATATGTCCCAGGCAACCAAAGAATTCATAAATATTGTAAAAGAGACCATCTGATGTTTCCCGATGGTCTTTTTTTCTTGACTTTTTCCCCATTTTGCGCTAAACTGTAACAGTAACAATTACTATTATTATGCCATATAAGGAGTTGCCTATGAAGACATTAAAGTACAGTCGTCAGAGGGAATCCATCAAAGCATGTCTGATGTCGCGCTGCGATCACCCGACTGCAGATACGATCTACACCAGCATCCGGGAAGAGTTTCCAAACATTAGCCTGGGGACCGTCTACCGGAACCTGAACCTGCTGGTGGAGCTGGGCGAGATCCAGAAGCTGAACTGCGGTGATGGAAAAGACCACTTTGATGCCGACACCTCCCCCCACTACCATTTTGTGTGCAGGCACTGCGGTGCCGTGGTAGATCTCCCGATGGCCCCGCTGTCTGAAGTAGACCGCGAGGCAGAACGGTGTATTGGCGCATCCATCGACAGCCACACCATCTATTTTTATGGAACCTGTCAGGACTGCCTGATCCACGAAGCGCACTGATGAAACCGCCGGCAGGGGTTTTTGCCCCCCTGGCAGCACCGCTGCCAGCCAAAAATCCACTGCCCGAACGGCGGGGAAAAATAATTACAAAATTTTCTCAAAAAGAGTTGACAAGTGAGAAATGTTATGCTAAATTAATATCAGTAATCATTACTGATTTGATTACAAGATGATAACAATAAAAAAATTATTATAAACAAAAAGGAGAAATGAGTTATGAAGAAATGGGTTTGTACAGTATGCGGTTATGTTCACGAAGGCGATGCAGCTCCGGAGTTCTGCCCGGTATGTAAAGTTCCAGCATCCAAGTTCGAGGAGCAGAAGGGCGAGCTGACCTGGGCAGCTGAGCATGTGGTTGGCGTTGCACAGGGCGTATCCGAGGATATCATCATGGATCTGAGAGCAAACTTCGAGGGCGAGTGCTCTGAGGTTGGTATGTATCTGGCAATGGCAAGAGTTGCTCACAGAGAAGGTTATCCTGAGATTGGCCTGTATTACGAGAAAGCTGCCTGGGAAGAGGCAGAGCATGCTTCCAAGTTTGCAGAGCTGCTTGGCGAGTGCGTAACCAACAGCACCAAGAAGAACCTGGAGTTAAGAGTTGCTGCTGAGAACGGCGCTACCGCTGGTAAGTTTGACCTGGCTAAGCGCGCGAAAGCTGCTGACCTGGATGCAATCCATGACACCGTTCATGAGATGGCTAAGGATGAGGCTCGTCACGGCAAGGCATTCGAAGGCTTACTGAAGAGATACTTCGGCTAATCATATCCATCACGCACTCTCAGGGCGGAAGCAATATTGCCTCCGCCCTGCTTTTTTATAGGAAGAGTGATATCCATTTGAGCCAAACCGTGTTATAATGAACGAAAGAAAAATTAAAGGAGGTATTTCATATGTCAAAGTATGCAGGAACAAAAACCGAGGCCAACTTAAAAGAGGCATTTGCAGGCGAGTCTATGGCGCGCAACAAATACACCTACTATGCTTCTGCCGCAAAAAAAGCCGGGTATGAGCAGATGGCCGCTCTGTATTTAGAGACTGCAGATCAGGAAAAAGAACATGCAAAGATGTGGTTCAAGGAACTGCACGGCATCGGGACTCCGCAGGAGAATCTCGTGGATGCTGCCGCAGGCGAGAACGAAGAGTGGACCGACATGTATGTCCGCATGGCAAAAGAAGCCGAGGAAGAAGGCTTTGCAGAGCTGGCGAACAAATTCCGTATGGTCGCTCAGGTTGAGGCCGCTCATGAGAAGCGCTACCTGAAGCTGTTAGACCACTTAAAGGCAGATGGTACCTTCAAAGGCGACGCTCCGCTGGGCTGGAAGTGCCGCAACTGCGGATACATCCACGAAGGCGACGAAGCTCCTGAGATTTGCCCGGTATGTGCTCATCCGAAGGCTTATTTTGAGAGAAAAGCTGAGAATTATTAATGCAGCGATAAGGAAAGGAAGGGCGGGCGCCCTTCCTTTTTTATGGATGTTTCTGCATATATTCAATCCGAAGCTCCTCCGCCAGGTACTCATCGCTACGGCAATGCATATCTGAGATGCCTTCACTCACTTCCCGATACAGTTCCGAGGCGTAAAAAAAATCCAGCGCTTCTCCCGTTGAGATATTTTCCTGTTTTGCAAACATTTCAATCACTCTTGCATACTTTTTCTGCAATAAAATCCGGTTTGCCTTCATCACAAGCCCTCGCTCCCTATAAATCGAACACAGGTATCAATCGCTTCCTGTGAGCAAAAACACACCTGCAGATTCGGCTTTTCATAACGCAAGCGCTCAATTGCCACAGATTTATCAATCAATCCATCAAAAAAAAGCTCAATTGTATCAAAAACCTTGTCATTGGCTACTCCACCTATAATTACGTCATAGGGCGTTGGACATTGCCCTCTTCTACAGGCAACAATATAATCCAGCCATGCATCTGAATAGGAATCAAATTCTTTTACCAAGAATTCTGCCCTGAGTTTTTCTTCATCCACCTCATATGTGGACAAGACGCTGCTTCCTTTCTTTGCTTTGAATCTTCTGGCCCACTTCACGGCCTGTTCTCTGATTGGAGTCGTATAAAAGCCTTTTCCAAAATCCACGTTACTTCTTGACAACGTGATATCTGGTGTACTCACTTCCATATAGCTGCCATGATAAACTATCATCCCAGCACTCCTTCCGACTGCATAAATTCCACAATATCCTCCACAATATATTCTTTGCTCTGTGTATGCAGGATATCAATATTGGGGACAATATAATCCTCCAGAATGCGGCTGTCTTTCGTAAGTAACCGATAAATCTCATCGCCGTTCTTCCCCAGCTTCTGCCCCACATTTTCCACGCAAAATACGACAAATTCCAGCTCATCACTGTTCAGGTCCTTCATATCCCAACCTCCGCAGAACATCATCATACAACCGGATTCGTAATCTCCCCAATCCCTTCAATCCGGCAGGTCACCACATCCCCGCTCTTTAAAAACTTCGGCGGCGTAAATCCCATCCCCACACCCGCAGGCGTTCCGGTAGAGATAATCGTCCCCGCCTTTAAAGTCATTCCCCGCGAAAGCTCGCTCACCACGTGGTCAAGCCCAAAGATCAGAAGCTTCGTATTGCTGTCCTGCCTCAGCTCCCCGTTCACATAGGACTGCACCTGAAGACAGGGCGGATATGGGACAGAATCCACCGTCAGGATACATGGTCCCATCGGCGTAAAGCCATCCAGGCTCTTCCCAAAATACCACTGCTTATGCCGTGTCTGTACGTTGCGGGCGCTGACATCGTTGAGAATGGTATAACCGAATATATAGTCTTTCACATCCTCCGGCTTCACATCCTTTGCATCCTTCCCGATCACAACCGCCAGCTCCGCCTCGTAATCCAGGCTGTCCACAAGATCTGCATGGGACGGGATCGGCTCGCCGTCCGCCACCGCCTCATTGACCCGCTTGGAAAAATACACGGCAAAGGGCCGTTCCCCGCCAAAATCCTCCTGCTTAAACCGCGCCGACTCCTCTGCGTGGGCCATATAATTGATTCCCAGGCAGATGATATCCTGCTCCGGGACCGGGATCGGGGCGAGAAGCTTTATCTCATTCAGACGGGCCGCCCCCCGGATGGAGTAAGGCTCCTTCCCGGAGATATATTCCAGCATCTGCTTTTCCGACTCGCCCAGATTCTTTACTGCCTCCAGCATGGTCTTATATTCCATATCAGCCGATTCAATGGGATATACCCACTCTCCGTCCCGGCTGATGACTCCGACCCGAACCCGGCGCTCCACTTCAAATGTAACCAATTTCATAATTGCCTCCGCTCTGGCTGTTATTTCCGCCATGTTTGCTAACAATTATACCTCGGTTTTGGAAAAAGTGCAATTACTCAGCATCCCCCACACCTCTGGCAGGCACTGGGCGTTGCCGCACACCCGCCAAGCGCCGTCTCCCGCAGCTCATGAGGCATCTTTTTCCCCACGGAATACATGGTGTCGAGCATCTCATCAAACGGAATCAGTTGGGGAATCCCTGACAGTGCGATCTCCGCCGCGATCAGCGCATTGGCCACGCCTGCCGCGTTGCGGTTCTGGCAGGGATACTCCACCAGCCCGCCAACCGGGTCGCAGACCAGCCCCAGCATGTTCATCAGCACCGTGGACGCCGCATTCAGGCTCTGCTGCGGAGTCCCTTCCATCAATTCCACTGCGGCAGACGCAGCCATCGCGGCGGCGACGCCCACCTCTGCCTGACAGCCGCCCACAGCTCCCGCCACCGTGGCATTCCGCATCGCAAGGTAACCGATCGCACCGGCATTAAACAGCGCGTCCATAAGCCTCTCATCCGATATGCTGTACTCCTTTTGCAGCGACAGCAAAAGCCCCGGCACGATGCCGGAAGAACCTGCCGTCGGAGCCGCCACGATCAGTCCCATGGAAGCATTTACCTCCAGCACCGCCATCGCGTAGGCGATTCCACGGCCCAGGACTGTGCCGCAGATATCCTTCCCTTTGTTGTGGTGTACATTCAGCTTTTTTGCCTCGCCGCCGATCAGTCCGCCCATAGATTTCCCCGGGCATTTAAGCGGCGTGGTAGCCGATTCCTTCATGATGTCCATCACACGCTTCATCCGGTGTTTGATCAGGTCGGCTGTCGTCTCCCCCAGATCGCACTCCCGCTGCTTCATCACATCCGATATCTTCCACTGGTTTTCATCACACAGATTGATCAATTCTCTGGCATTTTTAAAATCCATCTCCATCTCCTTACGACCGAACAATTTAATTCTGGACGACCATCACATCCTGCACGTTCCGGTTTTCTTTCAGCCGCTCTCCCACGTCCATCGGGAGCCGGTCATCTGATTCTACGATGGTATACGCCGTATGTCCTTTTGCTTCCCGGAAAAGCCGCATAAAAGCGATATTGACGTTCCGGTCGCTCAGGCATTTGGTGATATGGGCGACCACGCCCGGCTTGTCCTGATGGATCACGATGACAGCGCTGTATTCGCCAGTAAAATCCACCTCCACCTGATTGATCCGCACGATCCGCACTTTGCCGCCGCCCAGGGACTCGCCCCGCACGGTCATGACCCGTCCCGCGGCATTGCTCATGCTGATATCCACCGTATTAGGATGCATCTCCGTCTCTTCCTCATGGACCAAAAAGGCGAACTCCAGCCCCCGCTCCCCGGCGATCTGAAAAGAATCCCGGATTCTGGTGTCATCCGTGGAAAAACCCATGATTCCGCCAAGCAGGGCCCGGTCCGTACCATGACCCCGGTAAGTCTTCGCAAAAGAATTGTACAAGGTAAACTCCACCTTTTTGAGCGGTCCCTCTATCATCTTGTGCGCCAAAAATGCGATCACAGACGCTCCCGCCGTGTGGGAACTGGATGGCCCGATCATATTTGGTCCCAAAACATCAAACACGCTGATAAATGACATGGTAATCCTCCTATGCCGTCTTTACAATAAATTTTTTGTAGATGGCATCCACGATGATGCCGATCGCATTGTCCCCGGAAATATTGCAGGCCGTGCCAAAGGAATCCTGGGTGATATAAAGCGCAACCATGATGGCACAGATCGGTCCGTTGGGATCTCCTGCCTCCGCACCGAATACCATATAAAGGAACGGAAGCGCCGTCATGATCGAACCGCCCGGCGCACCCGGTGAAGCCACCATGGCAACCCCCAGCGTCATGACAAAGGGAACCACGGTCATCAGGCTGATCGGAAGCTGGTTCATCAGGCATACCGCCGTCGCGCAGGCTGTGATCGTGATCATAGAGCCTGCCATATGGATATTGGCGCAGAGCGGAACCACAAAATTCCGGATCTGTTCACATACCCCGTCCGCCTTTGCGCACTGCAGATTAACCGGGATCGTCGCCGCTGAGGACTGGGTTCCAAGAGCCGTGGTATATCCCGGGATCTGGTTCTTGATCAGGGCAAACGGATTCTTCCTGCTTACGGCGCCGGCGATAAAGAACTGGATCGTAATGCAGATCAGGTGCATCAAGATCACGACGAGGAATACCTTCCACAAAATACTCAGGACCGCAAAGGTCTTGCCGGACTTTGTCATATCCGCAAACGTACCGCAGATATAAAGCGGAAGCAGAGGGATGATCACCGTATGCAGCACCTTATTGATGATCCCGGAAAAATCTTTCATCCCCTCATACAGAGTATTCCCAATCTCCTTGCCCCGCATTACAGAAAGGCAGAGTCCGAGGATAAAAGCCAGGATGACTGCAGACAGCGTATCCATCAGAGGCGTGATCCCGATTCCAAAGTACGGAGCCACCGATGTTTCCGCCGTAGCCGCGATCTGCTCTAACGCGCCCGCGTTCATGAAGAACGGGAACAGGGTCGACGACACCAGATAAGAAGCAGAACCTGCAATCAGAGTAGAGCCATAGGCCAACGCCACGGTTATGATCAGCAGTTTTCCCGCCCCCTGCGACAAATCTGCGATCCCCATCGTCACATAGGCCAGGATCATCAGCGGAATCACAAACTTCAAAAACGTACTGAACAGCCCGGATAACGTCACAAGCAGACGGACAACCGGTTCCGGTAAAAACTGGCCTACAAGGATACCAATGATGATTGCGATGATAAGCTTTGGCACGAGCCCCAGCTTAAACGACTTTTTATCCATAATTTCTTACCCTCCTGTGTAAAACATTAAAATTTCCATTTGTTTGATTTCACGATTGACGTCTTCGCTCCTGTATTGTATCATGGCAATATGCATAAATCAAATTCATGATATTTATAGTATAGTTGAATCAAATTCATAACACAGGGCATTTTCACGAAAGAGGGAACGATATGGAGATACGACAGCTTATAACTTTTATCAAGGTCGTTCAGTTAGAAAGTTTTTCCAAGGCAGCCGAGGACCTGGGATATTCCCAGTCGGCCGTGACCGTTCAGATCCGGCTTCTGGAAGAAGAACTGGGCGCCCGCCTCTTTGACAGGCTGGGCAAGCGGATTTCACTGACGGCACAGGGCGGTCAGTTCCTGACCTATGCCCACAACATCCTGGAAGAAGTCAATAAGGCCAGGCTGTCCCTGGGCAGCGATACGGATTATTCAAACCCCATCCATATCGGCACCATCGAGTCCCTGTGCTTTTCCAAGCTGCCGCCGATCCTGCATTATTTCCGGGAGCACTATCCCAGGGTGGCGATCCGCATCACCACCGCATCGCCGGAAGAGCTGATCGAGATGATGGAGCACAACCGGCTGGATCTGATCTACATCCTGGACGAGCCACGCTACAACAACAAATGGCACAAAGCCATGGAAAGCCGGGAGAAGGTCGTATTCGTCTCTTCCCCCGACTTTCCTCTGGCCCACCGCAGGAACCTGCATCTGGAAGACCTCCTTCCCGGTCCGTTTTTCCTGACCGAACGGGACGCCAACTACCGCAGGGCCCTGGACCGCTATCTGGCCTCCCGGCAGATTTCCCTCTCCCCCTTCCTCGAGATCAGCAATACCGAATTCATCATCAAGATGATACGGGAAAATCACGGTCTGTCCTACCTCCCCTATTTTGCCGTGCAGGAGAGCGCCGACCGCGGCGAGCTGGCCGTACTTGACGTGGTGGATTTCCACGCCTCCATGTACCGCCAGATTTTTTATCACAAAGACAAGTGGAAGACCAGGGAGATGGAAGAGTTTATACGAATCGCCAAAGCGCCGCCTACCCAATTGCTTCCCTGATCGTCTTTACCGCCTGGATCACGATCGTAGGTATCACCGCGAATACCGCAACCGTGGCAAGCTGCCTTAAGCTTAAGTCTGCCACTGCAAACAATACCTGCAGCCCCGGCAAAAACAGCACGGCCGCCAAAAGGACAACGCCCGCCTCAAAGGCCATCACACTCCAGAGATTGCTGGAAAGCCCCAGCCGGATGATGGAATGTTCGCTCCGGCAGTTAAACCCGTGAAAAAGCCGCGCCAGCGTCAGCGTCACAAACGCCATCGTACTGGCCACTCCGGCTCCCCCCGTCTCCAGCCCCGTATGATAAGCCAGCATGGTACAGACCGCGATCAGACCGCCCTGCACCATGATCCTCATCATAAATGAGGAAGTCAGGATTCCCTCCTTAGGGTCTCTTGGCGGCTGCTCTAAAAGCCCCTCCTCCTGCGGTTCCATCCCAATCGCGATCGCCGGAAGGGAATCCGTCAGCAGGTTGATAAACAGCAGGTGCACCGGTGCAAACGGCATCGGCAGCGCCAGCAGGGATGTGTACAGCACGCTGAAGATCCCGGCCATATTGCCCGACAGTAAAAACTGAATCGCATGGCGGATGTTCCGGTACACATTCCGTCCGTTGGACACCGCCTTGATGATCGTTGCAAAGTTGTCATCTGTCAGGATCATCGACGCCGCATCCTTGGATACCTCGGTTCCGGTGATTCCCATCGCCACGCCGATATCCGCTTTCTTCAGAGCCGGCGCGTCATTTACGCCGTCCCCGGTCATCGCCACGATATTCCCCCGATTCTGCCACGCATCCACGATCTTGATCTTGTGCTCCGGTGAGACGCGGGCATAGACTGAGATCCGCTCCAGGTTCTGCTGGAGCTGTTCCTGACTCATCGCATCCAGTTCCGGTCCTGTCACCGCCAGGTCTCCCGGCTCAAACAGACCTATCTTTTCCGCGATCGCCGTCGCCGTGATCTTGTGGTCCCCGGTTATCATCACCGGCCTGATACCCGCCCGCCTGGCACTGAGCACCGCCGTTCTCGACTCGATCCGGGGCGGATCCATCATCGCAACCATGCCGAGGAACACATAGTCCTTCTCCATCTCGGCGCTGCACGTCTCCATCTCTCCCACCTCCCGGCAGGCGATGGCCAGGACCCGCAGTCCCTGGGCGGACCAGTCCATATTCTGCTGCTGGATCTGCTGCCTGCATGCCCCGCTCATCGGGCGCACGCCGTTCCCCGTCATGATCTGCTCCGTCCGCTCCAGGAGCACATCCATAGCTCCTTTTGTAAACAGCACCAGCCGTCCGTCCACCTGATGCAGGGTGCTCATCAGCTTCCTCCCGCTGTCAAACGGAATCTCGCCAAGCCGCGGATGATGCGCCCGCACCTCTGCGATATCCACCCCGGCCCACTCCCCGAGCTGGAGGAGCGCCGTCTCCGTAGGGTCACCGATCTGCCCATCCTCATCCCGCACGGCATCGTTGTCAAGCACCGAACCGTAGAGCAGCATCCGGTGCACCCGGTGAAAGGAATTCAGCTCCGACGGCAGCCACGTCCGCCCGTCGGCATAGACCTGCTGCGCCGTCATCCTGTTCTGAGTCAGGGTCCCGGTCTTATCCGAACAGATCACCGACACGCATCCCAGACTTTCCACCGCCTTCAGATCCTTGATGATCGCATGTTCCCTTGCCATCCGCTGTGTCCCCATCGCCTGGACGATCGTCACGATCGAGCCAAGGGCCTCCGGGATCGCCGCCACCGCCAGCGCCACTGCAAACATCAGAGAATCGAGGAGCGGCATCCTCCGGTACAGGCTGAGGGCAAATACCAGCGCGCAGATGACCATGATCACCATTGCAAGCCTGCTGCTGAACTGATCCAGACTGACCTGCAGCGGCGTCTTTTTCTCCCTGGTGTCGTTCATCAGGGAAGCAATCTTCCCAATCTCTGTCTGCATTCCGGTATCCGTCACCACAACTACGCCGCGCCCGGCGGTGACCAGCGAACCGGAAAATACCATATTGCTCTGATCGCCCAGAGGAATCTGCTCCCCCGGCAAAGGCTCCGTCTGCTTCTCCACACTGTCCGACTCCCCCGTCAGGGAGCTTTCATTGACCATCAGGCTGTGGCTCTCTAACAGCCGTCCGTCCGCCACCGCCAAATCCCCGGCTTCCAGCATCAGGATGTCCCCCGGCACCACCTGGTCAGACGGGATCTCCACCTGATGCCCGTCCCGCATGACCCTGGCTGATGGGGACGAAAGCGCCTTTAAGCTTGCCAGTGATTTTTCCGCCTTCTGGTGCTGGACCGTCCCCAGGATTGCGTTCATGATGATGACCGCAAAGATGACAACCGTACTCTCTATATTGTCGGACATCATGGAAATGACGGCCGCAACCAGGAGGATGACGACCAGAAGATCCTTAAACTGCTCCAAAAAAACCTGCCATGCCTTTTTATGTGCGCTTTCCTCCAGCGCATTCGGACCGACCTCCTCCCGGACCGCATCCGCCTGCCGACCGGTCAGGCCGTTTCTTGTCACATTCAGGCGTGCGAGCGCCTCCTTCGCCGTGATTCTATACCATTCTTTCATCCTGCTTCTCCTCTCCCCATACCTAATGGTATGAATAAAAAAAGACTTTTCATGCATGAAATCTCTCCCATGCATGAAAAGTCTCGTAACCTTCCTGTTATCCCAGGCGGGTATGTACAGCCAGACTGCACTGCAGCCGCGTATGTTGACCGTACATTTCAACTACTCCCTTGTC
This sequence comes from Lachnospiraceae bacterium, assembly GCA_030825115.1. GTDB lineage: Bacteria > Bacillota > Clostridia > Lachnospirales > Lachnospiraceae > Brotaphodocola. The sequence goes on from JAPJQL010000002.1 coordinate 224,404, forward strand.
ATCAATATCCGGTTGTAGCTTTACTATATTCAAAAAAACAGGATTCGTCAATAGGCTCTGCCGAATCTTCACGGCTTATTAACAGCGTATCAGCAGCTCCTCGCGTTCAGCCACCCCACGATCACGCCGGGGTAGTTGGTGATAGCTCCCTCGCAGCCCCACTCACAGAGCCGCTCTAAATCTCCCATGTCGTTGACCGTCCAGACATTGACCGGGATTCCATATTTCTTACAGTTTTCGACCGTCTCCTGATTGAGCCCCTTTACTCCCGGGTGGTAATACTGAAACCCGCACTCACGGCAGTAATATCCGGCATTTCCAAGCCCCTGGTGGTCAAGAAGTGCCCCCACCGGAATCTCCGGCGCCAGTTCCTTCGTCTTCACAATCGAAGAATGATTAAAGGATGAAAAGATGATCCTGGACTCCAATCCGTATTTTCGCACAATCTCCACGGTTTTTTTCTCCAGATCCTCATAGTAGAACACGCCTGTCTTGATCTCCACGTTGGTCACAAGCCGGGTGTCTTTTACCCATTCGCAGTACTCCTCAAATGTGGGAATCCCCTGGAACCCATACTTCCCGCCCCAGTTCTTTGTCACGTCAAACTGCTTCAGTTCTTCGTAGGTATAGTCGCGCACATTGCCCGTCTGCTCCGACACCCTGTCGAGCGTCTCGTCGTGGATGATGACGACGACGCCATCCTTTGTGGTCTGCACATCCAGCTCGATGCCATAGCAGCCCGTCTTCTCCGCCTCCCGAAACGCCAGCATGGTGTTCTCCGGAAACTTTCCGCTATATCCTCTGTGAGCATATACTTTCATTGTCATACCCCTTTTCTGTCTGCCTGCTTATTTCATCGCCGCCTTCGAGTATCCGGTCAGCATGTACTTCTGGAAGATGAAGAACAAGATCACAACCGGGAGAATCGCCAGTACAGCGCCCGCCATAACCTCATGGTTGTTCATCGCCTCCTGCCCCGCAAAGGTATTCTTAAGCTGCGCAAGACCCACCGTGAGCACCCTGCGTTTTTCGCCAAGAGCGATGATCTTCGGCCAGAAGTAAGCGTTCCATCCGTTTGTAAATGTCACCAGCGTAACCGTAAACAACGTAGACTTGCACATCGGAGCCAGAATCCGGGTGATGATGCCGATCCTTCCAAGCCCGTCCACCTTCGCCGCGTCAATATAGCTGTCGTCGATCGCCATAAACGTCTGGCGGAGCATAAAGATATAGTACGGAGACACCGCCACCGGCAGGATCAATCCCAGGAAAGAATCTTTCATTCCCCAGTTGGCGCACATCATGTAGATCGGGATGAACGTAACCTGGTCCGGGATCATCAGCGCGCCAAGCACCACCAGAAACAGCAGCTCCTTCGCCCTGAAATGCCCCTTGGAAAATCCGTAGGCGGCAAAGATTCCGGTGATGATCTGGGAGAACAGGATTCCCGCCGTCATCACGATCGTGTTGAAATAGTAGTGGGCGAAGTTCATCCGGTTAAATACATTTACATAGTTCTCAAAATGGAATTCCCTCGGCCACAGCGTCGGAACCTCCAAAAGAATCTCTTCCTGCGATTTTACGGAGGAAACCAGCATCCAGTAAATCGGGAATAACACGATGATCGTCACGATCACCGCCAGCGCAGTCTGCGCTGCGACGGCAATCTTCTTTTTGCGTTTTGCCGCCATCTGGCGCTCCATACTTGCGTCATGTGTCGCTGTCAAAGCCATTTTCGTTTCCTCCTCTCCTTAAGAATCATAATGCACGTTGCCGCTTGATATCTTCATCGTCACCGCCGTCACAACCAGCAGGATGAGGAAGAAGAATACCGCCATGACCGAAGCGCGGTCCATGCGGAAGTCCACCATCGCATACTGATAGATCTTGTAGACAAAAACTTCCGTGGAACGGTACGGTCCGCCTTTTGTCAGGATGTCCACCGACTGGAACACCTTCATAGACGAGATAAACGTGGTGACAAACAAAAACAGGGTCGTCGGGGACAGCATCGGCAGGGTGATCTTGAAAAAGGTCTGCCTCTTATTGGCCCCGTCTAAGGATGCCGCCTCATAGTAATCCTTTGCAATCCCGATCATCGCCGACAGATATACCATCATGCCGTAGCCGATCGCACGCCATCCGGTCAGCATCAGCACCGATATCAGGGCCGTGCTCCTCTGCCCCAGCCAGTCCACCGGAGCGATGCCGAAGATGCCGAGCAGGTAGTTCAGGATACCGGAATCCGTATTCAAGATCCACAGGTAGATAACGGCTGCCGAAGACATCGCCACATACTTGGGCATGAATACGATCGCACGCATAAAGGAAAATCCTTTTGTCAGCCGGTTAAAGATCAGGGCAAAAATCATACCGCCCACGATCGTGATCGCAAGCTCCCCGACCGAATACAGCACCGTTACCTTCAGGGAATTCAAAAGATGCTTGGTGCCGGAGCCGTTAAACAGCCATTTCCAGTTCTTCAGGCCCACATATTCATAAGTATCGTTCAGCAGATTCCAGTCCGTAAAGCTGATCCGGATCAGTTCCACAATCGGATAGTACATGAAAACACCCAACAAGATCAGTGCAGGCACGGTACATGCAAAATCTTTCATCGCCGACATGGTGCGCGGATTTATCTTCTTTTTTTCATTCATTTTCCCACCGCCTTCCTCTGGATCTGTCCATGCTTACGCATCCTCCAGAACTTCATCGATCTCTTCTGCCATCGTTTCCAGCATGTCGTTCAGGTTCACATCCTCTTTGATGATCTCGGCAAGGCTGTTCTTCCAGATGGTAGCAAGCTGGTTCCAGCCCGGATGCTGGATTCTCGGCTGAATCAGGTTCAAGTTGTCAAAGATAACCTGGAATTCCGGTTTTTCTTTCAAAAACTCCTGGCCTTCCTCGGTCGTCTGCACGGAATTTCTCGTCGGCAGGTAGCCGGTCTCCGATGCCCAGATCATGTTGACGTCCTTGCTGCACAGGTAGGATAAGAACTGCCATGCCGCATTCTTGGTCGCCTGGTCGTTCTTGGCCGGGATCAGCAGTGCGCTGCCGCCCACTTCCTGATTCTTTGTCTCGCCTGCCGGAAGCCATGCCATCCCCACTTCAAAATTGCAGTTTTCCACGTAAGTATTGTACAGGGAAGAAGTATGTACCACGGAGAACGTCTTTCCATCGATAAAATTCTGGCGCATCGTGGAGGAGTTGTCCGGGTTTTCTACATAGTCAATGTAGCCTTTCTTATACCAGTCCTTGATCTGCTCCACCATCTTTGCAGAGGTCTCCCCGCCAAGGTCGGTGCTCACCTGGTCATCGTTGACGATCTTCACGCCGTTGTTCAGGAAAAATGTCTCAAAATACCACTGGTCCCATCCCGGGATGATGGTGCCGTAGCACTCGGTCTGCCCGTTGTTGACCACTGCGGCCTCCTCTAAGAACGCTTCCATATCATCCCATTTTTCCGGGACAGTTAATCCACGCTCTTTTGCCATATCCTTATTGTAATATACCACCTGGGTGGAGATCAAAAACGGCAGCGTCGCCTGCTTTCCTTCATAGCTGGTCGCCTGGATCAGACCTTCCCCAAAGTCCTCGATATCAAATCCGGTTGCCTGGATATAAGGAGTCAGATCCTCCGTCAATCCGCCGGCTGCATACTCGGCGACAAACGGCGTATTGGCAACGGAAACGCCCGGAAGCCCGGTTCCTGCCGCATGGGCCGCTACCAGCGCCTCGTTCACTGCCGCATAGTTTCCGACATAAACCGGCTTTACGGTAATCAGATCCTGGGAGGAGTTGAAGCCGTCAACCACTTTGTTGACCGTGTCCGTGTACTGCTCCTCCAGAGCATGCCACCATTCGATCTCGATCTTCTCCGTCACCTCATACTTGGCGGGATCTGTCTCAACCACCTGGGTCTCAGCCTCTTTCTGTGCGCTCTGAGCCGCCTTTCCGGTAGACCCTCCGCCGCCGCATCCGGTCAGCGCTCCTGCAAGCAGAGCCGCTGTTGTCATCCATGCAATCGTTCTTTTTTTCATAGTTCCTTTACCCCTTTACCTTTCATTTGTTTTTATTTCCTGCTCTCCATATCTGCGGAACACAAAGTGAAACAGATAGGAAGATACAAAAATTGCAAGCCCCACGCAGAACACCGCCGCGCCCGGCCGATAACAGGCCAGTACAAAAAAGATGCCGTACACCACCAGGATCAGCAGAGATACGGGCAGGTTTCCCACCGCCATGACGAAGGCATCCCGGACAACCGCTTTTGTTCTCACCTCAAAACAGGCAATAAGCGGAAGCACATACATCATCGTCAGCAGATACAGGAACAAAAGACAGCCAAGCCCCGCCATCAATGCCATCCGCAGCGTTTCCGGAACCGGAATCCTCATGCAGAAATACATATCTGCAGCCAGAAATGCTCCCACTGCCAGACCTCCCAGCCACAGCGCCGTGGCCTGTCGGAAATTCTGCCGGAATGCCGCAAAAAAGCTCTTCCAAACATACCCCTCTTCGTCCCGGACCTGATGGAGCGTAAACTGGAATACAGCCGCGGTCGCCGCCCCCATCGTGACGACAGGCAGCGAGCACACCAGCCACAAAAGGCTGATCATCACCGCATCCGTCACCTTGTCCATAAACATCCAAAACCGGTTTTCCGGGTTAAACACAGCATTGATCCGTGACATCATCTTACAGTTCCTCCAAATAGTTTACGCAATCCAGGCTGCGGATTTCCTCCAGGATCTGCGGTCGCTCCATCCGTTTTTTCAGTTCCACGCTCACGATCGCCGTAGGTCCCTCGCCTTTTATCTTGCTCTTTGCCATCTCCAGAGTCCCGACCTTTACGCCCCACTCATGCATCTTCTGCATAAACGTGCTGACTCCTTTGTTCGTCTCAAACTCCAGATAGAGGTCAAACACTTTCGCATACCGGTGCAGCCAGATATCGATCTTCGACAATCCGCGTAAAGTGATCAGAATCAGGATCAACGTGACAACTGCTCCTTCCACAAAACCGATCCCGATTGCCAGCCCCACGCAGGCGCAGGCCCACAGACCGGCCGCCGTCGTAAGCCCCCTGACCTGATTTTTTCCCGTTACCATGATGGTTCCCACGCCGAGGAACCCGACTCCGCTGATCACCTGCGCACCCATCCGCGCCAGGTCTGCCTTTGCATCAAACGTCTCCATCATATAATGGCTCGTCATCATCACAAGAGCCGAACCGAGGCAAACCATCGTATGGGTCTTGATGCCTGCCCCGCGGCGTTTCAGTCCCCTGTCGATCCCGATCAGGACACCTACAACCATAGCAAACGCCATCCGTATCATGATCGCCGAAGTCCCCCATCCGGCTGCCGCTTCCATCAGCCTCTGCCAGACATCCCACATCTGTCTTTGCTTCCTCCCTTCACCAGACTCTGTGCTTTCTGTTGTAACCGGTTGATATGTTAAACATATTTGTTGAACTTTTGTTAAACATATCTACCTGTCATTTATGTATTTTTTGTGACTTTATGTCTTTAGTATAATAATATATGATATATTTGTCAATCTATGTTAAATTTATCACGATAACTTTATGACTTTTGTATAAATAGCAATTTGTGAATAGTGAAAAATAGTTGAAATATATGTTGAAATATGTTAAACTTTTTATAGGATATTTAAGGACTTGTCAAGAACGTGCTAAACAAGCAAAGGAGAAACGTATGCCTGAAAAGAAACCAACCATCCGGGACATCGCCGCCCGGGCCGGCGTCTCACCCGCCAGCGTATCCATGATTTTAAACGAAAAGAACCTGTCCCGCTTTTCCGCCGAGACAGTTCAGCTGGTACAGCAGATTGCAGCCGACTGCGGATACCGCACCAAGCATCCCCGACGCACGGAGGGCGCCGTCATGATCATCTGCCCTTCCGTAATGAACCCCTACTATGCCACGCTGATTCAGAGCATGGAGCAGGAAGCCATCGAGCAGGGCTGCTCGACCGCAATCCGAACCACTTACTGGGATATAGAGATTGAAAAAAAACTGCTGGATTTCAGCCTGCAGTCTCCCACCGTATCCGGCGTGATCTTTGCCATGATTCCGCAGCGCCCGGAGCTGGCAAGACAGGCGGGCCAGCAAATCCCTATGGTTGCCGTCGGAGATCATTATCAGGATTTGGGGATCGATACCGTGGACATCAACAACTTCCATGCCGGAGAGATGATTGGGAAGCACCTGATCGAACTGGGACACCGCAACGTCGCCTACATCTCTACCGCGCTGAACGCGGAGCACTCCGCCCGCGTCCGCCGCTGCGACGGCGTCAAATCCATCTACCAGGCGCTGTGCCCCCAGGGGCGGGTAAAGGTGTACTCCGCCGATATCTCGTCCTATGCAGAGCTGAACACCACCGGCATCGAGCACGATGTGGGTTATCAGCTTGCCCAGCAGTGCGCAGCCGCCTCCCCCGAAGTCACCGCTATGGTCGCGATCAACGATATGGTCGCCTATGGCGTGATCGACGGGCTTCACGACCTGGGGATCAGGGTCCCGGAAGATGTCAGCGTCTGCGGCTTTGACAACATCTTCCCCTCTCAGTTCAGCGGGATTCAGCTCACCACCGTGGAGCACTCTATCCAGGAGAGAGGCCGAAGCGCGTTCCGTCTGATGGCAGAGCGCCTCCTGGCCCCCCTCTCTCCCGCGCGCCGCGGTCCCATCACCCGCATGGAATACGAGAGCCAGCTGATCGTAAGGAAAACGACGGCTCCGGTCAGAGCATTCCTGCATGACTGAAAAGGTTTTCTTCAATCCCTGCCGCCACGCAAATAAGAGCATGGAAAACTCATTTCCATGCTCTCAACTCTGTCATCTTATCCAAAGCGTTCCGCTTAGCGAACCCGCTCCGGGAATCCGATTTTCTTCTGCACCTTGCGAAGCGTCTTGTTGGAGAAATACTGCGCCTTCTCCGCATTGTTCTTGATCGCGCTGTCCAGATAATCTTTATTCTTTGTCAAATCTGCAAAACGGTCCTGAAGGGGCTTCAATACGCCCACTACCGATTCACCGACCGCCATCTTGAAATCCCCGTAACCCTTGCCGTCGAATTCCTTCACCGCCTCATCCGGCGTCTTGCCGGTACATGCGCAGTAGATATCGATCAGGTTCTTAATGCCCGGCTGCTCATCCGTATAGCGCACGCAGGCTTCGGAATCGGTCACCGCCCGTTTGAACTTGCGGATGATGGTATCCGGGTCGTCCATCAGGTAAATGCTGCCGTTCGGGTTCTCATCGGATTTGGACATCTTCTTTGCCGGATCCTGAAGGCTCATCACCTTTGCCCCGACCTTTCCGATATACGCTTCCGGCACCGTAAATACATCACCATAGACGCCGTTAAACCTCTGGGCGATGTCACGGGTCAGCTCCAGATGCTGCATCTGGTCAATGCCCACCGGAACCACATCAGACTGGTACAGCAGGATATCAGCAGCCATCAGCACCGGGTAGGTGAACAGACCTGCATTGATGTTGTCTGCATGCTTTGCCGCCTTGTCCTTAAACTGGGTCATACGGTTCAGCTCGCCCATGTAGGTGTAGCAGTTTAAGATCCATGCCAGCTCCGCATGTCCCGTCACGTGGGACTGATAATAGATACAGTTCTTCTCCGGGTCAAGCCCCGCAGCAATATACAGGGTCAGCAGCGTCCGCGCACGCCTGCGCAGCTCTGCCGGATCCTGGCGCACCGTGATGGAATGCATGTCCACCACGCTGTAAAAGGTCTCATATTCGTCTGCAATGCTGACCCAGTTCTTAAGCGCCCCCAGGTAGTTTCCCAGAGTCAGGTTTCCGGTCGCCTGCATACCGCTGAATAATACTTTTTTTCCGTCTAACATAGTCACTTTTCTCCTTAATCGAATGAAGATAGTTTAGCACTGACACGGGGAAATGTCAACCGCGGCGGCGCGGGCCCCGTCTTTTGCCCGGCTTTTGATCTTGCCAGGCAAAAAATGATCCGGGAAGCAGATTCAACCGTTTCCCGGACCACGTTTACCATCATTCCATCAAAACTTCGGCGTATCCGCCACCTTCGAGAGCGCCACCAGGATATCCTCAAATCCCATGCCGCCCGCCGCATCGATCGTCGCAACCACAGCGCCTTCCACAAGCGGACAGTCTACCATAGAGACTTTGTCTTTCCCCTCCATCTCCAACGCCTCGATCACCATCTCCGTCGTCATGACTGCGCTGCCCATATCCATCAAAACGAGCACGCCCTCATCGGAGTAAACCTCATCAATCGCCGCATAAATCTTCTCATAGCTGGTTCCAAAGCCACCGTCATCCATGCCGCCTGCCGGAACGATCTTCGCGTCAGCAGCCATGATGGCAGTCAGCTCCACAACACTCTTTGCCAGATTTTCACTATGAGATACGATCACGATCCCAACCATCGGAACCACTCCTCTCTTTCATCTGTCTGTCTTATCAGCTTTCATACACCATCATGACACCAGCTCTGCCACTACTCCCAGCATATATGAATAGGAAGTCGCACCGGGATCCTGATGTCCCAGCCCGCGCTCTCCCACGTAGCTGGCCCGCCCCTTGGTCGCCACCAGATCCTTCGTATGCTCCGCTCCTGCCCATGCGGCTTTCACGCCTGCATCCAGCACCGCCTTCGCATCCTGTCCCTGTTCCAAAGCTTCTTCCATCGCTTTGAGAGACGGAACCATAGCGTCGAGCATCGTAGCCTCTTCCACCGTCGCATGGCCTCTTTGTTCCACCGCTTCCACGGCGGCCTTCATCATGGCAAGGAAATCCCGGATATCCATCTCGGTTTTTCCCATCATCGCCATGCCCGCCTTCATATAGGCAGAGCCATACAGCGGACCGGAAGCCCCGCCCACCGTGGATACAAGGGTCATCCCCACAGTCTTTAAGATGGCGCCGATATCCTTATCTTCCAAATCCGGAAGCTTTCCCTCCACCGCGCCGAATCCGCGCGCCAGGTTGATCCCGTGGTCACTGTCGCCAATGGGCTGATCCAGCTCCGTAAGGTACTCCTTCTCCGCTTCCATCTTCAGTCCGATCGCCTTAATAATCTCCAACACTTTCTTACTGTCTGCCATGATGAATCACCTCTCTTATCTCAATCTTTTATCTCCAGGCAGGTGTATCCGCCGGCGCGTCAAGCAGTTCCTTCAGCTCGTCGTCCAGACGGAGCAGCGAGATTGAAAAGCCCTGCATCTCGATGGATGTCATATATTCGCCCACAAATGTCTTATAAACCTTGATTCCTTTTTCAGCCAGAACGTCGGCAACATGGTTGTTGATGATAAACAGTTCCATCAAAGGAGTCGCCCCTGCGCCGTTGATCATGACAGCTACCTCTTTGCCTTCATAATCAATATCCGCGAGGATCTGGGCAAGCAGCATATCTACCACTTCGTCCGCCGGTTTGATCGGCTCTTTGTGAGTGCCCGGTTCGCCGTGGATGCCGATCCCGACTTCCATCTCGCCCTCAGACAGCTCAAATCCCGGCTTTCCTGCCGCCGGAACCGTACATGGCTCAATCGCAGCGCCCATCGTGCGCACATTGTCGATCACCTTCTGTGCCACCGCCTGAACTTCATCCAGCGATGCGCCGGTCTCTGCTTTTGCCCCCGCAATCTTATGTACGAATACCGTGCCCGCAACACCTCTGCGTCCCACGGTATAAAGGCTGTCTTTTACCGCCACGTCATCGTTCGTCACCACGTACTTAACCGTTATGCCTTCCATCTCGGCCATCTCGGCAGCCATCTCAAAATTCATCACGTCGCCGGTATAGTTCTTGACTACCATCAATACGCCTGCATCCGTAGCAATCGCCTTGATGCCCTCATACACCTGGTCCGGGGTCGGTGAGGTAAATACCGCGCCTGCCACAGCCGCATCCAGCATACCGGTCCCCACAAAGCCGCCGTGAGCCGGCTCATGGCCGCTTCCGCCCCCGCTGATCAGCGCCACTTTGCCTTCTTTTTTGTCGGCACGGACTACTACATTTCCGCAATCCAGTTTCCTCAGGTACTGTGGGTATGCCTTTACCATGCCCTGAATCATCTGATCCTCTACCAGCGCTACATCATTGATAAATTTTTTCATATTGCGAAACCCCTTTCTATTTGTTTTTGCATAAAGCAGAGACTCCTAACCTAAGGAGCCTCCGCTTCATCTTTCCCCAACTATTCTCCCAGGCAGTTCATGTCATTCAGCGCGCAGGTCTTGTCTTCCTCTTCCTCTACACAGTTCATATCCGTGAGTGCACAGGTCTTGTCCTCTTCCCCTTCTACACAGTTCATGTCATTCAGGCCACAGGTCGTATCGTCTTCATGCGTCACAGCGTTCATGTTGGTGATGCTCATCTCTTTCTTTTCCATGCAGCTACTTCCTCCTTCTCCTTTTTCCGCAAGACTTCATAACCACATCAAGCCGGCCGCCGCTTCTTAAGCGGCTGCCGACTATCTGACAGAGTTACGCGTCTTTGGTTGCTACAATATCCACCCCTGTATCTGCTACATTGGCAACGATCACATCACCGATCCGAACAGGAGCCTTTACAGTTACGCCCTTCAGTGCCTTTACACACTCAAAGATCTTGCCTTTTGGTATATCGTCCCTGGTCTTGACCGATACCATATCCACCTTGCCGCCTTCTACCTTTACCGTAGATGTGACGATCCTGGTCGGGTTGGTAACTTCTTTCCGGGCGTATACCTCGCCGCGTTTACAGGTATGTCCTTTCACGCTGACAACGTCTGGACCTTCCAGTTCCACGACCAGAGGACAGCCCATAGGACAACCGATACAGATAAGTTCTCTCTTTTCCATGGTCTATGCCTCCT
>JAPJQL010000011.1 GCA_030825115.1 Lachnospiraceae bacterium
TCTGCTTGTAAGGCAGATGCTCTCCCAGCTGAGCTAAGACCCCATATCCAGCGTCCTGTGTGATGTCTCACTCAAGACTGCTTAGATAGTATAATCGTTATTGTGCCAATTGTCAATACTTTTTCTACAATTTTTTCCAAAGTTTTTTTACGAGATTTTTAACGCCCTGCAAACCCGCATAAAACCGTGGTTTTTCCCATCTTACTGCTCACGTGCCGGAACCATTTTTTAGTTGAATCCGAAAAATTTCTGGCTGATCTTATAACCTGCGATGGAAACTTTCCTTCCGCTTTTCCCCGGAAGGTTCATCCCCTGGCCTAAAAATCCCCAGCGAAGCCGGAGGTACAACGGCAGGCTCTGCTTGCGGAGAAACTGCCATAACTCTTTTTTCTTTTCCAAATTCTCTTCCGTGCCGGACTTGATAGCCAAAATGGACGAAACCGTCATCATGATCTCCAGATACCGCACCATATAGTTCCGCAGCTTCCGGCAGTGGATCTTCCCCATATCATAATAGCCCAGCATCAGCTTCGTCACCCGGATCTGCTGGTCGATCCTGCCGATCATCACCTGTTCGTTGACGGACTGGTCTTCCCTTCCGATAAAATACCGGTAAAAATTCACATCCAGATAGTACATCGTCTTCACATGGGGCAGCGGCTGATACACGAAGATATTGTCCACGTAAAAAGTATGTTTCGGAAGCTCCAGACCACAGTCCCTGAGCATTTCCGTCCGGTAGATCACCGAATGCATCAGGATATACTGTCCCAGCATAAATACCTTCACGTCATTCCAGGTGATCAGTTCCCTTTTGGGCAGCGCGGTGCGGTACTGCATCACCCGCTTATGCTTCGCCCCCTGTTTTTCATAGACAAAGTTGCTGATGAGCATATCCAGGGTCTCATCCCCAAAGACAAAATGGCGCAGGGTTTCAAGGATCTCCATGTACGCCTCCTCATTCACCCAGTCATCGCTGTCTACCACCTTAAAGTAGATTCCGCTGGCCGCACGCAGCCCTGCGTTGACTGCTTCGCCATGGCCGCCATTCTCCTGGTGGATGGCACGGCAGATTGTCGGGTACTTTGCCTCATATTCATCTGCGATTTCCGCAGTATTATCTTTGGCAGAGCCGTCGTTGACAATCAGGATCTCCACCTCTTCCCCGCCCGGGAGCAGGGATTCTATGCAATGGCGCATATAAGCAGCAGAATTATAACATGGAATTGCTATCGACAGTAACTTCACGTTTATTCACGTCCTCTCTTATTTTGTATGATCCAAATATTAAAATCCCCCCGGATACCAGCAGCATGGGAAGCAGTGGAATCCTGCGCCTGAATTCTTCCGGAATCAGTCCCGTAAACAACAGCGAACTTAAGTTCGCCGCCACATGGAAACAGACCGGAGCCCAAAGGCTGTGATAAGCTTCATATACTCCCGCCATCAAAAGTCCCAGGAAAAATGCATACACGCCCTGCACGATATTCCCGTGATACCAGCCAAAATACAGGGACGAGGCGAGTGCTGCCCCCCAAAAGGAAAACTTTTCTCTCAGACGGCAATATCCAAACCCGCGGAAGATCAGTTCTTCCGCAGCCGGGATCAGAAATCCAATCGCCAAAATCTGGATGCCAAGGGATGGCTGGTAGAGCCTGACCCTGGCGCTCTCATAAGCCCACGACGTCAAACCGCTCCTTATTATGATCTGGTTGACGAAGAAACAGCTCCCGATCCCGGCAATCCCGCTCCAGATACCGGACCGGATGCGAAAACAGCTTCTTTTCTGCACAACGTTTTGAGTCCTCAGATAAAGCGCCCCCAGGCACACCGAAGATAAGAGCGCTGCCGCCCCGGTGCTGATGACCGCATCTTTTTCATAAGGAGAAAAACCAAACGCCTGCATCACCGCAGCCGTTCCCATCCCAAAAAAAGAATAGATGAGCAGCGGATACCATACCCGCCAAAACAGCCGTATGACATCAACAACCCGTTCTCTCATGGAAGCCTCCTGACCCTTTGATATCCTGTACTGCATCATGTTCCCTAGTATACCACAAACCGGTTGCATTTTTCCAGTAGAAACACTATAATTATGGTTAGAAAGCATAGCCAGTTGTAACAGTTTAGATGGCATAGAAAGAGGTACTCATATGGCAAAGAAAAGAATCGTTATGGCACTGGGACACAAAGCGCTGGGAACCAATCTCCCCGAGCAGAAGGCCGCAGCCGCCCAGACCGCGAAAGTGATCGCAGATTTTATACAGGAAGGCTGGCAGGTGGCTGTTGTGCACAGCAACGCACCGCAGGTCGGCATGATCCATACAGCAATGAATGAACTCCCGAAAAACCACGACGGCTACACCGCAGCTCCGATGTCTGTGTGTTCCGCTATGAGCCAGGGCTATATCGGTTATGATCTGCAAAACGGCATCCGCGCAGAGCTGATCAAAAGAGGTATCTATAAGCCGGTATCTACCGTGCTGACCCAGGTTATGGTGGATCCCTATGATGAAAGCTTTTATACACCGGTAAAAAAAGTGGGCCGTTTTATGACAAAGGAAGAGGCAAATGAAGAAGAAGCAAAGGGCAACTACGTAGCGGAAGTTCCCGGCAAAGGCTGGCAGCGTATCGTGGCTGCTCCAAACCCGGTGGCCATCGTTGAGATTGACGCGATCCGCGCCCTGCTGGATGCAGACCAGATCGTCATCTCCTGTGGAGGCGGCGGCATTCCGGTACTGGAACAGGGTTACAACTTAAAAGGCGCAAGCGCCGTGATCGAGAAAGACTTAGTCAGCGGGCTGCTGGCTAAAGAAGTGGATGCGGATGTGCTGATGATCGTAACCAGCGTAGACAACGTTACCCTGAATTACGGCAAGCCGGATGAGAAGCCGATCAGCAAGATGAGCGTCGCCGAGGCAGAGGAATACATCTCCCAGGGACATTTTGAATTCGCTTCCATGCTGCCGAAGGTAGAGGCGTCCGTCGCTTTTATCAAAGCAGGAAAAGAGCGGAGCGCGATCATCACCTCGTTGAACAAGGCGCTCGACGGATTGAATGGAAAGGCCGGAACCGTGATCGCTTAACTCCCGGTCCCGACCGACCGATAAAAAAAGACCGTTGCAGAATGGCAGCTAACAAAAGCTGCTGCCCGACCTGCAACGGTCTTTTTCTATTCTGTCATAAGCTAACCCCATCAAAACTGTACAACATCTTCAATCGGCTCAGCCGATACCACTTCGTCGGCATACAAAACCGGCCCCTCTCCGTCGTAATCCTGCCAGTATTCCAGCGCCACCTTCGCACGCACCTTCACCCACTGCTTCGTCTCCAGATTCCGCGCCTCTCGGGCTTTGCAGACATAGCCAAGGAAAGTCATATCATCGGCGCAGCAGGTCATCGCCATCCGTCCCGGCACGAAGTAGTTTTTCGGAAATTCCGGGGATTTGAGGACCATCGCGGTAAACTCCACGGTTTTCCCCACATACCGCTCCGGCTTGTCCATGCAGTCGATATACCAGATTCCGTACGCCTCCGGTCCAATCTCGATCACATCCGCGTTCAAGTCGTATGGAAGGTCTTCCTCGGACAATTCGTTGATCTCGCCATTTTCATCCTCAAACACGATATCACATCGGGTATTCATGGATTTTAACATCCGCTTGTATTTCTCCAGATCCTCGATGCCGTCGCAGCGGTTGCAGATGACCAGCTCCGTATTGCGGACCATTGCCGCCAGCAGCGGCTTCATGTTCTTCACATAGAGGTCAAAGGTGGACATGTCGATGATGGTGATCTGCTGGTATATGGTCCAGTCTGCCGGAATCTTTAAGTCGTCCTGATTCCACATTCCGTTCCACTCCATCAGCACCCGCTCCGGATTGTAGAGCAGTTCCAGTTCCGTCAGCCGCTCCGGCGTAATCTCATCAATGCTGTCCACATAGACTACGGAAGTACGGGTGCTTTTCAATAGCTCCTCGTCGTATTCCGTGTCGCCTTCCTCACAGACGATCAGCAGCGTCTTCCCTTCCGTCTGAAAATAATCCTGGCTCATGGTAAAAGACAAAAATTCTGTCTTACCGGCTTCCAGAAATCCGTTGATCAAAAATAACGGAGTAATCTCATCTTCTATCATCGGTCCCATAATCTCAGCTCCTGCCAAACGCTTTATTCAGCGCTTCTTCGTTCAGATTTGCGCCGATCACGCATACTTTTCCGGTGTAATCCGGCGCACCGGTGCGGATCTCATACTCCTCCGGAACCAGGTCAAAGTAATACCACTCGCCCGGATTTTCACCTGGCAGCATTCCCTTGGCACGCAGGACGTCACCAAACCCGTTTCCATAGGCAAGCTCTTCCATGATCGCCTTCAGCCCTTCTTTATCACACGGCACGATCGTCTCCAGTCCCCAGCTTGTAAATACTTCGTCCGCATGATGGTCATGACCGTGGTCGTGACAGCCGCAGCCGCAGTGTTCATCATGATGGTGGCCTTCGTGCTCATGATGCTCTTCATGTCCGTGATGTGCGTCATGGTCATGGCAACCGCAGCCACAATGCTCTTCGTGACCGTGGTGATGCTCTTCGTGGCCGTGATGATGACCTTCGTGCTCATGTTCTTCATGGCCATGTTCTTCGTGGCCATGGTGGTGGTCCTCATGACCGCCATGTTCTCCATGTCCATGGCAGCCGCAGCCACAGTGTTCGTCATGGTGATGGTGATGTGCATGTTCTTCCTTCACCTGTGCCAGCAGCTCTTCCATCATGGTATCCGGCTTTTCGATCAGTTCCAGAAGCTGCTCTCCGCTCAGCTGTTCGATCGGGGTCGTCACGACCGACGCGTCTTTGTTATGTTCACGGATCAGTTCCACATCCAGCTGCACCTTTTTTGCGTCTGCAATATCAGTACGGCTCAGGACGATCGTTCCTGCATTCTCGATCTGGTTGTTGAAAAATTCCCCGAAGTTCTTCATATACATCTTACATTTGGCGGCATCCACGATCGTTACGGCACTGTTCAATTTTACATCCAGGTTCTTTGCCACATCCCGGACAGCCTTCATGACATCCGACAGCTTGCCCACGCCGGACGGCTCGATGATCACCCGCTCCGGCTGGTACTTTGTGAGCACCTCCTCCAGAGACTTGCCAAAATCTCCTACCAGAGAACAACAGATACAGCCCGAATTCATCTCGCGGATTTCAATCCCCGCATCTTTTAAAAATCCGCCGTCTATCCCAATCTCGCCAAATTCATTCTCAATCAGTACGACCTGCTCCCCGGCGATTGCCTCCTGCAGAAGCTTTTTGATAAACGTCGTCTTCCCTGCGCCTAAAAATCCCGAGATAATATCAATCTTTGTCATAGTTCTTTATTACCTTCTTTTCTTGTTTTATATCAATGTTGACTGTTTTTTCCTACAGTATTCTATTTTGTCACAAACAGATGGGAAAGTCAATATATCTGGTTTTAAAATACAGACCTCAAAACACAGACAGGACCCCAAAAGGAGTCCCATCTGGCTATCCGGATCACCTGCCTTCTGTTCAGGCCGTCGCGCCGGCTCCCATACAGCCTTCGCAGTCAATCCGGTACATATTCTTCCGCTGGATCAGACCGGCCTCTTCCAGAGTCTTCACCAGGCGGTATACGGTTGCCATGCCGATCGTCGGGTCAGCTTTTGCGGCACGGTAGTAAATCTCTTTACAGCAGCAGCACTCATCCTTTAAGATGATGTCGATCAGAAGCTGTCTCTGACTGGTGATCCTGCATCCGTTTTTCTTCAGTTCCTGTATGATATAATCCTTCTTTGCCTCGACAGACATAACATCCTCCTCATTGTCGGGGTAACGGTTACCCTCTTACTCAAAAAATCAGGTTTCCAACTACATTTATGATCAATGCCACCACATATGCCACCAGCATCTGGAAGCCCACGGTGCGCAGGGTCCATTTGAGGGAGCCCATCTCCCGGCGGATTGCGCCTACCGCTGCAAAACATGGCATGCACAGCAGGTTAAAGGCCATGTAGGAATAGGCGGACACTTTGTTGAATACCTCGCCAATCTGCGGCAGCGCCTGCTCTCCGGCCATGACCGCTTCCACCACCTCGTCGCTCACGCCGCCGAACAACTGTCCGAAGGTGGCCACGATATTCTCTTTTGCGATCCACCCGGTGACAACGCCCACGGAAGCTCTCCAGTCCCCAAAGCCCAGCGGGGCAAAAATCCACTTGATCGAATTTCCGATCGCCGCCAGGAAACTCTCTTCCATATCGCACATTCCGCTGAAATTGAAGTTGGACAAAAGCCAGATCAGCACGGTGGATGCAAAGATGATCGTCCCCGCCTTGACCGCAAAGCCTTTTACTTTCTCCCACGCATGGATCAGCACGCTCTTTAAGGTAGGCACGCGGTACTGCGGCAATTCCATGATAAAGTTGGAAGTATCGCTCTTAAATGCAAATTTATTCAGCAGCAGCGCCGAGATGATCGCCACCACGATTCCCAGCATATAGATCGAGAAGACGATCGCAGTCTGGTTCCCGTCCGCAAACAGGGTCGCCGCAAACATCGCATAGATTGGAAGCTTTGCGCCGCAGGACATAAACGGGGTGATCATCATCGTGATCTTCCGGTCCTTGTCACTCTCTAAAGTTCTGGACGCCATCAGCGCCGGGACCGAACAGCCAAAGCCCATCAGCATCGGGATAAAGGAACGCCCGCTCAGCCCAAAATGGCGGAAGATGCGGTCCATGACAAAGGCGACGCGCGCCATATATCCGCTGTCCTCCAAAAAGGAAAGCAGTAAAAACAGCACCAGGACAAGGGGCAGGAATCCGGCTACTGCGCCAATCCCTTCCATGACGCCGTCGATCACAAGGGAAAATACCCACTCAGAAGCTCCTGCCGCCAAAAGACCGCTCTCCACCGCTTTCGTCAGCGCGCCCCAGCCTCCTTCCACCAGACCGGCAAGCCATACCCCGGGGCTTGGAAGCCCTTTGATAAAAAGGAAATTCTCGCTAAAGGTACAGGCAAACAGGATATACATCACAGCCGCAAAAATCGGAAGCGCCAATACCCGGTTGGTAAGGATCTTATCCAGTTTGTCGGATTTTGTCTCGACATGGCCCCGGCGGCTCTTTTTTACACAGTCTTTTACAACAGCACTTATGTACTGATAGCGGTAATCGGCAATCCTCGCCTCGGCGTCGCCGTCGGCATTTTTATTCGCCGCCTCCACCAGCGTCCTGACTGACGCCCGCTTCTCTTCGGGAACACCGTCGCCCACAACCTCATCATGTTCTACCAGTTTTACGGCGCGCCAGTAACTCTCATCTGCCTCTCCACCCAGGACATCCGCGATCGCTTCGACCGCGCTCTCAAGCTCGTCGTCAAACAGTTCTACTTTCTCCGGCTTCTGCTTTTTCTTTGCCACCTCGATCGCGGCATCCATCAGCTCCTTTAAGCCCTTTCCGCTCCTTGCCACGATCGGCATGACCGGAACGCCAATCGTCTCAGAAAGCTTTGCACAGTCGATCTTGTCGCCCTTTGCCTCCACTTCATCCATCATGTTCATGGCGATGACCATAGGAATCCGTGTCTCCATGATCTGAAGGGACAGATAAAGATTTCGCTCAATGCTGGTGCCGTCTACAATGTTAATAACCGCATCCGGCTTCTCTTTTACGATGTAATCCCTCGCCACGATCTCCTCTGCCGAATAAGGGGACAGGGAGTAGGTTCCCGGAAGGTCCAGGATCGTCACTTCTTTATTCTTTTTATATACACCGTCTTTTTTATCCACCGTAACGCCCGGCCAGTTTCCTACGTGCTGTTTGGAGCCGGTCAGTTCATTGAACAAGGTGGTCTTGCCACAGTTTGGATTCCCTGCCAGCGCAATTGTCATACCCATGATTTTTTCTCCTCATTTATCCTCTATTTGATCAGGCGGTCCTCTTATGCATATTTTTATGCAGATCTTACGCCCGCCTATATGTTAGCCAAAGCTAACCCATGTCCAAAAATATACAGTTCCTCTATTTCAGAACGATCTGCTGAGCCTCGTCCTTCCTCAGACTCAGTTCATATCCTCTGACATTGACTTCGATCGGATCTCCAAGAGGCGCTGCCTTGATCACTTTGATCTCAACGCCCGGCGTGATCCCCATATCCATGATTCTCCGCTTCATCGGACCGGTGGTGCCGATCGATGCGACTGTGCCCTGCTGTCCGGGCTTTAACTCTTTCAGTGTCATATTTATCTCCTCCTGTGAACGCCTCAGTCTGCCACGATGATCTTATGCGCCAGCGCGCGGTTTAGGGCAATTTTGGTTCCCTTCACCATCAAAATCATACCGCCCGGGTTTTCTCCCACAACACGCACCCGCTCTCCCCGGATAAATCCCAGGTCCTGAAGGTGGCGTTTCATCTCTTCCTGTCCCTTGAAATCTGTAATCACTCTTGTCTCGCCCTGACCCATCATCGCTAACGGCATACGAACACGCTCCCTTTCATCTATCATTTTGATATTGATTATCAATTTCTTAATTATAATACGTTATCTCACTCCAAATGTCAATACTTAAAATTGATAATTTTTCTCAATAAGGCTATATCAAAAAACGGGGAAGAATCCTGTCGATTCTCCCCCGCCCCTCTATGGCAGTTCCTTCAGTATATTGTCCACATCCACTTTCTTCCCGATAACCATCAAATGTTCATCGGAACGGATCACATAATCCGCAGGCGGCATCAGCTTTGCCTTTCCATTGTCCTTTGTCCCGAGGATACTGATATGGTATTTGTTGCGGATGCTCAGCTCTTTTAAGCTTTTGTTCACCCATGACGGCAGCGGCGGAATCTCATAGATCGAATACTCCTCCGTCAGCTCGATATAGTCAAACACATGGTTTGCGCTGTAGCGTACCGCCAGCTTCTCCGCGATATCGCGGTCCGGGTAGATAACCTCGTCCGCCCCGTTCCTGAGCAGGAACTTGGCATGGATATCCCGGTTCGCCTTACTGATGACATACTTCCCGCCCATTTCCTTGATCAGGCTGGTGATCTCCAGGCTGCTCTGGAAATTGGTTCCGATACAGACAAAGCACAGATCAAAGTTCGATATCCCCAGGCTTCGCAGCACCGCCTCATTGGTACAGTCGCCAATCTTGGCGCTGACGACGTAGGGCAGCAGCTCCTCCAGGTTCTCTTCTTTCTCATCCACGATCATGACCTGATTGCCCAGATCTGCCAGGTTCATGCACAGATGGCGGCCAAACCGCCCCATGCCGATTATCAATATTGACTTCATCTCTTCTCCTCCATTCTCATTATCCGATGGTGATCCGCCCGATCGGCTGCTGCACATGGGCCACCCGCTTATGCTGGGTGAAGGACAGCGCAAAGGAAAGGCTGCCTACCCGTCCGCAGTACATCAAAAATACGATCACAAGCCGCGACATCGGGTTGAGCGCCCTTGTGATGCCGGTGGTCATACCCACCGTTCCGATCGCGGAAAACGTCTCAAATATCACATCCGAAAGCGCCATCTGCTGGGATGCCATAATATACAAAGACGCCCCCAGGGCAAGCGTTAAGTTGATCGTAAAGATCGCCGCCGCCCGTTTCAGCACGTCGTCTTCCAGCCTGCGCCCAAATGCATTTACCCCATACGTCCGCTGGATATTCGACCAGAGGAAGAGATAAAGCACGATGATCGTAGTCGTCTTTACGCCGCCCGCCGTAGATCCCGGGCTGCCTCCGATGAACATCAGGATCACCGTCAAAAACTTGCTGGCATCCGTAAGCGAGCCTGTATCCACCGTGTTGAATCCGGCCGTCCTTGCCGTCACAGAACTGAACAGGGAGGTCAGGATCTGACCGCTGGTGCTCATCCCTGCAAGCAGATTATCCTGTTCAAAACGGTAGAACAGCCAGGCACTTCCAAAGAGAAGCACAAAACTGGTCAGCAGGACGATCTTGGTGTGGAGCATATATTTCTGGAACCTGATCCCATGCCGGCTCACATCATCCCAGACGACAAATCCGATCCCGCCTATGGTGATCAGCGACATGATCACCAGGTTGATCACCCAGTCGTCATAATAATTTACAAAGGAGCTGTACGCCCCCTGGCTGCCCATCAGGTCAAACCCGGCATTGCAGAATGCCGATATCGAGTGGAAGATCCCATAAAAGATTCCGCGGAGCACCCCAAACTCGGGGATAAAACGAAATGCCAAAATCACCGCCCCGGCGCCCTCAAACATCGCCGTTCCGATGATGATCTTCTTTGCCAGCTTCACCATCCCGCCAATCTGCAGGGTATTCACACTCTCCTGCATCAGCCCCCGCTCCTTCAGCCCGATCTTCCGCCTCAGGATGATCGATAAAAACACACCGATCGTGATAAATCCAAGTCCGCCGATCTGGATCAGCGTCAGGATGACAAGCTGCCCAAACAGCGACCAGTGCGTCCAGGTATCATATACCACCAGCCCGGTCACGCAGGAGGCGCTGGTGGCCGTGAACAGGCAGTTTAAAAAACTGCTGACCTCCCCGTTCCGGCTTGAGACCGGAAGCATCAAAAGCAGCGTCCCGGTCAGAATGATTCCGATGAATCCATATGCAATAAACTGTGTCTGTGTCAGATGGCTCCGCACCTGATATAGTTTATTCGTTATTCGGTTTCCCATATCCCATGAAGTCCTTCCCTTCCCGTCTTTGCACGGGATTTCCTCTATCTTACTCCCCTGCGCCGTTTTCCGCAAGAGACTTTCCGTAAACCTTGACAAAATGTATACACGGACCTTTCATGACCCGCCGCCCTGTTACCTCCGCCTGACAAGTGCAGTCACGTGAAAGACCAGGAATGCCGCAAGATTTACCAGCACCACGCTGGCTCCTGCCGGCGTGGACAGGCGGTAGGAGATCGCCATGCCGACGCAGAAACAGACTACAGACAGGATTCCCGAGGAAAACACCACCCCCCGGAAACTCTTAAACAGCCGCATCGAGGTCAGCGCCGGAAAGATGATCAGGCTCGATATCAGCATCGCTCCCATCATACGCATCCCCAGCACGATCGTCACCGCGGTCAGTACCGCGATCAGCACATTGTACATGCCGACGCGCACGCCTGCAGCCCTGGCAAAATTTTCGTCAAATGTAACCGCAAATATCTTATTATAGCAGAACACAAACAGACCCAGCACCACAAGCGACAAAAGTGCGCTGAGCGCCACATCCTGCCTGCTCATGGCAAGAATGCTGCCAAACATATAGCTGCTCACATCCGTCGTCATCCCGGTCGTTAAGGAGGTCACCACGATTCCCATCGCCAACGCGCTGGCAGAGATCATGGCAATCGCCGCGTCGCTTTTGATCTTCCCGTTTTCCGTGATTCTGAGCAGGAAAAATGCCGCCAGCGTCACGACAGGGATCGAAACTTTTAACGGCGACCAGCCGATTGCAAGGGCTATGGACAATGCCCCAAACGACACATGGGACAGCCCGTCCCCAATCATGGAATATCGTTTCAGCACCAGGCTGACTCCCAAAAGCGAAGCGCACAGAGAGACCAGGATGCCTCCGATCAACGCCCTTACCAGAAACGGATAGGACAACATCTCCCGTATCATGCTCATTCCGGCTCACCTCCCAGAAACTCTTCTCCCGCCCGGCTGTTCAAATACTCCTCTGCCGTTCCGCTGAACAGAACCTTCTGCTGCATATGAAGGATCTTGTCCGCATGGTGGATGACATTGCGGATATCATGGGACACCATGACGATCGTAATCTTCTCTTCCCGGTTCAGCCTGCGGATCAGTCCGTAAAACTCCTGGATCGCCGCCGGATCCAACCCGGTGATCGGCTCATCCAAGATCAACATCCGGTCCGTGGCGCAGAGGGCACGGGCAATCAGGACGCGCTGCTTTTGTCCCCCCGAAAGTTCCCGGTAACAGCTGTCCTTCAGCCCCAGGATGCCAAGACGCTCCATATTGGAGACGGCAAGCCGCTTTTCCACCGCCGAATAAAACGGGCGGTTACCCCGGCGTCCAAGCGTCCCCGACAGTACCACCTCGTATACCGTCGCCGGAAAATCTTTCTGGGCAGCCGTCTGCTGGGGCAGATAGCCGATCCCGCCCCGCCTCAGTTCCTCAGAGACATACAAAGTCCCGCCGGTCGGCTTTAACAGCCCCAACAACCCTTTGATCAGGGTGCTCTTTCCAGAACCGTTCTCCCCTACCACGCACAGGTAATCCCCGGGATAGATCTCCAGGTTCAGGTCAATGACCGCATCATGGTTTTCGTACCCAAAATCTACATGTTCACAAATAATGAATGGATTCATTCGTCAATTCCTTTTCTCAGGTTTTCAATATTCTGCTCCATCAGCTCGACATAGGTAACCCCCGCATCAAACTGTGCGCGTGTCACATTGTGGCAGGAATGCAGAAGAAGCGGCTCAGCGCCCGTCTCCTCCCCAATGATCTCCGCCACCCTGTGGCTGCTCAGCTCCAGATAATAGACAACCGGTATCTGCTCTTCCTTCACCTTGTCGATCAGATATGCGATCGTCTTTGCGCTCGGCTCCGTGTCGCTGCTGCACCCGGAGAAAGCCGCGCGGTAGTCCAGCTGATACTCATCCGCCAGATAACGGAACGGGAACTTGTCGCCGATCACGATCAGGTTTCTTTTCCTTGCGTCGGATACCTGGCGAAAACCGGCGTCGATCGACTTAAGCCTGGACAGGTAAGCCTCTGTCTTTTGGCGGTAAACAGCCGCATGCGGCGGGTCTCTCTGTTCCAGGACATCCCCGATGGCCGTCGTCAGCTTCATCGCATTGACCGGGGAGGTCCAGATATGTTCGTCATACTCAATCTCTTCCTCATGCCCGTCATAATCAATATAATCCTTATGTTCATGACCGGATTCCTCCATACCCTCCACAAGCTCTTCTTCCACCGTATCCACATAGTCCATCATCGTAATGATGGTCATATCCGACAAATCCAGCGCGTCCAAAACCTCATCCAGCCACCGCTCCATCTCCCCGCCGTTTCGGATCAGGACGTCTGCGCTCTGTATCAAACGCATATCCGCCGGAGTGGGCTCAAAGGAATGGCTGTCCATCCCCGCCGGGACCACCAGCGACAGCTCCACCTGGCCGTCGGCAATCTGTCTCGTAAAATCATAATAAGGAAACAGCGTCGTCACCACAGTCAGCCGGGTCTCCCCGCCTTCCTCTCCCGAAGGCTGTTCCGGGCGATTTTCAAAACTGCAGCCAGACAACAGTCCCACGACAACCATCAAGGCAAATCCCCTCAGCCACATATGGCAGCCACGTAATTTCAACATCTGTCTTCCTGCTTTCTTCTTATTTTATAGCCTCTGCCTTTACATCATCTGCAATTTTCATACACTGCGCCATTATAGCACATTTTACAATTTCTGAAAAGGACAATAAAAAGGATCAACGGAATCGCTTTACATCACAAGCCCGCCGCCAAGGGCCCTGCAGGCCGCTCTGGCCTCTTCATCCGGTTCCAGCTGAGCAGTCACGCCCTCTCCACCGACTACAGAAGCCCCGGCAGCTTCCATCCGGTTCACCCATTCCCGCATCCACTCTCCATCGCCCCAGTCATAAGAGCCAAAAAGCCCCACGCTTTTGCCGGCTGCAAACTGCTCCACCTCGGACACAAACGAGTCCATCTCTTCATCCAGTTCCTCCGCTCCCATGGCAGACGCCCCCAGAGCAAAACTCTCTGCATCCTTTAATGCCGCTGCGTCCATAGAAGACACCTCTGCCACATGCGCGCTGCCGCCCGCCTCTCTCACGCCCACGGCAACCTCCTCGGCCATTGCTCTTGTATTTCCGGTGCTGCTCCAATATACCACATATACTTCTTTCATCTTCAACAATTCCTCTCTTTCTCTCATCGTTCCCTCCACATCCCCGATATCCGGGCAGTCTCAGGACACCGCAACTTTTACAAGAGGGCAGCCCTCTATGATCTCTTTGAGCGCCGTCTCCTTCGCCTCGTCATAGAGACGGAATACTTTTTCCGCACGTTCCCTGTTGTGATAGACCTTCCAGTATTTCGCCGTCAGGCTGTTTTTGCCCCGGTTGGCGATGAACCCTTCCACATCCTCCACCGGATACTCCAATAAGACCCCAAGCTCATGAGGGAATTCCTTTCCCGCCCCTGCATACTGCTGATAGCGGCTTCTGAGCCTGGCAAGGACACTCGCCACATCAAACTGTCCATAACCATACTGTAACAGAAATTCCCGGACCTTTTTCTGTCTCAGGTGCCGTTCCAGCATTTCATACCGGTACAGATACAGTACCTCTTTTTGCGCATCCGCATACAGCAGCACGCAGATCACCCTGCAGCCCTGAAGATAATGCCGGATCCGTCTCCAGGTGCCTGCTTCCACCGAGATCAGGTTGGATATCTTGATTCCCTTTAAAACAGGCGCGCACTGTGTCGCTACCTGAAATCCCAGCTTTTCCTCCGGGGTACAGTGTTCCAAAAATGTAAGCATCGTTTCCGCCGACATTTAAAATCTCCTTCCTTGTGCCTTCCGGCATCTGTTCTTTTTATCAGTATTCCCCCATTTATCTCGGTTATCAATCCGAAAAAAATGATAAGAGGGTGCAAGAAACCGCCCTTATTATGCGGGTATAAGAGCGGTCTTGCAGGAGTCATGAGCCTCCACGGTCAGATGGAGGGACCTTTTCAGGTCAAATGTATAGAATATTCACATGTAAGTTAGTGTTTGCTAACCTGTGTATATGTTAGCACAGACTAACTGTCTTTGTCAAGAATTCCCGGCTGCAAATATTTCTCAATAACAATACCGGCAGTCCGGGTTTGCCTGGCAGTTCTTTGTTACAGCAGTTTTTTCTTTTTAAAAAATATGATCTCCAGGATGATGATCAGCACGCTGACTCCGATCATGACAGCATATCCATATTTCCAGGAAAGCTCCGGCATGTTCACAAAGTTCATCCCGTACCACCCGACCAGGATGCTCAGAGGCAGAAACAGGCTGGTCACCACGGTCAGCATATTCATCATATGGTTCTGGCTGATATCGATCTGACTCTGGTACATCTCACGGATCTGCAGCACATATTCCCGCAGCATCTCCACATGGTTGTGAAGCCGCTCGGCCCTTGCGGTGAACATACCAAAACGCAGCGCCTCCCGCTCTCCAAACAGCCGCTCGGCAGCCCCCTGCAGGTCATCTCCTGCGTCGATCAGCTGCTCATAGCAGGTGTGGAGGGCTAAGAGCTGTTTGCGGTAGTGGATCACCGTTTTATAGAAATTTTTTGGAATATGCTCTAAAAGCCCCTCTTCGATCAGGCTCAGTTTCTCTTCTAAATGCTGCAGATAAGGCACGTCCCCCTGTACCATCAGCTCCATAAAATCAGCCAGAAGGTCCGCAGGCGTATCACCCGCGCCATACCCCTGGGTCTTCAGTTCCATAAGGATCCGTTCGGCATATGCCGTATCTCCGATAAAATACAGCGCCTTCCGGCTCAGATAAAATCCAAAACGGAACTTCGTCTGGAGCAGGTCCTCTTTCGCCGGGATCACCATCGTCCCGATCATACAGTCCCCCGCCGGCTCTGCCTTGCAGTACTGAATATTGGACAGGTAGTGGAGCAACAGCTTTCTGTGGGGAATATGTTCCGGTTCTCTCTGGAATTCCTCCGCCGTCATCGTCCGGACCTGCACCTCCCCTTCCCGGTATTCATAATCCTCCTCCAGCTTCAGCAGCCTGTCTTTCAGCACATATTTCATGGTCAATCCCCCGTCCTTTTCTCATAGCACCATTATAGCAGAAATGAAAACATATGCAACGGAGTTTCCGCCCCGCGCCAGGCAGAAATCGTAAACTATCTTACGCTTTATTAACGTTTCATTACATCCGTTGATTTCACCGCCAAATCCTGCTATACCTATTCTGAACAACAGCAGTTTCCTGTATTCTGCCATCAAAACAGAATCGAGGTATCACATGGAAAAGACAAAATATTTAATCGGCGATGTCGCCAAACTGATGGGGCTCAGCAGAGACACCCTCAGATACTACGAAAAACGAGGTATCCTGAACTCCCACAAGGGGGACAACGGCTACCGCTATTATACAGATCAGGACATCTCACGTCTGGTCGGGATCCTCTACCAGCGGAAGATGAATATCAGCCTGGAAGATATGGAAAGCCTCTGGTCCGGCAACACGTTTTCCCAACTGCCGGATATCGTGCAAAACCGCCTGGAGGAAGAAAAACAGGCGATCAGGAAGCATGAACAGACGATCGCACGGCTCCGTCTGACCCAGTCGGACTGTAAGCGGCTCAGCAAACATGTCAACGAGGTCATGTTGAAGGACTTCCCCATCGCCTATGTCATCGTTCCCCACAGCGACCTGCAAAAGAGTACCGGAGAATGGTTTCAGCTCTCCAGGGCCTATCCGGGGCTTGACATGATGTATACGTTTGACGAATATCGGTACCAGATGACAGACGACGGCCTTCAGACAGATTATCAAAATACACAGCTGATCCTCTATCAAAGCCTTGCCGAATACGTGGATTACAAGATTTTGGACGGGGCGACGCCCATGACGAAACCGGCCAGGTGCATCTATTCGTTCCGCACCTCCGAATCCAGGATTCCGGATCCCACCGACCTCCTTTCCATGTTTTCATGGGCGAAGGAGCAGGGAATCGCACTTTCAGACAAGATTTACTCTACCTTTGCATTTCAGGGTCTTGACTCCGGCAGGCATACCTACTATCTGGAAATCTATATTCCGCTGAAATGATATGAAACATTACAAAAAATTCCGTGGGATGCATCACGCATCCGCACGGAATTTTTATGATCGGAGAGAGTGTATCTTTTGTGATGTTGCAGGAATTTCTGTTTACTCGTCTTTGTTCTTATCCCACTTTTCATTACCTTTGTATATAATGACGCCTTCGCTGTCGGTACAGTAATATCTGTCGTCCGCATCTTTTACATTGGTCTTCTTCTTCTGGATCTTGCCGGCGGTATTGATCAGGTACTCATTTCCCTCTTCCCCATAAGCAACTGCTTCCAGTTTCGCATCGCGGTCTGCCTTCAGCAGGCGGCCCTTGATATAGATCGAATCCTCGTAGATGCCGTCGTAGCCTGCGCCGCGGTCACTGCCGGACTTGCGGAAGTTATAGGTGAAGTCCTCGCCGTCGAGATTGATGGTAGCCTTACCGGTCTTCATCACGCCATCTTTCGGGGAATTGCCGAAGTAATATACATCCCAGCCGTCGCCTTCTTCCGGCAGGTCGTTCTCGGTCTCGATCTCCTCGTAGCTTACGATCTCCTTGTCATCCATGGACAGCTTGTAGAGACCTTCCAACATCTCGCCCTTTTCATTGAACCCATAATAGTAACCGTTGATCTTCTTGATCTGGCTCTTTACGACGTCTCCGTCCTTCAAAGCATAGAACCAGTATGCCTCGTCGTTTTCATATGCCTCCGGGTCGATATTCTCACCCGGTACGGTCTTGAACCAGCCGGATGCCTGCCAGCACTGGTCCGGCTCATTGTAGTAGATGTTGCTCTCTGATGCAGTGGAGGAGCTGGCCTTTAAGTACCAGTTAAACTCTGCGTTTCCGTCCTCGCGGAACCGGTATTTGCGCCCGTTGATGGTCTTGGTGGTATCCTTTACCTTCTTGCCGTTTGAGCTGAAGTAGAACCAGTAATAGCCGTCAAAATCATCGTCTTCGCTGGTGTCGTCCTCCACATCCAGCCTCTGCCACTGATTTGCAGAGAGCGCTCCGTCTCCGTTCTCACCCAGGTAATAAACGCCGCTTCTCCAGGCATCCTCATCCGTCAGCCGTTCAGACTCTTCATTTACCCAGCCGTACAGCATCCGTCCTTCGCTGTCAAATGCGTACTTCTTTGTGGTCCCGTCTGCCTTTCCGATCGATTTGAATGTGGTCTTGCCGGAGGAAGCTGCCTTATAGGCTTTTCCGTTGGCGCCAAAATAGTACCATGCCGTGTCGGCGCCGTCGTCGCTGTCATCGGTGTTCTCCAGCTCTCTCCACTCATTGGCAACCCTTGCACCCGCCTCATTTACATAGTAGAAATCGCCATCATCTTCTACCAGCGAGTCGGTCGGCATCTCACCGTCCTCATCCAGCCAGAACCAGTGGTCTCCTGATTTTTTCCAGGTATCGGTGACCCGGTCTCCGTCAGAAGACTGATAATACCAACTCCCGCCTTCTTCTACCCATCCTGTCGCTGCGTATGACATCATGGACGCCCCGATCGTAAGCGCCGCTGCCGCGCATGGAATCAATATCCGCTTTGTGTTTTTCTTCATGTCCTTTAACCCCTTTCGTGGTGTCTTCATAATTATTTTCATGTCGTTTCACCGACATCCATACTCTACACCCTGGAACGATTCCAAGGTCAACCGATGTCAGGATTTTGTAATAACATGTAATATTTATGTCAGAGGTTTACATCTGCAACAGGCTGACATGCAGACGGCACAAAAAAGCTTTCCCCAACCGGCGCCGGTCCTGGGGAAAGCTTTTTTATTCTTATCTTTTGTCTTCCAGCCTCAGATGTCTTGGCAGGCCATCCACCATCATCGGCGTCAGCTCCGCCTGGATCAGCGGCTTCACATAGTTGATAAAGTCCTGGGTGACATAGTTGCCCTCCTCGTTGATCCACTCTCTCGGGACTTTTTTCTCCACATTTGCAATCTTATGTACATCGTAGATATCGGTCACGCAAAGGTACGGATCGTCTGAGATGCGCTTTAAGATGATCATCTTCCCTGTCTCGCCTTCAAACGCCGCCTTGACTGCCGCTCCGCCTACCTGGTAGGCCTCGGTGATGTCCACGCGCCCTACGATGTGGGAAGCGCAGCGCTGCAGGGAGTTGAACTCGATCGCCCTGGTCTTGCAGCCCACCTCTCTGGATATCTTTTCCGCCAGATACCTTGCCGTGCCGGTGAGCTGACGGTGACCAAACGCATCCACATAATCAATGTTGTCGGTCAGCTCGCAGACATACCTGCCGTCCGCCACCTTGACGCCTTCAGAAATGGCGATCACCACGGATTTTTTCGTCTCGTGGATCTTGGCAACCTGTTTCATAAAGGCATCCACATCAAAGGTGATCTCCGGGAGAAACAGCATGTCAGGCCCCTCGCAGTCCTCGCATTTTGCCAGAGCCGCCGCTCCGGTCAGCCAGCCTGCGTTGCGCCCCATGATCTCAACCAGGGTCACGTTCTGCTGGTCGTATACCAGGCCGTCACGGATGATCTCTTTTGTGATCGACGCGATATATTTTGCAGCGCTGCCAAAGCCCGGCGTATGGTCTGTCACCGCAAGGTCATTGTCAATCGTCTTCGGAACGCCCATAAAGCGGATTTTGCTGCTGTTTAATATCGCGTAATCGGACAGTTTTTTGATCGTATCCATCGAATCGTTTCCGCCAATATAGAAGAAATATTCAATTTCAAGCTTTTCCAGGATATCGAAAATCTTGTCATAGATATCGGTATTGCCTTTGATTTCCGGCAGCTTAAACCGGCAGGAGCCCAAGTAGGAGGACGGCGTCCTCTTGAGCAGGTCGATATCCAGATCGCTGCGGATATGCTCGGACAGGTCTACCACCCGTTCTTCCAAAAGCCCCTGTACCCCATGCAGCATCCCGTATACTTTTTTCGCCCCGCGGTCCTTTGCAGTCTTGTATACCCCTGCAAGGCTGGAATTGATGACTGCGGTCGGTCCGCCGGACTGGCCTACGATTACGTTCCCCATCACTGCTCTCATAATACTGATTCCCCTTATCTTTTATTTACTTGCTTTTATTACCTTGCCATTTCGCTCTGCGGACCTTTCTGATTGTGCGCCCTGATGATCGTGTCGATCTCCTCTAAGTTGGAGGACGGCAGATCTCCCGGTATGGTATTTTTTACCGCGCTGGTCGCGTTTCCATACCGGATTGCCCTGGCACAGTCAAAGTCATTGGCAAGCAGTCCGTACAGCGCGCCGGAAATGTAAGCGTCGCCGCTGCCGATCCGGTCCACCACTTCGATATCGCGATACGGCTCTTCCTCGTAATAGGCATCCTTCTTCGCGTCATACATCACAGAACCAAAAGTATGGCGCTTTGGACTGTGCACGATCCGCTGGGTAGATGCCACGATGGAGATCGGATATTCCTCCGCAAAGCTCTTCATCATCTCCCGCGCCGTGCCGGTCTTCCCAAACGTCAGGCGCGCCGTATCCTCCGAGCAGAAAAAGATATCCACGTAAGGCAGGATCTTCTCGATACACGCCCGCGCCTCTTCCCCTGTCCAGAGGTTTCCGCGGAAATTCACGTCAAAAGAAACCAGCGTCCCCGCAGCTTTAAAGCGCTTGATCATCTCAATCGCCGTCTCCCGTGTCTTCTCGCTCAAGGCCAGCGTGATGCCGCTTGTGTGGAAGCAGCGGGTCGCTCCGTATACATCCTTTGGAATCTCGCTGATATCCAGACCGTAGAAGGAGCTGTTCATCCTGTCATAGATAACCTTGGGCTTTCTCGGATACGCGCCGTATTCGTAGTAATAGATCCCCACACGGGCATTGGGGGAGTTGTCGTAGATAAAATAATCATCGCTGACCCCGTAGGAACGAATCTTCCCTTTCATAAAGCTGCCAATATCGTGAGATGGCAGACGGGAGATGATGCCGGTGTGAAGGCCAAGGAGCGCCACTCCGACCGCCACGTTCAGCTCGGCGCCGCCGACCTGCTTGACAAAGGTATCCCCCCGCATCAGCCGTTCGTTGCCTTCCGGCGAAAGCCTGAGCAGAACCTGCCCGAATGTCAGTAGATCAAAATTCCGTTTATTTTCCATTGTTCTGTCCTCCGATGTATTCTGTCAACGAATCGTATTCATTTGGATAGATAAAAAGGCTAACTCCGCCATCCGGAAATTAGCCATTTTATCATCACGTCAATCGGTCTTTCAATTATCTCTGTACACGTCCTGAACCGTCGCCGCCTGCCAGGTTCTCAACATCAGCACGGGTAACCAGGTTGAAGTCGCCAGGAATCGTGTGCTTCAGTGCGGAAGCTGCCACTGCAAACTCCAGAGCTGCCTTCATATCCTTGCCATCTACCAGGCCGCATACCAGGCCTGCTGCGAAAGAGTCGCCGCCGCCTACACGGTCTACGATCGGGGTGATGGAATATTTTTTGGAGTGGTAGAACTCACGGGTCTTGCCATCCATGATACATGCGGACCAGCCGTTGTTGGAAGCGGAGAAGCTTTCACGCAGGGAGCTGATGATGTATTTGAAGCCGAACTTGTCTGCCATCTGGTTGAAGATATCCACATAGCCAGCCAGTTCAAGCTCGCCGGAGGTAACGTCGGTGTTGCCCGGCTTGAAGCCAAGAACCTTCTCTGCATCCTCTTCGTTGCCGATGCATACGTCCACGTACTGCATCAGGTTCGTCATAACCTTCTGTGCCTTCTCGGAAGACCACAGTTTCTTACGGAAGTTTAAGTCTACGGATACCGTCACGCCGTGGGCCTTTGCAGCCTTCAGCGCAGTCTCGGTCAGCTCTGCCGCTGCGTCGCTGACAGCCGGAGTGATCCCGGTGAAGTGGAACCAGTCAGCATCTGCGAAGATTGCGTCAAAATCAAACTCATCTGCAGTTGCAGTAGAGATGGAGGAATGTGCACGGTCATATACCACGTTGGAAGCTCTCATGGCAGAACCGGTCTCTAAAAAGTAGATGCCCAGTCTCTCACCGCTTCTTGCGATATACTTTGTGCCTACGTTGTATTTTCTCAACGCTGCAACAGCACACTCGCCAATCGGGTTTGCCGGTACTGCAGTTACAAACTCGGCATCATGGCCGTAGTTTGCCAGAGATACCGCTACGTTAGCCTCGCCGCCGCCGTAGTTGATATCAAACTCATCTGCCTGGATAAATTTCTCATTGTTCGGGGTAGATAATCTTAACATGATCTCGCCCATAGTTACAATCTTTGCCATTGCTCTCTTCTCCTTATCATCACTGTATCTGTTTGTTTTTATGATTTTATAATTGAAACTCTTATTTTGCTGCGCGCGCTGCTGCAACTGCCGCTACGAACTCCTGTGCTTTTGCGGTAACTGCTGCGTAATCGCCGGTCTTTGCGCCCTTGGTCAGGCTGGAGCCGGTTCCCACTGCGTATGCGCCTGCATTGATCCACTTGTCCACGTTGTCTACATCAACACCGCCGGACGGCATGAACTCGCCCTGTGGCAGCGGTCCCTTAAAGGAGCTGATCGCAGCAGGTCCTACGATGTTGCCCGGGAAGATCTTGATGATGTCGCAGCCGGCCTCTAAAGCGGTGATCGCCTCGGTTGGGGTCATAACGCCTGGCAGCATCGGCACACGGTAACGGTTGCAGAGCTTGATGGTATCCACGTTCAGCCCCGGACTTACCACATAGTTTGCTCCGGCCAGGATAACGGCTCTTGCAGTCTCCGGGTCAAGTACAGTACCAGCACCGATGACAACCTTGTCGTTGTCTTTGTACTTCTCTGCCATCATCTGGATGAACTCCACAGGATTGCCCTGGTCCATCGTCATGGTGATCTCGATGAAGTTGATGCCGCCTGCGATGATTGCGTCTACAACCTTCTCACCCTGCTCCAGGTTTTTTGCACGAACAACAGCTACAAGACAGTCTTCTTTCATTCTTGCCAATACTTGTTCTTTTTTCATGATTCTTTTCTCCTTTTAACAATTCGTATATGCGAACACATTTCACAAATACGATTTTATACTTAGATATTAATCGCTTCGCGGCGATTTGTCAACAGGTAATCCTCAGATTTTTCCGATAAATCCTAACAATTTTGACACCTCTTTGGATTTTGCCGATACCAGCCTTCCCAAAAGCTCATAATCCTCGGTCGGCTTATACAGGCTGGAGACACTGATGGCGCCGATCACGTTTCCGTCCGATCCAAATACAGGGGAACCGACGCACTCCATATGCTCCTCCATCTCCCTGGCATCCAGGGCATATCCCTGCTCTCTGACCTTCTCAAGCTCGGCCGCCAGCGATTCCTTATCAAGGATGGTCTTTTCCGTATTTCTGCGGAATTTGATCCGGTTCATGACCTGTTCCCTGGTCTCGTCGTCGCTGTACGCAAGGATCGCCTTCCCGAGGGAAGTGCAGTACATCGGATTCTTCGTCCCCACCGTGGCGGTGGTGATGATCGGGTTCTCCGGCTCGGCCTTGCAGATGTAGACCACATCGTGGTCAGAACGGACACCGAAGAACACCGTCTTTCCGACTTCTTTGGCAAATGCCTTTAACTCCGGCTCGATCACGCTGATAAAATCCAGGTTGTTGGTGTAGTTGATGCCGATCCGGTACGCCATCAGGCCGATGGTATACCGCTGCCGCTGTCCCCGGTCCACATTGACCATCCCCATCTCTGCGAGAGTGGTCACGATGTCGTAGGCGCTGGTCTTTGGAAGCTCCATCTTCTCACAGATATCGTCCAGGGTAATGCCCTCGGGATTTCTCGATACCAGCTTCAGGATTTCTACGGTTCTCTGTGTCGTTCTGTTCAATTTCATGTCGGTCACGCCTTTCGATTATATTCGCGGCAGGCACGGCAGGCTTCATTACAGCGTAACGCCCTGCTTAAAGATTGCCATATCATGGAATCCCGCCTCTTCTGCCTTTACTTTTTTGCCGGAAGCGACCGCCAAAACATAATCAAACAGTTCCCGGGCGATTTCTTCCTTACTCTTATCTTCTACCATACGACCGGCATTAAAGTCAATCCAATTATCCTTATGGCCTGCAAGTTTTGAGTTGCTGGAAATCTTCACGGTCGGCACAGGAGAGGCAAACGGAGTGCCGCGCCCGGTGGTGAACAAAACGATATGGGCGCCGGATACCGCCAGAGCGGTGGACGCCACAAGGTCGTTGCCCGGTGCGGAAAGCAGGTTCAGCCCTTTTGTGCTGACCGGCTCGCCATAAGCCAGCACGCCTCTCACCGGGGCGCTGCCGGACTTCTGGGTACAGCCCAAAGACTTGTCCTCCAGCGTGGAGATTCCGCCCTTTTTATTGCCCGGGGACGGATTCTCATAGATGGTCTGGTTGTGGCTGGTAAAATAGTTCTTAAAATCATTGATCAGAGCAACCGTCTTTTCAAACAGCTCCGGCGTCTCGCAGCGGTTCATCAAAAGCGTCTCTGCGCCGAACATCTCCGGGACCTCGGTCAGGATCGTGGTGCCGCCCTTTGAGATCAGCAGGTCGGAAAATGCGCCCACGACCGGATTAGCCGTAATCCCGGACAATCCGTCGGATCCGCCGCACTTCATGCCGATCACCAGTTCTCCTGCATCAATCTTCTCCCTGGAAAACGCGCCTGCATATACGGCAAGCTCTTCCAGCAGCTTCATCGCCTCTTCCTGCTCATCCTCCACATCCTGACACTGAAGGAATTTCACCCTCTGCTCGTCATACTCTCCGATGTATTCTTTCAGCACCGGGATATTGCTGTTCTCACAGCCAAGCCCCAGCACCAGCACGCCGCCCGCGTTGGGATGATGCACCATGTCTGCAAGGACTTTTCTGGTGTTCTCCTGATCGTCGCCCATCTGGGAGCAGCCGTAAGGATGTGGAAATGCGATGATGTCTTCCACATTCCCCTGTACAAGGCGGCCGGCCTTTTTCTCCAGCGCCTGTGCGATCGAGTTGACGCAGCCCACGGTTGGGATGATCCAGATCTCATTGCGGACGCCCACCTTGCCGTCCGGACGGCGGTATCCGTCAAACACGGCATGCTCCGTCTCCTTGAGGTCCGATGAAACCGGCTCATACTCATAGGTAAGCAGGTCTCCAAGAGCCGTCTTAACATTGTGCACATGAACCCAGCCGCCTGCCGGGATATCTTCCCTGGCATTGCCGATGCGAAAACCGTATTTGACAACTTCGCCGCCCGCCGCGATCGGCTTTATGGCAAACTTATGTCCCTGGGGAACCTCTTCCAGCGTAGTGACCTCATGTCCCCCTACTGTGACCGTCTCTCCCTTTAAGATCGGACGCAGCGCCACCGCAACATTGTCCGCTTCATGGATCCTGATGAAATCCTGCATATCTTAATCTCCTTTTTCATGATTATTGTAATCATATCTTCTGTTCTCATTCACGCCGTCAGACCCGCATGTCTGCGAGAATGTAAGTGCTTACAATTATTTTAGCGAATCTTGTATTAGAAGTCAATAATAAATTGCAAACCTCTTGCAAATTTTGTACAGAATGGTTATAATAGCACCAGTAAGTTGTAAGCACTTACAGGAAAGGGGTGACGATTTGAATATTTACGACGTATCCGAAAAAGCCGGAGTCTCCATCGCAACCGTGTCCCGTGTCCTCAATGGCAACCCCAACGTGAGCGATAAGACAAGGGGGAAAGTCCTCTCCGTCATGGATGAGCTGGGCTATACCCCCAATGTATTTGCAAGAGGTTTAGGCCTTGGCACGATCCAGACGATCGGCATTATGTGTTCCGATTCCTCCGACCCGTATCTGGCCCACGCCATCTTCTATCTGGAACGGGAACTCAGAAACAACGGCTATGACTCCATCCTGTGCTGTACCGGCACATCCCTGGAGACAAAACGGCAGTATTTTGACCTGCTCCGCTCCAAAAAAGTGGACGCGATCATACTGGCCGGTTCCAAATTTGTGGAGATGAAGCCAAAGGACAACGCCTATATCATCGATGCATCCAAAGACCTTCCAATCATGCTGGTCAACGGCTATCTGGAAGGCGAGAACATCTACAGCACGGTCTGCGACGACCGCTCTGCCACGCACACGGCGACAAGCCAGATGATCGCATCCGGCTGCCGCAGCATCCTGTATCTGTACACCAGCTACTCCTACAGCGGCACAAATAAAATGCAGGGATACAAGGATGCGCTGAACGGACACGGTCTTCCCGTCCGCGAGGAATATATCCACCAGTGTCCCAAGGATGTGCTTGCCGCAAAGGCGCTGCTCTCCCGTCTGGACGAAGCCGGGCTTAAGTTTGACGCGGTCCTGACTTCCGATGATTCTCTCGCCGTGGGAGCCGTCAAATATGCCCATGCCGCAGGCCGCCATATCCCGGATGACTTAAGCATCGTCGGATATAATAATTCCAGCCTCGCCGTCTGCACAGACCCGGAGCTGACCACCATCGACAGCAAGGTGGAAGCGCTGTGTACGACTACCATCAATACCCTTATGGGCGTTTTCAACGGAGGCAACGTCCCAAGCAGGACGACGATCGCCGCCGATTTGATAAAAAGAGCTACAACCAAATTTTAATTATTTAAGGAGGATTCACAGACATGAAAGCATTTATGGACAAGGACTTCTTACTGTCAAGCGACACCGCCAAAGCATTATTCCACAACTATGCAGAGACGACTCCGATCCTGGATTACCACTGCCATATCAACCCGAGGGAGATCGCCGAAGACCGCAAGTTTGACAATATCACCCAGGTATGGCTGGGCGGCGACCACTACAAATGGCGTCAGATGCGCTCCAACGGCGTAGACGAAAAGTACATCACCGGCGACGCCACCGACAGGGAGAAATTCCAGAAATGGGCGGAGACCATGCCAAAACTGATCGGCAACCCGCTGTACCACTGGAGCCATCTGGAGCTGCAGAGATATTTCGGATATACCGGACACTTAAACGGCGATACCGCGGAAGAGGTATGGAACCTGTGCAACAGGCAGTTACAGGAAAAATGGACTGTCCGCAGCCTGATCAAAGCATCCAACGTGACCCTGATCTGTACCACCGACGACCCGGTTGACAGCCTGGAATGGCACAAGATGATCGCGGCTGACGAGACATTTGACGTACAGGTCCTTCCAGCCTGGAGACCGGACAAGGCCATGAATGTGGAGAAGCCGGGATATGCAGATTATATCAGGAACTTATCGGAAGTCAGCGGCGTAAAGATAACGGATTTCGCCTCCCTGAAAGAAGCGTTGAAGATTCGGATGGCTTATTTTGCCGAGTGTGGCTGCAGCGTATCCGACCACGCGCTGGAGTATGTGATGTATGTGCCTGCTGATGAGGCAGAAATCGATGCCGTTTTAGCAAAAGGGCTTGCAGGAGAAGCTGTATCCAAGGAAGAGGAGCTGAAATTCAAGACTGCGTTCATGCTTTTCGTTGCAAAAGAATACAACCGCCTGAACTGGGCAATGCAGCTTCACTATGGCTGCAAACGCGACAACAACGCATACATGTATGAGCAGCTTGGCGCAGATACCGGTTTTGACTGCATCAACAATTACGCTCCGTCCGCACAGATGGCAGACTTTTTGAATGCGCTCAGCGCAACCAACGAGGTTCCGAGGACCATCATCTACTCTCTGAACCCGAACGATGACGCAGCGATCGGCACCATCATCGGCTGCTTCCAGGATACCGCTGCGGCCGGCAAGATCCAGCAGGGTTCTGCATGGTGGTTCAACGACAACAAGGTAGGCATGATCAACCAGATGACCAGCCTGGCAAACTTGGGCTGCCTGGGCAATTTCATCGGTATGCTGACCGACTCCAGAAGCTTCCTTTCCTATACCAGACACGAATATTTCAGACGCATCCTGTGCGAGCTGGTCGGCGGCTGGGTAGACAACGGAGAGTATCCGGATGACCAGAAGGCTCTGGAAGAGATCGTCAAAGGGATCTCCTACTACAACGCTGTTAAGTACTTCGGATTCAACCTGTAATTTCGATATGATATAAGAATGAATCCCGCTCGCGGGATTCTCCGCCTGCGGCGGGTCGCTATGGCGACATCTCTCATTTCCGCCGCAGTGCGATTCTCTTGTCTGTTCTATGAAAGCCGGTCATAATCTCTATTTTTCAATATACTGCACCGCTACGCACCGCGGTCCTCCCTGGGTCACAAATGCCGGACTCAGCTCCAAAAGCTTCACTTCCACCGCCGGGAATGCCAGACCGATCAGCTTCTGGATCGCCAGTGCATCCGCCAGCGCATCCGCATGGGAGATATACATCAGATGGTCTGCGCCAAGGTTCTTCCCTTTCAGATGATTCACGATACTCTCAACCGCAGACGACATCGTCCGCTTTATGCCGAATTTGTCCAGCTTCATCCCGTCATCCGTCAATTTGATGATTGGCTTCAATTTCAAAAGCCCGCCTATGGCCGCCGCCACCGGCGTCAGCCTGCCGCCCCGTTTCAGGAAAGAAAAATCCTGCGGGATCAGAAAGCTCTCTGTCCTGCACGCCGCCTCCGACAGCCAGTTTAAAATCTCCTGTTTGCTGCTTCCGGCCTCTGCCATGCGCTGTGCCCGCTCCGCCATATACCGGTGCGGCCCGCACAAAGTCCTGCTGTTAAACACAGTGATATCCTCCCGGTTCTCTGCCATCTCCCTGGCGCTGCACGCACTCTGATAAGTTCCGGAAAGACCGTCCGCCATAGAGATGTTGATGATCTCCTCCCCGCGGTGCGCCTCATATACATCCAATACATCCCCGATCGGAGGTTGGGACGATGTCGGAATCTCTCCCGCCTCAACCCTCTGGTAAAATGCCTCCATATCCATCTGCAGGTCGCGTCCATGCCAGTCTCCGATGCTGACACAGAGCGGCACGGATTCAAATCCAGCCTCCCTGGCTTCTTTTTCTGTATACAATGTCGATGAATCTGTGATAATCCTGACCATCTATAGTCCTCCAAATTACAAAATATAGTTTTAAATACCACATCTTAAAGTCTATAATATCATGATAATCCAGTCAAGACATATTTCGACATTTTTTTCATATTTTCATGTATAAAAATTCCTGTTTTAGCAAATCTTAAGAGCGAGCTTGAAATGGAAAACGGTATTTACGGGTTGACAAACAGACAGAACCATGATAGATTAGGATATCGAAGAGCAAAGGTATTTGCGGAGCATATTTATATGGTTCGCAGATGCCTTTTTTGTTTCGTAGAAAACTGTATATTATGGAAGGAGTTGTTGATTATGAAAAGAAAGGAACTGTTTTTTGATATTCTGTGGGAAGTGATTGGCAGCATCCTGGTAGCCTTTGCCATGTACAACGTGGCTTTAAATGCCCGGTTTCCGATGACTGGTTTTTCCGGCATCTCCCTGATCTTGTACCGGCTTTATCAGCTTCCGATCGGTCTGACCACGCTTGTCCTGAACATTCCTGTGGCGATATTGTGTTACCGGCTGATCGGGAAGGAATTTATGATGAAATCCCTGCGGTGTATCGTGATCTCCTCGTTGATGGTAGATTATTTTGCTCCGCTGTTCCCCGTTTATAACGGAAACAGGATGCTTGCCGCAATCATGACAGGCACGCTCGGGGGCATTGGATATGCGGTGATCTATATGCGTAAATCCTCCACCGGCGGATCAGATTTTCTGATCATGGCGGCAAAGGCCATGAAGCCGCATATAAAGCTGGGGACGATCGCCTTTATCTCGGATATCGGAATCATCCTTGCCGGAGGCATCATCTTCCGGGATATGGACGGGATCATCTACGGGATGATCATCAACTTTTTATTCGCCGTCGTGGTAGACAAAGTCATGTGCGGCCTGAATTCAGGAAAGATCGGCCTGGTGGTGACAGAACACGGGGCGGAAATCTGCGATCTGATCGACCGCTGCTCCGGAAGAGGTTCCACCATCCTGGACGCACGGGGCGGGTACAAAAAACATCAAAAGCAGGTCGTCATGGTGGCCTGCAACGACAAGGAGATGTACCAGATCCAAAAAGCGGTAAAACATTTTGACGAGAGCTCGTTTATGATTGTAATGAATTCCAACGAAGTACACGGAGAGGGGTTCCGTGTCGTCTGATGCCTATTCTGTTTTGCACTCCAGCGGTTTGTCCAGCATGAACATGGTAAAAACACCAAAAGCTGCAAGAGCCCCATCGGAGGAAAATATCTGGCAGTCGTAAACGCCAGTCCTGTTTCCTGCATGGAGGGCTTTGGCGGCTGCCTTTAAAGGTTTGCCGTCGACGGGAACGGGACGCATA
Organism: Lachnospiraceae bacterium; assembly: GCA_030825115.1. GTDB lineage: Bacteria > Bacillota > Clostridia > Lachnospirales > Lachnospiraceae > Brotaphodocola. The sequence continues at coordinate 30,124 of JAPJQL010000011.1, forward strand.
AAGTTAAGCTTCCCTTCCAGGCTGACGCTTGAACGCCCATAACTCCGCGAAGCAGCCCCCACCACGGTATCGGCCAGGGATAAAAACACTCCTCCGTGGACCGTTCCGTGAATGTTGCGGTGGCGCTCGTCGGTGATGATCTCTGCTTCGGCATAGCCTTCCCGCAGCACGGTCACTTCGGCGCCTATTGTTTTTAAATAGCTGCTGTTTTCATTGAAATATTTCCGGTACTGTTCGTAATCCATCTGCTTCCTCCTTGTGGAACGTGTGCTATTCCACCGGCGAAAATTCCAGCTCAAATGGCTGCTTCCAGTAAATCGCCGGAGAAATAAATTTCAGAGTCACCTCAGTATCTCCCTCATCATATAAAAAGACGCGAAATCCACTCAGACTCCCGTTCTCATCAAAATCATACCTCTGGTTTTCCCATGCATCCCGTTCTCCCCGCTTTCGCTGGCAGAGCAGGCCTCTCAATGCGGTCTCCCCCATATCGCTGACCGCATCCACATCGACATACACCGCAGGCTTCTCGATCATGTCGTTGGCATTCCCCCCGCTTTCCTGCTTTTGCGGTTCTTTCATCCTGCTGATCTTCAAGAGGCGTACCCTTCCATTCTGAAATGGGATTTCCTCTGCCAATTCCTTGTCGTCGTCCGGGATTGGCAAGGTAATCGGCTCAGATACTTCGCCGGACAGCAGCGTAAGTCCGGGAATGGTGAGGAAAAAAGGTCCATCCCGCTTATCGTCTGGCACCTCAAACAGACATCGGCGGCGGCTTCCGTCCCGGTTCACATCTCCGAGCTGATACACCCCCATCCTGTCGATCAGTGGATTGGCCTGATCTTGTATCCAGATGGGATATTCTTCTTCCCCATTTGATAACATTGGCAGTTCAATCTTATCCCTCCCCAGCGGCGGTATATAAACCACATTTGCTGTCTGGCCGCCGGTGCTGCTGCAGACATACAGCGATACGGCGATCCCGTTCTCCACATTCTCTCCCACGGATATGACAGAGAAATCTCCATGGGTGTCGACATCTCCCTGCTCTCCCTTGGCCAGTTCTTCCAATGTGCCGTATCCGGGTGCCCGTACCATAGATAACCGGACCGGGCTTTCCAGGTCAAGAACCCGGATCAGGTATTCGTCAGGGTATGTCTCAAAATCCAAAGCGAACGGAGTCTCAAACCTGGCCTCCAAAAAATAGCGCATATATCCATATGTCTCATAGAAATCATAATACGCTACATATGAAGCATTCTGGTTCTGCTCTCCGTGAGGGCGGCAGCCTTCCTGCAAAAGCCCCGGTCCTGTAAGGACCATCGCATCGCCGGATTTCCATAATGCTTCCTGATATCTTAAACCCTCTGCTGATTCCTTCTCACCGTTCCCTGAAAGATCAGAGCGGTCATCCAGGACGACGCTTACGATCAGCTCCCGATCCTGCTGTACGGCAAATACTGAATGGACCGTCACATCCCCCTGCGTCAGCTTCTGCTCCGTGCCGGGGTCCAGCATATAGATGGGATTGTCCGACATGATAATTCCATATTCTTTTACAAATTGATATGGATGTACAAGATCCCCTTGTCTTGCGCTGTTTTGGCAGCCGCTTAAAATCACAGACAGCAATCCCGCAATCACCAAAACAGACATCGCGTTTTTCTTCATGGCAAGTCCCCCTCTGCACAATGGCTCTGACTGCTATGATCTGTTTACATCTGAATCTCTACACCTGCGCTCTCCACCGCTTCAGCGTCGGAAACCAGCCTTCCATCATCTTTTTTGCCTCTTCCTGAGGTCCCATCGGATAGCCGTTTTCTTCATTGAACTTCAGGTTAAACGCTATCATTTCCTCCATCGTAACCGTGTCATCGGTAAACGCGCCGTTTTTGTAACAGTAGCAGCAATATTCTTTGCTGCGGCTTCCATCTGCTCTGCTTCCAAAGTCGTCCTCCTTCTCCATCGGCATTCCACAGCTTTCACAAAAAATCCTCTTATCCATCCTTATATCTCTCCTTTTTTTATTTAAGGATACAGCATCATACCTGACACGGTTTGTCATATTTGATATTGCTTCAGGATTTTTTCTGTCTCCGCCCTCAATTCTTCCCGGACAGACTCCGGGCTGAGTACCGTTACGTTGGCTCCGAAGGATAATAAGAAGCCAAACACCCATCTGCCTGCAACGAAAGCGGTCCTCACGTGAAAATCGCCATTCGGCAGCCGGGCAATCTCCTCCGGCGGAAAATAATCGAGCACCTGCCAGCCGGCCTCCTTTGCAAAATATAGCTCCAGATTGATCATTTCTTCCGGCTCCAACGTCATCTCCGCCTTCTTTTCCGGCGGCGGCTTCGGGATAAAACAGTCGCTTTCCACCACCACATCCGCCATTCTTCCCAGCCGGAAAAGACGGTAATCTTTCTGTAACCTGCAATAACCGGACACATACCAGTTCCCGCCCTTAAAACAGAGGCGGTACGGCTCTATCGTCCGCACATTCTGAACCCCCGAGGAATTGTAGTATGAAAATGTCATAAGACGCCGCCCCAGGATTGCCTGCTTGCACAGGCCAAAATACTCTTTTTCCGTCTTTTTGCTGCCCCAGCTCTCAAAATCCACTTCCAGCCATTCCATCGTCTTTTTCTGAAACAGGCCGGACAGCTGGGTAATGATGGCTTTGCTGTCTCCGGCTCCCACTGCGTCCAGACTTTGAAGCGCCGTCAGAATCTGCTCCTGCTCCTCATCGCTCAAAAGGGAACGCTCCAGCCTGAACTGCTCCATCAGATAAATCCCGCCGCCATTCCCCTGCCGGGTATACACCGGAATCCCCGCAGCCGACAGAGCATCCAAATCACGGTAGATCGTCCGGCTGGATACTTCCATCCGCTCGGCCAGTTCCCCGGCCGTCATCTCCCCGCACTCCATCAGTAAGTATAAAATCTGAAATAATCTGCTGTTTTTCATCTGCCACTCCATCCGATCCCATATCGCCCTGTGAACGGTAAGTCAATCATCACGATACTCCGGCTTAATCTCCATCAGGCTTTGTTTCGCCTTCCAAAAGGCGGTGTCCCCGGGATTCACATGCAGGACATAGTTGACTCTTCCCAGCAGCGACAGCCAGTACCTCATAATGCCCGCTTCCCCATATGGCAGGTATCTGGTATCCGAAACCGCCTCAAGATGGGAACGGAGCCCAAACCGCCCGCAGTAATAAAGTTCCTGCCTGAGCCGTCTCCGGTATTCTTTTGTCACCTGGGGTTTCTGGTTTACGACAAGCCCGGTGACTTCCTGGCGCTGATGGCAGGTGGCTACTCTTGTCTTTTTTTCATTCAATTCAAATCCCATCGCCCTTAGAAATCCACCAGCCTTTCGTATGACCGCCCCGGCATCAAATTCCCCGGAAAAAGTCATATCGTCACAATACCGGCTGTAATGGATTCCCTTCTCTTCACACCAGTTTCCCATATACGTATCAAAAGGCTTCATAACCAGATTCGAGATTGCGGCAGAAGTCGGCGCGCCCTGCGGCAGTATATCATGAAAAGAGCACAGATGAGTCAGCAATGTCCCTGCGGACGGTGGGAAATAAATAGTCGGGAATGCATGGCTGTATATATGCCAGAATAAAATATGTTCAAAAAAATCTTTGATATCCAGCTTCAATATCTGGGCGCTCCCCGTATGGAACCGGGCATTCACAACAATTCCGCCCCCGGCATGATAAGCCGTGGCGTAAGGAGATACGGGCATCTGGTCGAGAATATTGTGGAGGATATTCCGCTGGATCTTCATCAAAAGACGGTCAGGCACCCATAGACGGCGGATTGTTCCGTCTCTTTTTTCTATTTCCGCAGGATGGTAATGTTCCCAGATATGATTGCTGACCGCATACAGGCAGGCAAGCTGCTTCTCCTCCGGCCAGTCCGTCTCGCCAAGCAGACCTAAAGACAGCAAAAATTCCCGGCTCTGTTTTTTGGTACAGTATTTCCATAATCCTGCGTTCTCCATATACCTGCTCCCATAATTGATCTGATCAGACGGCAGCAGACGGCAGAAACCATACAAAAAATGATGCTTCAACATGCGAAGATGTACTATACTGTGGCAAAGCCACAGCAAGCACACAAATGTGTGCGGCGTACCTCGCAGCAGATTGAAGTCTACAGGCTCTGCCTGTGTCTGACGATGATAACCGCCGGCGGCGACTCGCCGCCGGCCCAAAGCGTCTGCTTCGGCTGCGCTATGGCTCCTGCCCGTTGCCGTGATACCACTATCCTATCATATCTGGGGTAGATTGCAAGTAAAGATTTGATTCATTCCACCTCGTTCATTGCGCCTCGTCAAGGAAATCCTTTGCCATTTGGAACAGTTCGTCCAGGCTTTTATCCTCAAACGTATTTAAAAGACCTGTGATGTTGAAATCGGTTCATTTTTTACATGATAATCTGTAAAGAACCGGACGGTCCTTGTCCATATGGTTTTTCCTGTATACGAAAATGCCGCCCATCCAGGCGGCATTTTAAATCATCCCTTATATCATATCAATCCAGGAATTTCTCCCCATATCCATAATGCTCTACAACATAGTCAATATCCTTATCCCCGCGCCCGCTTAAGCACACAAGGATAGACCCCTGCTTCATCTCCTTTGCCCGTCTCATGGCATAGGCCACCGCATGGGAGCTTTCGATCGCCGGGATGATGCCTTCCAGCCTGGACAGCTTAAAGAAAGCCTCCATCGCCTGCTCATCATCCACTGTCTCATATTTGACCCGCCCCAGATCGTGGAGGAACGCATGCTCCGGTCCTACCGACGGATAGTCAAGGCCACTGGCAATGGAGTATACCGGCGCAGGCTCTCCTGCCTCGTCTTTCAGCATGATACTTTCAAATCCATGCATCACGCCTTTCTCCCCAAACTTCATGGATGCCGCATGGTCACCCAGTTTTTCGCCTCTTCCCAGCGGTTCGATACCGGTGATGTCAACCGGATCATCCAAAAATGGGATAAACATTCCAATCGAGTTGCTTCCGCCGCCCACGCAGGCGCAGACTTCATCCGGTAACATTCCGGTCATCTCATAAAACTGGTCCCTTGCCTCATAGCCGACCACCGACTGGAAATCACGCACCATCAAAGGGAACGGATGCGGTCCCAGCGCAGAGCCGATGCAGTAGATGGAATCCTTATAATTCTTCGCATAGGACTCAAATGCTGAGTCCACCGCTTCCTTCAAAGTCTTAAGCCCATGACTGACCGGCACTACTTTTGCGCCCAGAATCTTCATCCTTGTCACGTTCGGAGCCTGTTTCGCAATATCCACCTCGCCCATGTGGATCTCACATTCCAAACCAAAAAATGCCGCCGCTGTCGCCAGCGCTACCCCGTGCTGCCCAGCTCCCGTCTCAGCGATCAGGCGCTTTTTTCCCATAAACTTCGCCAACAGCCCCTCGCCCATACAATGGTTCAGCTTGTGGGCTCCGGTGTGGTTTAAATCCTCCCGTTTCAGGTAGATCTGGCAGTTTCCCAATGATTTGGACAGCCGCTCGCAGTGATACACCGGCGTCGGGCGCCCCTGAAATTCCTTGCGGATTCTCCGCAGCTCATTGATAAACTGAGAAGAATGGCAAATCGTCTGATAGGCATCCGCAATCTCTTCAAACGCAGGAATCAGCTCCTCGGTCAGGTATGCGCCGCCATAAGGTCCAAACCTTCCGTCCTTGTCCGGGTAATGTTTTAAATAAGTTCTGTAATCCATCATCTTCTCCTTTATTGTCATTTATTTAGAATACCAGAGCATACTCCGGTATTATCTGCTGAGAATTTCATACCAGCCTTCGATTCCGCAATCCGGATTCTCTGTGATCACCCGGTACAGGCGCTCAATTACATCCCTGTCTTCCTCCAGGTCATCGGCAATGGCGGCGGCTTGATATCCTTTTTGGATCTTGCGCGAAACCAGCTGCAACAGCTTACAAGTCTCACCTTTTTCCAGACCTTCCTCCAAACCTTCCTGAATCAACGAACGTGCAAATTCCGTCATCTTCAACACCTCTCTTATTTCATCCACTTCCGCTTCCGTCAGAAGTTTTAATGCAAACGCATATAATACGGCTTCCATGCGCTGTATGTCCTGCCGTTCCAACGTCTCCCGTTCTTTCAAAATCATTCCCACGCTGCGGCGAATCCGCTCCGTCTGGGGCATATCCCCCGCCATCAGCGGTGTCAATAAAAGCTTTACCAGTTCCTCACGCTGCAGCGTCCGTTCCTTCTGGGCTGCCTCCAATTCTTCAATAAGAACATCTGCATTGCTGTCCTTAAGACGGATAACCTCCACCCGGTAAGTATTGATTCCTTCGTGTAATTCAGACAGCTGTTTCTCCGCCTTGCAGGTACAGATAACATAGGTGGTAACCTCCACCTGATACAAATGACTTGTCATCGCCTCATAAACCCGAAACCGCCGCAAATCTTCCAGAGAGATGCTGTCGCTCTCGAACTCCAGGTGTTTCCAGGAACCATCCTCCATCTCGAATATAAAGTCCTGAAACAAGTCTTTCAATTCCAGATGCACCAGTTCCGTCGGCGCTACCCGCTTCACATTTCCTGCAATCCCAAAATACGCAAACAGTTCCTCCCCAAAAAACTGGGCTGCCTGTTTGAATGCACGGTCTTCCAGCGGCTGCCGGATATCTGGCTGATGCGCCTGCCCGATATCCGCTTTTTTGTTTCTCCCCTCCATATAGCCTCCTTCCGGACGTCTATATAAGAGACTACCACCATTATAAAGTCTTTTCGCTTTCCAGACAATGGTTTCCCGATTTATCATTCTTTAATTCTTAATCTTTGAAATTCTTCCTGAATTCAGGCGGAAAATCAGACATTACAGGTGTTGCCCTTTGCCAGACGGCACAGGAAAAAACTCCTGTTGAAATGTGTTATAGCTTTGGTGAAAGTCTCTCATATACCTTACCACTATCTGGTCATTACACTATAACACATTCCAATGTATCCTGCAATCCTCATTTTCGCAATCTTACTCCGCCTTACTTACCACGCCCCTCACCCAGATTCAGTTTTGCAAAGGCATCCGCAAATGCCGAATTGATCGGTTCCTGCGTCTCCTTCTTCTGCTGATTCAGATACCGGGCCACATCCTTCTTTGATACCCCGGCACCCTCTTTTGCCCGCCTCTCTTTAAAGGATGACAGCTTTTCTTTATAACCACAGCGACAGACGAAGATCTGTCCGTCTCCTTTGCCGCGCAGCTCCAGTTTTTTATGGCAGACCGGGCATCTCGCATTGCTGGTCCGCGCCACTACCTCCCGGTGTCCGCACTCCCGGTCCTGGCAGACCAGCATCTCGCTGTTCTTTCCCTTCACAGCCAGCATCCGTTTGCCGCAAACCGGACATTTTGTGTTCGTCAGATTATCATGCCGGAAATTTCCCTCCCCCTGCCTGATCTGACCGATGAGTTCCACAGAATATCCCCGGATGCCATTCATAAATACGGACCGTTTCAGCTTTCCCTGTGCAATCCGGGACAGTTTCATCTCCCAGTCGGCCGTCAGCTCAGGTTTCTTTAAGTCCTCCGGCACCAGGGTGAGAAGCTGCTTCGCCTTGGAAGTGAGGTGAATCTCCTTTCCCCTTTTTTCAAGCAGGAAACTGGAAAAAAGCTTTTCAATAATGTCAGCCCGCGTCGCAACCGTCCCAAGGCCTCCTGTCTCTCCCAGGGTTTTTGCCATATCGCGGTCCTTTGTCTCCATATACGCCACCGGATTCTCCATGGCCGAAAGCAGGGTTGCCTCATTAAACGGGGCCGGAGGCTTCGTCTTTCCCTCCGTCAGCAAAACGGTAAAACCGCTGATCTCCTGTCCCTTTTTAAGCTCCGGCAGAGTCTGCTCTTTCAAATGTCCTGCTGCGTTTCCATCGCCTGCTCCGCCTCTCCAGGCGTCTTCGTCCTCCTCATCCCCGGCATATCCCACGTCCTGGGCATCATAGATTTCTTTCCATCCCTGGCTTTTTACAATCTTGCCTTTTGCCGCCAGCGTCTCCCCTGCCAGATTTACCGTCACCTCCGTCTGCTCATATTCAAACGGCGGATACAAAACTGCAAGAAATCTCCTGACCACAAGGTCATATATCTTTCTCTCCTCCACGGTCATATGGTCCAACTGGACAAACTGCTCCGTCGGGATGATCGCATGGTGGTCCGACACCTTCTTGTCATCCACAAAAGACGGTTTTGCCACAATCTTCTGATTCACCAGCTTTCCCGCCAGCTTCCGGTACGGTCCCACTGCACAGGCCTCCAGCCGCTCCCTGATCGACGGAACGATATCCGAACTGAGATAGCGGGAATCCGTCCTCGGATAAGTCAGCACCTTGTGGTTCTCATAGAGCCGCTGCATGATGTTCAGCGTCTCCTTCGCTGAATAGTCGAACCGCCGGTTCGCTTCGCGCTGCAGCTCCGTAAGGTCATAAAGCTGCGGGGCATATGACTTTTTCGGAGTGCGTTTCACCTCGGTAACTGTCCCTGTCCCGGCACGCTCCATCTTCTCTATCAGGCCGGCAGCCCGCTCTTTGTCGAACGTTCGGTAGCTTCCCGATGCCGCATCCCTCCAGGTAAACGTAAGCGGCGGATTGCCAAGCCGGATCCCAATGCCATAGTAGGGCTTCGGCACAAAATTCCGAATCTCCTCTTCCCGCTGTGCGATGATGGCAAGCGTCGGAGTCTGGACCCGCCCGCAGCTCAGCTGTGCATTATATTTGCAGGTCAGCGCCCTGGTTGCATTGATGCCCACAAGCCAGTCCGCTTCCGCACGGCACATGGCAGCGTCGTAAAGGTTGTCATACTCCCTTCCATCCTTCAGCTTCGCAAATCCCTCCCGGATCGCCTTGTCCGTGACAGAGGAGATCCAGAGCCTCCGGATGGGCTTCTGGTTTCCCGCCTTTTTGAGGATCAGGCGCGCCACCAGCTCCCCTTCCCGCCCGGCGTCGGTTGCGATAATGATCTCTCCCACATCCTTCCGGTGAATCTGGCTCTTTACTATGCTGTACTGCTTTCCCGTCTGTTTGATGACCTCCAGTTTAAACTGTTCCGGCATCATCGGCAAATCTTCCATCTTCCACGCTTTGTATTTCGGGTCATAATCCTCCGGATCCGCCAGCGTCACCAGATGCCCGAGCCCCCAGGTTACGATATATTTATCACCTTCGATGACTCCGTTCTGGTTCTTTTTACAGCCAAGAACCCGCGCAATATCCCTTGCCACCGATGGTTTTTCTGCAATAATCAATGCTTTCATGTGCTTCCTCCAGTTCAGTCTTACTTGCGTCTATTATAACGGCAAAAGGCAGTAAAATGCAAGAAACTCACGTAGAATCCCGATAAAAGATTATAGTTTGCGATTCCTCTCATTTCCGTCTCTCATCTAACAGCCGCAGGATATTCTCTCCACAGAGCATACGCCTCTGCCGCCCGTCTATCCCCAGTTCATCAAGTCTCCTCATCACAGCAGAAAGATTGTGCAGGCCATAAGGCATATCGCTCCCCACGATCAGCCGCCGTTCCCCATAACACGCCCACACCCGCCTCAAAGCTGCCGCCGAATACAATTGGGGAGAAGACAAATCAAAGCAGACGTTCTCATATTCCAGCCCGCCCGCCATAAGCCCGGCCCACAGCAGATGCGCCACGATAAACGTTGTGCCCAGATTCCGGTTCGCCACATCAAGGAAACGGATCGCCTGCCTTTTATCCCCCAGATGAATCAATACCGGTATCTTCTGTTGAGCTGCCCAGGCAAACAAGCTGCCGCAACCCTCACACCGGATATCAAAATCTGTCCAGCACTGATGCAGCTTCAACATAGAAAAACCTTTTTCCCGGTAAAAATCCATTGCCTTTTCCAGGCAGTCCTCTTCCAGCGGATTCGCCCAGTAAGCATTGTAAACCTTCCCAGAAAGTTCCTCTGCAATCTCCCACACCCGCACATTTTCCTCATCAAGCCGTTTCGCAAACCCGCTTCCCCGGATGACCCGTTTGATCATTCCATTGATCAGGCCAACCGCCCGCTCTTCCCCCATGTGATCAGAAAGCAGCGGATACGGATAATTCCGCCTGCTGCCAGGCTCCCCTCCGCAGAGAACGATCCCATCCATCCCGCTGCGCTCCAGATAGCGTTCCACTCCTTCTCTGTCAAAAAGCATTCCGCACGCATGGGCGTGTGCATCGATCATCATCTCCATCTCTCCTCCTTTCTGCAAACTTTTCTTTTCTTTGCTTTATATTAATTTTTCAACGTAACAACATAAAATTATTTATGTATGCATCATGGGGCTCTAACCCATCATAAAGAAGTTGTGTGTCCTGGGTATTGACATTATATCGATATATCCCTCTGTGCTCATTTTTCGTACCTAAAAAAATTATTGTATTTTCATCCTCGTACACATATTCATCGTAAATGTATAATGAGGAATCTTCTGCAAAAAGTGTTGAATGATCCGGTTTTTGACCGGTCTTTAGGCTATAGTGTAGGTATCAGATGGATAATAAACCGGCGGTATATAGGTTTGGGTAACTAAATTTCAGAATCCTTTTCTTCTGCGTTTAGCTCTATGATATAAAAAAAAGGAACCAGCCGTCTGCTCCAGCTGATTCCCCTGTTTCTGCCTATCCCTGCATAAATCTGCTCAGGAACTCCTGTGTTTTTGCCTTTTTCGGATTGCCGAAGATATCTGACGGCGCGCCCTGCTCCTCGATCACACCGTCCGCCATAAAGACTACCTGGCTGGAAACGTCCCTTGCAAATGCCATCTCGTGGGTCACGATGATCATCGTCAGCCCCTCCTTTGCAAGCGTCCTCATAACCGCCAGAACCTCGCCTACCATCTGCGGGTCCAATGCGGAAGTCGGCTCGTCAAACAGCAGGACCTCCGGCTCCATCGCCAGTGCGCGTGCAATCGCCACGCGCTGCTTCTGCCCGCCGGAAATCTGTTTGGGCTTAGCATTGATATAAGGAGCCATGCCTACCTTTTCCAGATATTTCATGGCGTTCTTTCTCGCCTCTTCTTTTCCCCGCTTCAACACTTTGACCTGTCCTACCATGCAGTTCTCCAGCACAGTCATATTGTTGAACAGGTTAAAGCTCTGGAATACCATGCCCACCTTAGACCGGTAAGCCGCGACGTTCACTTTTTTATCTGTGATATCCGCCCCGTGGAACATTATTTCCCCGGTAGTCGGCGTCTCCAGCATATTGATGCAGCGGAGCAGGGTAGACTTTCCTGAACCGGATGCTCCGATGATACAGGTCACATCCCCGGCATCCACATTAAAATCCACATCCCGAAGGACTACATTTTTCCCGAAGGTCTTGCTTAAATGGCGGACCTCCAGCACATGCTCTCTTGCCATTATTCCTTGTCCTCCTTCTTATCCGGATAGCGGTACATCCCGCTGGTATGAGCCAGGGTGTCCGTGGTAGCCAGGTCATAGCTGTCCGGACCATCCATCTTCTTCTCCCAGAACCGAAGGATCCTGGAACAGGTAAATGTCAGGATGAAATAGATCACCATAGCTATGGTAAACGCTTCAAAGTAAGTATAAAGCGCGCCTGCCACGCCCTTGGTGGCGTAGAACAGCTCCACCGTGCCGATAATGGAGAGGACGCAGGTGTCCTTGATATTGATGATCAGGTTGTTGCCGATCTGCGGCATGATGTTGCGCAGCGCCTGCGGCAAAATGACGTTGACCATCGTCTGGAAATGGGTCATGCCGATCGCCTTGGCTCCCTCAGTCTGACCGGGGTCGATGGAAAGGATTCCGCCGCGTACCGTCTCAGCCATATAGGCCCCGGTATTGATGGATACGATGAAAAACGCCGCAAACCACATGGACATATTGATATTGAATACGGCTGCGGAACCAAAATAGATGAACATTGCCTGTGCCATCATAGGGGTACCGCGGAACACCTCCACATAAATATTCAGAATCAGTTTGATCAGCCACAGAACCACACGCTTTACCGGATTATCATGCTTTTCTACCGGAATGGTCTGTACGATGCCCACTGCAAAACCGATGATACAGCCGATCAGGGTTCCGACAAGCGCGATGACCATCGTAACACCTGCGCCTCTGATAAACGATGCTCCGTATCTGTCCAGAATGTAAAAGATACGTCCTATAAAATCACCAGGCATAATTGTTCGATCTCCTCCTATGTTTTTGCATTACTCGGACAGCGGCTGTACGGAAATCGCCTCGTCCATGATCTTGTCAAAATCTTCCGGCGTCATCTCAGCCAGTACGCCGTCAATCGCTTCTTTCAGCTCGGTATTGCCCTTCTTTAAGGAGATACCGATGTTAATCTCCTCTTCGGAAACTGCAAACTGGCCATCAGTGTCGGTAAAGTCAAGCAGTTTAAAGTCCGGGTACGCAACCAGGGCTGCCTTTCCGGTCGGCATGTCCGTCACAACCAGGTCACATTTGCCGGAGCTTAATGCTACCAGCATCGCCGGTGCAGACTCCTGTGCCGGTAAGATATTGGCATCCGGTACCTGCGGAAGGCACACATCATACCATACGGTATTCTGCTGGGAGGTAGCCGTTGCCCCTGCCAGACCTGCCACATCCGTCGCATTAGCATACGGTCCGTCTGCTTTGACCAGACTGATGATCGATGCATAATAATACGGAGTTGTAAAGTCAACCATCGCCAGACGGTCGCTGGTGATGGACTGTCCTGCGATAACACAGTCCACGGTTCCGGACTGAACTGCAGGCACCAGGGAATCCCAGTCAAGTTTTACGATCTCCAGATCATATCCCAACTTCTCGGCAATATGCTTTGCCATCATAACGTCATATCCATATGCAAAATCCGGGCTGCCCGAGATCGGAACTGCTCCGTTGGAGTTGTCCGGCTGGGTCCAGTTGTACGGTGCGTATCCACACTCCATCGCTACTTTCAGGACTTTCTTCCCTGTCGATGCCTGGTCTGCCGCCTTATCACCTGCCGCTGCCGTCGTTTCCGGGGTGCTGCTGCCGCCGCACGCAGTCAGGGAGGCTGCTGCCATCATTGCTGCCAGTGCCAGTGCCATTACTTTCTTCATGCTCTTTTTCATAATCTTTTCTCCTCTTTTCATGTATGGCTTCGGGTAGTTTCCCAACCCACTGCTAACTTGGATTATAGTGCAACAAAAGAAGCCTTGTCAAGGGCGAAGGCTTCTTTGTCTCACGTTTCTGAATAATTATACCGCTTTTGTCTCCAATTGTCTACATCCGCCCGGCGATTTCTTCAAATTCAGGAAAAAATCAATAATAGCAAAAAACAGGAATCCCTTTATATACCAGGTCAAACAGCGTCTTTGCTTTCGCCGGAGGCAGATTGATGCAGCCGTGGCTTCCGTTTGTCTTATAGATATTTCCGCCAAAATTCCCTCTCCAGTCTGCATCATGCAGCCCGATTCCGCCGTTGAACGGCATCCAGTAGGATACCGGGCTCTCGTATTCGTAGCTGCCGTCCGCCTGCTTCGCTCCGCGCAGGACACGGTCGCGTTCTTTATAATACAGCCCGTAGATTCCCTCCGGCGTATCGTATTTTTTAGACAGGTTTCCGGTTACGCAGGGGGCGTCCCAGACCTGGACTCCGTCCTTTATCATATAGGCATGCTGACCGGTCAGGTCCACTTCCACATAAGTATTCCCCCACTCCGTCGCCGTATGCTCTGCCGCCGTGCCGGAGTACTGGGGTTCTCTCGACTGGGCCTGCCCGGTGCGGATCGCCGCAATCAGCGCATCTGTCTCCGCCGCCTGGTCTATCTTCCATCCATAAGGTCCTGTCAGGCTGACATCCCTGCCGGTTGCCGTGTGAAATGCGCGGGTAGTTCCTGCCGTATCGTATTTCGCCGCCAGCTCTTTTACGTATGCCGCCGCCATGTCCCGGTCCACGGCGATCTGTCCGTCCTGGCTTCCTGTGATCCAGGAACATATCACTGCCGCATCCAGCACCTCCGTCTGCTCGCCAAACACATAGGTGATGCTCAGCTCCCTGCACTGGTTCATCGTGCTGCACAGTGCGATCAGCTCCGGATCGTCTGCCGTCACCCGGACTTCATAATAACAGCCCGCCGCTTCAAGATCCAGCTCCTGTGCGCCGGAGGCAACCGCCGCGCGGACAGCCTCAGCCGTCTTTTCCCGGTCCACGTTGTTTCCACGCACCTCAGGCACAATCGTAAACGGCTGCCCTTCCTGATAGGCTGACACATGGGCGTCCGATGTCGTGACGATTCCTGCTCCGCTGACACAGTTTAAGCTGTTAAACTTCTCCGCCAGTGCCTCTGCCTGATATGTATTCTGCATCTTAGCGCGGTGGCTGTTGTCCACATCTGGTCCTGACAACCTGTCCGCCGCATTCTGTGCATCCAGGATCCCCTGTAAAAGACCATCCGGCAGTGACACCGAAAAACCGATTTCCGAACCTTTGATCACCTCTTTTGCGCCGCCGCGCTGTTTGATCGTCAGCCGGTATTCACTGTTGTAAAAATCCCCGATCCGTTTCGTTGCTTCTTCCACCGTCAGTCCGCTGACCCCAAGGCCATTCACGGTTGTCCCCGGTACAAATGTTGTATTGGCCGCCCATGATACCATCCCGGTCCAGGCTGTGACCATCACAGCCAATGCAGTTGTCGTCAGTATCCTTCTCATTTTTATAATCATTTTGCTCCTGCTTTCTATTTTATTGCTCCCAACAGCTCTATTATAGAGGCTGCCGCCCTTCTCCGTCAAGCCACACCACATACTTTCGCCTGCGAATTTCCGCCAATCTTTTTACGCCATAGTCTTTTTTAACTTTTTCATAATTGCAAGGTAAGACCAGACCAGGAACACATCTGCCGCAATCCATGCCAGCGGACTTGCAAAACAGACAGCCAGATAGCCAAAAAACGGCACCAGGCAGAACCCTGCGACGGAACGGGCCACCATCTCACAGACCCCCGCCAGCACGGCAAGTTTGGAATATCCCATGCCCTGTATCAGGAAGCGGACCGTATTCACCAGCACAAGCGGAAAATAAAACGCCGCGTTGACCACAAGGAACTGCTGCACCTGCCCCAGGATCTCCACCTGGTCTGCATCCAAAAACAACAGGGAAATCCTGTCCCCGAAAAAGACCAGGACAGCCAGTGCCGCCACAGAGTACACCGCGCCCATCAGAACTGCCGCCTTTAACCCCTCGCCAATCCGGTCAAGCCGCTTTGCTCCGATATTCTGTCCGCCATACGTCGCCATGGTGGAGCCGAGGGCATCAAAGGGACAGCAGAAAAACATGCTGATCTTTGAACCTGCCGTCACTGCGGCCACAGCCATGGAGCCAAGCCCGTTGACCGCCACCTGGACGATGATGCTGCCGATCGCCGTGATAGAATACTGCAGCCCCATGGGAATCCCCATGTTGCACAGCGTCACCATGATGCCTTTATCCGGCGCAGCCTCTTCTTTCGTCATCCTGAGGATTTCAAACCGCTTTGCCATAAAAACAAGGCAGCAAATCCCGGATACCGCCTGCGCCACAACTGTCGCCCAAGCCGCTCCCGCCACCCCCAGCTTCATGACGATGATAAAAAACAGATCAAGCGCCACATTTAACAGAGAGGACATCACCAAAAAGACAAGCGGCGTCTTACTGTCCCCCAGGGAGCGGATGATCCCGGACACCATATTATAAAGGTAGGTTGCCGGAATTCCCAGGAAGATCACAAAAATATATGCATACGCCCCATCGATGATATCCTCCGGCGTGTTCATCCAGACCAGGATATGGCGGCACAGGATGCAGACGATCAACGTCATGGTTATGGAAAAGAAGATGGACAGCCATGCCCCGTTTGCCGCAAACCGGCGCAGCAGGCTGTAATTCTTTTCTCCGAATTTCTGCGCCACCGGGATGGCAAAGCCATTGCAGACTCCCATGCAGAATCCGA
Source organism: Lachnospiraceae bacterium (assembly GCA_030825115.1). GTDB lineage: Bacteria > Bacillota > Clostridia > Lachnospirales > Lachnospiraceae > Brotaphodocola. The sequence continues at coordinate 46,127 of JAPJQL010000011.1, forward strand.
TGATCATAAAATTGATAGAGCCGGTGGAGCCTACAGACGCCAGCGCCTGCACTCCCAGATATTTTCCCACGATAATGGTATCTACCATATTATAAAGCTGCTGGAACAAAAGCCCAAATACCATAGGGATAAAAAATCCCAGGATCAGTTTCGCGGGCGAACCGCTTGTCATATCTCTCGCTGTACTCTTTGCCATGTCATTTCCCCGATTTCATTTACGTTACCACAATGATTCAACTCCATAATTTACTCTAAGTACCAGAAAAATGCAAGCAAATTTTTATTACGTTTTCCCTACGGTTTTTGTATAACTTTCTATTAAGGAAGCCACACTGATCATGAGGTGATGACTATGATTCATAATGAAGAACTTCCAATTGGTTTTACTATGGAACTTGCACAGCACTCGGACATCTTAAACCGTTTTGCCAAGCTTCCAAAAGCAGAGCAGGAATCCATCGTAGACGGAGCAAGACAGGTAACGTCCCGGGATGAGATGCGTAACTATGTGGAATCCATGTTCCGCTGATTTTCATGGATAAACCGGGTGTCAGGGCGCTGTTATCTGATAACTATGTATAATGTTAGAAAATCGTAAGAAATATATCAAAATTCCCGCTTCAAATTATAGACAAAATTGGAAATCTGTTTTAAAATAGTATGTAACCAATCAATTTTTCAAACGCTAACAAGGGGGATTTTATGAAACGATTATTAGCATTTACAATCAGCGCCCTTCTCCTGTGCCCGATGACTTCTTTTGCCGCACAGACAGAAGAGGCAAAAGCCGTTTATCAGGAAATGATGGAGAAATCACAGACGCTCAATGAGATGAACGCTTACTATGACATGACGGTCCAGATGACCGGGGATATGTTCCAGGAACTCGGAATCAATTCTATGGATATGCGGATCGAGATGAACACGCGGATACAGAACATGACCGATCTGCCCCATCTTCGTTACCATGCCTATACACGGATCAGCATGCCTGAAATGATGGAAACGGAGCCGATAGAAGGTTCCATGTATTACATGGACGGCTATTACTATATGGATATGCTGGGTCAGAAGATCAAGACCCCGATGCCTCTCGATCAGGCGATGGAGGAGATTGCTTCTGCCTCCCAGATGTTTGATAATACTTCATTAGAAGAGTTCACGGACCTTACTCTGCGGACAGAAGGTGAGAACCGTATTTTGAGTTATACGATGAATGCAGGAAAACTGAACGATCAGATGAAAGCCATCCTTGGGGCTTCCGGCATGGGTTCTCTGTACCAGGGCGTTACCTTTAACGTAAGCAACATCCGCGGAGAATACATCGTCAACCCGGATGGATATTACATCAAGGCAAATATCCTGATGGATATGTCGATGACAATGGAAGGCGAGGCCCTCAACATGTCGATCGTTGCCGATGTAGGCGTAGCTGACCCGGGACAGCCGGTAGCTGTCAACTGGCCAAACCCGGCAGAATATGTAGAACAGCCGATCAGCTGATCTTCTCTTAAGAGAGAATGGGCGGTGGGGAAACTGTTGAATATCAGTTTCCTCACCGCCCGTTTACTCTTTTCCCCTGTCACTTCATATACTGCTTTAATTCCTGCTTTCCCCGTTCATACTGCTCAAAATCAACGACCACCTTCCCTTTATGGATGGATACCAGACCATCTTCCTTCAATCTGGCAATCGTGCGGTTGATCGTCTTGACCGTCATCCCCAACTCTTCGCAGAGTTCCTGTCTTGTCTTCTTCACCGTCATCGGCCTGCCTTCCCGGATTCCATATTCTTTTCCGTGCTTCAGCAGATAATCCAGGATTAAAAAGCCCGGCGGATAAAACAGCCTCTCGCCTCTGTTATAGGAAGACCGGTACAGTTTAAAGGCAACCTTCTGCGCCACCATCCTGAGAAACTGGATATCCTGCTCAATCCAGCTTTCAAAATCCTTCCGTGATATCATCAGCACCGTACAGGCTGTCAGCGTCTGGATCGTAACGGACGTTTCCCTCATCCCCGCCAGGATCGTCACCTCACCGATAAAATCAATCGGTTCATTCTTCTCGATCATGAAAACATTGCCGTTCTCAAACTCATTGATGCACCGGTGGTTCCCGCTGCATACGATTCCAAAATAGTCCAGTTCAAACTGCTTCTGATGGATGATATATCCCGGCGGAAATGTCCGGATGGTATATCTCTTTCGTATGTCATCGGGCATATTGCGGATATAAGGCTCGACTTTCGGGTACTTTCTTACCAGCTCTTCCAGTGTCATAAACTCCTCCCAGGTTCTTTTGTATTCTAACGATCTTCTCCTGTCATTGCTTCTCATTATAGCATGGTATTTCCATTCCGCAAACACATCAATGCAAAAAGCACAAAAAAATGCCCTTTTGTCCTTTTTTTTCAGGCATTATTTTTGTAAAATAGTGGTACAAGAAACGAAATCATCTTTTCAAGGAGGTATCGCAACGTGAAACAAGAGACTTACCAGTATTCCGGTCTGGGAGAACGGCTGAAAACGGAATACCGCATTATCCTCGCAGCATTTTTATTCATCATCGTGGCAGATTCCATCGGTCAGAAAAAGATTCCGATGGGACCGGGAATGCTGATTTTGTTCCCGATTTTTTACTCCCTGCTTCTCGGTATCCTGTCCGGTCCGGAAATACTGAAGATTTTCAAGGAGAAGGAAGTCAAAGCGGCGTCAAAACTGGTCATCGTGTGCATCTGCCCGTTTATCGCCAAGCTTGGCATCAACGCCGGCGCAAACATTGAGGCCGTCATCTCCGCCGGACCTGCGCTTCTCTTACAGGAGATCGGAAACCTGGGCACCATCTTCCTCGCTCTTCCGGTGGCGCTGCTTTTAGGGCTGAAACGGGAAGCGATTGGCGCAACCCACTCCATCAACCGTGAGACAAACCTGGCCCTGATGAACGACATGTTCGGACCTGATTCGGCAGAGGCCAGAGGAAGCCTTTCCATCTACGTAGTCGGCGGCATGATCGGTACGATCTACTTCGGCTTTATGGCGACTGTCGTAGCTGCAACCGGATTTTTCCACCCGTTTTCCCTGGGAATGGCATCGGGCGTCGGGGCCGGCATCATGATGGCGTCAGCGACTGCAAGCCTTGCGGAAGTTTATCCCCAGTTTGCAGACCAGATGTCGGCACTTGCCAGCACCAGCGAGACCCTCTCAGGCATCACAGGCATCTATGTGGCTATCTTTGTGGGAATCCCGCTGTGCAACTGGCTGTACAACAAACTGGAACCAAAAATCGGACCTGTCTCCGCTAAAATATTCAAATCCGCAAAGGAGGATTAAACAATGCGTTATCTGGAATGGTTAGTCATGTTTTCAATTGCAGGGCTTGGCATCGCGCTTGCCAACCTTGTCGGCTTTAAGGTAGGGTTTTTTGAGTCGCTTCCCGGTATCTGCATTTTAGTCCTGATCTCCATCGCGGCCGTGGTTGTCAGCAAACTGGTTCCATTTAAGCTGCCGATTATCGCCTACTGCTCCATCATCGGTCTTTTAGTGGCATGCCCGCTGTCTCCGGTGAGAGAATACGTGATCTCCGCAGCAGGCAAGATCAACTTTACCGCACCGCTTACGATGGTCGGCGCTTTTGCAGGCATCTCCATCAGCGACCAGCTCCGGGAGTTTGCAAAACAGGGATGGAAAATGATCCTGATCGGTTTTCTGGTCATGACCGGAACCTTTATCGGATCTGCCCTTGTATCCCAGATCGTCCTGACCCTGACCCATGCAATTTAAGCGGATTTTAAAGACGGCAGGAAGAAAGGAATTGTCATGCAAAAAAAAGCTTGTGATATCTTATTACATAATACAACAATACTGGACCGGGACATATGTTCCCGGTCCGGAAAATCTGTAGCCATCGCAGACGGGAAAATCCTTGGGATCGTGGATGCTTCTGACGCCTTGTCCCTCTACGATGCCCGGGAAACTGTGGACGGAAGCCGTCTGCTCTGGATGCCTGGTCTGACAGACGGACATATGCATACCGGGCAGCAGCTTTTGCGCGGGCAGATCTTAGATGCCCTTCCAATGATATGGACGCGGATCATGCTTCCATTTGAGAGCACGCTGACACCAGAAAAGATGGAACTGTCCGCCTCTCTCGCCGCTCTGGAGATGATCCGGTGCGGCACCACGTCTTTTGTGGATGCAGGCAGCTACCACATGGATGCTGCCGCCGCCGTATACGCCCGCTCAGGGCTGCGGGGCGCACTCTCCTGCTCCACCATGGACGACCAGAAGCTTCCCGCTTCCATCCGGCAGACTTCGGCCGAGGCTGTCGCGTCCACGGATGCTTTATATGATGCATGGCACGGAAAAGAAAACCTGAAGGTATATTACTCCATCCGCTCGCTGATCTCCTGTTCCGAACAGCTGATCACCGCTGTGTTCGCCAGGGCAAAGGAGAAGGGGACCATGCTCCAGGCACATATGAACGAATATCCAAATGAGATCAACTTTCATCTGGAGCGGTATCAAAAGCGCCCATATGAATACCTGGATTCCCTTGGCGTCTTCGAGGGACTGGACGGAGCCTTTATCGGAGCCCACAGCCTGCTCTTATCTGAACAGGAGATGGACATCATGAAGGAGCACAATATAAAAGCCGTGCACTGTCCGTTCAGCAACTGCGGGAAGGGCGCGCCTAATACCCCTGCGCTGTTAAAGCGCAAAATCCACACCGCATTCGGGACGGACGGAACGGCACATGGCGGGATGAGTCTGTGGAATGAAATGAAGATATTCCGCTCCGTCATGAACGTAACCCACGGCGTGCCGGAATCCAACCCGGTGATCATGCCGGCGGAGACAATCCTTGATATGGCGCTCCGGGGCGGGGCCGCCGTTATGGGCGAAGAGGGAAATCTTGGCGTTATGGAAGAAGGCTGCCTGGCTGACCTGATTTCCATCAACATAGACCAGCCGCACCTGCTGACCGGCAATCTGACCCACACGCTGTTGGAAAGTGTAAATGCGGGGGATGTCAATGATATGATCGTCGGCGGTTCGTGGGTGATGAAAAACCGCGCGGTGCTGACGCTGGATGAAGAAAAAATAATGAACGAGGCAAGACAGTATTGGAGGTCATCATGTTCGTAGTATTGGTTACATTTCTTGGTAATTTTCTGGTAGGGGGGCTGATCGGCATCTGCGGGATTGCAGGATTTTTGCTGCCTATGATGTACGCCGGACTGCTGGGGTTTCCGGTAGGGCAGTCGCTGGCGCTGAGCTTTCTCGCATTTTTTGTGTCCGGGGCGATCGGTTCCTACAATTTTCATAAGCAGGGCAACCTGGATATCCGCTTTTCCCTGATCATCGGCGCAGGAAGCTTTGTGGGAGGCCTGTTGGGGGTTAAGCTGAATGCGCTTGTGACACCGTTTCAGGCAAAGATGCTCTTATATCTGGTCGTGCTGCTCTCCGGTCTTTCGATTCTGCTCCGAAAAGAAAAACCGGCCGGAACTGCCGGTGGCGGTGCTTCCTCCGCAGGCAAATCCGCTCCAAAGGAAGGATTGTTGGGATCGCCTGTGTTTGTCGTGCTGTTCGGCTTTGTGACCGGAGCCATCTGCTCCCTGTCCGGCGCCGGAGGTCCGGTACTTGTCATGCCGCTGTTGGTCGCACTGGGAATGCCGGTCCATATGTCGATTGGAATCGCACTGTTTGACTCTGTCTTCATCGCCCTTCCCGCCTGCGCCGGGTATATGATGCAATGCGACCTGTCGCAGATCGGGCTGCTGGTGTTGATCACGATATTGGCCCACGGCATCGGAGTGCTGATTGGAAGTTCCAACGCCCATAAGATCAAACAGAAGCCTCTTAAGATGGGGGTGGCTGTGTTCTCGGTCTGCATCGCTGTTTATATGATTTGGAATATGGTGTGGGGGTAAATCGGTGTTTAATGGAATGAGGGGATTGGCGAAAGTACGCCCGGAAGGGACGGTGGGGCGTCTGCTCCACCATCCCTTCCAGGCTGTGTATCGGCGACCATGAAACAACGATTTCGCCTTGTTGGGTAGGGTGCGGGAGCAGGGTGGTGACTTGCGAAGTGATTCGATTGTTCTTGACAGAAAAAGTGGAAAAAACTGAGGTTGCGCAGGGTTCTCAAAACCCGGAGCAAAGCAGGCATGGAGAGGACCTTATCAAAAGTTCCCCGGAATTTGGCTGCGGTCCTCAGTTTTTTCCACTTTTTATGACTAGAACAATCCATCGCGCAGCTCGGAACCATCCCTCTTACGTCTCCATCCACCCCGCCCCGGAACTGTCCGCGTACCTCCTTCGCCATACAATTAAAGCAATCCCACCAAATCCAGACTCGGCTTCAAAGTCTCTGCACCCGGCTGCCATTTTGCCGGGCATACTTCGTCACCGTGCTCGGCCACGAACTGGGAAGCCTGGACACGGCGGAGCAGTTCATCTGCATTTCTTCCCACATTTCCGGCAATTACCTCGTATGCCACAATCTTTCCTTCTGGATTCACGATAAAGCTTCCTCTCTCAGCCATACCGTCCGCTTCGATCATAACATCAAAATCTCTTGCCAGTTTTCCGGTCGGGTCGGCCAGCATCGGGTACTGGATCTTCTGGATTGTCTTAGAGGCGTCATGCCATGCCTTGTGCACAAAATGGCTGTCGCAGGACACGCTGTAGATTTCACAGTTTGCAGCCTTAAACTCCTCATACTTGTCGGCCAGGTCTTCCAGTTCCGTCGGGCATACGAAGGTGAAGTCTGCTGGATAGAAGAAAAACACACTCCATTTTCCCAGAATATCTTCTTTCTTTACTTCCTGAAATTTGCCGCCCGCATATGCCTGCACGGTAAAATCGCTGAGTTCTTTTCCAATTAATGACATATCAATTCCTCCTCATAATGGTTGCTGTTTTCTCCTCCGGGGTGCATTTTGTTGGGAAAATCATTAAGCATCGTAGTTAGTGGTTAGCGTTTGCTAACTATAATAATTCCATTTTAACAGGTTCTTCCTGTCTTGTCAAGAATTAATATTGATAATCATTACTATTTATTTCTCATTTTATTATTTCTGCCATTTCAGGACAAATACATATGTCCCTTCTTTTTTCGATATTTCAAACTCTTCATCCACCGTAAACCGGTGCTTGGGCGCAAATGATTTTACCAGTTCTCTGTCATGGGAATACAAGATCATGACAGCGCCGCTTCTCAGGCAGGAGGGGACGGTGGAGAAAAATCTGGCATAAAGTGCTTCCACCTCATCCTGTGAGATCCTCCCTAACTGGAACGGCATGTCTGTAATCACCTCATCGAATGGATATTCATGCTCAAACCTGAAAAAATCACGGTTGATATAGTGGATGATAAGCCCGGCTGCCTCTGTATTTTTCCGTGCTTTTAAGACGGCATCCTCCTGGATATCCAGACCATACATCGTGCCGGCCCTCACAGCCTTATGCCGTTCGATCAGCATGGTCCCTACTCCGCAAAACGGGTCCAGGACCTGTGCTCCTTCTTTCATATAGTCTTTTGCAAGCGCCACGCACAGAGCTGCATTTCCGGGGCGGATGCTGGCAGGAATGACCTCTCTCCGGTAGGAGAACCGTTCATCTTTTATGGTAAACAGCTTGACCAGCAGGTTGCAGCTTCCTTCTTTATTCTCGATCAGCCGCAGCTCCACCTCATAATCCGTGGTGGAATTTATCAGCTTTCTGTCAGACAGCTTCTCGATATGGCCGGACATCTTTTTGACAAAAGCGCTTTTTTCGCCCAGCTCCTTTTTGCTCTTCATCTCGATCCGGAAATAGAATGGCGCTTTCCCCTCGTGGCCCGCCGCCAGAAACTGCATCAGCCCGGACTTCACGATCACCTCTGCCGCACGGACCGGTTCCATCGGACATGTCTTCATCCCACGCACCATGAACAGCACATCCTGGCAAGTGCGGATCTTCCCCGCCCATCTTAAGTTTCTGACCCGTGCCATCACACCCGCGTTAAAAACCCTGGTCACCGCGTGCGGTTCCAGCCGCTCAAGCTCTGCTTTCGTCAATTCCGGGAAATTCCGGTTCGTCAGAAGCACCACATCGTAAGTCTCATCCCAGCCGGTGAAACGGTGGCTGGGGGCGCCTTCCATACAGACGATCAGGGAAGACAGCTCCCTCATCTCTTCCATCAGATGTTTTTCATTTTCCGCTGTCACCTCCGACACGCGCAGAAGCTCCAGCCGCTCCTTAAACCCATCCAGGTATTCCCGGTAATCAAAGTTGGAGATTGCTGACAGGTACGCGCTTTTTACAAACCGCTGCCCCTCTCTTTCATATGCCTCATAGAGCGGCTTTAAATATTCCTTCCTTCCGATATCCCCCATCAACAGGGCGGCATTTTTCCGTGTTTTGGCATCTGATGAGCCTAACAACTCCGGCAAAAGACTCTCGTTCCCTTCCATCGCGTTCTCCAGGATACTCCTGCTCCCTTTTTCCTTCAGCCCCTGCCTCAGCCTGCTTAAATTCTGCCTGACTTCCTGATTCTGTACAACCTGTTCCCACTGTTCTTTTATCATCATTCTCCCGCATCTGCTTTCTTTTTCATTTTATCCCTACCACTTTAACATAGGACGGAACGATAAACAAGACGGCGGCAAAAGTTTTTAAATCATGCTTTGCCTTTCTGAAGGATTATGATAAAATAGAAATCACCGAGCAGTATTACGAAGATTGGAGGAATGACCAAGATTGAAGATACAAGAATCCGCTGAAAATTATCTGGAGACGATTCTGATGTTGAGCCATAAGGGCCCTTATGTCCGCTCCATCGATATCGCCAATGAGCTTTCCTATTCCAAGCCCAGCGTCAGCGTCGCAATGAAAAACCTGCGTGCGAACGGATATATCGAGATTAATTCCGAGGGGCATATCTCGCTGACCGGCTCCGGGCGGGAGATTGCAGAGACAATGTTCGAACGGCATACCCTGATCTCCCAATGGCTGATCTACCTCGGTGTAGATGAAAAGACTGCGCTTGAAGATGCCTGCCGGATCGAGCATGTTGTCAGCGCTGAAAGTTTTAAAGCGATCAAAAACCACATTATGTCGGGAAATGAACTTCCGCAAAATTGATAGCAAAAACGCCGAATCACTCCGGCGTTTTTTTGTCTCTTTTTCTCTGTTGTTTTATTGACTTTTTCCATTCTGCCAGGCGTTTGTATCTGCCTGCGCCATAGAGGCATCATAGATGCAGTACTGGTTTTTTCCGTGAGTCTTGGCTGAATAGAGCGCCCGGTCAGCCGCCTCAAACAGCTCGTCATAAGTCGTCCCGCATGTCGGCATGACTGCTGCCCCCATGCTGATCTTAAGTTCAAACCCACGGTACTCCCCGCAGATGCTCTGGAAGATATCATCGATCTCCTGCTCCGGATCTTTTTCACACGTCTGGAACACCAGGAATTCATCCCCGCCAAGCCGTGCCGCGATCGATTCGGGACGGATCGTCTCCATAAGCTTCTTAGAGATATCTTTCAGCACCTGGTCGCCGAACAGATGACCTTTTTCCTTGTTCACAAGCCCGAATTCATCGATATCCATAAATAAAAGCAGCGCCTTCTCCTTCTGGTTCCGTCCGGTGAATGCATACTCGATGTTTTCTCTTCCGGAACGCTGGTTATAGAGTCCGGTAAGGCTGTCCTGTTCTGCCAGCATACGCAGCTTCTCCATCTGGATATAGTGCTCATGGATATCGCTGAACTTTCCGATCGCCCCGGTCGGCTCATTCGTATTGCTGTCCGACCAAAGAGGACGCGCCACGACTCTGTGTCATCTGGCCTCCCCATTGATATACAGGCAGTACGTGCCGTCGATCTGAGGATTGGACGGAGTCGCCCGGTAAAGCCTGGAACACAGGTCCTGATAATCCTCTGAAGAAAAAACCGTCAAAAAATCAGGATCCCCGGACGGATGCAGGATAAACGATTCCAGCCCCAGTCTCTCGGCTATGCCGTCCGGCAGCGTGAGCATATCGGCACGGAAATCCACTTCAAACTGAATCTCATTGGACAGGGACGCAAAAAACTGATATTTGATCCGTTCCTGCTCTAACAACGCCAGCGTCCTGCTCGATGCAGTCCCTTCTGCAATCAGCTGTTCTGCCATCCTTCTCGTCTGCATTGCGTCAATGCTTCCGCCGGAACGGCTCCTGATCTCCTTTTCCAGGTTCGGTCCGACCTCTACGAGACACTTCATCAGAAGCGGGTTGAAGGTTCCGCACTCCCCGTTCAATATCATATCCATCGCTTTTGCATGAGAATAGGCCGGCTTATATACGCGCTCGCTCACCAGGGCGTCATAAACATCTGCCAGTGCCACGACCTGGGCACAGATGGGAATCTCATCCCCCTTAAGCCCGTCCGGGTACCCGCCCCCATCCCACCGCTCATGATGCCAGCGGCAGATATCATGGGCCATGCTGACCAGCGCATTCTCACTGTGGTACGGAGTATCCTCCAGGATCTTGGCTCCGATCGCGCTGTGCGTCTTGATGATCTCAAACTCCTCCGGAGTCAGCCTGCCCGGCTTGTTCAGAATATGCTCCGGGATGGATATCTTTCCGATATCATGAAGCGCCGATGCATTGACCATCACGCCAATCTGGGAAGCCGTGAGCTTGTATTTGTCCGTAATCTCCATCAGCTTTCTCAGGAAGATCTCCGTCAGCATACGGATATGTATGACATGAAGCCCGCTCTCCCCATTACGGAATTCTACGATATTGGAGAGAATCTCGACCATCACCTGATTGTTTCTCTGTTTTTCCAGGACCTGCTCGGTCACGATCCCCTTCAGCATTTTTTGCTTGTTATACAGCATGATGGTGTTACGCACACGCCGCTGCACGGTCTTTTCATCAAAAGGACGGGTGATATAATCCGTCACCCCAAGGTCATAGGCATGATCGATCACACCGGGGGCATTCTCGGAAGATATGGTGATAACCGGGGTATTCTCAATCCAGCCCGCCTTATTCATCATGGCAAGCACCTCAAACCCGTCCATCCTCGGCATCATCAGATCCAGCAGCACGAGAGAGATCTCCAGATGGGATCTCTGCAAAATTTTTACAGCCTCCATGCCGTCTGCCGCCTCAAGGATGCTGTACTCATCTCCAAGCATATCTGAAAGGATAGCCCTGTTGATCTCCACATCATCAACGATCAAAATCATGTTTTTACGATTCACCAGTGTTCCCCTCCGGTTTCAAAAGCTTGTCAATCAGATTGACTGTATTCTTATAGCATTTCTCCAAGTCTTGAAAAAGAGTCTCTGCCTCTGTGGTCATCTTCCCCTGACGCAATTCCTCCGTCAACGCCCCAGCCGCCTCTGCAAGACCGGTCAGACCGAGATTCATCCCAATCCCTTTTAAAGAGTGGGCGCCCCGAAACGCCAATTCGGCATCTTCCCGCTCCATAGCATCCCTTAACTGTGCAAAAGAATCATCCTTCAGCAGCATGGTAAGAAACCGGTCAACACGTTCCTCATTCATAAAACGGCGCATCACATCTTCATAATCTGCTCCCAGCTCCTCATAACATTCCCGTAGTGTCATGGCTGTACCTCTTTTTTGACTTATTTTGTAAAAAGCTGTTATATTTTAGAATTTTCCTTCATTAATTGTAACATTTCCCCATAAAATGCGCAACCAGATTTTCTGGCCTCTTCCTTCAAAAATGCAGTAAAATAAGGCTTTGTGGGCACATTACGCAAAAAAAATCCACAAAAAAACAGCGGGACGGAATTTCCGACAGGAAATCTCGTCTCCGCTTCTCGTCCCCGCTGTTTTTTGATTCGTCAGCCAAGTATTGCTTTCAAATCGCCCTCCGGCGTGCCAATAGGCGCGATATTAAACTGCTCTGTTAAAAAATTCTTTACATTCGGCGAGAGAAACGCCGGAAGTGTCGGACCAAGGCGGATGTTGCGTATCCCCAGATGGAGCAGCGACAAAAGGATGCAGACCGCTTTCTGCTCATACCAGGAAAGCACCATGGACAACGGCAGTTCATTCACGCCGCAGCCAAAGGCTTCGGCCAGTGACACAGCCACCTTGATCGCGCTGTATGCGTCATTGCACTGCCCCATATCCATCAGCCTTGGCAGACCACAGACCGTCCCCAGATCCAGATCGTTAAACCGGTATTTGCCGCAGGCAAGCGTCAAGATCACGGTGTCTGCAGGCGTCTGCTTTACGAACTCCGTATAATAATTCCTGCCTGTACGTGCTCCGTCACAGCCGCCCACGAGGAAGAAATGACGGATCATGCCTGATTTGACCGCAGCGACAACCTCATCGGCCACGCGGAGCACAGCCCCATGCCCAAAACCGGTCACAACCGTCTTACCGCCGTTTATTCCGGTCATCACGGTATCCTTCTGATAACCGCCAAGCTCCAGCGCCTTTTTTATCACCGGCGTAAAGTCCTTTTCTTCCCCGATATGCACCATCTCAGGGTAAGATACCACTTCGGTCGTAAATACCCGGTCTTTATAGCTGTCCTTCACCGGCATCAGACAGTTGGTCGTGAAGAGAACCGGCGCCGGTATCTTGTCAAACTCCTTCTGCTGGTTCTGCCATGCCGTCCCGAAATTGCCTTTCAGATGAGGGTATTTCTTCAGTTCCGGGTAAGCGTGGGCGGGCAGCATCTCGCTGTGCGTATAGATATTGATGCCCAGTCCTTCCGTCTGCTCCAGCAGCAGCTTCAAATCATATAGCTCATGCCCGCTGACGACGATAAACGGCCCCTTCTCTACCGTCAGCGTCACCTCCGTCGGTTCTGGAGTTCCAAATGTCCCTGTATTGGCGCGGTCCAAAAGTTCCATGCAGCGCAGATTCACCTTTCCAGTCTCCATGACGACAGGAAGCAGTTCCTCCATCCCCCAGTCCTCTGCCAGAACAAAGAGCGCCTTATAGAAAAATCCAGTCACCTCTTCATCGCTGTAGCCGAGTATCATCGCATGATACGCATACGCCGCCATTCCGCGGATGCCAAACAGGATGAGCGATTTTAAAGAACGGATATCCTCATCGGCATTCCACAGCCGGTTCAGATCATAATCATCCGTATTCCCACAGCGCGCAGCGCAGGATGCACAGCCCGGCACGATCTGCTCCTTCTCTTTTTGAATCCTGCCGATCATGGCGCGCAGCGTCTCATCATTAAAATTGACATTAGTCACCGTCGTAAACAGCCCTTCCAAAATCAGGCGGTCCGTATTCTCCGTCTTCTGATTATTCGAGCAGGCACGGGCAAGGCCAATCAGCACGCCCGTAAGTTTATCCTGAAGATTTGCCGTATCCGCAGTTTTTCCGCAGACGCCCGCCTTTTTCGTACACCCTGTACAGCCTGCCGTCTGCTCGCATTGAAAACAAAACATCTCGTATTCCATAGTAATCCTCCTTTTGCACTCCAGTATATCGGACCGGAGCTGTCTTGTCTGTTGTTTTTCCAACAAAAAGAAAGATCGCATCATTTGCCAGATCTTAAAAATAATGATATGATATTCCCAACAAACCATACGAATGAGGTGCAACATGGAATTACTCCAACTTCGATACTTTTTAGCCGCCGCTGAGTTCCAGCATATGACAAAGGCTGCCGCAAGTCTTCAGATTGCACAGCCGGCCCTTTCCCAGGCCATCCACCGGCTGGAGGAGGAACTGGGCGTTTTGCTGTTCGAAAGAAAAGGAAGAAATATAGAATTAAACGAAGCCGGAAAGCTTCTGCAAAACCGGCTGATCCCAATCCTTTGCGCTCTGGACCAGATACCGGAAGAGGTTAAAATGGGACAGTATGTCGCCAGCCATACGATCCACCTTAAGCTGCTGGCGGCATCTTCCCTGATCACCAACCGTATCATCGCCTACCGGGCGCTCCATCCTGATGTGAATTTCCAGCTCTACCAGTCGGACACCCATGCAGACTACGACCTCTGCGTGACGGCAGTCCGCTCAGACAGGGTTCCTGCGGAAAAGGATGATATCTCGGTCATGCTGAATGAAGACCTGTATCTGGCGGTGCCTGCGGCTTCCCGTTATGGGACCAGGACTTCCATCTGCCTGTCGGAAACCATGAATGACGGCTATATCTGTCTTGCCGGTTCCCGCCCGATCCGCCAGATCTGCAACAGCTACTTTGCGGAGGCAGACTTTAAGCCAAATGTGATTTTTGAAAGCGACACCACGGAATCTGTTCGGAATCTGATCGCCGCCGGTCTTGGCATCGGCTTCTGGCCCCAGTATTCCTGGGGACCTCTCTCCACGGCCCATGTGGTCCTGCTGCCCATAGCGGACCAGGTGTGCCAGCGGAGTGTCATCATCAAATATTCCGAACGAGGAAAGAGCAATCCTGTCGTACTTGATTTCTGCAAATTCCTGACAGGAAATGCGATGTGGCTGTGATAAGCGGAGGCGTTAAAAGAAGCCCTTACATCGGTTCCTTCCACTGGCTCTCCTTCAGCCTCGACAATGCCCTGGCCATGGAAGCCTGGGACATCTTGTATTCCTGGATGCTCTGTTTTTGCCGCAGCTGCTCCTCGGCCCGCTCCAGGGCCTGCTTTGCGCGGGCCTCGTCGATCTCTTCCGGGCGCTCCGCCGTGTCTACGATCATGGTGACACGGTTATTGGCCGCCTGGACGATTCCGGTTCCGACCACTGCCCGGTTCCACTCTCCCTCCGGTTCTGTCCGGAATTTTACAGTCCCTTCTTTTGTTGCCAGGATCATCGCCTCATGATGGGCCAGGATTCCCTTTTCCCCCATCAAGCCTGGCACGACGAGGGAATAGCAGTACCCATCGTAAAAGATATGGTCGCTGGCTATCAGTTTCAGCCAAAATTTTGACATGATTCCCGCCCCTTTCTGCCTATGACGCCGTCTGTCCCATCTGTTTTGCCTTCTCAACCGCCTCGTCTATCGTTCCCACGTTAAAGAATGCCGCTTCCGGGTACGCATCCATCTCCCCGTCGATGATTGCCTTAAAACCGCGGATCGTCTCTTTGACCGGCACATATTCTCCCTTCACACCGGTAAAGTTCTCTGCCACGTGGAACGGCTGGGACAAAAATCTCTGGATTTTCCTTGCACGGTTCACCACCAGCTTATCCTCTTCCGACAGCTCCTCCATCCCGAGGATTGCGATGATGTCCTGCAGTTCTTTGTATTTTTGCAGCATCTGCTGGACTTTATTTGCCACTTCATAATGTTCTTTGCCTACCACATCCTCTTCCAGAATACGGGAGGAGGATTCCAGCGGGTCAACCGCAGGGTAGATGCCCTGCTCCACAATCTTTCTGGAGAGCACGGTCGTCGCGTCCAGATGAGCGAACGTGGTTGCCGGAGCCGGATCGGTCAGATCGTCTGCCGGGACATAGACTGCCTGCACGGATGTGACGGAGCCGTTTTTAGTGGAAGCGATCCGCTCCTGGAGCTCCCCGACCTCGGTGGCAAGGGTCGGCTGGTATCCCACGGCCGACGGCATCCGCCCGAGCAGGGCCGACACTTCAGAGCCTGCCTGCACGAAACGGAAGATATTGTCGATAAATAAGAGGACGTTCTGGTGTTCCTCATCCCGGAAATACTCCGCCATCGTAAGCCCGGTCTCTGCCACCCGCATCCTTGCGCCCGGCGGCTCGTTCATCTGCCCGAACACAAGCGCGGTCTTTTCCAGGACGCCGGACTCTCCCATCTCGGTCCAGAGGTCGTTTCCTTCCCGGGAGCGCTCCCCCACTCCCGTAAAGATGGAGTAGCCGCCGTGCTCTGTCGCGATATTGGTGATCAGCTCCTGGATGAGCACAGTCTTACCGACACCTGCCCCGCCAAACAAGCCGATCTTTCCGCCCTTTGCATAAGGAGCCAGCAGGTCGATGACCTTGATCCCGGTCTCAAGCATCTCCACGACCGGACTCTGGTCCTCGAACGAAGGCGGGTCTCTGTGAATGACCCACTTCGTCTCATTTTCCAGGTCTTCCCCGCCGTCAATCGTCTCTCCCAGTACATTGAACAACCTCCCCAGCGTCTTTTTGCCTACCGGAACCTGAATGCCGGAACCAGTCGGCACAACCTCCATATCCTTGCAAAGCCCGTCGCTGGATGCCAGCATGATACAGCGGACAACATCGCCGCCGATGTGCTGCGCCACCTCCATGACGCACTTCTTCCCCTGGTTCTCGACCACCAGGGCGTCTTTGATATGAGGAAGTTTATCATCTTCAAAAGCCACATCTACCACAGGTCCCATGACCTGTATGATCTTTCCCTTCTTCATGGCCTGCCTCCTTCTACTTCGTCTTATGCTTCTTTTTCTGAGCCTTTGCCCCGCTGATCACTTCCGTAATCTCCTGGGTGATCGCCGCCTGCCGGACACGGTTGTACTGGATGGACAGATCGTTTAAGATTTTGTCCGCATTATCGCTCGCTGACTGCATCGCCATCATCCGGGCATTCTGCTCGCTGCAAAACGATTCCACCAGCGAGCCGAACACAAATCCGGTCAGGTAATTGGGTACGATATGGTCCATGACTACCGCCGGGGACGGCATCATCTGGATTTCTTCCTGGATGGCATCCGCCGGTATGGATATCTGCTTAAATTCCTCCCGTTTCAGCGGAAGGAGCTTGAGCATCTCCGCCTCCATCGTCATGCTGTTGATCATCCTTGTATATAAAATCCAGACCTCATCCAGCTTCCTCTCCTCAAAATCTTCCTGGACGGTCATGGATATCATTCTGGCTCTGTGCATGGTCGGATTCTGTACGGTATAGTGGAACTGTTCCTCCACCTCCATGTTTTTTGACGCAAAATACTGCCGCCCCAGCTCCCCCACCACGAACAGCCGGTTATTCTCATGCCGCTCCATCCACGCTTCGGCAAGCTTTAAGACGTTGTGATTATATGCGCCGGCAAGCCCTTTGTCTCCGGTGATGACGATCAGACCGTAGACCCGGTCCTTTTCCGGCACATCCTGCCGCTGGTCAAAATAGCGGTGTTCCATCTCCGGCACATGCCGCAGCACCCGTTTTATCATGGACTGCAGCGTATAAAAGTAAGGCTCTGTTTCCTCCAGCATCTTTTTGCTTTTTTTCAGCTTGGTGGAGGATATCATATACATGGCATTGGTTATCTTTCTCGTGTCCTGGATGCTCTTCATCCTGCTTAAGATATCTCTTGCATTTGCCACAATCCCACCTCCCGGTCAAAGCCCTGCTTTGTATTCGTTTGCCGCGTCCACGATCTTTGTGATCATTTCATCTGTCAGCACTTTTGTCTCTTCAATCTCATTTCCAATCTCCGGATGGCGCTCGTCAAACCAGGCAAGCATCGCCATCTGGAACTCCTTGATCTTATCTACATCCACCGACAGCATCAGCCTGTTGGTCGCGACGCACAGAGTGATCACCTGCTCGTGAAGCGAAAGAGGCCTGCCAAGCGGCTGCTTTAACAGCTCCATCAGCCGCTTGCCGTAAGCAAGCTGTTCCTTGGTCGCCGCGTCCAGATCAGAGCTGAACTGGGTGAACACCTCCATCTCCCGGTACTGGGCCAGGTCGATCCGGATGCTTCCCGACGCCCGCTTCATCGCTTTGGTCTGCGCCGCCCCGCCCACACGGGATACGGACAGCCCGACATTCACCGCCGGTCTCATGCCCGAGAAAAACAGATCGCTTTCCAAAAATATCTGACCGTCCGTGATGGAGATAACATTGGTCGGAATATATGCCGACACATCCCCCGCCTGCGTCTCGATGATCGGAAGAGCCGTGATGGAGCCGCCGCCCAGCTTATCGCTCAAGCGGCTGGAACGCTCCAGAAGCCGGGAATGCAGATAGAAGACGTCGCCCGGATAAGCCTCCCTCCCGGGGGAACGCTCCAGCAGAAGGGACAGCGCGCGGTATGCCACCGCATGTTTGGACAAGTCGTCATAGACGATCAGGACATCCTTGCCCTGGTGCATGAAAAATTCCGCCATCGCAGTCCCCGCATAGGGAGCGATATACTGCAGCGGCGCCGGCTCGCTGGCCGTGGACGACAAGATGATGGTGTACTCCATCGCCCCGTGATTTTTCAGGGTTGCCGCCAGCTTTGCCACCGTCGATGCTTTCTGTCCGACAGCGACGTAGATGCAGATGACGTCCTTTCCCTTCTGGTTCAGGATGGTATCCGTGGCGATCGACGTCTTTCCGGTCTGGCGGTCGCCGATGATCAGCTCCCGCTGTCCCCGTCCGATCGGGAACATGGAATCGATGGCAAGGATTCCCGTCTCCAACGGAACTCCCACCGATTTTCTGTCCACAATGCCCGGGGCCTCTTCCTCAATCGGAAGGTAATCCTCTTCCTTGACCGGTCCCAGCCCGTCAATCGGTTCTCCGAGGGCATTGATGACCCGCCCGATAAAACCCTCGCCGACCGGAATGCCCGCCCTCTTTTTCGTGCGGACTACCTTGGTTCCTTCTGATATCTCCGTATCCTTTCCAAACAGGATACAGCCAATTTCATTTTTACGGATGTCCTGGACCATGCCCTTGACTCCGTTTTCAAATATGATGATCTCGCCATACATCGCGTGTTCGATTCCATAGATGATGGCAATACCGTCGCCGACCCAGATGACCGAACCGGTCTCCTGCTCCGACTGCCCCTGTACATCATAGTTTTCAATCTCACTTTTGATGATGGAGATAATTTCCTGTGAACTGATCGTGCTCATATCCCGTCTCCTATCTTCCTACGGTCTGCGAAAGCCGGTCCATCTGCCCCCGCAGGCTGTAATCATATTCCATATCGCCTGCCTTCAGGACAAATCCACCGATTAGCTCCGGCTTCCTGACAAGCGTTATCCTTGCTTCCTTCTTCTGGTGTGTCCTGCACAAAAACTGTTTCATCTGTTCAATCCGGGCGCTGTCCGGCTCCGTCACACAGTACAGGCATGCGTCTAAAATCCCCGCCTGTTCCATAGAATACGCCTTCCATGCATGATAGATATCTTCGATTTCCGAGATACAGCCAGCTGCGCACGCCTTTTTTAAAAAACGCACCAGCAGACCGGAATACTCCGGTTCTGTGAATATTTTTTCAAGAATCGCATTCTTTTTCTTTTCCGGCACCACCGGGCTGGCCAGAATCTTTCCCAGTTCCCCGTTCTCCCTGAATACCTTAGCCATGCCCTCTATCATCTGCTGTGGTATGGCTAATTCATACAGGACGGTTCCATAGCTGCGTGCCTCATCCGTCATGGCGCTCACCTGCCTCTTTCAGAAACCGGTCGTACATCTGCTGATCCCCGGCGCTGCCTGCCTGTTCCTCCAAAAGCTTTGCCGCCGCTGTCATGGCAAGACCGGCGATCGCCGACTCCAGCTCATGCATAGTCTTCTCCCGCTCGAGGGCGATGGCTTTGTCGGCTTCCTCCATCTTCTTTCTGGCATCTTCCCTCGCCTGCTCCATGATCTTATCATATTCCTGCCCGGCTTTTACCTTCGCCGACGCCACAAGCTTTGCCGCCTCTTCCCCGGCATTTCCCATCGACTCCTCATACCGGGACTTTAAAGCAAGCGCCTGGTTTTTCGTATCCTGCGCCGCGTCCAGGTCTTCTTCAATCGAGCTCTGCCGTTTGTCAAGGATAGCAGTAACGGGACCTATCAGGAAATGTCTCAGGAAGAAATAGAGCACCAACAGGTTGATCGCCGTAAATGCAATATTCCAAAAGTCTAGTTTCAACATATCCAATCGCCTTCCCGCCTATTATTTTAAGAACAGAATGATCAAAAGCCCGATCACAAATCCATAGATTGCTGTCGCCTCAGCCAGCGCACATCCAAGCAGCAAAGCCTTGGTGATCTTGCCGTCCGCCTCAGGCTGCCTTGCGATGGCATCCACTGCCTTCGATGTTGCAAGGCCAATCCCGATTCCTGCACCGATTCCTGTAAGTGCTGCTACTGCAGCTCCGATTGCGATTAATCCTGTCATGATAACTACCTCCGATTTCTTTTATTTATTCAGTCTCAATTGCTTCTTTTATATATAGTGATGTGAGGAACACAAACACATAGGCCTGTATGACTCCATCAAATATATCGAAGTAAAAGCTAAACGGCAGCGGCACCACAAGCGGCACCAGATACTTAATGAGCGCCATGACGACGATGGCTCCCAGCACATTGCCAAAAAGCCGCATACACAAAGACAGCGGCCGGATGGCCAGCTCTAAGACGTTGATCGGCGCGATGATGGCGATCGGCTCGGCAAAGCTTTTCAGCCAGCCCTTCACGCCCTTTTTCCTGATTCCGGCCATCTCCACCAGGACAATACTCATGATGGCAAGCGTGGCCGTCACATTCAGATCCTTCGTCGGCGACTTGAATCCCAAAAGCCCGATCATATTTGCCACCGCGATATAGAGGACCACAGTGATCAGATATGGAATATAGGGCTTTCCGTCTTTTCCCAGCAGGTCTTCAAAAAAATCATAGATAAAAGCCACCGCGCTCTCTAAAGCTGCCTGTTTTTTATTGATCTTTCTCATCTTTAAATTCCTCACAAGCAGCAGAGAGGCAATCATCAAAATCCCCATGATGATCCACGTGACAACTACGGATTCCAGCACATCGATGCCGCCAAAGACCGGGATTGTAAAGACCGTTTTGCAGCTCAGCTCATCCATCAGGGTATCTACTAACCCATCCATCCCTTCACCCCCTTTGTATTGATGTCGCTATTATAGTCACCTGGTATCCAATTTACAAATATTAAATTTTGATGGATTCATAATGTTGGTGTTATCAGAAATAAATTTGTATAGAAATGGTTGTATATTGTAACTGTTTTTAGTGATTATTTTAGATTTGATGGAATTGAAGCTCTGTTTTTACCATGCAGTGCTATTTTATCGTGAAAACTTTTTTATAATTTCATTTTACCTCTTGACCAGCAACTCAAAATATGCTATTGTGTGAATACAGAGCAGTTAGTCTGCATATAATAATGCTGATCTTACTCCGGTGTCCTACGGGCCCGGGGTTTTTTTTACCCAAAGGAGCTGTTATAATGCCTAATACACCAAAAGTATTTACTTCTACATCGGACCAGATACAAATACAAAGATCCCGTGGTCTGCAAATTACTAATGATGCTGCCACTCAAAAGATTATTAAAGCAGAAAATTACTATAATCTTTTTAACGGATATAAATGGCCGTTTTTAGATTCCAATCATATCGGACCTGGTGAAAAGTATCGAACTCAGAAATATCTTTATCCGATATATCCTTGAAATTGAAAACAACATCAAAAGTGTCCTTGCCCACGATTTTTCTAAAAAATATGGACACGATAATTATTTGTAAGTAAATAACTTTGAAATCAGCGTTCAACCTGGAGAAAGAAAAACTCCTGCCCAGAAGATAGGCGATGTTTCTGATTTGATTTCCAATCTTCAACGAGAAATCGCAAGACAGTTATCCAAAAATAACCCTATGATTTCTCATTATATGCTGGAATATGGATATATACCTCTCTGGGTATTGGTAAACACATTGACGCTCGGCACCATAAGCACTTTTTATGCTAATTTGAAACAGCAAGATCAAAATGATATCGGCAGATTTTTCTCATTAAGACCGGATGAATTGAATAGTATTCTAAAAGTACTGTCAATTTTCAGAAATGCCTGCGCACATGATGAACGATTATACACCCTAAAATCCATGAACCGAAATATGCGTCCTAACAACATTACTACTCTGCCATTACATTCTGCTTTAAACATTCCAACTAACGGTGGCAATAACCAAATCCAGGGGAAAAATGATTTATTTGCAATTGTCATCATTTTTAAAACCATGCTTTCTAATTCTTCTTTTGAAAAATTTTATAAAGCACTGGACATTCAAATGTTAGATTTAGCCCGGAAATTAACCACTATTTCAATCACAGTCATTGAACAAGAAATGGGATTTATTACAAACTGGCGCGATTTAAACCCAGCAATATCACACCCTGATTAAAAACGAATATAGTTCAGGCTCTGACTGCACTTTCCACAATCAGAGCCTTCCTCATCACATATTTACGCCGTTTTAGATATCTTTCCCCGTTTTGTTGCAGTTTTGAATCTCTTCCCACGCCTCGTCGTCGAACTCTCTGTCCCTGTAATAAAACTTTCTGTCCGCTTCGGTTATCTTCCGAATCACCCTGCACGGGTTGCCTGCCGCCACGACCCAGTCCGGAATGTCTTTTGTCACCACGCTTCCCGCCCCGATCACGGTATTGCTTCCAATCCGCACTCCCGGCAGGATGACCGAGTTTCCGCCGATCCAGACATTGTCCCCGATCGTCACCTCCACGCCATATTCATACAGGGAATTTCTGGAGTCCGGATGGACCGGATGCCCTGCCGTATAGATGGCCACATTCGGAGCCATCTGGCAGTTATCCCCTATCCTGACCTTTGCAACATCAATGATCGTACAGTTATAATTGGCAAAAAAGTTCTTTCCCACCTCGATATTCGTTCCATAATCACAGGCAAACGGCGGATTGATAAACGCCTTCTCCGATTTTCCCAACAGCTCTTCCACGATTCTGCCAATCTCATCAAAATCAGAACGGTCTGCCGTGTTCAGCCGCTGCAGGATTCTTCTGCACACCTTCTGCTCTTCCATCACAGCTTCATCGGAGATATATGCCATGCCTGCATTTCTTCTCTCAATGTGATCCATTTTTCATCCCCCTTTCTCCAGATTTCATTGTAGCACAGAGAACTCAGCCTTTACAAGTATGCATTGACAAATTCCAGCACCTGCTGATAAATCCCGTCTTCGTCCAGCCGGTATTTCCGGATCAGTTCCTTCGCCGGACCGGACTCTCCAAACACGTCCTGAATCCCGATCTTTTTCACCGGAACCGGGCAGGACCTGCATACGGCGTCACAGACAGCGCTGCCAAGACCGCCGATGACGGAATGCTCCTCCACTGTCACAAGCTTTCCGGTCTCCCTCGCCGCCTTCAGGATAAGCTCCTCATCTAACGGCTTGATCGTATGGATATTGATCACTCTGGCCGAGATGCCGTCAGACTCCAGACGGTCCGCCGCGGCAAGTGTCTCCGACACTTCAAGGCCTGTGGCGATCAGGGTGATGTCCTTGCCGTCACGCAAGACGACGCCCTTCCCCATCTCAAATTTATACTCCGGCGAATCATTGATGACAGGCACCGCCAGACGGCCAAACCGCAGATAGACAGGCCCTTCATATTCTGCCGCAGCCTTCACCGCCGCCCTTGCCTCGATGTCGTCCGACGGGCATATGACAGTCATCCCCGGTATCGTCCGCATCAGCGCGATATCCTCATTGCACTGGTGGGTGGCCCCATCCTCGCCGACAGAAATCCCGGCATGGGTAGCCCCGATCTTTACATTCAGGTGCGGATAGCCAATGGAATTTCTGACCTGCTCAAATGCCCTTCCCGCCGCAAACATGGCAAATGTGCTGGCAAACGGAATCTTTCCCGCCGCTGCTAACCCTGCGGCGATTCCCATCATGTTGCCTTCTGCAATCCCACAGTCCACATGGCGTTCGGGAAACGCCTTTTCAAAGATTCCGGTCTTTGTCGCCGCCGCAAGATCCGCATCCAGAACGATGATATTTTCATTTGTGCGCCCCAATTCTGCCAGGGCATTCCCATAGCTTTCCCTGGTCGCTGTCTTCTTTACAGCCGCTCCACTCAACTCCGGCATAATGCTTCACCTGCTTTCTCCAAATCTGCCATTGCAATGTGATATTGTTCCTCATCCGGCGCGGTCCCATGCCATGCCACAGAACCTTCCATAAAGGAAACCCCTTTTCCCTTCAAGGTTTTGGCAATGATCGCAGTCGGCATCCCCTTGGTCTGCCTCGCCTCCTCAAACGCATGCTCTATCTGGGAAAAATCATGCCCGTCAATACAGATCACATGGAAATTGAACGCTTCAAACTTTTTGTCGATCGGGTATGGAGAGCAGACCTCATCAATCGGACCGTCGATCTGAAGCCCGTTGTTGTCCACGATCACCACCAGATTGTCAAGCTTCCTGTGTCCGGCAAACATCGCCGCTTCCCATACCTGCCCTTCTTCAATCTCCCCGTCGCCAAGGAGCGTATAGACACGGTAATCCTCACCGCCAAGCTTTGCAGCAAGCGCCATCCCTGCCGCCGCTGAGATTCCCTGACCGAGGGAACCGCTCGACATATCCACTCCTGGTATGTGTTTCATGTCCGGATGCCCCTGCAGATAAGATCCAAGATGGCGCAGTTTTTTCAAATCCTCCACCGGAAAAAATCCACGGTGAGCCAGCGCTGAATAATACCCGGGAGCCACATGTCCTTTTGACAGCACGAACCGGTCCCGGTCCGGTCTGTCCGGCTTCTCCGGGTCGATATTCAGTTCTTTAAAATAGAGCCACGTAAACAAATCTGCGGACGACAGCGAACCGCCGGGATGACCGGCTTTTGCACTGTGTACTGCCGTGACGATCCCTTTGCGGATATCATTTGCGATTTTTTTCAATTCCAGATATTGATCCATACTCCCCCCTACTCTCCGAAGACAGCGCGGTAATCTGCCTGGAATTTTGCAATTCCCTGCTCGGTCAGCGGATGTTTCGTCATCTGCTCCAATACTCCATACGGTACCGTCGCAATATCTGCCCCTGCAAGCGCACAGTCTGTTACATGGATCGGATTGCGGACGCTGGCTGCGATGATCTTTGTCTCAATCCCTGCAATCTGGAACATCTCAGCAATGGTCCTGATCAAATCTACTCCCGGCTGGGAAATATCATCAAGACGTCCTAAAAACGGAGACACATACGTTGCGCCGGCCCTTGCAGCTAAAAGAGCCTGGTTCGCACTGAACACCAGCGTCACATTGGTCCTGATCCCTTCGGCAGTCAGGACCTTCACCGCCTTTAACCCCTCAACTGTCATCGGAATCTTGACCACCATGTTTGGATGGATGGCCGCGATCTCACGCCCTTCTTTGATCATGCCCTGTGCATCTGTCGTCGTCGCTTTCACTTCCCCGCTGATCGGTCCGTCTACAATAGAAGTAATCTCTCTGATCACCTCCGTGAAATCTCTGCCTTCCTTTGCTATCAAAGAAGGATTCGTCGTTACCCCGCAGATAATCCCCATGTCATTTGCTTTTTTGATATCCTCTACCTTTGCTGTGTCGATAAAAAATTTCATTTTTGCCTCCCCTTTCATTCGCCTTAATATTATTTTCGTTTTATGTATTAATTCATTTAATAAATGAATCTAATTAAACAATAGCACATTTTCCGGAAATGTCAACAGGAATTTTCCAAAACATCTTTTCTTTCATAAGATGCATGCTGTCCAAAAATGAAAAAAGCATGAAAACCAATCCACGCCTCAGCGCTTCTCAGCTTTCATGCTGTTAATTTTCGTATTCTTCTGACAATCATCGCCATTTCAAATAAACTGCCCCGGAGAGTCAAAAACCCGGTCGATCGCCACGATTGCCGCTCCGGTCAGGATCGGGTCTCCCTGATATCCGCTGATAGAAAGCGTAAGCTCCTCCCACACATCCGGCAGGATTCCCTTCTGCACCGTCTCCCGCACCGTCCGTTCCATCAATTCCGGGTTTGGCCTCGCCATATCATCCCCGATGATGATCCGGTCCGGGTTGATCACATTAACAATGTTGATGATCCCCGTGCCAAGGCTCTCACACGCCTTTCGGTAATGCTCCGTGCAGACTGCATCCCCGTCCCGGACTCTCTTCTCTACATCCTCAAAATTGCATCCGTCTGTTCCGGCCCGTTCCCCGTACACCGTTTTCACAAGCTCCAGGGAGGAGGCATACCGTTCCAGGCAGCCCCGGTTTCCGCAAACGCAGGGCTTTCCGTTCCGGTCGATCGTCATGTGTCCGATCTCCCCTGCCGTCCCCAGTGCACCTTCGTAGATTTTGCCGTTCATCACGATCCCGGCGCCGATTCCCTGGCCGGCTGCAATATAGACCAGGATATCGTCATGGTACGCATCCTTTAAATCCCACATATGGGCATAAGCGCCGGCATTCGCATTGTGTTCCAGAAATACGGGGATCTCTGTCTCTCTCTCAAAAAATGCCTTCAAATCGATATCCTTCCAGATATCCGCCCCCGTAATCAGCGCAATCCTGCTTTTTTTTGCGATAAACGGCCCCGGCACCGCCATCCCCGCCGCCAGCACACAATCCTTTCCGTACTGCCCGGTCATCCGGCGCATCCTTCCTGCAATCTGATGCAGGATATCTTCTGCTCCCAGCTTTTGTTCCGGTTCAAAGTCCACCCGTTCTTTTACAATCTCCCTGCCCGTCAGGTCAAACAGCCCCACGCTGTAATGCTTTCTCGCCAGCCGCACGCCAATCACACGGTATCCCTCCGTGCTTATGGATACGCCGATCGACCTGCGCCCTTTGCTTCCGTTCAGGAAACCGACCTCCGTGACGATCCCCCAGTTCAGGAAATCCTTCATAATGTTTGTCACGGTCGCCTGCTTCAGTCCCGTAAGCGCCGCCAGATGAGCCCGGGAACACACGCCTTCCCGCCTTAAATTTTTTAAAAGAAGTGACCGGTTCATCTCCTGTGTCACATCCTGATTGATCCCCCGGTTCTGATTCATGCCGTCACCCTCGCTGCTTCCAATGATACATCTATTTTCCTAAGTGTCCCTAGTATATCACGCAGTTTGGGAGTCCGTCAAATAGTTCCGCAAGGAGACCCGCCACATCACACCAGCCTGGCAAAAAACGTAAACAGCATACAGACAAGAATTCCGGTCACAGTCGGAAGTCCTGCCGCCAGAGCAGTCCACTTCCAGCTCCCCGTCTCCTTTTTTATCGTCAGAAGCGTAGTGGAACAAGGCCAGTGCATCAGGGAAAACAGCATCGTGCTGACGGCGGTGATCCACGTCCAGCCATTGCTTACAAACAGCTCCCGCATCTGGGACATGCTGTCCAGTTCCAGGATGCTTCCCTGTGCCGTGTACGCCATAATGATGATGGGAACCACGATCTCATTGGCCGGAAGCCCGAGAATAAAGGCGAGAAGGATCACGCCGTCCATTCCCATAAGGCCCGCAAAGGGATCAAGAAACTGTGCACAGTGGTTCAGGATGCTTCCACCCCCGATGGTGATATTTGCCATCAGCCAGATGACCAGACCAGCAGGCGCAGCTACGGCTACCGCCCTGCCCAGCACAAACAGGGTCCGATCCAGAATCGACCGCACCAGCACCTTCCCGATCTGCGGGCGGCGGTACGGGGGCAGTTCTAAAGTAAAAGAGGAGGACATGCCCTTCAGCACCGTTTTGGAGAGCAGCCTGGTCATGACAAAGGTCATCCCAATCCCCAGGACGATGACCAGGGTTAAAAGGAGTGCCGATAAGACGGAGGTAAATGCACCGCCTGCCGTGCCGACAAAGAACATGGTGATGATGGCGATCAGCGTGGGAAATCTCCCGTTACACGGAACAAAATTGTTCGTCAGGATCGCCAGCAGCCGCTCCCTGGGCGAATCGATGATCCTGCAGCCGATCACGCCCGCCGCGTTGCAGCCAAAGCCCATGCACATGCACAGCGCCTGTTTCCCGCAGGCACAGCAGCGCTTAAAGGATTTATCCAGATTATAGGCCACGCGCGGCAGATAACCTGCATCCTCCAGAAGCGTAAACAGCGGGAAGAAGATGGCCATAGGCGGCAGCATCACGGATACGACCCATGCCAGGACCCGGTATACCCCAAGCACGAGAATTCCGTGAAGCCAATCCGGCGCATGCAGGTACAAAAAGAGCTCTGTCAGTCTGTCCTGGAACCAGAACAGTCCGTCTGCCAAAAGCTGGGATGGATAATTGGCCCCTGTGATCGTCAGCCAAAAGACGAGCGCCAACAGCATGATCATGACGGGATATCCGGTCAGCCTGCTGGTGAGCACCTTATCCAGCCTGCGGTCGGAGAGGGCATACTTATGGCTGTGGTAAATGATGGCGCCTTCGCAGACCTCCTCCGCCCGTTCCACCAGGGACGAAACCACCAGATCCTTAAAACGGTCGCTTCCGATGCCCAGCTCTAGAAGTTTTTCTTTCTCGGCGGCGACTGCACCGGCAAGCCCGTCGTCATTTAAAAAATCCTCTCCCAGATAGGCGTTGATCTCCTGGATCAGGCTTTCATCCGAATCCAGCAGCTTCAGGCTCAGCCAGCGGGCAGAAAGCTTCCTGCCTGCTTTTTCCCTGATCAGCGGTTCTATCACGGCGATTGCCTCCTCAATGGCATCCGGGTAGCGCACCGATACCGGATCTGTCTTTAACGATCCGTCCAAAATGCCATCCAGCGTATCCATCAGCTTCTCCAGGCTTTTCTTTTTGCGCGCCACCGTCCCGACAACCGGCACGCCCAGCCGCTTGGACAGCAGAGGCAGATCCAGCCAGATATCTTTTCTCTTTGCCTCATCCATCAGATTGACGCAGACTACAACCTTAGAGGATATTTCCAGGGTTTGAAGCACCAGGTTGAGGTTTCGCTCCAGGCAGGTGGCGTCACAGACCACCACGACCCCGTCCGGCTCCCCAAAGCAGATAAAGTTGCGCGCGACTTCCTCCTCGGTGGAATGGGCCATAAGAGAATACGTCCCGGGGATATCCACCATCACGTAGGAATGTTTTTTTGTGGCGCAATAACCCTGGGCGTTGGCAACCGTTTTCCCCGGCCAGTTCCCGGTATGCTGATTCATTCCGGTCAGGTTGTTAAACACCGTGCTTTTTCCCACATTCGGGTTTCCTGCCAGGGCGACCACCCTGTCGTCCGCGCCCTGCTTTTTTATGACAAGACCGGAGTCGACCGCTTTGATCCCAACCGAGCTGTTTGTTAGGCCCATTCCATCACCTCCTGCTGCCTGCGTACCAGGATATTCACACAATCCTCAGAGCGGATCGCTATGACTGCCCCCCGAATCAAAAATGCCGTCGGGTCTCCCCCCGGGCTTCTTCCAACGCATTCCACCTCCGTATTCTCCACCAGACCGATATCCAGCAGCCTGCGCCGCATGCTTCCTGTACTTTCCAACCGGCTGACCACCGCGTGCTCGCCTGGTTTCATATCGTTCAAGCTAAAAGACTGACTCATATCATAGACACCTTTCGAATAATTTTTAGTGTAAGGAAACTTTCTAATATCAGACTATTCTGTATGCCTTTTCGTGGTGACAGAATCAGCGCCAAAAATAAGGATGGACAATATGGACGACCGGGACCGGTTTTATACGATGAAAGGTTATATGCTCCAATCAGACAACGCGATCACCAGTGCAATGGAAGATTATCTGGAAATGATCGCCCGCCTTGCACGGCAGAAAAAGAGCGTCCGCGCCGGAGACCTCTCTAAAATGCTGCATGTCAAAGCGTCCTCCGTCACAAAGATGGTAGAACATCTGGTCCGGGCGGGGCTGATTCAGGCAAAAAAATACGGAGAGATCACCCTGACCGAGAGCGGCCAGGAGATGGGGGATTACCTGCTCTACCGGCATGAAGTAATCCACCGCTTTCTGTGTCTGGTAAACCGGTCGGAAAATGAGTTGGAGCAGGTGGAAAAGATTGAACATTTTTTAGACTGCCGTACCGTTAAAAATCTGGAACGGTTTGTGGAGGAATCCGGTCACCTGTGAAATGTGGATGGAAAACAGACAATTTACGACAAAAGCAGGTTGCAAATCTGCACTTAAAATTATATGATGTAGTTGAGCAAGTTACAATAGATAGAAAAAGGAGCCACTGTCATGCCCGTATTCGATTTTACAAACACACCAGCCGAGACCAAGCACGCTGTATGCACTTATACCGTCTTCCGTTCCAATGAGCCAGCCGTATCCCCAGACCAGCCTATCCTGCTTTTAGACAACAAGAAACGCAAATGGGATCATCACTCCTGTGGTCTTTTTACCAATCCGGTCAAACGGACCTCATTTGAATTCAAGATAGAGAAAGAGACGTTTTCTGCAGATATCCTGGAGATTGACGCCCGTTTTCTCAACCTGCTCCAATGGCTTGGGGAAAATCACATCAATGTCCGCCTGTCCGGAGTAAACCGGGAAGACGGCTATGCCGTATATAAGATTCGGGAAACCGCTTTTGGCCAGGGCACGAAGCTTTCTGCCGAGGACGGCTTTCTTCAGTTCATGATCGAGCGCCTGCTGGCAAGCAGCGCCCCGCAGGAAGGGACAGATGAGGAGGACCAGGACGAAACCGGGGACCACTTAAAGCTGACCAGTATCCAGAGCATCACGGACTTTATCACCTGCGCCGGTCGGACCCTGCCTGACAACATCCGCCTCTGGGCCCGGAGAAACCTGGCGGTGGCGCGCTCCCACGAGGTCTCCCCGGAAGAAAAGCGCCATGCACAGCGCGCCCTCTCCGTCATGATGAACATCCAGTGGAAAAGTGATTATTTTGAATCCATCGACCCGGCGGAGGCAAGACGGATCCTGGACGAGGAACTGTATGGAATGGAACAGGTCAAGCAGCGCATCATCGAGACGGTCATCCAGATCAACAGGACTCATACGCTTCCCGCATATGGCATGTTGCTGGTTGGACCTGCCGGAACGGGAAAATCCCAGATCGCCTATGCCGTGGCGCGCATCTTAAAGCTTCCGTGGACCACGCTGGATATGAGCTCGATCAACGACCCGGAGCAGCTCACCGGCAGCTCACGCATCTATGCAAATGCAAAGCCGGGAATCATCATGGAAGCATTCTCCATGGCCGGGGAATCCAACCTTGTTTTTATCATCAATGAGCTGGACAAGGCTGCTGCCGGAAAGGGGAACGGCAACCCCGCCGACGTTTTGCTGACCCTGCTCGACAACCTTGGCTTTACCGACAACTACATGGAATGTATGATTCCCACAGTAGGCGTCTACCCCATCGCCACGGCCAACGACAAGTCCCAGATCAGCGCTCCCCTGATGTCCCGCTTCGCCGTCATCGACATCCCGGACTACACACCGGAAGAGAAAAAAATCATCTTCTCCCGCTATGCCCTGCCAAAGGTCCTGCGGCGGATGAGCATGCAGGAGCACGAATGCCGGATCACTTCCGACGGTCTTGACGCCATCCTTGAGATTTTCGCAGACACTACCGGAATCCGGGATTTGGAACAGGCTGCGGAACATATCGCGGCAAATGCGCTGTATCAGATTGAGGTAAATCATGTGTCTGAGGTTTCATTTGACGGAGAGATGGTGCGAAAACTGCTTGTATAGACCCTGCCGACCCGATAAACTGCAAAGGTGACAACCATGATCATTAAAAAAGTAACCGGTGCAAAAAAAGAATATTTGGATTTACTGCTGCTGGCTGATGAACAGGAAGATATGATTGATAAATATCTGGAACGCGGCGAAATGTATCTTTTGGAAGATGACGGGGTAAAAGCCGAGTGCGTCATCACAAAAGAGGCCGACGGCGTCTACGAGCTTAAAAATATTGCCGTGCAGCCTGACAGCCAGCGAAAGGGCTATGGAAAGCGGCTGATCGAATTTCTCATCGCCGAATATTCCGGCTGCAATGTCCTGCTTGTCGGAACCGGCGATTGCCCCTCGACCCTTTCTTTTTATCACAGCTGTGGATTTACGGAATCGCACAGAGTAAAGAATTTTTTTACAGACCACTATGACCATCCGATATTTGAAGATGGCATCCAGCTGGTTGACATGGTTTATCTGAAAATGACAATGAAATAATTTACAAAAAGGAACCGTTATGGAAGAAAAAGAAACTTTGTTCTCGCGCATCTATATGGATTTAAAAGGCCGTATCCTCACCGGTCAGATTCCGGCCGGGAGTACCTTTCCATCTGTCCAGCGCCTTCGCGAAGAATATCAGATTGGCTTCCGGACGGCGCGTGAAGTCACACATAAGCTACAAAATGAGCACTATATTGAAATTCAGCCAAGAAAAGCGCCTGTGGTATGCAAGATCAGCCACAGCTGCACCCCGCAAACAGCAGTTGAGATCATCCTGTCCTCCAAAGAAAATATCCTGGCACTCCTGAAAACCCTGGAAGAATTTTTGCCGCCCATGCTTGTTTTTATTGCCCAAAACTACCCTGTGCAAAAGACTCTCCACTACGAAAAAGCCAGGCGGGCGGCCCACCGCGGGTTAAAGTCGTCTGAATGGCGGCTGATGACCCTGCTGTGCCAGGAACTGCTCCAGTTAAGCGGCAACCCACTGTTTTCAGAAATGTACACCTCCGCCAAATCCTACAGCCATCTGCCTTTCTTTTTTGAACAGATGCCAGAAGAGATGGCTGGTCTTTTGACCGACACGGAGAGCTTTCTGGATACCTTATGTAAAAAGCAGCCTTCCGTCCAATATAAAGAACTGACCGCATCGTTTCATCGTACAACCTTGACCGTAAGGGACATCCTCCATACCCTGGAATCTCAATCCTCCTGCGACGTCATTCCGCCAAATGGGGAATTTAAGTGGAATATTTTTCCCGGAAACGACCATCTTTATACACAGGTCATGCAGGATCTGGTGAATAAAATCACATCCGGCATCTATCTTCCCGGCAGTTATCTTCCCCATGAAGCAGAACTGGCCGGACAGTACCATGTTTCCGTCTCCACCATCCGCAAAGCCCTGTCTGAACTTCAAAGCATAGGCTTTTGCAGAACATTTAATGCAAAGGGAACCGTTGTCCTTGAAATCCTGCCGGAAAACACAGCGCAGGTATTGCAGAACCCTGCACGGAAACAAAACGCTCTGCTCTATCTTTACGCGCTGCAGGCCATGACCTTGATGCTCCGTCCCGCAGCACGCCGGGCAGCCCTGCATTTTACGCAGAAAGACAAAGAAACACTGATGACCATGTTCCGATCAGCAGGCGCAATCCCTCTTGGGGACATCCTCCAATGCGTCATGGACCATCTGGACCTGGCCCCCATGCGCGTCATACTGAAAAAGGTGGAAAGCCTTGTCTGGTGGGGCAATTATGGTTCCTTCCACTATAAGCATACAGAAATTATCGCCAGATTAAACCGAAAAACGTTTCAGGCGCTCCAGGCACTGCAAAACAGCGATCTGGAAACCTTTGCCTTTGAGCTCTCCGACTGTTACCGTGATATCTTGTGCTCTATCCGGTCCCATCTGATCTATCAATGTAATTTTAAGGAAGCCGAGAGCGTCTGTATCCCGGAGATCATCCCGTGATCTTGTTTACCGGTGCTGCTTGTTTTCATACATTGCCTGGTCAGCTATAGAAAACAGCTTCTTCCAGTCACGGGTCTCCGAGTCTGCCCCGGCCATGCCGACACTGATCGTGATACGACAGCTTTGATCAACCAGCTTAAAATCAACGGCATGGACCTCGGCTTTTAATTCCTCGACCAGTTTCACCACCTCTGCCCGGTCCTTTCCCTGAAATACCAGGATAAACTCATCTCCTCCTACCCTTCCTGCCCAGCCGCTGTGCCGCACGACAAAGCTTCGCAGTATATCTGCAATGGTCAAAAGGACATGGTCTCCCATGAGATGGCCATACGTGTCATTGATCTGCTTAAAACTGTCAATGTCAAAGAGGACAATCTCAAGAGGGTCTGTTTTTTTCCGCTTTAAAAGCTCCCTCTGCAGTTCGTATTCGACAAATCGTTTATTATAAAGTCCGGTATAAGAATCGCGGTTAGCCAGCTCATACATCTTCTGGATGATGCCTGTCAGCCCTTTATTCTTTTTATGGCCGACATCATTGATCAGGATGCTGTCCGTCACGTCCCTGATCAGCTCCAGAGCAAGGCCCGGTCCTAATTCCGGCAGGCCAACCGACTCGATCAGAAAAACCTTGTCGCCCAGCACCTCTATTTTAGTAAACTGGCGCCCTTCCTTAACCGCTCTTTTAGAAATACAGTTTATACAGGGTTCCGTCCTGTTCCAGACATGGTAACAGCTGTCATTTTGTGGAACTGCAGTTCCATCTTCCCATCTGTGGACTTGATATGTATCCGTATTGACAATCCTGTAAGAGTCAAAAAGCGGATGTTTTACTACTGTTTCTGCTATAAATTGATTGGCATCTTTTATGTCATACATGATGTACTCCTCTTTCGCCTTTACTATTTTTCACCTGGCTGTAACGCTGATATACTTCATCCAGCATGAATGGCTTACTGATATGGGCATCCATTCCACTGTCCAGACACCGTTCTATATCTTCGCGGAAAGAATTTGCCGTCATGGCAATGATGATGACCGACAGGGCGTCTGCCCGCTCCATGTCCCTGATGGTATGGGCAGCCGTACAGCCATCCATAACCGGCATCTGCATGTCCATCAGGATCAAATCGTAAAATCCTTCCGGAGCATCTGCAAACCGCTTCACTGCCTCCATCCCGTTCACCGCCGTATCAATATGGGCTCCCGAGATTTCAAGCAGTTCAAGGGCAATCTCCATATTCAGCTCATTATCTTCCACGATCAGGATATTCCTGCCCCTCAGGACGCAGTCCGAGGACTCATCTTCTCTTTTCTTCCTGTTCTCAAGGACCGCCAGCAGCTCCACAATATCCGAATGGAATGCCGGCCGGCACAAGGTTGCTGCCGCGCCGCAGCTTCTGGCAGTCTCATTGATCTCATCCTTATCGTATCCCACGATCACAATCTCCGGTGGTGTTTCAACCACCGTCCTGATCTGCGCGACCGTCTCCGGAGCGCCGGTTGGGATGTTCCACTTGATAAAGCACAGCTCATATGGATTTTCGCTCTTTGAAGCCTCCATCAGGCAATCCAGGGCCTCTTCTTTTGTCAGTACAGCGTCTACCCTGAAACCTTCATTTTCCAGCAGATAAGCCAGATAGGCTATCATATCTGCCATAGGGTTCAAGATCAGGATCCTCTTTCCGTCGCCGCATCCATTCTTCTCCCAGTCCGTAGGAACGCATCCAAACGGAAGCCGAATGAAGAAGGCGCTCCCAATCCCCAGCTTGCTTTCAACAGAAATCGTCCCGCCCATCATCTCTACAAAGCGCCTGGTAATGGGCAGACCCAATCCCGTGCCTCCATATTTTCTGGCAATTCCGCTGTCCTCCTGTATAAACACCTCAAAGATACGGTCCAAATTCTCTTCCGCAATCCCGCAGCCAGTATCCCTGACGCAAAATTCCAGCCAAACCTGCTCCCCATCCCGCCTGATCTCACTTATGGACATCTGTACGCTTCCGCCGCCGGACGTAAATTTCATTGCATTTGACAAAAGGTTCGTCAGTATCTGGTTCAGCCGCAGGGCATCGCCCACCAGCTGTTCCTCTATCCCTCTTGCAAGAAGGATATCAAATGTGATCCCGTTCTCTTTTGCCTGTACATAAAACACGGTCACCAGAGCCTTGAGCAGCTGCCCAAGGTTAAATACCTCCTGGTGTATCTCCACTTTCCCGCTCTCGATCTTGGACATATCCAGGATATCATTGACCAGGTTGAGCAAATGCTGGGATGACAAATCCAGTTTGTCCAGACAATTTCGCATACGCTCCGGATCGTCGATATGACGTTGCCCCACCTGTATCATACCAATGATGCCATTCAAAGGTGTACGGATCTCGTGGGACATCTGCGAGAGGAAATCCCCTTTAGCCTGGCTTGCCCGCTCTGCCTCCTCCTTCGCCTTCCACAGCAGCTGACAATGATGTTTCTCATTACGCCTGTAAAACAGGAAAAAACACAGGACCACAAACAGAATGACCGCAATCACCCCGATCGACAGTTTCATCATAAACCGTGTCATGGCTGCTACCTGAGAATTCACCATATCATAGGACATGCTGGTGAGCATATACAGAGCCGTGCCGGGAATGGGGGCATAATACAAATAATCCCACGTCCCGCCCATATTCACAGAAAGCAGCCCGCTATGGCCTTCTCTTGTATCATTTTGCAGCTTCTCCAGACTGTATCCCCTGCCAAACCGGGCATTTTCTTCAAAAGAATGGAACAGGTTATCGCCCTCCTCCGAGGAATCCGGTCTTGCATTTTTGATGATAAAGTCACCGTCCGCAGTTATGATATTTACATAGGAGTTCGTTCCCTGACGGCTAAGGGCCAGCTGCTCCCCTATTTCAGATTCCCCAATCCCCACGATAACAGCAACCAGTTTTTCCGTGCCGAACTGCAGCGGTTCGATAGACGTTCCCAACAGAAGCATCCTGTCACCCCAGATGGTTTCGTCCACGGTGATCAGGTCAGCATCCCCCGCCAAAAGCAAATCCAGCTGATTGCCCTCTGTCCTGACAGGACGCGGACCATCTGCCGTATATGCAATTTTCCTGTCGCTGACCAACGCGATCCGCGCAAGATCATTGTTCTCCTGCGCCTGCTTCACGAAAGACATCAAACTGCCCTCGCTCTCAAGTTCCCTGTCCGTCACAGCGCTGCACAGAGATTCCATCTGTGTAACATATGTTTCTACATTTCCCTTAAAATACCGGTTCATATGTAAGGTCATCTCCCTAAGATAGACCTCACTGATTCTAAATACGGTCTGCTCAGACTCCCCCTGATAAACAGACCATACCATAACGCTTAGGAACACTGCCAACAACAGCCCTGCAGCGCCGGAAAGGAACACCCGAATTCGACTCCTGAAAGTTTTCCGATTCAATGACCGCACCTGCCTCCCCGGAACATATCCTTCTAAACCAGATTATTGCATAGCTTCTCAGTCTTATTTGTTATATCATAACTGATAACTATTTCAAGAGCAAGTGTCTATCTTAAACCGGTTGCATATAGTTTATTTTTTCTGTGAGCGTTGTATCGAAAAATATTTTCAACAGCGCAGACAGCAAACGATTATGCCACAGCTGCATTACATAGCTGTTTACGAGTTCCGGGTTGTCCGTCACGATCCCGTTGACCTGACACCGCAGATTCTTTTCAATGGTTTCCTTCGAGTTGGCGGTCCAGGTACTTCCTGACGGACAGATAATACCAAATTCCATGCTGGTTTCAGAATCTGCTCATACCTTGCGGTGAGATAACGTTTATAAAACGTTCTCTGCAAATCTGAAATATAAGGAACTTCCTCAATAAAATCTTTAATCTGCTCAATATTTATTTTGGGAACCATTCTCTGTAATGCCTCATTACAGCCTGAATTCTCTGCCGATATCAAAAAATCATAGTAATTCAGTTTTCTACCATTTTGCTTCACCGCAGAAGTCGGAAACTGAAATACCCTTGCATTCAACGCATCTTCATTTTCCAGCACCTGCTTCATAATAGTTTCATCAGCTTGTGGCAACAGGCAGCTTCCACAGTCATAAACCGGCGCTATCTCTGCTTTTCCAGCAACATCATCAAAAAGGAATCCCCAGTTTCCATTATGACGATCAAAATTTCCCAGCAATGCATCTGTCACAAAAACATCCCAAAAATGTCTAAGCAGTTCTTCTGGCGATACATACTGCTGCTTTTCTATCGTATCAATAATATCTGAGAGTTCTGTTCCACTTCCTCCCGATTCTGATTCCAAAACCGTATTTTTGATGGAACAAAAGTCAAATAATCGGCGGCCATCTGCTGTAAAATCTTTGCAGGCACATACGATTTTTGTTTTACCCCCCACGACAAAAGTCCCCAGCATTGTTTCCTGTGCCGGAATGCCAAGCAAATTGAATATACTGCTTGCAATATGCTCACTGATACAGCTGTTTGTATAGGACAATCCTGTTCGTTTTGCCGCTCCGGAAGGCGGAAACTTTAACATATACTGCTTTCCCTTGTATTCCACCGCAATCTTTTTTCCATTTGCACCATTATAAGCTCTCCCAGGTATCCTTCTGCATTCCGTAAAATCAATTTTTTCTATCATTATCCCCTCCGAAAAGATATTTTTTTCGTAAAAAATCAGCATGTTCTTTTGTAATAGCTCCATCATCAATCTCAGCTGCATTGATACTTCCATACAGTTCGCTCCAAAGACAATCAAGCAGTCCTGAACTTTCTTTCAGCCCCTTTTTGTAAGCATCCAGATCATGCTGAAGATATTCCGGCAATCCGTATTCATAAGCACGCTCACGCTCTGCCTGCTGGATACCGGCCGACGTCAGTAGTTCCATTGGAACAGAAAGCGCTTTTGCTATTTTATATACTGTTTCAGCACTGCATTTTTCCAATCTGGCTTTTCCGTTGCAAATATCACTCAGGGTAGCATGCGGGATTCCTGCTTCTACAGCAAGCCGGTACTTTGTCATATTCTTTTTTTTCAGAAGATTTTCAATTATCATTTTCGTCACCTTGCCTTTTCGCAATTACCAGTAAATTATATGTCTACTTTTATATTTCCATTATATCGGCACACCGAAACATCGTCAAGGATTCATATTTTTTTCTAAAGATGAGGACAAATTACAGAAGCCGTATGTTTGTTCCCTGGTTTTCGTTGATGATTTGAACTGACCACTTACGAAAACGAACCTCGCTGTGATTATTGGCTTTAAACTGGAACTATTCGAATTTTTCGGGTAATTGCTTCCTTACCATACGAGACAGTCATTAAGTTTTTCTTAGTAACTGATTCTTCTACCAGCTCATTATCTTCAAATACTAATACAAATATGACATAAATACGTTTCTTTGCCTTTTCTTTTATGCTTAGCAATAATATATCTAATATCTGAATACTCATACCCTCGTATTATATTTTTATCAATTGAAATCAGAGGAAATTGATATTCGTGACTACTTACAAATTTAACGTATCTATCCCAAAATTTTTCAAAATTTTTGACAGTAACATAAGAAAGAATAAAATTAATAACATTACCAGTTGTATCATACTTATATATTCTGTCTATATGTTCGGCTATATATGAAGTTCTCAATGCGTCTAAATTTAATGCCTCTATAATTGCTATTGGCCTCCCTTTATCTTCCACAAGCAAGTCCAACTCTCCTGTCGCTTTTCCACATGATGATATCCCCTGCCTTGTCTGACCATTCACCTCATATCCCTCATTTTTACCGGCCGTCTGTAAAATATCTCTTATATAATCGTTTCTCAAATCCTCTGCTACATTTTTGTATATAAGATTCCTTTGTATTTTTATGCAGGCATCTATTAAGCTATCAAATAAAGCCTCTATTTTCATAGTCTTATCGACACTATTTAATTTGTCAGCATTAAAAACATTCACACAGTCACTCAAAATCTCTCTTATAATTTGCTCTATTTGCTGATCTATATATTCTGGAAGCCTTTTTATTAATAATGCAGTAGTCTCCACTGTTTCATTTCCAACATAAGGGAAATAAAAATGTCTTCTATAATTTATTATTTTTCTTATTTTGTTCTTAAATTCTTTATCAATCTTAAAACGTTTATCATTTTTATATGTAGTATAATCTCCGCCTTCCAATATATCTGACACCGCCATCCGGGTAAATTCGTCCAAAGATGGCAACGCATCCTTAATTGTTTCAAAAAGATTTAAATATTTTAAATACCCAGAGCACGCACCCTTAGTATCTTTATCAATTTCCAGAACCCGATCCATTTCTTTCATCAAATTTTCCATTCCCGAAATGACCCGCTTTACTAATCTATAAATATTAGTTTCTTCAACAATCGGTACAAAATGATTTTTACCACTCATAAGATTAGTTAACACAAAACTGGGCACTGTTGTTTCACTAATTTCAAAATACCTCACCATATCAGAAATCGATTTTGTATGTAAATCAGCTAAATCCATTACAGGAGCATTTCTCACAAATTTACTTTCAAAATAATCTTTATCATCGCCACAATCCATTGTCGATTCAGCTGAGATGAAAGGATTAATAACCGCATGGCATCCCCCTGTCCGTAAAAGTGGTGACTTTTTCCCAGCACCTGCACACGAAAAAATAAAAAGAATCTTCTTTCCTGTAATATCGTCCAGTGACTCCCAATCCCGTACTACTTCTTGATAAATTTCTTCTGTATCTGCTTTCCTGAACAGCAAAAACACGGACAACAAAAATCCTCTTTTTCTTGCTTCTTTTAAATATTTTTCATAAAATTCAACAAGTGGTAAATAGGTCTGTAACACAACATCCTCCCCTTATAATGATCAATTCAATCAAAGCAAAAAACGTTGTCAAAAAACTATCCAATCAAATTATATTTTGAACTATCAGGGTTCTTATTTTCGACACATCTCCACATAAACCTCACAATTTGTGGAGTGTGTGAAACAGATTACTGCAAGGCGTGGCTGAGCCTTGACGGAAGTCGTTCTTCAAAGCCACTTTACTTTTTTCCTCCATCCAATTGATCCAATTCTTCTATACTCTCTAAAAAATGACTTTCCACTGGAGACAATATGTATTTCTGGGCTTTTTTATACTTTTCATACTCTAAATGAGCCTTCTCCAATGCTTGCTGATGCGTTATTTTCCCCTTTGTGGTTAATATATCACGTCTGGTCATCTTAAGATAATCATCGATGGTTTCCAGCCAGTCTCTCATATACATAGGCTCTTGATTCAATGCATGCACCTCTGCAATATCCAAATATGCTGTAACAATTTTATTCAGCGCATCCAATTCTTTTTCATTCAGGTAGTTTTTCACCACTTCTACATCAGATCGTTTTATACTGTTTCCGCTCCATGTCATCAATCCCATATTATCCTTGTTGGCATCTGCTCTCTGGTAAATCACCTCAGCCGCAGTATGCTTATGTGCCGCCCAATGCATCTTATTCTGAACCTGTTTAAAAAACCGAATAGAACTTTCTGCTTTAGGATCATAGTCAATACTGGTAGCATAGATTTCCAAAACTTTCCGCCAAAACACCTTTTCCGAAGATCTGATGTCACGGATACGTGATAACAACTCATCAAAATAATTTCCACCGCCGAGATTCTTCAAACGATCATCATCCAGAGCAAACCCCTTTTTCATATATTCTTTTAGAACATTCATAGCCCAAATTCTAAATTGAGTTCCTCTAAGAGATTTCACACGATATCCGACTGAAATAATCACATCAAGATTATAATAATCAATCTGTCGTTCAACAGTTCTATTCCCTTCCTTTTGAACCGTTGCAAATTTTGCAACAGTTGCCTCAGACACTAACTCATCTTCCAAAAAAATATTCTTTATATGTCTGGATATTGTAGACTTATTTTTTTGAAATAACTCTGCAATCTGTTCTAATGACAACCATACGGTATCATTATCAAATACAACTTCAACTTTGGTAATTCCATCCTCAGTTGTGTACATTATGATACTTGAATTTCCCAATCAGTTCTCTCCTCTCAAAAAAGCTTTGGGCGCAATAGCTTCCAGCATCCATGCTCGAAAATTTTAAGCAGTTGTCCCTCGTTCTAATTCTCCTCTATTAAAATTTATGATAAATAATAAGTAATTTACCTATATGACAAATTCCTCATTTGTGATAATGCCTGCCTTATATATGATATCACAGTACATGCAACAAACAAATAAAATTCTTCTTCCTGTTAAGCCTTTCCTTCAGTTCATGAAACTGCC
This sequence comes from Lachnospiraceae bacterium, assembly GCA_030825115.1. Classification (GTDB taxonomy): domain Bacteria; phylum Bacillota; class Clostridia; order Lachnospirales; family Lachnospiraceae; genus Brotaphodocola. Next base: position 87,734 of record JAPJQL010000011.1, read on the forward strand.
GTTTCCATTCTTGTTCCCGCCCAATCTCAATCATGAACCTCTTTACCCTTTTCAACATATCGACAGCTATTCGATAGTTTTTGGATTAGAAACATGTAGCAGATTGTTGATGTCGCGCCAATATAATGCCAAGACTTCATCCGGATATCCAGGTAGAATTTCATATTTTTCTTCTTAACCTTGTCCAAAATTGTTTCGCGTTCGTGATTCCACTCTGAATCACTCAGCATCTGTTTACAGACTTGATACCATTCCTCTACTTCATTCTTTTCACAAGTATCCAGAAGCAGGAAAAGCATTTTCTTCTGGTTTATATCGTCATGACGGCTTTTGGCATATTCATACAGATACCGAGCAATCGCGCAAATGTTGATATTCCACTTCGTCTGCATAACCAGTTTATAGAGTCGCCTGAGTTCATCTTCACGCTTCTCCATTTATATAGATCGGTGCAATATAGGATATGAGTTCATCAAGACGTCCCTGTGACTCCATTAACCCCTTCCAAATGATATCCCTGGCTTTTGGGCATTCATCATGCGCTTCATAATACTTTGCAACTTCCACATAGTCAGAGCCATAATGCAAATTCGAAAGTTTCGTTTCTAAAAACTCTTTTTCATCCCCAATTTCTCTATAAATCCTAGCGGAATAATTTCTATAATAACTGTTGGAGCCTTCTTTAAGCGCGTCCCAAAAATATCTTTTTTCATCTTTTGTTTTGCAGAAAAAATTTGCCACATCAATCAGCAGGTCGTCAAAGCCACTGTTTCCAACAAAAAATTCTTTCAGCATTTCATCCAGAATCTTCCTCCGGATATCCCAGAAAATATCTTGCTTTTTGATAATCTCATCCATCTGCCACAGTGCATTCGCCTCTTCTTCCTCGTCCGAATCCGAACCGCCGCCATACTGATTGAATTCACTGATAATCTTCTGAGCATCATCCCACAGTTTTTACAATTCCATGCTAATTGCCTGGTCTTTGCAACTGGAATTATTCTTTTCACACCAATCCAATACCACTCGATCTGCCTTACTGCTACACTTTGTCAATTTCATAATGATATTCATCAAGTCATCCCGACTTGCCATATTTAGCATATTCAATTTTTATTCTCTTGACAGAAGCGTTGACAACTTTAAAAATGAGGTCGTCAACGGGGTCTGTATATCTGCCTTGCTGAATGAGCTGATTTTCAGTTCCACAAGGCTATGTAATAAAATACTTTTTCTTTTCTATGCATATTTTACAAATAACTCCTCTCCTGCCTTGAATATTTTAGTTCTTTGTAATATTATAT
>JAPJQL010000055.1 GCA_030825115.1 Lachnospiraceae bacterium
CATAGTCTTTGGTTTGCATCAAAGTCTGGACACGGACAGTTCAATGTAAACATACCTTTGTATTCTAACGAATCCGACAGAAAATGTCAATACATAATTTGCCCTTTTTTGAAGAAAAATAAAGGAGAGACGTAAGAAAACGGGCAGAAAGGCGGAAAGTGGAATGATGGGACGGAAAAATGATTCTGGAGCGGAGAACCATATGCAGGATTATGTCATAGAAAAGGAAAATCCGTGTTTTGAGGTGCGGACGGACCTGGCGTTAGAACAGCGGGAGAGTTTTCCGGGAGACGGCGGCGAAGTGTCCGGGGTATCGCTGCGGGAGTGGCATGAAGAGAAAAGCTGCGTGAAGCTGACGGAGGTAAAGATTCTGGATGAGCGCGGGGCAAAGGCGATGGGGAAGCCGCAGGGAACTTACCTGACGCTGGAAGCCGACCAGCTCGCAAAAAAAGATGAAGATTACCATGCGGAGGTGTCTGAAGAACTGGCAAAGCATATTAAAAAACTGATCAAAAGCCTGATGAAGCAGGAAATGCGGGAGGAGGGGCGCGTCAGCCACAATGTGAAGGACCTGAAAATTCTGGCGGTAGGACTGGGAAACCCTTCAGTGACACCGGATGCCCTGGGACCGAAGGTGCTGAACCATCTGCAGGTGACAAGGCATCTGAACCAGCAGTATGGCGAGGACTTTTGCCGTAAGAAAAAGCTTCCTGTCCTGAGCGGGATCATCCCGGGCGTGATGGCACAGACCGGCATGGAGACGGCAGAGATTTTAAAAGGCGTGATCCGTCAGACGCAGCCGGACCTTCTGATCGTCATTGATGCGCTGGCAGCCCGCAGCATCCGCAGGCTGGGGACGACAATCCAGCTCACGGATACGGGAATCCACCCGGGCTCCGGTGTGGGAAACCACAGGCACAGCCTGACAAGGGACAGTCTTGGAATTCCTGTTCTGGCAATCGGAGTCCCGACTGTAGTCGGTGCGGCCGCTATCGTCCATGATACGGTGAATACGATGATTCAGACGTTGTCCCGGAGCATGTCCACGAAAGGGATGGGGGATTTTATCCAGGATATGTCACCGGATGAGCAGTATGACCTGATCCGGGAGCTGCTGGAGCCGGAGTTTGGCTCGCTGTACGTGACGCCGCCCAATATTGATGAAATGGTGGGGCAGCTCAGCTTTACGATATCCGAAGGCATCCATCAGGCGGTGTTTTGACTTGCCAGTCAGGCCATTTCTTTATATAATAGTAACAGTTCAGGATTAAGGAGAAACTGGTACGTATCATGAAGAAAGATTACGGAAGACGAGGAGCGAAAGATATGGCCGGCGGGATTGTTGAGATTGATGTGCATGGAATGGGCGTAGAAGAAGCACAGGCGACTGTGGCGCAAAAGGTGCGGGCGGCGGGCGGCAGCGTATATCGGGTTCGGGTGATTCATGGATATCATGGAGGCACCAGAATTCGCAGTATGCTCCGGGAAGAGTTCAGCTACGGGCGGGAGCCGAAGGTACTGCGGGTAGAGATGGGGGACAACCAGGGGATAACGGAGCTGGTGCTGCGGGAATACTGAATGGAAATGGTGTACTTACGCTGATTATTTAAGGCAATTGACAGGAATTTCTTAGGCGCAACTGAAGTGACAAGGATTTGTCGGCGTTAGTTGCGCATTTGTAATGTCGAGGTGGTTTCAATAACCGAGTATATAAGGTAGTATATGGTTATCAGCGAAAGGAGTATAATATGCAGTTCCAGGATAAATTATGTAAATTAAGAAAAAATGCTGGCTTAACGCAAGCTGAATTAGCAGAAGCAATAAATGTGTCAAGGCAGGCCATTTCAAAATGGGAGATGGGTGTTTCCTAAAGTTGCAGATATCACACCACAAATCCACGCTTGCGATCCTTCCAATACACAAAGTCAAGAAATTATTGGAGGTATATTATGACACAGAAGATTACATTTGCCGCTTGCGGAGATTACTTGATTCCGAACATTCAACTTGCAAATGAGGTAATTACCCCTTTGGGAAAAGGCGGACACTTACGCAAATATTATTTGTAGAAAAACGCCCCGATTTTATACAATGGCCTAGTGCTGACAGAGAATTTATTTTCGCATTTGATTGAAATTGATAAAACTGACCGAGCAAGGATAGAAAGAATCACGCAAGGGATACTTCAAATAAACCCGGCACTGGATAAAACTACCATGCAAATAGATTGGGTGCAACACATGAACACTCTTAAAGTGCAAGCAGAAGAAATTGTTATGGCAGAATTGATTTGTTGCTAATTATCAAAATAGAATATCCATCGACGGCTGTCCATCGGGCAGCCGTTTTTACATATAGAGTCAAAGTTATAGAATTTTGATTTTCATAATTCAAGAGAAAATTACAGCATAATAATACTGGTATTGATGCAATAAACATAACGATTAGTTGAAATAATCATATATTCGTGAAAAACTACATGGTAAATAGATTGGAAAGGTAGCGGAAATATGGCAGTATCTTATAAGAAATTATTCCATTTGCTAATAGACCGAAATATTGCTACAACTGAACTGATAGAGCATGCTGGATTTAGTGCGAATATATTGACAAGACTCAGGAGAGACCAATATATTTCCTTGGAGAGTATTGAAAAAATTTGTGTTACACTTGATTGCAAAATGGATGATATTTTAGAATTTATTGATAAATAACCATGTAGATTATATTTTGTGTTGAAGATGGCTTATTTTTACAATGGCAGAATAATGTATAAAAATGTTAATTAGATGAGGTATATTATGCATAAAACTATCGACTTATTTGCAGGCGCAGGAGGGATTACTGAAGGATTCCGCAAAGCTGGGTATAGTTGCGTTTGCGCAAATGATTTTGATGAAGAAGCTAAACATACGTTTACTTTCAATCACCCTGAAGTTCCCTATTTATTAAAAGATGTGCGTGAAGTAACTTCCAAAGAATTATTGTTAAAGGCAAACTGTGATTCAGAAGAAATAGATGTGATAACTGGTGGACCTCCATGTCAGGGATTTAGTTTAGCAGGACAACGTTTATCAGATGACCCCAGAAATACTTTGTTTAGAGAATACATAAGAATTGCTAAAGATATTCAGCCAAAAGTTATTTTTTTTGAAAATGTATATGGAATAATGAATATGCAAAACGGACATGTATTAAATGCAATTGTGTCAGAATTTGAAGAAATTGGATATCAATGTAAATATACACTTGTCAATGCTGCTGATTATGGTGTTCCGCAAGCCAGACCTCGTTTTGTTTTAATAGGGGGTAGAGGATTTGATAAGAAAATTACTTTTCCAGAACCTACACATGGGAAAATAATCGATGATGGTCAAATGAAGCTGTTTGCAAAAAATCTATTACCATATATTACTGTTGAAGAAGCGCTCTCTAATCTTCCATCCGTAGACCAAGGGGGAGGAGAGGAAGAAATTAATATAAAACCATTTTGGAATAATGAGTTTCAGAGAGAACGCATAGGTGAACGTATTCCGGGCACCATTTTTAATCACAGGGCAACAAAACATTCAAAAATTGTTCAAGAAAGATATGCAATGATTCCACAAGGATGTAATAATTCCGTATTACCGCTTGAAGTCAGAACAAAAAAACAGAATGCATATAAGCTGGATTTAAAATTGCCAAGTCGTACTGTTACATGTAATTTTCGAACAGATTTAATTCATCCAACGATGAACAGAGGACTTACAGTACGAGAAGCAGCCCGATTACAATCTTTTGATGATGACTATTGTTTTTTTGGTAATTTGACGAGAAAAGCTAAATGGTTAACGCAGGATGATCAAGTTGGGAATGCTGTGCCGCCTTTGTTGGCTCAAGCTTTTGCTACCCATATTATGAATTATATTTTACCGCAATTTGAGGAGGAATAAAGATATGGCAACATCACCATCGCATAAACTCGGGGAATTAATAGGCGATTTTTTTGAACTTGCTATTGTTGAATATTTAAGACCTATCGTTTCACAAAAAGGTTATTATTTGGACTATAGACATCCAAGACCTGCCAGAGGAAATCAACGAGAAGTAATCGGAATTGATAATGTAGGAAATAAACATAAGTTAGATATTGTTGTTGAACAAGGTGGTTCTGAAACAGCATTCGGAGTTCCTAAAGCATATATTGAAATGGCTTGGAGGAGATATAAAAAACATTCAAAGAACAAAGTACAAGAAATTGCTGGTGCAATTATTCCTTTGGTGCAGACACATGCAAAAGAAATTCCTTTTTATGCAACAGTGTTAGCGGGAGAATTTACTGATAATGCTATTCGACAATTGCGTTCACAAGGATTTTTTGTTTTATATTTCACTTACACAGAAATATGCAATCTGTTTGAAACTATAGGAGTTTCAATTCGTTGGGAAGAAAATACTAATGAGGAGAAATTGCAAAATATTATCGATGAGTTGAATTTAGCACTCTCCGATGATAATGATATCAGAAAACTTTTGGAATGTTTTTATGCTATGTATAAACAACATCTGGAATCTCTTGTAGAAGCCTTATGTAGATCCCTGGATACTGTTATTGCTGAAGTTATTGTTGTTCCTGTTCATGGTGTACCCCAAATATGTGAATCAGTTGATAAGGCGGTGTCTTTTATTATGAATTATAACGAAAACACAATTTCTCCAATACTAAGATACGAAATTATTGTTAGATACAATAATGGGGAAGAATATACCATGAGATGTTCAGATAAAAGAAAAGCAATACAATTTTTGAATCAATATACTTAATATATAAATAAACTTAACCGTGAAAAGTTGGAGACGATAATCTTGTTCTCTTAATAGAAAAAGCTACATATTGGCAAGCGGTGTAAACCTGTACAGGTTCACTCATTTTTTCGAATTGTCCTTAGGGCCGTTCTTTGCAAATTTGCTTGTTAGGGCAATATCCCTAAAACTCTTTGAACAGTATCTTCGATACTGGCTACTCGTTCATTCTGAATGTTACCAGGGAAACAATCATTCACATGATTATGAAAAATGGAAATATGATAATTAGCAAAACAGACAAGTCGTATAAGCCCTAAAGTGCTTACACGACAAAAATTATTTACAACTATTTTTCTGGTGCGGGGGTTAGCCTACTTGTATTTTTCTGTCTTATCGTGTAGAATAAAAACGTAAAAACTGAATAAATGCTTCATTAAAGTTTAGGGGAGTTGCCCCGATTGATTATGACATAAAGAGAATGGTTGCATCCTTCTCTGCGATAGCTGTTACATAGAAGCATCCAGAATAAGGCGAGATGTTCTTGCCGAATTTGTGATGCCCTGTGTAGCAGCTTTTTGTTTTGCTCTTGAATTGTCTGAGAACCGAAAGAAATTTTACAGCAAATGGAGGATAACGAATGAACAATGAACGAATCGACTTATGTGCCTGTTTTGCCCCTATTTTTATGCTGCCGGATGAGATTCTGGCTGAATGGGAACAACGTAGATACTCTGATGAGGAAATGAAGAACCAACGTTTGAAAATACATATTGTTTCTTTGTCGATCCAAATGGCAGCAAATTTATGATGATTGGAAAAATAATGATGTAAGATCATCGAACACTTTTCTGAAAACGGAAACGGTGTGGGAAATCTGATTGAAGATGTTATCCAGTACTCCGCCAATCAGAAAAGAAAATGAGGTCAAGGATCTAGACGATAGAATTGAAAATTGCCCTTGATTATAGTACAATACGGATACGAAGTATTGTAAGCTTGGGGTGTTTCAAAGAAGGAGGTTTTTCATGAAGCAACCATACAATACCGCATTATATTACTGATTAAGCCGTGATGATGAAAACTTTTGGGACAGCGTCAGCATTGAGACCCTGAGAACCATTTTACAGTAATATGCCCGTGACAATGGATTTTATGTTGTAGATGAATATATCGACGATGGCAGGGTCAACTGTATTATCACAAAAAAACTTTCCCATTTCAGACGCGAACACGTTATGATCGACTACTACTTGGAATTCATTTTTTCAGAGAAGAATATCCGTTATATTGCTGTCGCAGAAAACGAGGATACTGAAAAGGGATTGAGCGATTTCGTTCCGTTCAAGAATCTGTTCAATGAATGGTTTGCAAAGGGACACCAGCCGAAAGGTGAAAGCAGCTCTCAGAGCAAAGCACGCCGCAAGTCAGGGAATCCTAAAAGACGAGACTTATACCAGTAATAGTGAACACAACAAACAGAGTAACATCTCATACAAGAACAAGAAAAAAGTCCGCAAGCCGGATGAAGAATGGTTTCGTGTGGAGAATGCCCATGAAGCTATCATTTCAAAAGATGTTTTTGAGCGTATCTAGGAACACATTGCTGCACGCCGCAGAAAAACAAAAGATGGAACGACCAAGATATTCTCAGGGCTTGTAAAGTGTACTGACTGTGGCTGGTCATTGGCTTATGGAGAGGATCGTCAGAATAAGACTCCTTATGGCTATTACCATTGCAGTAAGAACGGGCAAGGGCTAAAGTAGTGTACCATGCACTATATCCGCTATGACACATTTTACACCTACGTTCTGCTCCGTATTCAACATTGAGAAAAACAGGCACAGCTTGGCGAAGAACAGCTCCTACAACAGCTTCTGAAGGCTGGAGACAAGAAAAGAGCCATGACTGTGAAAAACAGACTGCGGAGCTAAGCAAGGCTGAGAAACGCAAAGCAGAGGTCGATAGGCTGGTTGCTAAAGTGTATAAAGACAAAGTTGCCGAGCGCATCACAGAATATAACTTCAATATGCTGTCTCAGAAGTATCAGGCAGAGCAGATGGAACTGGAAGAGAGAATCCAGAAGCTGAAATTTGAGTTATCAGCTAACAAACAGACCGCTTCCGATGCAGAGAAGTGAAGAGGTATGCCAATCCTACGGAACTGACCGCTGAACTTTTGAATACGCTTATTGAAAAGATTACTGTACACGAAGCAGTAAAACTTGAAAATGGTTTCCGTGAACAGAAAATTGAGATTTACTATCGATTCGTCGGTAAAATCGAATAAATTAAGAGTGCCGGGGAACAGCCCCATAGCACTCATACATAACAATATCTTTAACTAAAGGAAAACGGTACTGCAGTTCTGGATGTTGCAAATATGCTTACACTGAGCAAGACGTTCAATGTATCGATCGATTATCTGGTTAATGATGAAATGAATAATGAGCAAGATTCACCGATTGTTAAGTCGACGGCTGCAGATTTTAAATTGAATTATCAATATATATTAGTACGCGTGATAGTTGCAATTTGCGTGATAGTAATCGTATTGATTGTAGGGATTTTAAGACGTTCTCTTATGGTCGCGATGCTTTTGCTGTCTATAATGGAGATAATATTTTTGATATACTATGGAATGAGATTGCTAATGCTATATTTTTCAAATAAAAAGGAAAAATAATTTACTGCAGGGAAGGAGGACATTGCAAAGCAGGATAATGTGTTTTAAGAGGAAAGAGACTGACCAAACTGACCAATCGAACCAAACCAAACTGACCGGTGATGAAATTTTTAATTTTATAAGGACTCAATGGGAAAATATAGAGCAAACGTAAGAGGACAAACAGTTGTAAACCACAAAATTCTGTGTTATGATATCATGTGGTTTTGTGTCGGATTTTCAGACACATCCAGACAAAAGAAAAGAGATAAACTCATATGATACAGTATTTGATTGTATGCCCGCTCGTATTCCTGGCGGGTTTTGTGGATGCGATTGCAGGTGGCGGCGGGCTGATTTCCCTGCCGGCCTATATCATCGCAGGGATTCCGGCCCATTTTGCCCTTGGGACAAATAAGCTTGCTTCTTCCATGGGAACGACGATATCGACGGCGCGTTATCTGAAAAACGGCTATATCAGGGGAAAGACCATGATACAGATCGCTATATGTGCATCGGTGGTATCCCTGATTGGTTCTTCCATCGGCTCATCCCTTGCACTGCTGGTCAGTGAAGCATTGATTAAGAATCTGATGATCGTGGTGCTTCCGGTCGTGGCATTCTACGTGCTGAGGAACAAGAACCTGGACAGCGTCGCGGCCGGAGAACCGCTGTCTGCGAAAAAAACGTTTGCAATCTCAATCCTGGCGGCATTTTTTGTCGGCGGCTATGACGGGTTTTATGGACCGGGTACAGGAACCTTTCTGATCCTGATCCTGACGGGAGCGGCAAGGATGGACGTGAGGAAGGCATCGGCCTTGACAAAGGTCATCAACCTTTCTTCCAATGTGGCGGCTCTCGTAACGTTTCTCGTGAACGGGACGGTCAATTATCCCCTGGGCCTGGCGGCAGGCGTTTTCTGCGTGGCCGGACATTATATTGGGTCGGGGCTGGTCGTGCATAACGGACAGCGGATCGTGCGTCCTGTGGTCCTGCTGGTGCTTTTGATCTTGTTTGTGAAGATACTGACCGGGGCTTGACGCCGGAAGCCAGGACGGATCTGGCAGAATAATAAGAAGAAACGATTAGATTACATAGAAAAGGAGACTCCCTATGAAATGGAATAAATTCACATTGAGCACGACAACGGAGGCGGTTGACCTGATCAGCAACCTGTTTGACGAGATTGGTATCGAAGGAATCGAGATTGAGGACCATGTGCCGCTGAGTGAAGCGGATACCAAGGGGATGTTTATCGACATCCTGCCGGATGTGGGACCGGATGACGGTACAGCGAAGGTCAGCTTTTATCTGGAGGATTTAAGCGATCTGGAGCGGATTCTCAGGGAGATTGAGGAAGGGCTGGATGACCTGAGCCAGTTTGTGGACGTGGGAGAGAGGACCATCACCACATCGGAGACGGAGGATAAGGACTGGATCAACAACTGGAAAGAGTTCTTTAAGCCGTTCACGGTGGACGATATCCTGATAAAGCCGACCTGGGAGGCGATACCTGAGGAGCATAAGGACAAGCTGCTGATCCAGATCGACCCGGGGACCGCCTTCGGCACGGGAATGCACGAGACGACCCAGCTCTGTATCCGCCAGCTCCGCAAATATGTGAACGAACAGTCCAGGATACTGGATGTGGGAACCGGGAGCGGAATCCTTGGCATCGCAGCGATCAAGCTGGGAGCGCTGGAGGTGTTCGGAACGGACCTGGATGAGAATGCGATCGTTGCCGTGGGAGAGAATCTGGAGGCGAACGGGATCTCAGGGGAACAGTTTGAGGTCGTTCAGGGCAATATCATCGATGACAAGGAGATTCAGGACCGGGTGGGATATGAATGCTACGATATCGTGGTAGCAAATATCCTTGCCGATGTCATCATCATGCTGCAGAAAGAGATTCCGGTCCATTTAAAGCATGGCGGCATCTTTATCACCTCTGGCATCATCAATATGAAGGAAGAGGCGGTAAAAGAGGCGCTGGCTGCCAATGAGGAACTGGAGATCATCGAAACCACATATCAGGGCGAGTGGGTATCCATCACGGCCCGCAGAAGATAGAGGAGTAAAAGCGTGTATCATTTTTTTGTGACTCCGGCGCAGATTTCGGAGGAATATGCCGTTATCACCGGACAGGATGTGAACCACATCCGCAATGTACTGCGGATGAAACCGGGCGAGAAGGTCGGAATCCGGGACGGGATTTCCAGAAATTATGTCTGCGAATTGGAAGAAATCGGGCAGGAGGAGATCCATGCAAGGATTCTTTCCACAGACGAGGACAACAGCGAGCTGCCTGCGAGGCTGTATCTGTTCCAGGGACTGCCAAAGAGCGACAAGATGGAGCTGATCATCCAGAAAGCCGTGGAACTTGGAGCATATGAGATCATCCCCGTGGCGACCAGGCGTGCAGTGGTAAAGCTGGATAAGAAAAAGGAAGAGACTAAGGTAAAACGCTGGAATACGATTGCCGAGAGTGCGGCAAAGCAGTCCGGCCGGATGCTGGTCCCAAACGTGACGGGGGTCATGACATTTCAAGAAGCCTGTGATTATGCGGCTTCCTTTGACATCAACCTGATTCCATATGAGCTTGCCGAGGGGATACAGGATACAAAAAAGACCATTGGACAGGTAAAGCCGGGGATGCAGGTTGGAATCTTTATCGGCCCGGAAGGCGGGTTTGACGTGGAAGAGGTAGAGACTGCGGTGGGAGCAGGAATCCATCCGGTCACGCTGGGGCGGCGGATTTTGCGTACCGAGACGGCAGGGCTGACGGCCTTATCCATCCTGATGTTCCAGCTGGAGGATGACTGAGGTCTGTTGAAAAAGCGGTTGGATATTGTGGATCATGAATCAGAAAATAAAGAAAGATGTGGATAAGATGGAAGCATATTTTGATAATTCCGCTACAACCAGGGTTCTGGACAGCGTGAAGGATATCGTGGTAAAGACCATGACGGAGGATTATGGCAATGCGGCGGCAAAGCACCGCAAGGGCATGGAGGCAGAAAACTATATCAGGGACGCGCGGGAGGCGATCGCAAAGACGCTTAAGGTAGCTCCGAAGGAAATCTTGTTCACCTCCGGCGGCTCGGAATCCAACAATATGGCCCTGATCGGAACGGCGTTTGCCAACCAGCGGGCGGGAAAGCATATCATCAGCACTTCCATTGAGCACCCGTCCGTGTACAATCCTCTGGGATACCTGGAGGAGCAGGGATTCGAGGTGACGATCCTGCAGGTGGATCATGACGGCCATATCAGCCTGGAAGAGCTGGAGGCGGCGGTCCGCCCGGATACGATCCTGGTATCGGTGATGTATGTCAACAACGAGGTGGGCGCGATTGAACCTGTAGAGGAGATTTCCCGCATTGTAAAGCGGAAAAATCCTGCTGCGCTGCTCCATGTTGACGCCATCCAGGCATACGGAAAATTTATCATACGCCCGAAGAAGCAGGGCATCGACCTCATGTCGGTCAGCGGTCACAAGATCCATGGGCCAAAGGGCGTCGGTTTCTTGTATATCAACAGCGGCGTGAAGATCAAACCGCTGATCTACGGCGGCGGCCAGCAGTGGAATCTGCGGTCCGGCACGGAAAACGTTCCGGGCGCTGCGGGACTGGGAACTGCGGCAAAAGAAATGTATACGGACCATGAAGAGAAGGTGGCGAAGATCACGGCAGTCAAAGATTACATGATCGACCGCCTCGGAGAGCTGGAAGGCGTGGTGGTCCACAGCAAAAAAGGCGGTGAGAGTGCGCCGCAGATTGTCAGCGCCAGCTTTGAAGGAGTGCGCAGCGAAGTCCTGCTGCACGCCTTGGAGGACAGGGAGATCTATGTTTCCTCCGGCTCCGCCTGCTCGTCCCATCACCCGGGAATCAGCGGGACCTTAAAAGGCATCGGCGTATCCCCCAAGCTGCTGGATTCTACCATCCGTTTCAGCTTTGGGATATTTAACACGAAAGAAGAGATCGACTACTGCATCGGCGTACTGAAGGAGCTGCTCCCGGTACTGCGCCGTTACCAAAGAGGATAGAGGAAAGGATAAGACATGGTATATCAATCATTTTTAATCAAATATGCTGAGATTGGGACCAAGGGAAAAAACCGTTACCTGTTTGAAGATGCACTGATCAAACAGATGAAGAATGCCCTGAAAAAAGTGGAAGGTTCCTTTGATTTTTCCAAGGAATCAGGCAGGATCTATGTGAAGGCGCTCAGCGCATACGACTACGACGAGGTGATCGAGGCGCTGCAGAGGGTATTCGGCATTGCCTGGATCTGCCCGATGCTGCAGATCGAAGAGCATGATTATGAGAAGCTGAAAGAGATCGTCGTGGACTATGTAGACCAGGTCTACCCGGACAAGAACTTTACATTCAAGGTGGACAGCCGCCGGGCGGATAAGAATTATCCGGTGACATCCGAGCAGATGAACCGGGATTTCGGGGAGATCATCCTGAATGCATTTCCGGAGACAAAGGTCAATGTCCACAAGCCGGATGTGCTTTTGCGGGTAGAGATCCGCAAGCTGGTGAATATCTATTCCCTGATGATTCCGGGACCGGGCGGCATGCCGGTGGGAACGAACGGAAAGGCGATGCTTTTACTTTCCGGCGGGATCGACAGCCCGGTAGCGGCCTATATGATCGCCAAACGCGGTGTGAAGATCGACGCGGTGTATTTTCATGCTCCGCCCTATACCAGCGACCGCGCGAAACAGAAGGTGGTGGACCTTGCAAAACTGGTGGCGCGTTATTCCGGGCCGATTCCGCTGCATGTCGTGAATTTTACAGATATCCAGCTTTATATTTATGAGAAATGCCCCCATGAGGAGCTGACGATCATCATGCGCCGTTACATGATGAAAATCGCGGAAGAGATTGCGAGAAAAAATGACGCGATGGCGCTGATTACCGGCGAGAGCATCGGCCAGGTGGCGTCTCAGACGGTACAGTCCTTAGCGGCAACCAATGAGGTCTGCACGATGCCGGTGTTCCGTCCGCTGATCGGGTTCGACAAGCAGGAAATCGTGGATATCTCGGAAAAGATCGGGACTTATGAGACCTCGATCCAGCCTTATGAAGACTGCTGTACCATCTTTGTGGCGAAGCATCCGGTGACAAAACCGAATATCAATATCATTAAAAATTCGGAGCAGAAACTGAACGAAAAGATTGATGAGATGATGGCGGCTGCCATTGAAACGGCGGAGATGATCTGGTGCGATTAGGCGAACGGGTTTGAACTTCTCTAAAGGAAAAATAAAAAAAGATGCTTCCTGGAAGCATCTTTTGTATTCCGCTGCAAGGCAAAAGCCTGGAACATTAAGCGATGATATATGGGGAAAGCAGTTCCAGAATCTCGTCAATGCCTGCTTCTGCATGGATGTTTAAATCGATTGGCTTGGACAGATCCAGGCTGAAGATGCCCATGATGGACTTTGCATCGATCACGTATCTGCCGGATACCAGGTCAAAATCAACATCAAATTTAGTCAGATCGTTTACGAAAGACTTTACTTTATCGATGGAATTTAAAGAAATACGTACTGTTCTCATGTAAGAAACCTCCTTAATGGTCATTCATTTTGTTGTGTGGCAATGAGGTTTCCATGACTCCCCCCAGCCCTATGTTAATACTAATGGGATATGGGCGAAAAGTCAATAGTGAGATTGCATGAAAAGCAGGTTAAAAAGTTGTAAAACAGGTATCAAAAAATAAAGGAAAGACGGCGCGGAAGCTGCGCCGCTGGAGGTAAATATGAGAAAGGCAGCGTTACATAATCTGGGCTGCAAGGTGAATTCCTATGAGACTGAGGCGATGCAGCAGCTTTTAGAAGACGCCGGGTATGAGATTGTGCCGTTTTCGGAGGCGGCCGATGTGTATATCATCAACACCTGCTCCGTGACCAATATTGCCGACCGCAAGTCCAGGCAGATGCTCCACCGTGCGAAAAAGCAGAATCCCGACGCTGTGGTGGTGGCTGCGGGCTGCTATGTCCAGGCGGCTGCAGAGGAGCTGAAAAAAGACGCCGCCGTGGATATCATCATCGGAAACAATAAAAAGACAGAACTGGTGCCGATCCTGGAAGCTTACTTTGCAGGGCAGGAAAAAGAGCATGTCATAGCGATTGGGGAGACCCACGAATACGAGAGCCTGAGCATCAGCAAAATCGCCGACCATACCCGGGCGTTTATCAAGGTCCAGGACGGCTGTAACCAGTTTTGCAGCTACTGCATCATCCCCTATACCAGAGGACGTGTGCGAAGCCGCAGGCCCGAAGAGGTAGTCAGGGAGGTGGAGCGCCTGGTGGAAAAAGGCTATCAGGAGATCGTCCTGACCGGAATCCACTTGAGTTCTTACGGTGTGGATTTTGCAGAGGAGGAGAAGGAGGATCTGCTGGGGCTGATCCGCAGGCTGCATCCGGTCAAAGGGCTCAACCGCATACGCCTCGGCTCTCTGGAGCCGCGGATCGTGACGGAGGAATTTGCTGCGGAGCTTGCGTCGATGGAGAAGGTTTGTCCCCATTTCCATCTCTCCCTGCAGAGCGGGTGCGATGCGACGTTAAAGAGGATGAACCGTCATTATACTGCGGCAGAATTTGAAGAACGGTGCGAGATCCTCAGGCGGGCATTTAAAAATCCTGCGATCACAACCGATGTCATCGTGGGATTTCCGGGGGAGACGGAAGAGGAGTTTGCACAGACGAAAGCATATCTGGAACGGATCCATTTTTACGAGATGCATATTTTTAAATACTCCAAACGCGCGGGAACCCGGGCGGCCGTGATGGAAGACCAGGTGCCGGAGCAGGTAAAGGCGGCGCGCAGCGATGTGCTCCTGGCCCTGGAAAAAGAGATGTCCGGCCAGTACCGGAAAAACCAGATCGGGCTTTGGAAGGATGTGCTGCTGGAGGAGAAGCTGACTGTGGACGGGACCGACTATATGGTCGGGCATACGAAGGAGTATGTAAAAGTGGTGGTTCCATACTCGGAGAACCGGAAAAATCAGGTGGCAGTGGGACGAATTGGCAAAAATCTCACAGAAGAAATCCTCACACTCGAAGAATAGGCAAAAATTCCTCTTGCGGAATTGGACAGAGTGGTATAGAACCTGTCTTTGGTATCAGACATTAAAAATAGTGCTAATTTTGTGTTACAAAAGGG
>JAPJQL010000056.1 GCA_030825115.1 Lachnospiraceae bacterium
ATGAAGAACAAATTCAGTTTTAATGACTTGATGCAGTTCGGATTATTTTTGATTGCACTACTGACATTCATTTATTTGATTAGTCATTAGTTAAGCATAGAAAAACCACCCCAAAACTTTGACCGGTTAGCAGGGTGGAATTTCTATTCATGTTATACAGGTCAACCACTTTGTGGGCATTAATTGATTAATCAACTTGAAATGCTAATTTGGCATTTCAAATATCATTATTTTATGGAATTAGGGTAACAATGTATTAGGACGATCATAATCCACCTCATTTCCATGCAGAGTACAATGGAAACAAGGCGATAGTGGAGATAGATGGGGTAAGGGCAATAAAAGGCGCTCTACCGTCAAAGCAATTAAAGCTAATCTTAGCATGGTGTGTTTTACATCAGGATGAATTAATGCAGAATTGGGAATTATCGAAAGATGGAAAACCTTTAAACAGAATAAATCCTTTAGTGTAGTTATGGGAGGTGGTTATATGTTTCCTAAAGTAGTACAGGTCATACCAATGAAAAATTATTCAGTGTATGTATATTTTGAAGATGGAAAGATAGTCTGCTATGATATGTCTTCCATGATTGAAAAAGAAGTATTCCGTCCATTAAAAGACCTCGATGTTTTTATGGATACCTGCACAGTGATGAATGATACTCTTGCATGGGATATAGGCAGGAATCGGGATAACACGATGTGCTTGGATATTGACCCAGATACATTATATGCCTTACCGTTTGTGAAAGAAAAGATAGCTTAATATATGGTTGGAAGACAGTCACAAAAGAGCGCACCAAAAGAGAAGAAAAATATTTGCTGCAACTGTATGATTGCATAAAGGAGGATCGCAAATGGAATGGTTGAAAAAGTTAAGCGAAGCCATAGACTATATAGAAAACAATCTGGACCATGAAATATCGTATGACGAAGCAGCCCGGATTGCCTGCTGCTCGACTTTTTATTTTCAGCGTTTGTTCTCTTATGTATCGGGCATTTCTTTGTCAGAGTATATCCGTCGCAGAAGAATGACACAGGCGGCATTTGACTTGCAGAGAACAGATGCAAAAGTGATTGATATTGCGTTGAAGTATGGATATGCTTCCCCTGCTTCCTTTAACCGGGCGTTTCAGAATGTTCATAATATCACACCGACTGCCGCGCGCAATATGGGCAGTACCTTAAATGCTTATCCAGCAATCCGTTTTTCCGTTCAAGTCACAGGAGGAGATGCTATGGCGTTTTGGAAGTCAGTTTTAAGCAGTAATCTGTTTTCTGAAATTTGCAGTTTATCGAACCAGGCTCCACAGGGAATCCTGGGGATAAGCGTGTATGAAAGATTTGATGATATATCGGGCCGAGGGAGACCCGCGAAGAAAAAAATTCATGACAGACAGCAGGCTGCATGATATCGTGCAGGGCAAATAGAAGATTGCAATTGTAAGAGTGCAGATAATGTGATAAAATCCGATAATGAAGCAATGGCATGGAAGAAAAGAAAACCATATACACAGATAAGGAACATATATGATAAAAGTTGAGAATTTGACCTACGGGTTTCCACAGAAAGAATTATACGACAAGATTTCATTTACCCTGGAAGACGGACAGCACTGTGCATTGATTGGGACGAACGGCACGGGAAAGAGCACATTGGCTGATATCCTGATGAATCCGGACGACTACCTGTTTGACGGAAAGGTAGAGACAGCCCCGGATTGCAGGACCCGGTATGTCAGCCAGCTTCTCCCCTCTTGTGAGGAGGGAGAATGGACGGTATTCGAATACATCAGCCGTCAGTTTGCCGATCTTCAAAAAGAGATTGACGATGTCTGTGCCCAGATGGAGACGGCCGAGGAGCTGGAGGAATTGCTGGAGCGCTATCAGAAACTCTGGGATGCTTTTTGCGCCATCGACGGAGAGAACTATGAGACGAATATCCGAAAGCAGTTGAAGCTTGCGGGGCTTGGGCAGGCGGAGAATCAGAAGCTTGCAGACTTGAGCGGCGGCGAATGGAAGCTGGTTCAGGTCATCCGGGAGATGATAACAGTTCCGGATCTGCTGATCATGGACGAGCCGGACGGTTTTTTGGATTTTGAGCATCTGAATGCACTAAAAGATTTGATCAATTCCCATAAGGGCACTATGCTGGTGATCACCCACAACCGGTATCTGCTGAACCATTGTTTCAATAAGATCCTGCATCTGGAAAATACGGAGCTCCAGGAGTTTGACGGCAGATATATCGACTATAATTTTGCCCTGCTGCAGACGAAGATCGATCTGATGGAAGCGGCGGCTGCCGACACAGAAGAGATTGAGAGAAATAAAAAAATCATCGAAAAGCTGAGGCGGGAGGCGACTATTTTTACCAGCGCATCCAGAGGGCGGTCCCTCCATGCAAGGGTTTCTCTGGTAGAACGGCTGGAAGCGCGCCAGACCAAGATGCCTTTTGTGGACATCAAACAGCCGGAGATCCATTTGGTTACCGCAAAGGAACTGGAAGATATTACGATATTAAAGGCGGAGGATTACACGGTCTGTTTTGAGGAAATGCTCCTGGAGCGGGTAAATTTTGAACTTGGATCCAAAGATAAGGTGGCGGTCGTCGGACCAAACGGAGCGGGAAAGACAACGCTTTTGCGCGATATTTTTGGGAGAAAAAGTGATTCCATCCAAATCGAGGAAGCGGTGCAGATGGCATTTCTTTCACAGTTTCAGGGGGAGACGCTTAAAGAAGAACAGACGATCCGGGAGATGTTTTTGGACATGGGATTTCGGAATGGGGAGGAGATTTGTGCCTGCCTGAAAAGATATGGGTTTGAGGAGGAGCAGCTGGACGGAACGATCGGTCTTTTGTCGGGGGGAGAGAAAAACCTGCTCCAGCTTGCCAAAATCTCGCTTGACGACGCGAACCTGTTGCTTTTGGATGAGCCGACGAGCCATCTCGACACCGGTTCGCAGGCGGCGCTGGAACAGGCCATCCGGGATTATAACGGGGCGATCCTGATGGTATCCCATGATTTTTATACGATAGCCAACAGTATGGATTATGTGCTGTTTATAGAAGATAAGACCATACGGAAGATGAGTATCAGAAAGTTCCGCAAGATGATATATGCCAATCATTTTGACAAGGAATATCTGGAGACGGAGCAGAAGAAAAAAGAGATAGAAATGCAGATATCGAAGGCGCTGAAAGCGGGGGCGTTTGAGCTGGCCGACGAGCTGATGGGACCTCTGGAGGAGATCAATAAGCGGCTGTGATGCAGGGCAGACTGCATGGGGGAAGATGGGATGAAGCAGAAAAAGAAAGAGAGTTTAAAAACTTCATATTACCGCAGCTTTCTTCTTCTGATCGTGGTTCCGATCCTGGTGATCACCATGTCATCGATTGGAATCATCCGGAAGATGATGAGAGATGCGGCGATCCAGAATATCAGGAGAGCCCAGGACAATATCGTATCCATACTGAATACCGAAGTGAAGGATGTGTCATTGCGGCTCTCCCACTTTGTCTATGTAAACGACAATGAGATCATGAAGCTTGCGGCCAGGACGGACACGGAAAATGTATCGGAGCGGTATCACTATACCAGGCTTCTCACGGAATCCTTCAACTATGCCATGGTTCCGGTACAGGACATCCTGTCCGCCATCTTTTTTATGAAAGACGGGCAGGTTACCTATATGAAGGATGATACGGCGCTGACGATGGAAGCAATCAAGGGGGCAAACTGGTATCAGGAAGCGCTGCTTGACAAAAATATGGTAAAGATTGGCTTTTACAACACCAACGTGACGACCTCCAGGCACAATGCCAATTCCTTGACGATCGTAGCGGCGTTATCCCCGGGAATTGATGTGGACCGGGATGGGAATGTGGAGATGACTGCGCTGTTCATGATGTCCCAGGCGGGAAATGTGATCAAGGATTACAACCGGGAAAAGCTGCTGGGGAGCACCGTAATCCTGGGGAAAAACGGGGAGGTGTTGTTTGACGCGTCAGGTACGGCAAAGCTGCTTCCGACAGTCCGGCCGGGAGAAGAGGGCGGGGCCTGGTGGCATCAGACCGTATCCCGGAGCCGTATCCACGGGACCAGTTATGTGTACGTATCGTCGAGAGAGCCAGAGACGGGCTGCCGGGTGGTCAGCGTCGTTGAGGCGGGGGCGCTCACCCGGGATTTTAACCGGGCGGCGATGGCTGTGATCGGGGTCACCCTGGTGCTCTTTGTGCTGTTCTACCGGTTCTCCAGCTATTTCCTGCGGAACATTGTAGTCCCGGTCCACAATGTGGTGGAAGGAATGGAGCAGGTGGAGGAGGGGAATCTGGAAGTGCACATAGAACCTTCGGGACAGGCAGAGATCCGGACGATGGTCCATTCGTTCAACAGCATGGTGCGCCGTCTGGGGCATCTGATCGAGGAGAACAAAGCGCAGCAGGAGAAAAAGCATGAGGCAGAAATCCGGGCGCTGCAGTCCCAGATCAATCCCCACTTCCTGGTCAATTCCCTGAACTCCATCCGGTTTATGGCACAGGTGGCAAAATTTGAGGGAATCCGGCGGATGGCGGAGGCCCTGATCAAAATTTTATCAACCTCATTCCGAAGCAATGCAGGATTTTATACGCTGCGGGAAGAACTGGAGGTGCTGGACAGCTTTGTGTATCTGATGAGAATCCGGTATTCAGACGGATTTGAGGTGGTGTATCACGTGGATGATTCCTGCCTCGGATACCGGGTGCCAAGGCTGATTCTCCAGCCGATCGTAGAAAACTCCATCGTTCACGGGTTTAGCGAACTGGTGGATGAGATTGGGCGGATCGACCTGACGATCGCCCGGGATGGCGGGCGTGTCTGCATTGTCATACAGGACAATGGAAAGGGGATGCCGCCAAAGGAGATTGAACAGCTGATGTCCGGCGTGGGAGTGGAGAAAGAGGACCATACCAGCATCGGAGTCGTCAATGTCTTAAACAGGCTGAAGCTGAATTACGGAGAGCAGTGTGAACTGACAATCGAGAGCGAACCGGGAACGTTTACAAGGACGTGCATCTGTATTCCGGTATCTGGCTGCGAGCCGAGGGAGGAGGACCAGGAATGAAAAAAGTGCTGTTGGTAGATGATGATACCATCGTGAGGATTACGCTCCGCTCCCTGATCGACTGGGGGAAATATGGGTATGAGATCGTGGCGGACGCCAGCAACGGAGAACAGGCGCTGCGATATTTGAAGGAACATCCGGTGGAGCTTTTGATCACGGACATGAAAATGCCGATCATGGACGGTCTTCAGCTTTTGAATGAGTTAAACGGCGCGGGCCGTTTGCCCTGTACGGTGGTCCTGAGCAGTTATGATGATTTTAAGATGGTCCGGGAGTCTTTCCGAATGGGAGCCTGCGATTATCTCCTGAAGTCGGATATCAACGAAGAGGTCCTGTCCGGCCTTCTTGCCAGGTTGAACCAGGAATATCTCTCGGAGGAGGTGGAGGAGGTCCGGGGACCGGAGCGGGAAAAAGTGCTTGTCGATATGGCGACCGGAAGGATGCCTCTGGACGATGGCTTTTTTGAAACGGATTATTATCTGGTCCAGTTTGAGATCGACGGGTTCAGCCAGCATGTGACCCGGTTTGGCACGGATTTGGCAGGAGAACTGACGGAACCGTTTTTGGAGTTTGCGAGACAGATCCCGCGGGTGGCGGCAAGATGTGTGCTGGGCAGCATCTCGCCGTCCCGCTATCTGATGCTGTATCAGGTGACCGATGCGGCGCAGAGCAGGGACAACGTCTTATCTACCTGCAGGCAGTTAAAAAGCGTATGGAATAATTTCATGAACCTTCCTGTCTCGGCGGGGGTCAGCCATATGGGGCATTCTGCGGCAGAATTTATGGACTGCTTTGAAGAGGCTGGCTGGCAGCTGGAGCTTCATTATCTGAAGGGGGAGGGGAGCGTCTGCTGGCCGTGGGAGACGGGGCGTCTAAAAAGAGAGCAGGTCCTTCGCGCCGGGGCGGATTATGAAGCGCTGGTACAGGGGGTGCAGGCGACCGATGAGCTGAAGGTCGAGGAGGAAAAACGGGCGTTATTCCACCGGATCCAGGCGATGGATCTGGAAGGGGCGAGAAGGGAATGCCTGTCTGTCATCCTGCTGGTGATCCGGGCTCTGAGGGATGTGCAGCAGAATGTGTGGGCAGCGGTACAGGAAGACGTGGATTATTATCAGAAGCTGGACCGCCTGCTGGACAGCCGCAGCCTGGAGATCTGGATGAACAATTATCTCCGGTGGATCATGGATTACCTGTCCCATGCCTCCGTAAGCAGGCAGGTGGATACGATGATCCGCGCGAAACGGTTCATTTTGGACAACTATTCCAACCCGGAGCTGACGTTAGGAAGCGTGGCAGGATATGTGGGCCTGAATGAAAAGTATTTCAGCACCCGTTTTACAAAGGAGGCGGGGACTACGTTTTCCAATTATCTGACGGAGATCCGCATCCGCAAGGCGAAAGAGCTGATGGATAAGACAGATCTGAAGATGTATGAAATCAGCCAGCAGGTGGGATATAACAACGTGGAACACTTTACACGGGTATTTAAAAAGGTTTGCCAGATCAGTCCAAGTGCCTACAAAAAGTCAGATTCCTGATAAATCTAACCATATATCAAGAAATCCAACCTTTGTTCATGGAAGTTGCCTTCTGGTTTGTGTTATGCTTGTGCTATCAAAGTAAGGGAGGTTTTAAGATGAGAAAACAAGCAGTAGCGTTAGGGCTTTGTGCAGCAATGGTGATGGGGACTGTAGCAGGATGTTCTTCTTCGAAACCGGCTGAAAGTGCAGCTCCCGCAGGCAGTGCGGCGGCAACTACGGCGGCGGAAGCGGGCGACAAGGCTCCGGCGGCAAATGAGGATCTGGAGGGAACTCTGGTATTCACGATCTGGGACAACAACCTGATGGATTACATCGATGCCAATGATATGGTAGGAAAATTCCAGGAGCAGTATCCGAATGCCGACATTGAAGTGGAGAAGATCAAAGATGATTCCGAGTACTGGAATGCGATGAAGATGCGTACATCGGCAAACCAGCTTCCGGATGTTATGTTTAACAAACCGTTTACCCTGGCAAGATTTAAAGATTATCTGCTGGACCTGTCCGATCTGGAGGCAGCAAAGAACAACGGGCTGGCTGCCGGTTATGCGATTGACGGCAAGGTTCTCGGCATTCCGATGACCGCAGGATACGAGTATGTATACTATTGGAAAGATATGTTTGCTGAGGCAGGCGTAGAAGTTCCGACTACATGGGAAGAGTTAAAGACCGTGGCTCAGACCCTGCAGGATCATTTTGGCAAGGACAACCCGGATTTCATGGCTATTGCGCTTGGAGCAAAAGACGAGTGGCCGGATTATCCGTACATGGAGTTCATGCCGGCGGCAGAAGGCGGCAACGGACAGAACTGGAACGATATGGCAAAAGTTGACGCTCCGTTTGCGGAGGGAACCGACATCAACAAAGCTTACAATAAGGTATATGACCTGTTCAGCATGGACGTATTCGGCAAAGATCCGCTGGGCATGAGCAAGGATCAGGTTACCACGTTATTTGCACAGAAACAGGCTGCGATCACAGCTCTTGGCGACTGGGGCTTACAGGACATTGAGAGCGGCGCGGATGATATCTCCGAGCTTGGCTCCTTCTACCTGCCGGCAAGAAACACCACAGAAGACCCATTCCGTATCGTGGTTCAGGGCGATTCCTTCATGGGCGTGACGACCAACAGCAAGAATCCGGAACTGGCAAAGGCATTTGTGGAGTGGTTCTATAGCGATGCATGGTATCCGGGATACATCAACTACGTATCCAGCGCTTCTTCTATGACCAACTTCCCGAAAGAGAAGCACCCGATCCTGGCAGAGGCTGACAACTTACAGCCAGATGCAGAGCTGGTGATGTATGATGGCGGCGGCGATGATTTCCAGGCAATCCAGAATGAGATTGCATTTGATTATAAGAAACTTGGGGCCCAGATGTTCACCGACGGATTTGACCTCAATACGGAACTGAAAACACTGGATGAGAAGTGGGCGGCAGCAAGAGCGAAGCTCGGGATTCAGTAACAGATACCGGTAACAGTACTAGAAGGGCTGCTTGAATAGAGCGGCCCTTTCCATTAGAGGGGAGCCTGGATATGAATTCGATAGAGAAACAAAAAAAACGGTTTATTGTGTGTGCGTTGGTAGTGCCGATGGCGCTGCTGATTGGGTTTGTGATGTTTCCGGCCATTGATCTGTTTCGGATGAGCTTTACGGACTGGGACGGCATGTCCTCCAGCTATCACTGGATCAGCCTGGACAATTATATTGCCATGTTTAAGAATGAGAACTTGTGGCTGTCTCTGAAGAACAATGCGGTGTACTTTTTTGGGCATCTGCTGTTCATCCCGGTGGAACTGGCGATCGCAGTTTTGCTGACTTCCAAGCTGCGGGCGGCAAAGTTCTACAAAACCATGGTATTTATGCCATATATCATCAACGGAGTGGCAATCTCCTACGCGTTTTCCTACTTCTTCTCTCCGGTGAACGGAGCGTTTGACGCGATTTTGGAGGTGGCTCATCTGGAAGGGTTTATCCGCAACTGGCTGTCTGACCCGAAGCTGGTGAATTTTGTGCTGACGAGCGTATCGCTGTGGCGGTTTTCGGGGTATCATATCGTCCTGTTTATGGCGGCGCTGCAGTCCTTGCCGCAGGATGTGCAGGAAGCGGCTTCGATGGACGGTGCAAATGCATGGCAGATGTTCCAATACATCCAGGTTCCGGCGATCATGCTGATGGTGGACTTCGTGCTGTTTGACAATATCCGCGGCGCGCTGCAGGTATTCGATATCCCGTTTGTCATGACGAGCGGAGGTCCCGGGTATGCATCTTCGACCTTTACGCTGTATACGATCGATACGGCATTTAAGTACAGCAACTTTGGTCTGGCATCCACAATGGCAGTAGCCATCATGTTGATGATCGTCATCATCTATGTGGTACAGAATAAGATCATCCACGGAATCGTGTTAAAGGGGAGGAAATAAGCGATGAAAAAATCAACTGCCACACAGATTTTAAAACAGGCTGTCTGCATCTGCATGGTGCTGATCGTACTGGCGCCGATTCTTCTGACGCTGTTTGCCGCCTTTAAGACGAAGGGGGATATGGTAAAGACATCGCCGCTTTTACTTCCGCCTGTTTCACGGATCACGTTTGACAACTTCAGCCGGGTGCTGACCAATAAATACCTGGTCATCGGCTTTAAGAATACCGGGATCATCCTGGTAGTCAGCATCTTTTTCAACGTCATGTTCGGAACGATCACTGCATTTATCCTGGAGCGGTTCCAGTTCCGTTTTAAAAAGGTCATCATCGCCCTGTTCTTTATGGGGATGCTGATTCCAAGCTTTGTAACGGAGATTGCCCGGTTTAAGATCATCAACGGGCTGGGGCTTTACAATACGCTGGGCGCGCCGATCGTGATCTACGTGGCGTCCGATCTGATGCAGCTTTATATCTACCGGCAGTTCATTTCGACGCTTCCGGTATCGCTGGATGAGAGCGCGCTTTTGGATGGTTGTTCCTATTTTGGCCTGTTCAGACGGATCATCCTTCCGCTGCTTGCTCCGGCCACGGCTACCGTCATCATCATCAAAGCCATTACGATCATCAACGATATGTATATTCCGTATCTGTATATGCCGAAGAACAAGCTGAGGACGCTGACGACGTTTTTGATGGATTTTGCAAATGCACAGCGCGGTTCCTGGCAGCAGCTTGCGGCAGGAATCATCATTGTCATGCTGCCGACGATCCTGATCTATATCTTTTTCCAGAAATATATTCTGGCGGGAGTTGCAGCAGGCGCGGTGAAGGAATAAGAAAACGGCAAAAAGGAGACTGATTTATGGATAGACAGATTGGTACAGGGGCGGCTGACCTGGCATGGCTTACAGACCCGCAGGTGTTTCAGGTGAACCGGATCAAGGCGCACTCAGACCACCGGTATTATGAAAGTGCCGGGGAGCTGGAGTGCGGTGTGACGGCGCTGCGCCAGAGTTTGAATGGGATGTGGAAGTTTGCATACGCCGAAAACCCTTCCTGCCGTCAGGCAGATTTCTACCGGGAAGATTATGATATCGCCGGATTTGGTGAGATTGAGGTACCGGGACATATCCAGATGCAGGGATATGACAAATGCCATTATGTGAACACGATGTACCCGTGGGACGGACACAGTGAGCTGCGTCCGCCGTCCATTGACTGGGAATACAATCCCGTGGGGAGCTATGTAAAGGAGTTTGACCTTGCGGACGGACTGGCGGGGAAGCGGGTATTTATCTCTTTTCAGGGCGTGGAGACTGCCTTCTATGTATGGCTGAACGGGAAGTTTATCGGATATGGGGAGGACAGCTTTACTCCAACCGAGTTTGAGCTTACCAATCATGTGAAAAAGTCGGGAAACCGCCTGGCCGTGGAGGTCTATAAGCGGAGCAGCGCAAGCTGGCTGGAAGATCAGGATTTCTTCCGCTTTTCCGGCATCTTCCGTGAAGTATACCTGTATGCGATACCGGAGACCCATGTGCGGGATCTGTTTGTCAAAGCGGATCTGGTTGACGGATATCAGACAGGGAAGCTGCGCGTGGAACTGGAGCTTACAGGGGAGATGGAAGGCCGGTGGCTGGAAGCGGTGCTGAAGGACCGGGATGGTCTGGTGGAATGTCGTTTTGATGCGATGCCCTGTGCAGGGAAAATGGTATTGGAAGCGAAGATTCCGGGGGTTTATCCGTGGAGCGGGGAGGACCCGTATCTGTATGAGCTGACCGTGACGGTGAGGAAGGCTGGCGGCGGTGATACGGCAGCTTCCGTGAGCGAAAGAAATGACGTGAACGAGGACGGAATCGTGGAAATCGTTTCACAGCAGGCAGGTTTTCGCCGCTTTGAGATGATTGACAAGGTGATGTGCCTGAACGGGAAGCGGCTGGTGTTCCACGGCATCAACCGCCATGAGTTCAATATCCGCCGGGGACGTGCCATTACAAAGGAGGATATGCTCTGGGATATCCGGTTTATGAAGCAGCACAATATCAACGCGGTACGCACCTGCCACTATCCGGATGACAGTCTGTGGTATGAGCTGTGCGACCAATATGGCATTTATCTGATTGACGAGGCAAACCTGGAGAGCCACGGCTCCTGGCAGAAGCTGGGCGCCTGTGAACCGTCCTGGAACGTGCCGGGGTCGCTGCCGGAGTGGAAGGACGCGGTGGTGGACCGGGCGGTATCCATGCTGGAGCGGGACAAGAACCATCCGTCGGTGCTGATCTGGTCCTGCGGCAACGAATCATACGCAGGGGAAGATATCCTGGCGATGAGCCGGTTCTTTAAGGAGCGGGACGATTCCCGCCTGGTGCATTATGAGGGCGTATTCTGGAACCGGGATTTCAATGAGATCAGCGATATGGAGAGCCGGATGTACGCGAAGCCGGCAGAAGTCGAAGCGTATTTGGAGAATCAGCCGGAAAAACCTTACGTGCTCTGCGAATATATGCACGCAATGGGGAATTCTCTTGGGGGAATGAAAAAATATACGGAACTGGCAGACCGGTATCCGATGTACCAGGGCGGCTTTATCTGGGATTATATCGACCAGGCGCTCGCATCGACAGACAAGGACGGAAGAGAAATCCTGCGCTACGGCGGCGATTTTACCGACCGCCCTACGGATTACCAGTTCTGCGGCAATGGAATCGTGTATGGGGACCGGACGGTATCCCCGAAGGCGCAGGAGATGAAATATCTGTACCAATACCTGAGGTTGGAGCCGGAGCAGGGGAAGGTGCGGATTGATAACAAGAAGCTATTTACAGGAACCGGGGAATACCGGTTTGTGTATACAGTGCTGAAAGACGGTCTGACTGTCTGGACGCATGAGTTTGAAGTTGATGTGGCTCCGGGCGAAAGCACAGATGTGGAAGTAGCTATGCCGATATGGACGGAAGCGGGAGAATATGCATACCAGGTGTCTGCCGTGCTGAGGGAGGATACGATGTGGGCCCAGGCGGGACATGAGGTGGCATTTGGAGAGTCGGTGCGGACGGTAAAAGCGATGGAGAACTCTGAAGGCGAAAAAGCTTCAGCACTGACTGTCATCCACGGCGATGTGAATATCGGCGTCCGGGGCGAAGGATTTCACGTGATGTTCTCCCGTGCAGACGGCGGGATCGTTGCGCTCCGCTACCAGGGCAGGGAATGGATCACCAGACCGCCGATGCCGGTGTACTGGCGCGCAACCACGGACAATGACAGAGGGAATAAATTCAACGTGGAGAGCGCTGTCTGGATGGGCGCGGGGCTGTTCCCGCGATACAACAGCGCAGATATGGAAGTGACTGAATCCAAAGAGGAAGTGACAATCTGCTTTACCTACGGACTGACTGTAAACCCGGAGACGAAAACTCAGGTGACATACCGTGTGACGCCGGATGGCAGGATTCAGGTGACGGCGCATTACTTTGGACAGAAGGGGCTGCCCGAGCTGCCGCTTTTCGGGATGCGTTTCCGCTTCCTCGATACGGTGGATGCATTCTCCTGGTACGGAATGGGACCGGACGAGAACTACTGCGACCGCGCCGAGGGGGCAAGGCTTGGCATCTTCCACAGCACGCCGGCCGCAAATATGTCACGGTATCTGCTGCCCCAGGAATGCGGCAACCGGACCGGGACGAGATGGTTGGAAGTGACGGACAGACGGGGCGGAGGGCTTCGGTTTACCGCGGTGGAAACGCCGTTTGAGATGAGCGTGCTTCCCTACACGGCAGAAGAGCTGGAGTCGGCGCTTCACCCGGAGGAACTGCCGGTTCCTCATTATACCATCGTCAATATCCTGGCTAAGCAGCGGGGAGTTGGCGGCGACGACAGCTGGGGCGCTCCGGTTTATCCCGAGTATTGTATCAGCGGGGAAGAGGATATCGCGTTTACGTTTGTGCTGGAAGGAATTTGACATTCGTTTTAAAATCTGATAGGATGAGAGAGGGAATAGCCGCACGCATCATAGGATGCCTGGCGGTTATTTCCTTTTATGGTTTCGTGAACGAATATAATGAAAGACGGAAGGGATGGAAGATGAGAGAAAAGCTGACAAGAAGCGACATCCAGAAAATACAGGAAGAGATTGAGCACAGGAGGCTGGTGGTCCGCCCGCAATGCCTGGAAGCTGTCAAGGAGGCGAGGGCCCATGGGGACTTAAGCGAGAACTTTGAGTACCATGCGGCTAAGAAGGACAAGAACCTGAACGAGAGCCGCATCCGCTATCTGGAAAATATGTTAAAGAACGCCATTATCATCTCCGATGAATCACAGGACGATGAGATTGGGCTCAACAAGACCGTGACCCTGTATATGGAGGATGACGATGAGGAGGAGACCTATAAGCTGGTGACCAGCATCCGTGGCAACTCCATGAACCATATGATCAGCACAGAGTCCCCGCTTGGCAAGGCCCTGATGCGCCACAAGGTCGGCGACCGGATCGAGGTGCGGGCGAATGAACGGTACAGTTATTTTGTGACGGTGAGAAAGATTGAGAATACCGGAGATGATGGGGATGAGATTCGGAAGTTTTGATATCCTGTTAAAAAGAGACCGCATTGGGCGGTCTCAAATCCATCCTCCGTCAAGCCCGATCACCTGTCCGGTCAGATACGTATTCTTATATCCCAAATGATACACCAGATCTGCAACTTCTTCCGCCCGGCCAAGTCTGCCGGTGGGGATATCTTCCACAAGTCCGATGAGTTCATCTTCCTCCATCCACTGGTTCATCTCGGTATCGATCGCCCCGCATGCCACGGCATTGACCTGGATATTGCTGGGGGCCAGCTCTTTTGCGAGTGCGCGGGTAAATGCGTTGATGCCGCCTTTAGTCGCGGAATAGGCAACCTCACAGGAGGCGCCTACATTCCCCCATACGGAGGAAATATTGATGATCTTGCCCTGTTTCTGCTCCAGCATGAACGGGATCGCCAGTTTGCAGCAGTTGAAGACGGATGTCAGGTTGGTCGTCATGATCTGGTTCCAGTCGGATGCACTCATGTCCTGCAGCAGACCGATATAGGAGATGCCGGCATTGTTCACCAGGACGTCCAGGCCGCCGTATTGTTTGCGGATCAGTTTGTACATGCGCTCGCATGTCTCTAAATCCCCCATGTCACCCAAAAAGGCAGTACAGGAAACCTGGAAGTTCTCAATTTCCTTTTGTGCCTGCAAAAGCTCCTGCTCCCGGTGGGCGCAGTTAATCACCACATTGTATCCCTTTTTTGCAAATTTCACAGCAATGGCCTTCCCGATGCCGCGGGATGCGCCGGTGATCAAAACAGTTTTTCTTGCCATAAAATCACTCCTTTTTTCTATAGCATGATTATATCATAAATTCCGGTTTTTGGAGTACATTTTTTAAGGATGTTACTGTTCAGAGGCCAACTTGTAAAAAAGCCCCCATGGTGTAGACTAGAATCAGTCGAAGCCACGGGGACTTTTTTCTATCCGAATACTGCGGATACTTTATC
>JAPJQL010000057.1 GCA_030825115.1 Lachnospiraceae bacterium
AAAACACTATGTATTTTATATAATAATACTATTTTACATATATATCAAGTGAGAATATACTGATAGTGTAAGGAGGGGATTTTGATGAATGAAAAAAGAAAACGGTTAGTAAAACTGTTCTTGTCTACCTTGTATCTGAGTGCATTTACGTTTGGCGGCGGGTATGTCATCGTGACGCTGATGAAAAAGAAATTCGTGGATGAATATCACTGGATCGACGGTCAGGAGATGCTGGATCTGGTGGCGATCGCCCAGTCGGCTCCGGGGGCGATCGCGGTAAATGGAGCAATTGTGGTGGGATATAAGCTTGCCGGTATCCTGGGGGCTGTTGTGGCGATCATAGCAACGATCATACCGCCGTTTTTGATTATCTCGGCTGTGTCTTTTTTCTACGTTGCATTCCAGCAAAACATTTATGTGAAGATGATGCTGGATGGGATGCAGGCGGGGGTTGGCGCTGTAATTGCGGTGGTAGTATATGATATGGGAAAAGGGATTATAGTGGGAAGAAACTGGATTTCCATCGTCATTATGTTTGCGGCATTTGCGGCAAACTATGTATTTAAGGTAAATGTGATTTATGTAGTTCTTGTATGTGGAGCATTTGGTATTGTGAGAACGTTGTGGGGGGAGAGACGGTCATGATGATATATCTGCAATTGTTTTTGAGTTTTCTCCAGATTGGGCTTTTCAGCTTTGGGGGCGGATATGCGGCGATGCCGCTGATCCAGAGCCAGGTGGTGGATCAGCATCATTGGCTTACCATTACAGAGTTTACGGATCTGATAACGATATCCCAGATGACGCCGGGACCGATTGCGGTGAATTCGGCAACGTTTGTAGGGATAAAGATAGCCGGATTTGGCGGGGCGGCGGTGGCGACGATAGGATGTATCCTTCCGTCCTGTATCCTGGTGACGGGTCTTGCATATATCTATCTGAGATACCGCAAGATGACCGTGCTGCAGGGCATTCTGGGTTCTCTCCGGCCTGCTGTGGTGGCAATGATAGCGACGGCGGGGCTGACGATTCTGATTTCTGCATTCTGGGGAACTTCCGGGACCGTGGGAGCAGGGCTTGCGGCGCTGAGGTCGATCCGGCTGGATATGGTCCTGATCTTTGCGGGAGCTATATGGCTTTTAAAATATAAGCATTGGAATCCGATTCTGGTCATGGTTCTTTGTGGTGTGATGGAAACTGTAATAAGTATGACGGGGAGGGCGTTAGCATGAAATATCAGTTTAAAGGGATTGCAGGAAGATGGAGCGTATACGATGAAAAAGGAAATCGCGCAGGGACAGTCCGGCGATGTATGGGAGGAAAGCTGGAGTATCAATACGAGGGTAAAAGGCAGGAATTTAAGATACGCAGAAAAGCCAATCAAATGTGGCTGGAACAGGACGGGGAGGTATTTTTCTCTGGAAACATCCGGTATCCTTCGGATGCAGACGGAAAGCCGATCGCCAAATCCTTCTTCTGCCCGCCGATGCCGGAGGAACTGGAGCTGGAGAGAACGGGGGAGACATGGAGGCTTCACCAGAGGCCGGACCGGAACATTGAAATCTACTACAATGGAAACCGGGTTGGAATTTTGAAAGGCATGGTGGTTGGCGCGAAAACCCTGGAGTGGAGCGGAGATGAGAAGCTTTTGGACAGGGGGCTTTTGTGTTTTGCGCTGGGAGTGTATATGGCGGAGGATGATACGGTATATGCCGTGTGATGTTGTATGGGATGTGAACAGATTGTACCGGGGAGACTAAAACGAGAGTTTGTCTCCCCGGTTTTTTACAATAAAAAGAATCAGTCTGCTTTTATTTTAAATAATGATATTTCAATAAATGGGAAGTTATGCTTTTTACTTGACTGTCGCAATGATTTCGCTTAAAATTGAGAAACATATGGGTAATGATTGTGTTACCAAAGAAAGGAAGAGTCCGCTATGGGGATTATCAAGGCTTCCAAGTTAATATACGATTATGTCCGCAGGGATGAAGAAGACCATGTGGAGGAGATAAACCGCGCCATCGATGAGCTGACCCTGGACATCAAGACCGGGGATTTTGTGGCAGTTCTGGGGCACAACGGCTCCGGCAAGTCCACCTTTGCCAAACAGATTAATGCCATCCTGCTTCCCACAGACGGGACGGTGTGGATCTCGGGGATGAGCACGGCGGACGACAGCCATATCTGGGATATCAGAAAGACGGCAGGGATGGTGTTCCAGAACCCGGACAACCAGATCATCGGCAATGTCGTCGAGGAGGATGTGGGCTTTGGACCGGAGAATCTGGGCGTGCCGACGGATGAAATCTGGCGGAGGGTGGATGAGAGCCTGGAGGCGGTGGGGATGACCGCATACCGGATGAAGTCCCCGAACAAGCTGTCCGGCGGCCAGAAGCAGCGCGTGGCGATTGCAGGCGTGATGGCGATGAAGCCGGAGTGCATCATCCTGGACGAGCCTACGGCAATGCTGGATCCCAACGGCAGGAGAGAAGTGATAAAGACCATCCACGAGCTGAACAAAAAGGAAGGCATTACGGTGCTTTTGATCACTCATTACATGGAAGAGGTCATCGATGCAGACCGGGTGATCGTGATGGATGACGGAAAGCTGGTGATGGACGGGACGCCGCAGGAGGTATTTTCCCGCGTGAAGGAGTTAAAATCATACCGTCTGGATGTGCCGCAGGTGACGGAGCTGGCTTATGAGCTGAAACGGGAAGGGGTGGACCTGCCGGACGGCATCCTGACAAGGGATGAGCTGATGGCGCACCTGCTTCCGATGATGAAAGAGCGCTACCCGGACAAGGTAAGGCTGGAGGATGTGAGATAGATGTCAATCAGGGCAGAACATGTGAATTACATTTATGGACAGGGAACGGCATTTGAGCAGTATGCGCTGAAGGATGTCAGTTTTGAGATTGAAGACGGGGAATTTGTCGGTTTGATCGGACACACCGGCTCCGGCAAATCCACGCTGATTCAGCATTTGAACGGACTGATCCGGGCCACGGACGGAGCAATCTATTATAATGGAGAGAATATATATCAGGACGGGTATGACATGAAGGCGCTCCGCAGCAAGGTGGGGCTGGTATTCCAGTACCCGGAGCATCAGCTTTTTGAAGTGGATGTGTTTTCTGACGTCTGTTTTGGACCGAAGAATCTGGGGATGACCGGAGATGCTCTGAAAGAACGCGCCGCCGAGGCGCTCCGGCAGGTCGGGCTGGAGGAAAAATACTGGGAGCAGTCTCCGTTTGAACTGTCCGGCGGACAGAAACGGCGTGTGGCGATCGCCGGCGTGCTGGCGATGCATCCCGATGTGCTGATCCTGGATGAGCCGACTGCGGGGCTGGACCCGAAGGGGCGTGACGAGATTCTGGAGCAGATATCGGCGCTCCATCAGGAAAAGGGGATGACGATCATTTTAGTATCCCACAGTATGGAGGATATTGCGCGGTATGCGGACCGGATCATTGTGATGAACCTTGGGGAAAAGGTGTTTGACGCGCCCCCAAAAGAGGTGTTCGGACATTACCGCGAGCTGGAACAGATTGGGCTTGCCGCTCCGCAGATCACTTATATTGTCCACGGTCTGAGAGAGCATGGCGTTCCGATCGCGGATGATATTACTACAGTGTCGGAGGCGAAGGATGCAATCCTGGCGCTTCTGAAGAAGGGTGAATGATATGATACGGGATATTACATTGGGACAATATTATCCGGTGGATTCGGTGCTGCACCGGATGGACCCGCGGACCAAACTGTTTGGGACGATGGTGTTCATCATATCCCTGTTTATGGCAAACAGTATCTGGTGTTATGTGGCGGCCACGGTGCTGATGGCAGTGGCGATCCGGCTGTCCAAAGTGCCGTTTAAATTCATGGTGAAGGGGTTAAAGGCAATTTTGTTCCTGCTTTTGATCAGCGTCAGCTTCAACCTGTTTTTGACGGACGGGCGGGAGGTTTTCCGCATCGGATTTTTGAAGGTGACCTGGGAAGGGCTGCGCCTTGCCGGGTTTATGGCGCTCAGGCTGATATATCTGGTGATCGGCTCTTCCGCCATGACGCTGACGACCACGCCGAATGAGCTGACGGACGGGCTGGAAAAGAGCCTTGGATTTTTAAATAAGATCGGAGTTCCGGTGCACGAGGTGTCGATGATGATGTCGATTGCGCTGCGGTTTATCCCGATTTTGATAGAAGAGACGGACAAGATTATGAAGGCCCAGACTGCCAGGGGCGCTGATTTTGAGAGCGGCAACCTGATTCAGAAGGCAAAGAGCATGGTACCGCTTCTGGTGCCGCTGTTTATCTCGGCATTCAGGCGGGCGACAGACCTGGCGATGGCGATGGAAGCCCGCTGCTACCACGGCGGGGCAGGGCGGTCGAAGATGAAACCGCTGCATTATGCCGGACGGGATTTTATGGCCTATGGAGCGTACTTTGTATATCTGGGAGTTGTGTTCTTTCTGCGGGCGTAAGGCGCAGCTTGGGAAAGGAAAAATGGAATGATGAAACGCGTAAAACTGGTGGTTGCCTATGACGGGACCAATTACTGCGGATGGCAGCTGCAGCCAAACGGCGTCACCATTGAGGAAGTGCTGAACCGCGCATTGTCGGAGCTTCTGCGGGAGGATATCATGGTGATCGGGGCGAGCCGCACAGATTCCGGGGTACACGCCATGGGAAATGTGGCTGTGTTTGACACGGCAAACAGGATGCCTGCAGACAAGATCTGCTTTGCCCTAAACCAGCGCCTGCCGGAGGATATCCGGGTGCAGTCCTCTGAGGAAGTAGCGGCAGACTGGCATCCGAGGAAGTGCAACTGTACGAAAACCTATGAATATAAGATCCTGAACAGGAAGATCAATATGCCGGTGCAGCGGCTGTATGCTCATTTTTGCTATTTTCCCCTTGACGTCGAACTGATGCGGCAGGCGGCGCAGTATATCATAGGAGAGCATGATTTTAAGAGCTTCTGTACGGTGCGGACGCAGGCTGAGGAGACGGTGCGGACCATCTATAGCCTGGATATAGAGAAAGACGTGGATATGATCACGATCCGGATCAGCGGAAGCGGCTTCCTCTACAATATGGTACGGATCATCGCGGGAACGCTGCTGAAAGTCGGGATGGGAGTGTATCCGCCGGAGCATGTGGCGGAGATCATCGCGGCGCGGGACCGTCAGTGTGCGGGGCAGACAGCTCCGGCGCGGGGGCTGACCCTGGTCAGCCTGGACTATGAGACGGAGCTTCCCCAGTGGCATTACAGTGAAAACGAGGACTACAATTATGATGTGCTCCAATCCCACATCAAAGAGGACGGGATCGCGTATCTGCTGGTGGAGCAGTGCGTGGACCGGGAGTGGGAAGGACTGCTGAAACGGAATATCCACCATGCATTTCAAAATGGTGCAAAGGTGGTCTATCTGATCGACCTGGAAAAAGACCGCCTGCGTCCCGGAGACCGTTACGGCTATTACCAGATTGAGGAGGCGGCTCCTTCTGCTATGGGAGAGGCAATGATGCTTCTGACGGATGATGAGAATATGGCGCTGATGGAGATCCACTGTATGGCTAAGCGGAAGTCGGATGCATTTCCGGTGTGGTATTGTGCAACGGACGCTTTTTTGTCACAGCCATGATCACAGTTCCTCCAACGTACTTTTCCCGGAAGCGATTGCTTCCATTGCTTCTGGATCACAGAGGATAAAGCAGCCTCCCTCTTTTTTGAGAAGCCCGCGTTCATAAAAAATAGTAAAAATATTGCTGACAGTGACCCGGCTGGTATTGATCATGCTGGCCACGTCCTGATGAGTAAAGCGGATGTTGATACGGCATCCGCTTTTTTCCTCGACTCCATACTGCCGCGTCAGGTTGATCAGGAGCTGGGCAATCCGCTGGATAGACTGGGTAAAGCTGAGTTCCAGCACCATATTGGTCAGGATTGAATTTTTCCGGCATAGCACCTGCATGATCAGGCTGGCCAGCTGCCAGTTTTGCTGCATGGCCTGTTCCAGCTCCTGAGTGGATATTTTGTAAATTTCGGCGTCTACGATGGCGACTGCAGATGACTGGTGGGGATGGTGCATCAGGCATCCATGTTCTCCGCAGATACACCCTTCTTCTGCTATGAAAAATTGTTTTTCGCTGCCGTCGGAGCGGAACGATGTCAGGCGCACCCGGCCCTTTTTTATGATATAGACAAAAGCAGAGGGGTCCTCCTCATGGAATAAAAAAGATTTTTTTCGATACAGCACAGGGGTATAACCGCTGATCAGGGGTTCCCATTCTTTTAAATCGATGCGTATCCAGGGAGATACGTTCTGAGTCCAAAAGGTTTCCATCAATCAGTTCCTCCTTTCCAGGCAAATGAATCCGTGTTTTCTGAAATTTCAAAGATTTGAAAAAAATTATAATATAAAACACGACAAAAATCAAATAAAACCGAAAATATGTAAAGCGCTTTATAGAATCGTCCTGACAAAAACGCTAAGATAAAGGTACATTCTAAAAAAGAACCGAGGTGAAGATATGGTAGAAGAAAGGTTGAAAGAGCTGGGGGTGGAACTGCCGCAGATTCCGTCGCCTGTCGCCGCTTATGTTCCCGGTGTCTGTTCGGATGGGATCATCTATACATCCGGGCAGCTTCCCAGTATCGGAGGCGTAGTGAGGACAGGGCGGCTGGGCGCAGACATGAGCGTGGAGGACGGATATGAGGCGGCAAGAATCTGTGCGCTGAACTGCCTTGCGGTTGTCAGGAATCTGGCAGGAAGCTTAGACCGTGTGGAACGTGTGTTGAAGGTGACGGGATTTGTAAACAGCACGCCGGAGTTTGAGAGTCAGCCGAAAGTGGTAAACGGCGCGTCCGAACTGCTGCAGCAGGTATTCGGAGATAACGGCGTCCACAGCAGGAGTGCGGTTGGAGTCGGCAGTCTGCCGTTAGGCGCCTGCTGCGAGGTTGAAATGATTGTGAAATTGAAACAGGGAGAATAAGGAGGAAGTAAGGATGAGTTACGATTGGGACAAATTGAGAAAAGAGCAGTGGCCGGTTCTGGAAACGATGACATTTTTGGATGCAGCCTGTGTCAGCTTTGCATCACAGAGGTCTGTCAATGCGGTAAAGGCATTTGCAGATATGACGGCGCGGCAGGATGAGGTGAATTCCAGCGCGCATCATATTGCGATGGATTCCCTCCGGCACAAGGCCTATGACGAAGCATGTAAGCTTCTGAATGCAGACCCCGAAGAAATTGCCCTGGTGGAGAGTACTTCTCATGGACTGAACATCGCAGCGCAGGGATTCGAGCTGGAAGAAGGGGATAACATCATCACGACCAATCTGGAGTTTATCCAGGTAGCCCTGCCCTGGTGTGTCATGAGAAAAGACAAAAAATTTGAAATCCGGGTATGTAAGACAGAGGACAGCCGTTTTACCGCAAAAGATTTTGCCGCCCTGGCAGATGAAAAAACAAAAATCCTGGTCATTTCCACGCTGGAGTGGTGCAACGGATGGCAGATGGATTTAAAGGAAATCGGCGATTTCTGTAAGGAGCGGGGGATTTTCCTGGTGGTGGATGCAGTGCAGCAGCTCGGAGTTACAAAGATCGATACGAAAGCCTGCCATATCGATGTGCTGACTGCGGGCGGACATAAATGGCTCAACTCTCCTTATGGAACCGGAGTCCTCTATGTCAACAAGGAGACATTGCCAAAGCTTAAACAGTCTTATGCCGGATATCTGAACACGACCGTGCCGGAAGGCGGATGGGGCGCTTATTGGGAGAACCCGGCCGCGCCTGCAGTCAATGACTGGACGTTTGATGAAACGGCAAGAAAGTATGAAATCGGAGGCACATCCAACTATCCGGGAGCGATTGCACTGGGGGAATCGTTGGGACTTGTCAATGAAATTGGTATTGAGAATATCGAAGCCCGGATTCGGGAGATTGCATCTTACTGTATGGACAGGATTGAGGAAATCGGCGGAACGCTGATCACCCACCGTGACGAAGGGCATTTTGGCGGTATCGTTATCGCCCGCCTCTACGATGATCTGGATGTGGACCGGATGATCCTGAAAAAACTGCATGCGAAGAAGATTTTCATCGCCCAGCGTTTTACCGATTATACTGGAGGCTTCCGTATCTCCTGTCAATATTTCAACAATCATGGCGATATCGATCACATGATCGAGGGGATGAAGGAGCTCATTGCAGAGATTGGAAGAGAACCGGATTATAAAAAGAAATAATGTGTGCGGTCTGGCCAAATAGCCAGACCGTTTCCATTTTTTTCATTTGTATTCAAAGAAAATCTATTTTAAACTTAATCTATAAAAAAACTAAAAGAAAAGGAAAATATTTATCGAAAACATACAAAAAACATCAAAAATGTAAGGGACTTTACAGAAGTGAGAGTTGAAAACTGATATGATGATGCTATCACTGATAAAAGCGAAAAGTGCACTGGCTTTTATACGACAAGTATAAGGTAATATCTTAAGGAGGTTACGAGATGAAAGAAAATGCTAATCGTGAGGGTTTCTTTGTGCGCTTTTTAAACGGGGTGGAACGTGTCGGAAACAAAATGTGCGACCCTCTGACGCTCTTTGTCATCATTATAGCAATCATACTGGGGTTATCCTGCCTGCTTGGAAATCTGGGCGTATCCGTGGTCAGCCCGGTGGACGGTTCTCAGGTACAGGTTGTAAACCTGCTGAATGGTGCAGGGATTGCGAAGATGTTTACGAATTTTGCAGCAAATGTCAATAATTTCCCTCCGTTCGTACTGGTCATGACGATCATGTTCGGCGTTGGGCTCTGTGAGTCTACCGGATTTGCGGAGACTCTTTTGAAGACGTCGGTGCTCAAAGCTCCGCCGGCTCTCATTGTACCGATCCTTCTGTTTATTTCAATCAACTCAAATATTGCAGGCGACGCCGGGTTTGTATTGATGCCGATCGTTTGTGCGATCGTATTTGCTGCGATGGGCAAGCATCCGATTGCCGGTATGGCGCTGGGATATGCAGGCGTGGCAGGCGGCTTTTCGGCAAACCTTCTGATTGGAACGACGGATGCGCTGATCATCGGTTTTACCCAGCCGGCTGCCAATATGATCGACCCGAATTATGTAGCAAATCCGGCTATGAACTACTACTTTATCGCGGCATCCACGCTGTTTTTGATTCCGGTTGGGACGCTGATCAACAAATACCTGGTAGAAAAGAGGCTGGGCAGGTATGAGGGAGAATACGAGGAGATCAAGCCGACGACAAAGGAAGAACGCAGGGGACTTCGTTGGGCAGGGATATCATTTGCAATCCTCCTGGTGGCGCTGCTTATGCTGATTCTTCCGTCGAATGCTCCGCTGCGCGACCCGGAAACAGGATCTTTGATGTCCTTTACGGCTCCGTTTATGAATGGGATCGTGCCGATCATAACACTGGTATTTTTTATCCCGTCTGTCGCTTATGGATTTGGGGCAGGTGTGTTCCACAATGACAAGGATGTGGCAAAGCATATCGGCAAGGCGATGGCAGGAATGGGCTCTTATGTGGCATTTTGTATCATCGCAGCACAGATGATCGCTTATTTTTCCTGGAGTAACTTAGGACCGGTTGTAGCGATTGCAGGAGCGAATTTCCTGAGGAACATCAACCTGACAGGCGCTCCGCTGCTCGTTTTGTTTGTCCTGCTCTGTGCCCTGGTCAATTTCCTGATTGCCAGCAACTCGGCAAAATGGGCGATTTTAGCTCCGGTCTTTGTGCCTATGTTCATGCTTTTGGGATACGACCCGGCTTTGACCCAGATCTGTTACCGGATTGGCGATTCCGTGACAAATCCGATCACTCCTATGATGGCGTATTTTGCAATTCTCGTAGGCCTGGCGCAGAAATATGATAAAAAAGCAGGGATGGGAAGCCTGATGTCGGCGTTGGTTCCGTATTCTATCGGATTTTTCATCTGCTGGAGTATTTTCCTGGTGGCATGGTTCCTGCTGAAACTGCCGATCGGACCGGGATACGGGATTTTCCTTTAAAGAGACAGGAGAGAGGGGATATATATGCTGACAAAGATAAAACACGTTACGGTATACGACGGTCGTGGCAGGAAGGAAGAAGATTCGGCTGTCGTATTTGAGGGAAGGAGCATCACGGCATGGGGACAGGATTGCCGGGACATGCCCGCAGATACGGAGATAGATGGCCGGGGGCTGACCGTTATGCCAGGATGGATCAACAGCCATGTCCATATCGCGCTGGACGGGAAGCCCAATATGCAGGCTCAGATCAGGGAGGAAAATACGGAAGCACAGGTTACCTTGAGCATTTGCCGGAACTGTCTGAAAACCCTGGCTTCGGGGATTGTCACGGTCCGGGACATGGGGACGAATTTTGATGCGTCGCTGGCTGTCCGGGACAGCATCGCCGCAGGGCGTACCCTGGGACCGAGAATGTTTACTTCAGGGCGGGTCATCTGCATGACAGGAGGGCATGGAAGTGATTTTGGCATCGAAGCCGATGGGGTGGATGCCACGAGGAAGGCAGCGCGTACCCAGATCAAAAAGGGTGTGGACCTGCTGAAGATCATGGCGACCGGGGGCGGTCAGTCCAAGGGGATGAGCGCGGGCGCCACCCAATTGACAGAAGGCGAGATTGCCGCTATTGTGGAGGAAGCAAAGAAAGCCGGGTTTCCCACGGCGGCACATGCCCAGGGAAAAGAAGGGGTGATGAACTGCCTGAGAGCAGGCGTGGAATCCATCGAGCACGGTGTGTTTTTGGACGAGGAGCAGGTAGAGCTGATGGCAAAAAACAACACATTTTTCTGTGCGACTTTGCTTCCGCCCTACTATGTAGTCCGATATGGAGAGGAGAACGGGATACCGCCCTATGTGGTGAAAAAGTGTGCAGGTCAGTTGGAGGCACATTTTAAAAGTTTTGAACTTGCGGTAAAGAGTGGTTTGCGGATTATTGCAGGAAATGATGCGGGGACTCCGTTTAACAATCATGACGATATGGTGAACGAGTATAAGATGATGGCCGAGCTTGGGATGCCGGTTCGGGACATCATCACCGCAACGACTTATACGGCGGCACAGGCTGTCCGTGCCGAGAGCCAGATTGGAAGCATTGAACCGGGGAAGCTGGCGGATTTTACGATCGTGGAGGGTGACCCGGAACAGGATATCAATGCATTTGGCAGAGTCAGGATGGTCTATAAAGAAGGCAGGAAACTATTTGCAATGGAACATGGAAAACCCTGGTTTGCCGCAGAAAGACAGGAGGCGGAAATATGACAGTTGTGATTGAACATGCGGACATGATTGACGGAGCAGGTGCGGATAAGATACCGGACAGCCTTCTGGTTGTGGAAGGCGAAACCATACAGTATGCAGGGGTGTTTTGTCAGGAAACGGCGGAGCAGTGGCGGGACGGCGCGGTGGTTTTGGACGGAAGAGGGAAGACGGTCATGCCCGGTCTGATTGATGCCCATGTCCACCTTACGATGTATGGGAAACCGTCGAGCGTCATGGATTTTTTGATGGATTCTGTCTCCTACACGACTTTGAAGGCGGCGGATTGCGCCAAGAAATGCCTTTATGCCGGGTTTACCACCATCCGCACGATGGGAGATAAGGGCGAGGTGGACTTTGGCGTCAAGCAGGCGATTCAGGAGGGGATGATAGAAGGTCCCAGGCTTCTGACAAGCGGCAAGGCGATTTCCATTACCGGGGGTCATGGAGATTTTATTCCGGGGGATGTGGAACTGGATTCTCTGGGAGAAACCTGCGACGGTGTGGAGGAAGTGCGCCGTGCGGTGCGGCACAGGCTGAAACATAATGCGGATAATATCAAGCTGATGGCAACGGGAGGAGGAAACTCACCGGGACCGGGCACCGTATCCCAACTGACGGTGGAAGAGATGCGGGTGGCAGTGGAGGAGGCGGCGAACCGCCATGCGATTACTGCTGCACATTGTATAGGAAGAGAAGGGATTAAAAACGCCTTGCGGGCGGGAGTGCGGACGATTGAACATGGAAGTTTTCTGGACGAGGAAGGCATCGCCATGTTGTTGGAAGGAGAACATTATCTGGTTCCGACTTTATGCGCCTTCCGCACCATAAAATATGGGCCGGAAGGGGGTGTCCCGCCTCATGTGCTGGAAAAAATCCATTATTTTGCGACGGAGCATTATGCCAATCTGGAGAAAGCAATAAA
This sequence comes from Lachnospiraceae bacterium, assembly GCA_030825115.1. Taxonomy (GTDB): domain Bacteria; phylum Bacillota; class Clostridia; order Lachnospirales; family Lachnospiraceae; genus Brotaphodocola. The sequence continues at coordinate 12,224 of JAPJQL010000057.1, forward strand.
AGCCGGGGTCAAGATTGTCTGCGGGACGGATACCGGAACCCCGTTTAATTATCACGGACAGGGGGCGGAGGAGCTTCTTATGTATACCCGCCACGGAATGACGCCGATGCAGGCAATCCAGTCTGCGACCTCGGTTGCCGCAGAGGCATTGTATCAGGATGATATCGGGGTTCTGGCCAACGGCAAGACGGCAGACGTGCTGCTGATTGACGGAGACCCGCTTGAGGATATTGGAATCTTGCAGGATAAGGAACGGATATTGGTGATTATGAGAAACGGGCGTCTGATAAAAGGAGGCGTCTCATGAGCTGCTGTTTTGGATATCCGTTTTACGGGCAGACAACGGGCGTTTTGGTGTTTGAGAATACAGCGCCGAGAATCCCGGGGGATGCCGGCCATGCCGGAAGTTTTTCCTATCCGGTCTGTTATGAGGTGATCCCCGGAGGATTTGGAGACCTGGTGGAGGGTTCCCCGCGGATAAAAAGGGCGATTCTGGAAGGCGGGAGACGGCTGGTAAGCAGGGGGATTCGGGCAGTTCTTGGAGACTGTGGGATGATGAGCCTGTACCAGGACTGCATGGGGGCGGAGCTTGGGGTCTTGTTTGCAGGGTCCTCTCTCTGCCAGATTCCTATGATATGGCAGCTTTTGGGGAGGCAGGGAACGATAGGTGTGATCACGGGCCACTCCGGGCTGCTTCGGAAAGAGCATCTTCTGCATTCGGGATGGAGTGAGGAAATTTCGATCTGCATTCAGGGAATGGAGGAAGAAGAACATTTCCGGGAGATTGTGATCGAAGGCGGGCTGTTTCTGAACCCGGAGCGGATGGAAAAGGACGTCCTTTTGGCCGGAAAGAAGCTGCGGGAGAAATGCCCGGTCCTGCGTGCGGTCGTCCTCGAGTGCAGCAATCTGGCGTCTTACTCGGCCTCTCTTGCAAAAGATCTTAAGATACCGGTGTTTGATACGATATCGGCTGCAAATCTGCTTCATTATGCGGTAGAGCCGGAATGTTTTGTCTGAAATCAGGTGATATGAAAATAGAAGCCGGAGCGCACAGACTCTTAGGGGATGGCGTTCCGGCTTCCATATTGCAAAATTTATAAGAATATAAGTGAAAAACCTTGCAAATACAGGAAAAAAGAGTTGACACGCAAGGCAGTGTGTAATATAATGTATAACTGTGACGTTAGGTGTAAATGCTTAAGCCAAAGCCCCGGTAACAGCATTTTACAATAAATGTTTATATCAAATAAGTTGCAAACAGGTAATTTAACAGGAGGTTAACCAATGAAGAGTTTTATGGCTAGTCCAGCGACGATTGAGAGAAAATGGTATGTAGTTGATGCTACCGGATATACATTAGGACGTTTGGCTTCAGAAGTAGCAAAAGTATTAAGAGGCAAGAACAAACCGATTTACACCCCGCACATCGACTGCGGCGATTACGTGATCGTTGTGAACGCAGACAAAGTAAAAGTAACCGGTAAGAAGATGGATCAGAAGATTTACTACCATCACTCTGATTACGTAGGCGGCATGAAAGAGACCACCTTACGTGAGATGATGGCAAAGAAGCCGGAGAAAGTTATGGAATTAGCAGTTAAGGGTATGCTTCCGAAGGGACCTTTAGGAAGAAGCATGATGACCAAGCTTCATGTATATGCAGGCCCGGATCACGAGCAGGCAGCTCAGAAACCAGAAGTTCTGGAAATCAAATTTTAATTAAAGGTACTGAAAGGAGGAAGTTATCATGGCAAATAAATATTATGGAACAGGTAGAAGAAAAAAATCTATCGCAAGAGTATATCTGGTACCGGGTACCGGCAAGATTACCATCAACAAGAGAGACATTGACAACTACTTAGGTCTGGAGACTTTGAAGGTAGTTGTACGTCAGCCATTAGTTGCTACCGAAACTCTTGATAAATTTGACGTACTGGTTAACGTACGTGGCGGCGGCTTCACCGGACAGGCAGGTGCGATTAGACACGGCATCTCCAGAGCGCTGCTTCAGGCAGACGCAGAATACCGCCCGATCCTGAAAAAAGCAGGATACCTGACAAGAGACCCGCGTATGAAAGAAAGAAAGAAATATGGTCTCAAAGCAGCACGTCGTGCTCCGCAGTTCAGCAAGAGATAATAAGAAATATAATAAGAAAATTATCAGAGCCCTTGAAAATGCATTGTTTTCAAGGGTTCTTTCATGTTCTGGACAGTTATAGAACAACACAGAAAATTATGAAAATGGAACAATCGTGTTGCAGGGTGGCTTGACCTTCATTCTACATAGAATGGAGGTGGTGCTTATGAAGAACAAATTCAGTTTTAATGACTTGATGCAGTTCGGATTATTTTTGATTG
>JAPJQL010000058.1 GCA_030825115.1 Lachnospiraceae bacterium
GGTTTTATGCGACCTGCAAGGTATTTTTCTATGATTCAACTGTCAAACTCCCGTGTAGGACCATTTTCGACAAACTGGACTTCGTTTTTCCCGATGCTCGTGCTGACCACGCTGCCGCTTGTCGTATTTTATTTCCTGATGCAGAGATATATCATCGAAGGTATGGTGGCCGGTTCCGTGAAAGGATAGTCGGATAAAAATTGCCTTTTGTCTCATATTATGTTATATTGAGAAATAGATAACCAAAGAGTACGAAAGGACAAGAATGAGATGAAAGACACAACACTGGTAATCATGGCAGCAGGAATTGGCAGTCGTTTTGGCGGGGGAATCAAACAGCTGGAACCGGTAGGTCCTAACGGGGAGATCATCATGGATTATTCCATCCATGATGCGCTGGAGGCAGGATTTAACAAAATTGTATTTATCATCCGCAGGGATTTGGAGAAAGATTTTAAAGAAGTCATTGGCAGCCGCATCGAAAACGTGGCGAAGGTGGAGTATGCATATCAGGAGTTGGAGGCGCTTCCGGCAGGTTATACGGTCACCGAAGGCAGAAAGAAACCCTGGGGAACCGGACAGGCGGTGCTTTCCGTAAAAGGGCTGGTCAACGAACCGTTCCTGGTGATCAATGCAGATGACTATTATGGCAAAGAGGGATTTGTAAAGATTCATGATTACATGGTGAATAAGATGGATACCGAATCCGATGTGCTGGATATGTGCATGGGCGGCTTCATCCTGTCCAATACCCTGAGTGAGAACGGGGCAGTGACCAGGGGCGTGTGCCTGCTGAATGAAGACGGCACGCTGAAGGATGTGACCGAGACCTACGAGATCGAGAAAAAGGGCAACGGTCTTTTTGCGGCCGATGAGCAGGGCAATCCTGTCCTTGTGAGCCCGGACCAGCATGTCTCCATGAACATGTGGGGGCTGCCGCCAAAATTCTTAGATGAACTGGAAGCCGGATTCCCGGAATTTTTGGACGGCCTGAAAGAGGGCGACATCAAATCAGAGTACCTTCTGCCAAAGATCATCGACCGGCAGATCAAGAGCGGGAAGGCTAAAGTAGCGGTTCTTGAGACCAGGGACAAATGGTTTGGCGTTACTTACAAAGAGGACAAGGCGGCCGTGGTTGCAGCGATCCGCAGGCTGATCGCCGACGGCGCTTATAAGGAGAACCTGTATGAGTAAGCTGATTTCCTGGAATGTAAACGGGCTCCGGGCCTGTGTCACAAAAGGGTTCCTGGACTATTTCAAAGAGCTGGACGCGGATGTGTTCTGCCTTCAGGAGACAAAGCTTCAGGAAGGGCAGATCGAGCTGGAGCTGCCGGGGTATTTCCAGTATTGGAATTATGCCGTGAAAAAAGGATATTCCGGGACTGCGATGTTTACGAAAGAAGAGCCCATATCCGTGACTTACGGCATCGGGATCGAAGAGCATGATCAGGAAGGGAGAGTCATAACTGCCGAATTTCCGGAATATTATATCATCACGTGCTACACCCCGAACTCCAAGGACGGGCTTGCCCGCCTTCCTTACCGCATGGAGTGGGAGGACGCGTGGAGGAGCTACTTAAAAGGGCTGGAACAGAAGAAACCGGTGATCTTCTGCGGAGACTTAAACGTGGCGCATCAGGAGATCGACCTGAAAAATCCAAAGACAAACCGGAAGAATGCAGGTTTCACCGATGAGGAGCGGGAGAAGTTCACAAAGCTTCTGGACGCAGGCTTTATTGATACTTACCGTTATTTTTATCCGGACCAGGAAGGCGTGTATTCCTGGTGGTCCTACCGGTTCCGGGCCCGTGAAAAGAACGCGGGGTGGAGGATTGATTATTTTTGTGTATCGGAGTGCCTGAAGGACAGGCTTCTTGGGGCGGCAATCCATACCGGGGTGATGGGATCCGACCATTGCCCGGTGGAACTTGTCCTCCGATAGGATACAAGAGAGGTGGGCTAGGATGTTACAGTATCAGATTGACCGAAATGACAAGAATATATATCCCATGGGACTCACGATCCTAACAGGTGGTATCCACCTGTCTGTGATGGCTGCGGCAAAGAGCTGCAGCCTGGTTTTGTTTGCCGGTGGAGGCAGGAAAGAAGAACCGGTGCAGATTCCGTTTCCTGAAGAGGGGCGGACAGGCAACGTCTGGGAGATGACTGTGCTGGCAGAAGGGCTTTCCCATTATGAGTATATGCTGGAAATAGACGGCGAGCTGAAGCCGGATCCGTGTGGGCATTCTTTTTTGGGCAGGGAGCAGTGGGGCAGACTGGAACAGGTCCACACCCTGCAAAAATCCCCAATCAGGCGGGAGGAGTTTGACTGGGAAGGGGACAGGCCGCTGCAGATCCCGTATGAGGAAAGCATCATCTACCGCGCCCATGTGAGGGGGTTTACAAAGCATGCCTCGTCCGGGGTGTCGGATAAGGGAACCTTCTGTGCCGTGCAGGAGAAGATTCCGTATCTCAAGGACCTTGGGATCACGACGCTGGAGCTGATGCCGGTGGCAGAGTTCCAGGAGGTCATGATGCCGAGTTCGATCGACGGCAATCCCTACGGGGAGCCGGAGCCGACCGGAAAACTCAACTACTGGGGGTACTGTCCGGCCTGTCTCTATGCGCCGAAGGCGGCATACAGCCGAAAAAAAGACCCGGTAAACGAGCTGAAAAACCTGGTGAAGAGCCTTCACAAGGAAGGGATCGAGCTGGTGCTGGAGTTTTATTTTACCGGGGAGGAAAGCCCGGCGGCTGTGGCTGAGGCGATGCGGTACTGGGTGAGGGAGTACCACATCGACGGCATTCATCTGGTAGGACAGGCTCCCGGCTGGCTGCTGTCCGGCGATCCTTATCTTGCCGGGACAAAAATCTGGGCATCCTGCTGGGACGGAACCCCGTGGAAGCCGGGGCAGCCGCGGCTTCTGGGAGAATACAATGATGATTTCATGAATGACATGCGGAGAGTGCTAAAGGGTGATGAGGAACAGATGAACCGCCTGATTTTCCGCAACAAGCGAAATCCTGCCGCCTGGGGCGTCATCAACTATATGGCCAATACCAATGGTTTTACGCTGATGGATCTGGTTTCTTATGAAAGGAAGCATAATGAGGCCAATGGTGAGAATAACCAGGACGGAAATGAGTATAATTATTCCTGGAACTGTGGGCTGGAAGGACCGACCCGCAAGCGGAAGCTGGTGGAACTGCGCCGAAAACAGATCCGCAATGCGCTGCTTTTGCTGTTCCTCAGCCAGGGGACGCCGCTTCTTTTGGCGGGCGATGAGTTCGGCAATTCCCAGGGCGGCAATAACAATGCCTACTGCCAGGACAACGAGACATCCTGGCTGAACTGGAATCAGTTAAAAAGCAATGGCGATATCCATGATTTTGTCCGCAGCCTGATTGCCTTCCGCAAGGCACATCCGGTGTTCCACATGGCAAGTGAGCCGCGGGTGATGGATTATCTGGCGTGCGGGCATCCTGACATTTCCTATCATGGAGTCAAGGCATGGTTTCCGGAGTTTGAGAATTTCCGCCGGCAGATGGGCATTATGTACTGTGGAGAATACGGGCTCCGGCCGGATGGCACGCCGGACGATTATTTCTTCGTGACCTATAATATGCACTGGGAACCCCATGAGTTTGCCCTTCCCAATCTTCCAAAGGGAAAAAGCTGGTATATCGCGTTCAATACGGACGACAAGACGGCTGGCGGTTATTATCCTCCGGGAAGGGAAGAAAAGATCGGCAGCCAGAAGCAGTTCATGGTGCCGCCGCGCACGATCGTGGTATTTATCGGAAAGGGAGCGTGACAGGGATGCATACATTTGAAGAGCTGGTTTCTATCACGGAGACGCTGCGCTCGGAGCAGGGCTGTCCGTGGGATAAGGCCCAGACCCATGAGAGCCTGAAACAATGCCTGACGGAGGAGAGCGGCGAGGTGCTGGCCGCCATAGACAATCAGGATATGGAGAATCTGTGCGAAGAACTGGGAGATCTGCTGTACCAGGTCATGATGCATAGTCAGATTGCAAAAGAGAACGGTGCGTTTACCATCGAGGACGTGGTGGATGGGATCTGCGCCAAAATGATACGCCGCCATCCCCATGTATTTGGGAATGTGACAGCCCTTTCTAAAGAGGAGGGACTGGCTCTCTGGGACGCCATTAAAAAGCAGGAAAAAGCCGAAAAACCTTGACAAAGAGTAGCAAAACGGATATAAATGATAGAGTACGTATTAAATCAGAATACCGTAGCTGTGAGGAGTTTGATCAGTTACAAATACTCAATATCTAGGAGGAAATGATAATGAACAAGACAGAATTAGTTGCAGCAGTTGCAGAAAAATCAGGATTATCCAAGAAAGATGCAGAGGCTGCTGTTAAGGCATTTACCGACGTTATTTCTGACGAGTTAGTAAAAGGTGAGAAAATCCAGTTAGTAGGCTTTGGTACCTTTGAGGTTTCCGAGAGAGCTGCAAGAGAAGGCAGAAATCCGAAGACCGGCGAGACGATGAAGATTGAGGCTTCCAAGACTCCGAAGTTCAAAGCAGGCAAAGCGTTGAAGGATCTGGTAAACGCATAATCTATGAGATTAGACAAATTTTTAAAGGTATCACGCCTGATCAAGCGCCGTACCGTGGCAAATGAAGCGTGTGACGCCGGTCGTGTGCTGGTGAATGAAAAGCCGGCGAAGGCATCCCTGAACGTGAAGACCGGTGACATCATCGAGATTCAGTTTGGCACAAGTTCCGTCAAGGTGGAAGTCCTGGATGTTCAAGAGACCGTAAAAAAGGATGAAGCCAAAGATCTCTACCGGTATTTGTGATAATTGATAAGACCTTTTCATATACTGAACCAGGTGTTTGGTATATGAGGAGGTCTTTTTTATGGATGAGAAGCCGGGTATCCGTCCCCATACGTGTTTCCTGCAGAACCGTTCCGCCGCAGGCCTTACCGGGGTGCGGGAGGTAGTCTCCTTCGATGAAAACCAGGTGGTGATGGACACGGATATGGGGCTTTTGACACTGAAGGGAAAAGACCTTCACGTGAGCCGCCTGACTGTGGAGAAGGGGGAGGTGGATGTGGAGGGAACGGTAGACAGCCTGACCTACTCATCCAACGAAGCGTACCGCAAATCAGGGCAGAATCTGATTTCGCGCCTGTTCAAGTAAGGGACGGCCGGAGCACAGGCCGGAAATGAGGTGGTGGAATGAGCCAGAACATACAGATTGAGGCACAGCTTTTGGCGCTCAGCATCCTGACCGGAGCAGCTTTGATGATGGCATATGACGTCCTGCGTATCCTGCGGCTGCTCATTCCCCATAGCTGGGCGGTCATCGGAGTTGAGGATCTGTTTTACTGGTGTGCGGCGGGGCTTTCTGTCTTTTATCTTCTGTACCGGGAAAACGACGGCAGCCTGCGGATGTACGTGATCGGCACGGTGCTGCTGACGATGGTGGCATATGACCGGTGCTTCAGCCGTTTTTTCCTAAAACTATTGAAAAAGACCGGCAGATGGATTAGAATGAAACTGTTAAAGAGAAGCCGCAGGTGATGAAACAGACTGGTGATGGAACTATGAAAATGCGTGGAAGAACGAGAAGAAAGAAAAAAGACAGATGGAGCAACCGGCTTGCCATTATTGGGATTACGCTGGTGGTGCTGAGTCTTGGCGTTGTGGTGAATTTAAAGAGCGCAACGATGCGGAAGAAAGATCTGGAGTACCAGGTCAGGGAGGCAGCCCTCGACCAGCAGGTGGCCCAGGAGAAGAACCGTGCCAACGAGCTGGAGGAGTACCGCATCTATGTCCAGACCAAGCAGTACATAGAAGAAGTGGCGAAGCAGAAACTGGGGCTGGTAAAGCCTGACGAGATCCTTTTAAAACCATCGAAGCGAAACTAATATGACATACTATCCCTTCCCGCCGCATATAATGTGGCTTAGGAGGGGATTTTTGTGTTGAGACGAAATAAGCGCCGGGATATGGCGGATGTAAATGTATATACGGCAAAACGATTAAACGATATGGCACAGTCCCTGGGGCTGCTTGCCAGGTCCTGCGCGGACAATATGGACGGGGAGGCAGGGCTTACAAAGGATGACGCCCTTGCGGCGATGCAGATGTCCGCTGCCATGGTGTGCGGCGAATGCAGCCGGTGCAACCTTTACCGTGACAGCGAGAAGGAAGACAGCTATTATCTTTATTATCTGCTGCGTGCGTTTGAGCAGAAGGGTCATGTGGAGTATGAGGACATGCCCCGGTTTTTTTTAGAGACCTGCAAGAGGAAAGAGGAGTACGTGGGACATCTGAACCGGAATCTGGGGCGGGCGACCATGAATTTAGAGTGGAAGAACAGGTTTTTAGAGAGCCGGGATACGGTGATGGTACAGTTTCGGGAGCTGGCAGTCATCCTTGAAGAGTTTGCCCGTCAGATGGAGCAGGCCACGGATATTACGGGGTTGCGCGGCGAAGCCGTAAAACATCTGTTTCGCCTGCACCATATGGCAGTGGAAAATATGCTTTTGCTGGAATATGAGAACCAGCAGAGAGAAGCTTATCTAACGGTGAGGACGACTGATGGGAAATGTGTGACGGCAAAGGAGGCGGCCGCCCTTTTGGGACAGGCCCTTGGAAGCCGGGACTGGATCGTGCCAAGGGATACCAGGGCCCTGGTGACCAGACAGGCGGCAACCCTGCGGCTGATCGAGGAAGGGAGCTACCGGATGCTGTATGGCGTTGCGCGCCTTACAAAGGGAGGAGCAGGGGTGTCCGGCGACAATTATACGTTTTCCGCAAATGCGCCGGGTCAGGTCATTATGAGCCTTTCCGACGGAATGGGGAGCGGGGAGACGGCCTCGAAGGAGAGCAGGCGCGTGGTGGAGCTGACCCAGCAGCTTTTGGAGACCGGCTTTTCGGCACGCGCGGCGCTTAAGATGGTGAATACCATTCTTTTGCTGACCGGGGCGGAGCAGCATCCGGCTACGATTGACTTATGCTGCGTGGATCTGCATACCGGAGTGATGGAGGCGATGAAGCTGGGCGCGGTGGCCACATTTGTGGTGGGCGCAGGTGAAGTCGATACGCTTATGGCAGGAGACGTGCCGGCAGGGGTCTTAAACCCTGTGGAGCCGGTGCTGCTGTCCAGAAAACTGTGGGACGGGGACCGGATCGTGATGGTCAGCGACGGTGTGCTGGATGCATGCCCGGGGGATGATAAAGAGGCGGCCATGAGGGAGTTTCTTGAAGGGATGCCCATCAGGACTCCCCAGGACATGGCGGAACGGATTCTTAAGTTTGCCTGTCAGAACATTTCGGAGCCGCGGGACGATATGACGGTGCTTACGGGCGCAATCTGGAAGCGGACTTAAGAAAAAGAAATTGCATCTTCGCCGGAATGCGGGTATATTTATAATATCACAGGGAAATCTACTAAGGCGGAGCTGGTTATGTTGAAAAAAGTAAGGGATTATATTGTAGAATACCGGATGCTGCAGCCCGGGGATCGGGTGATCGTGGCATTGTCAGGCGGGGCAGACTCGGTCTGCCTTTTGTCTGTTTTGAAAGAGATTGTGGATGAGGAGGACGAGCTGAAGGCAGAGCTTATGGCGGTCCATGTCCATCACGGCCTGAGAGGAAAAGAGGCGGACCGGGACGGGGCGTTTGCCGGCGAGCTGTGCAGGCGGCTCGGGATACCGTTTGCGATGGTCTTCCGGGACGTTGCGGGGTATGCCGCGGAGCAGGGGCTGTCTACGGAGGAAGCAGGCAGAGTCCTCCGATACCAGGCGCTTCAGGAGGAAGCGGATGCCTGGGGAGCAAAAAAGATCGCCCTTGCCCATCATAAGGATGACAATGCGGAGACGATCCTCCACCACCTTCTGAGAGGGAGCGGGCTTAAGGGGCTTGGCGGGATGCGGCCTGTGCAGGGGAACCGGATCCGGCCGCTTCTGTGCGTGGGACGGGAAGAAATTGAGGGGTATCTGACGGAGCGGGGGCTTGGCTGGTGCGAGGACTCCACCAATGCATCTGACGATTATACGCGCAACAGGATCAGAAACCAGGTGATGCCTCTGTTAAAGGCGTGCGTCAATGAGCGGGCGGCGGACAATATCCTCCGCGCCGGGGAGGTGTTTGCGGAGGCGGACGATTACCTGGAAGGTGCGGCAAGGCGGGTATGGGACCAGGCCGGAAGCGTCGGATATGGCGGAGCGGATAGGAAAGAGCAGGCGGGATGCGGCGGGGATATACCCCGCGTGCCTGCCGAGGCATGCCTGCCGCTGGCGGTTTTGGAAAAGCAGGAGAAGATCATCCGCACCTATTTGTACCGGCATATGTTTATGCTGCTGGGCTGCGGGACGAAGGATGTGACCTCCCGCCATTACCGGCTCATGGATGAGGTGATGGCAGGAGGCGCCGGGGCGAGGTGTGACCTTCCGGGCGGGCTTTCGGCAGTGCGCGGGTATAAGGATTTTCGCATGGAAAAGAAAGCCGCCGTGGGGAAAATGGAAGGAAATCTTCAAAAAACCCTTCACTTTAAGACATTTTCCCGCCAAAATCAAGGGGAATTTCCCAAAAACCAGTATACGAAATGGTTTGACTATGATAGAATAAAAGGTACGCTATCGGTAAGAAACCGGCGGTCCGGAGATTATATCACGTTGGCCGGCGGCGGGACAAAAACGCTGCACCGGTACATGATCGATGAGAAGATTCCGAGAGAACTGCGGGACCAGATCACGGTTCTGGCGGAGGGAAATCATGTGCTTTGGATTGTCGGATACCGGATTGGCGAATACTATAAGATAACAGAAGATACGAAAACGATATTGCAAGTAACAGCAGACGGAGGAGAAGAACATGGCAGATAAGATTCGGGTATTGTTGTCAGAGGAAGAGGTAAACCGGAAGATCAGCGAGGTGGCGGAACAGATCAGCAAAGATTACGAGGGAAAGGAGCTGCACCTGATCTGCATCTTAAAGGGCGGCGTTTTCTTTACCTGTGAGCTTGCGAAGCGGATCACCGTCCCGGTGTCTTTGGACTTTATGTCAGTGTCCAGCTACGGGGATGATACCAAGTCCAGCGGGGTTGTCCGCATTGTAAAGGATTTGGATGAGCCGTTAGCGGGCAAGGATGTGCTGATCGTGGAGGATATCATCGACTCCGGGCGCACGCTCTCTTACCTGATCGAGGTACTAAGACAGCGGGGACCGAAGAGCATTCAGCTTTGTACCCTTCTTGATAAGCCGGAGCGCCGTGTAAAGAAACAGGTCCAGGTACAGTATACCTGCTTTACCATTCCGGATGAATTTGTTGTTGGATACGGACTGGATTACGCCCAGAAGTACCGGAATTTACCATATATCGGAGTAGTAGAGCAGTAAGGAGGCAGCTTAGTGAAACAACAGTCATTGAGAAGTACCGGATTTTTATTTTTAATGCTGATGCTGATCGCCCTTCTCTGGATTTTTCCCAAGAGCGGGCAGGAACAGCTCAGTAACCAGGAGTTTCAGCAGCTATTGGAAGATGGCGGAAAGATTCAGGCGGTGAGGGTTCGCCAGAACCAGCAGGCGCCGACCGGCGAGGTCCTGATCGCGCTGACGACGGGGGAAGAGCAGATCGTCTATGTCCCGGATATCAAAGAGGCACAGGCGCTGCTGGAGGAAAAGGGAATCGATTTTATTACCGACAATGTGCCGCAGAGCAACTACTGGCTGGCGGTCATCCTGCCGGTTCTTTTGTCGGTAGGGGCAGTTGTCCTGATTATTTTTATGATGAATATGAGGGCGGGCGCAGGCGGCGGCAGCAATGCGAAGATGATGAATTTTGGCAAGAGCCGTGCGCGGGTCACGCACAACAGCAATGTGACATTTAAGGATGTGGCGGGTCTTCAGGAAGAGAAGGAAGACCTGGAGGAGATGGTTGATTTCCTCCGCAATCCGCAAAAATATACCAGCCTTGGCGCGAGGATCCCAAAGGGCGTCATCCTTGTGGGACCTCCGGGAACCGGCAAGACCTTGTTGGCCAAAGCGGTGGCGGGAGAGGCGGGCGTGCCGTTTTTCTCAATCTCCGGTTCTGATTTTGTGGAGATGTTTGTAGGCGTGGGCGCGTCCCGTGTCCGCGACCTGTTTGAAGAGGCGAAGAAGAATGCGCCGTGTATCGTGTTTATCGACGAGATCGATGCGGTTGCCCGACGCCGCGGTACCGGTATGGGCGGCGGACATGACGAGAGGGAGCAGACATTGAACCAGCTTCTGGTGGAGATGGATGGATTTGGCGTGAACGAGGGCATCATCGTGATGGCGGCAACCAACCGGGTGGATATCCTTGACCCGGCAATCCTGCGTCCGGGGCGTTTTGACCGCAAGGTGGCGGTGGGCCGTCCGGATGTCCGCGGCAGGGAAGCAATCCTTCAGGTGCATTCCAAGGAAAAACCCCTCGGCGAGGATGTGGATCTTCCGAGGGTGGCCAAGACGACTTCCGGATTTACCGGGGCGGACCTTGAGAACCTGATGAACGAGGCTGCTATCATTGCGGCAAAGGAAAACCACAACTTCATCCGCCAGGAAGATATCGACCGTTCCTTTGTAAAGGTCGGAATCGGCGCGGAGAAAAAGAGCCGGATCATCTCCGAGAAGGAAAAGCGTATCACTGCATACCACGAGGCGGGCCATGCAATCCTGTTCCATGTGCTGCCGGATGTGGGACCGGTCCACACAGTTTCCATCATTCCGACCGGGATTGGGGCGGCTGGTTATACGATGCCGCTGCCGGGAGAGGATGAGATGTTCAATACAAAGGGCAAGATGCTGCAGGATATCATGGTATCTCTTGGAGGAAGGATTGCCGAGGAGATCATCTTTGAGGATGTGACCACGGGCGCGTCCCAGGATATCAAGCAGGCCACCAAGATTGCCCGCGCGATGGTAACCCAGTACGGTATGTCCGACAAGGTGGGCATGATCGATTATGGCAGCGATGAAGACGAGGTCTTTATCGGACGCGATCTGGCCCACACAAGAAGCTACGGCGAGGGTGTGGCATCCGTGATCGACAATGAGGTGAAACGGATCATCGATGAGTGTTACCAGAAGGCGAAAAATATTATCATGGAGCACCGTTTGGTGCTGGACCGCTGCTGTGAGCTTTTGATTGAAAAAGAAAAGATTGGTCAGAAGGAGTTTGAGGACCTGTTTGCCATGTAAATCAGCCTGCCTGACCTGAATGAAACAGGGGATAAAAAGGGGGAAACCAAAGGCAAAACAAAAACAGGCGGGGGTTATTGTAGGAATTCTATGAGAAAGACGGAGCGTGCAAAAAAGGACTTTGTGAATATGCATAAAAACTTTTTGAAAAGAAATTGATGTTTGTGCACACTTATTTTGTCGGATATGATACTATAATTAACGTAAACCCCCCCAATACATTATATAGTTTTTGCTACACCCCATAAGAAACGAAATACCTTCTCCTGAAAGAGCCAGCTACCCCGCTGGCTCTTTCGTTGTCTGGACGGGCAATATAAGAAGGAAACAGCATAGATAAAAGGGTTGTAACTTGGTGGGGAATCGGATAAAATAGAAATAGCAGATTGCTTTGCGATCGAGAAGGGAAATGACCCGATATGAAGGAAGACAGACCTGATTGTTTGAACAGGAATGCTTTGTTTGCTGACGAGACGATTGATTACCGGATGCCGGAAGAGCCGGATGCCGGAGAACGGGTGACGCTGCGGTTCCGTACCGGCAGAGATGATGCAGACAGGGTTTCCTATATGGAAGAGGATAAAAATATTGAGGCAGAGATGACGAAGGTTTCGTCAGATGGCCTGTTTGACTATTATGAATACCAGATGGTTGCGGACAGCCAGCCGCAGCGTTATTATTTTCAGGTAGTAAAGGGCGGGGAGGTTTGCTATTTCAACCGCCTGGGCGCTACGTCAGATATCCAGAGCTGCTATGCGTTTTGCATCACTCCGGGTTTTCATACGCCGGAATGGGCCAAGGGAGCCGTGATGTATCAGATTTTTGTGGACCGGTTCTGCAGGGGGGACGAGAGCAATGACGTCCAGTCCTGCGAATATATCTACATCGGACGCCCCGTCCGCCGGGTGGAGAGATGGGATCAGAATCCGTCCACGATGGACGTGGGATGTTTTTATGGCGGGGATCTGCAGGGGGTCTGGAACAAACTGGATTATCTGCAGTACCTTGGGGTGGAGGTGATTTATTTCAACCCTCTGTTTGTGTCGCCTTCAAACCATAAGTATGACTGTCAGGATTATGACCATATCGACCCTCACTATGGAAGGATTGTGGAGGACGGCGGGGAACTGGTGGCGGAGAACGCCGTCTCCAACGACCGGGCGACAAAATACCAGATACGCAGTGCGTCTCCGGTAAATCTTGACGCAAGCGACCGGTTTTTTATCCGATTTATGGAGGAGGTACATAAGCGTGGGATGAAGGTCATCATCGATGGCGTATTCAACCACTGCGGTTCTTTTAACAAGTGGCTGGATCGGGAGAAGATCTATGCCAACCAGGGCGGGTATGAGCCGGGGGCCTATATTTCGGAAGACAGCCCGTACCGTTCCTTTTTCAAGTTTTACAATGAGGACGCCTGGCCGTACAACGGCAATTATGATGGCTGGTGGGGACATGATACGCTGCCGAAGCTGAATTATGAGGAGTCTCCAAAACTCTATGAATATATTATGAAGATAGCGCGCAAGTGGGTGGCTGCACCGTTCCATGTGGACGGATGGCGGCTTGATGTGGCGGCCGATCTGGGGCACAGTAGCGAATACAACCACCAGTTCTGGAGGGATTTCCGTAAACATGTGCTGAGCGCTAACCCGGAGGCGATCATCCTGGCAGAGCATTATGGCGATCCCAGCAGCTGGCTGCGGGGAGACCAGTGGGATACGGTCATGAACTATGATGCGTTTATGGAGCCGCTTACCTGGTTTTTGACTGGTATGGAGAAGCACAGTGACGAGTACAATGGGAATCTTTACGGAGACGGCGTCAGCTTCTTCCGTTCGATGTACTACCACATGAGCCGGATGCAGGGGCAGTCTGTGATGGTGGCGATGAACCAGCTTTCCAATCATGACCACAGCCGTTTTCTGACCAGGACGAATCAGATTGTAGGGCGGATCGGGTCCGCGGGACCGGAGATGGCGGGCTTTGGCGTCAACTATGGGGTGTTCCGGGAGGCAGTCATGATCCAGATGACCTGGCCGGGCGCTCCGACCCTGTATTATGGCGACGAGGCCGGCGTATGCGGGTGGACGGACCCGGATAACCGCAGGACTTATCCCTGGGGAGACGAGGACTTTGAACTGATTGAATTCCACCGGTATATGATCAGCTTCCATAAGCGTCTGCCGGCGCTTCGCCGGGGTTCATTAAAGCAGCTTGTGGCGGACCGGCAGCTGATTGCCTATGGCAGGATGAAAGGCGCAAATAAGTGCGTGGTGGCAGTGAATAACCGGGCTTCGGAGCGGGAAGTGGAGCTTCCGGTGTGGGAACTGGGGATTTTGGACGGCACGGTTCTTCGTCGGATCATGCTTACTTACACGGAAGGGTACAATGTGGGAGTCGTGGAGTACCAGGTGTCGGACGGCGCACTGAAGTTTATGATGCCGGCAAATTCCAGCATTCTACTGACTGTTGGGGAAGACTGAAAGCCGGAACGTCCAAAGCTTGAAATTTCAATAAAAACCGCTTGATTTTTTGCATTGGCTGTGATAAGATAATTTTTGCTTGTCAAAGCCAATTATGGATGGGTTCCCGAGTGGCCAAAGGGGGCAGACTGTAAATCTGTTAGCTGTGCTTTCGGTGG